>JADFZJ010000009.1 GCA_015232555.1 Desulfamplus sp. | reverse complement strand
TGGTTTCAATGGGACAGACGCCTTATGATTGACTATGAAAGACAACATCTTACATCTGAAACCATGGTATATATAGCATCTATTGGTAAAATGCTTAGACGTTACAAATAATTTTTAAACAGGCTCTAATCCATATGCAGTTCCAAATTTAAGTGTTCCTGTTTGACGAGCCTTTTTCAAATTAAATATTCTGTTATCCATAACAACATTTCCATCATTATATATTTTGACAGTCTTAAACTTTGAGCCAAATATTTTTGTTGTGTCAAAAAATTTATACAAAATATAATTATTATTTTTTAATTGGTTTAAATAGATTTCTAATCTTGTATTATATGTTATCTGATTTAAATAATTAAAAATGATTCCTATGCTTGATTTTTTTTCAGCAACTTTTTTTTATTTATAGTAAATGCGGCATCTCCAACTTGCAAATCAAATATAGTATCATCGCTCATTCTTATTGAAAAATTGTAATGTTCATATTTTGAGAAATTACTTGAAATATTTTCAATAACAAATCTCAAACTTTCTATATCACAATAATCGTATTTTTTGGCTTTGGTAATGAATTTGTTATCATTAAATATAAATTCATTAATTTTAATTGGAAATTTTATAGTATTAATCATAACAGTTTTCCCTTCGTCCAGGTTGGGATATTTTGGTTCATTTTATATGTATTTAGTTAACGTAGAGCTAACCAGCGAGCTTCAGCGAATCCGTGTTGAGCGTCTGATTAGCATTTTTATCTATATTTTCTTGGTGTTATCTAGTTTTCTGTGAATAAATGATACCATTGAAAAAATATCAAGAGCATCACGCTCAGTCATGGGCCAGGATGTTTTAGGAGCATGGGCTACCGGATTTCTCACAGAACCAAATAAACCTACAAGGATATTACTAAAACCTTTCTGTTCACTAATTTCAGTTTCTGTGTTTAAAGAGTTTATTTTCAAAATAGGTTTTTTAACTGAGAACGCTGTATTCACCAATTCTGCACCATCAGTTGGAAGCCCTGACATTTCACGTATTCTTTGAGCTAAGCCTTTTATTGATTCGAAAACTGCATGAAAATAGTTTTGATCTAATAGCTCTTCACGGCAATAATCAAAGACTTCTTGATGTGCATTTCTATCTTCTAATTTTGCCCTTAATGCACCGGCTCTTTCTATAGCACCTCGTAGTGTTGTTTCTTTTTTGGTTGTTATTACTTTTCCGTCTTCACGAACTTGATAGCCAGAAAACGATAAAACAACATTTAATTCAGACCTTAGCCATTCAAAGGCTTCTTTATCTCTTGCGTAACTAACGGGATTTAGGGATCTGTTTACAAACATTATCAAGTGATTTCCTACTTGATATTTGTTTTGGGCCTCAGCAAGAGCATTAAACAACCTTTTCCATTTTGTATTTGTAGGATCTGTGTCGTTTATTTTGCATTCTTGGATAATATACCCAATTTGTGAACCAGTTAAGCCTCGCTCAGTATCTGCAAGAACTTTGCAAGCTGCCTCTAATATTTGTGCATTGAATGGCTCGATTTTATCCATTTTTGTATGCTAACCATTTATTATCAGGTAACTTTGCCTGATAATACCTTAAAATTAATTTTATGAGTGCAGATTTGCATTGATAACGACTACAAACAATACTTATCAGGTCAATTTGACCTTATAAAACTACAATTGGCTATTATCAGTGTAACTTTGCATTGATAACATACCAAAATTTATCCAATAAATTGTGATTATCATCGCATTTTATACCAATTCTATCGTTTTTTCTCCACTGCTTAACGATGAGTTGATGCTCCGAACCAACAGCCTTCGCAGCCGATGCCTCCCGTTCATGCCATCGGCTCGAACGATTTGTTATGCTACTTTTTTTGATAACTGCAATAATTTTGCTTGGGCAGATTCTAAAATTGAGTCTCTTAAAAATGCACTTGCTCCAAGTATCTCAATACCTATAAGTTCACCGTTTTCATTTAATTCGGCTGTGATATCAGGACTAATTTCAACACTGTCAAATTCTTTCTCATCAGATATTGATAGATGCAGAATATCTTCTTTCTCAAAATAGGATAATTTGGGATCATTCATTTTTAAACCTTCCGCTTTTTATTCTGTAGTTTATCTGCTGGCGGGTAGTCGAATGTATTGTTATCGGTGTTAGGATATCGTTTCCAGCAGTTTCATATGGGATCATTACCATAAGATTTGTGTCTTTTCCAATCACTACTACTCGACCTGTAGCAGTGTCATAATACCTTTCATTACTATATCTGAGAATTTCTTCAACATTCGAGAGATTGAAGCCTCGAAGTTTTGCTCTATATTTAAAATAATCAGTCCAAACAATTTGTTTCATCGCTATTTATTTCTCTATGCTTGAAAAATATTTTATTTAACAGTAATTCGTCCTGCGAATCCCCTAAACTTATTATTATAATAACCATCATAAACACAGGGCAACAAACATAAAACAAGAACTCACACTTCCAACAAATTCAAATCTGCTGCAATATCTTTAACACGCTCAAGCTGGCTGGATTTATCAAAACACTCATCTGAAATAAGCTGCTCAATACTTTTGCTCTCAACTGTGGAAATTTGGAAAATCTCCAGCAGTTTCTCTTTTGAATCTCGGGAAATTGCATCAACAAGTAAAAAAAGATACTCATCTTTAATATATGTTGAATACTCATCAAAATGGAGCATTACCGATCTTACTGCCTCTTGTCTTATCTTTTTTGCAGACTCTTTTAACGCTCTTGAGCTGGAATTGGCTGCTGAGAGCGAACGTATAAATTTTGCGAGAATCTCCATAAATGAATAAAAAGTGAATCTTGCCATTGCATCAGCTCTTATCTTAGCACTGTAAGCAGTGGCAAACGAACTTTTGGGCATAGTTAATCCAAGAATCCGTTTTGCACCATTTAAATCAACCCTTCTGATTAAAGAGTTATCTTCTTGTTCAGATTTAACGGAAGATTGAACAGATGGATAAATAGCTGAAGGCTCAACATAGCAGGATTGATATAAAGCCTGAAATTCGTTTTCAATGTAATCCTCCTGCTGATGAATAAACTCTACAACTGCTGGATTAAACTGCTGTGCCATAAAAGCGTCAAGCTCGCTTCTAAAATCTTGATACATGCAGTAAAGAGCATGGTTAAAGCCAAAATTTGCGATCATCTCTTGATACTTCTCACTGTATATAGATGCTTCCAAAATAAAACTTTTTACATCTACCGCCTGTTTTCCGCTTTTTTTGTCAAAAAATAGAGCTGCGGCAGAGCGTATCTCATTTTTAATGCGTTGAACTGCTATTGAAATTGAACCATCTAAAGAAGAGCCGAATCTTTTATACTGTTCTTGAAGCTGCTTAAGATTTTGTGCAGCATCTGAAACTTTTTGCAGATCGTTAGATAAAAGGTTCATAAATATATTAGTACGCTGCCGACTGCCTTGAATAACCACTCTTAGACGCTCAATATGATTTTCAAGAACAGTTGAAAAACGCTCTTTTTCAATCTTCTGTTCAAGTGCCTGTTCAAACTGTTTGAATTTTTGAGTTGTATATTCAACAAGCTCTTTGTCTTGCTGCCAGAGCTTGAGCATTGACAGCTCTTTTTTAGAGAGCTTATGCTGCAACAAATTATTTATATTTGAGTTAGTTTGAGATTTGTGTTTAAGCCGATGAAAGAGGTTAAAAAGAGAGGAGAGAGTATAGATATCAGGAGCATCAACACAATACGCAATCTCTTGTTTAAGATGCTTTTCAAGCTCAAGAAGAGATTGAAGATTATCGTGTTCATTAAAATCAAAATTTAACACAAAAAATATATTATTTATTATTCCCATCTGCTTTATTAGTGTAAGAAATTTTACATCTGCCTCTCTTAAGCCTGTTCTGCTGCTGATTACATAGATGAGCATATTGGCTGAAAGCAGGTAGTCTTGTATTTGGGATATGTGAGATGCGTCTGTAGAGTCGCTGCCTTGGCAATCGGCAAACTCAATGCCTGAATCCATATAGGGAATATGAATAATAACATCTTTAACAAAAAATGCGTTGGAGCTGATGCCTGTAAACTGCTTATGCTGAAGAAAATTCTCACCTGTAAATTCAACAGGAGAGGATAAAATATGAGATAGATCGCTACTATGCAGGTGGTTTTGAATATAAGATGGATCGCTTGGGATAAAGTTTTTCACATTCTCATATCCATCAAGTGCATTGGATATTAAAACCGCTTCCTGCCTTAACTTTCCGTTTTCAGCTCTATTGTGAAATTCACTCTCTATACTGCTGCTGCCAATACCGCAGATTTCAGAGCCATCTTCTCTCCATTGGTTTAAAAAGAGAGTTGATCTTACAGTTTCAAGAAATCGGCGATCATTTTTTCTTCTTAAATCAAATCCGTTTCTCGTAAATAGAGATTGTGATGATGAGTCAGTAAAAGCAGAAGAAGAAACAGCCGTAGCAGAAGAAGAAAGAGATTGCGTGGAAGAAGAGCGGGAAAACTTTGAGCCTTCGCTGTTAAGAGGTATCAAAGTCAGAGCTTTTTCAATCTCATGGTTTATATCGTCCCATGATTTGAAAATAACTTCTGCTTTTAGAATATCTCCTCTTTTTACCCGAGTTATAACTGATGTTACAACTCCAGCTCCTCTTTTTAGGATATCGTCCATAATAAGAGAGTTTATAAGGGTGCTTTTTCCAGATTTTATTGCACCAACAACTGCAATCTTAATAATGCCTTCATCTATCTGTTTAGGGATAGTTGTGCATAACTGCTGATGTTTCTCAACTGTAGTATCATACATTCCAGAAACATCTCTCATTTTCTCAAATATATTAAAAAGATCAGCAACTATTTTCTTAACACACTCAAGGGGGGTGATAGGTTTAATACAGTTAATAGAGTTATCAAAATTGGTATTTTTATTCATAGTTTTAATTTACAAAAACCCCGGTATGTCTGAAGGCAGCTCAGAGTCGCTTCCCATAAGCATCATTGACTCCTCCCATCTTAAATCGGTCGGTGTACGAAAAATAATATCCTCAACAACTGAACATGTAAGCCATGCGTTGTCATCGATCTCATGCTCAAGCTGCATAGGTCCCCAACCCGCACATCCTAAAATAATGATAAAATGTTCAGGTCCTCTGCCATTAGCTATTGCTTCAATAATATCTTTTGTATTGCTCAATCCAAGATTTGGCGTAACCTGGATACAGCCGTGCCAGTTAAACGGTGGGCTATGCAGAACAAAAACACCGCTTGGCTGAACAGGTCCGCCAAAGTGAATGTCAATACCTGCAATAAGGTCATTATACTCAATTTTCAGATCTTCAAAAAGCTCTGGTGCTGTGAGTAGCGGATGAACCTTGTTTATGATAAATCCAAGTGCACCAAGCTCGTTGTGTTCGCACATACAGATAACTGTTTGGGCGAAATTGGGATCAGGAAGACCCGGTATAGCCATAAGAAAATAACCCTTTAAAAATTCAGGTGTGTCAGCAGACATAGCTTTACTCCATGATTCGTTTTATAAGAATGGCGTAAAATTTCTAACCATTCGGGTAGTATTAGTTCACTTTTGTCGTCCATAAATATCATCAAATCGTACAATATCATCTTCTCCTAAATAACTGCCAGATTGGACCTCGATAAGCTCTAAAGGTATCCGTCCAGGATTTTCAAGCCTATGCACTGTTCCAAGAGGAATATAGGTTGATTCATTTTCAGTGAGCATAATCTGTTCATCTCCTTTGGTAACAATAGCAGTGCCAGATACCACTGTCCAGTGTTCTGCCCTGTGATAGTGTTTTTGCAAAGATAGCTTCCCCCCTGGTTTTACTGTAATCCGTTTAACTTGAAACCGCTGTTCAATGTCAATCGTTTCATAGGAACCCCAAGGTCTGAATATCTTGCTGTGAGATACAGCCTCTTCTCTGTTGCCAGCTTTAAGCTGTGCTACCAATTTTTTCACATCCTGCACTCTGTTTCTGTGTGCCACAAGAACGGCATCTTTTGTCTCTACGATAACATGATCTTCAAGCCCAACAGCGGCAATCAGGCGGCTCTGTGCGTTGAGATAAGAATTTTTAACATCTGCAAGCAGAACATCACCTCTTACCACATTCTGGTTTTCGTCTTTATTACCTGTCTGCCAGAGAGCATCCCATGAACCAAGATCATTCCAGCCAGCACTCAAAGGGATTATAACACCTTTATCTGTTTTTTCCATCACAGCATAGTCAATAGATTCTGATCGGCTCGCTTCAAAAGATTCTCTATTAAGCCTGAAAAAATCAAGATCGTCTTTTCCATTGTTGACAGAATCTCTGCACGCCTTGACCATATCTGCCTCATGGATTTCAAGCTCTTTTAAAATCAAAGATGCCTTAAACATGAACATGCCGCTGTTCCATAGATATTCGCCCGATTCAATATAGGCTTTGGCGGTCTCAAGGTCAGGTTTTTCAACAAATTTATCAATAACCGCAGCACCATTCTTGCCGTTTGACTGATTATTACTAACAAATTTATCAACTATTGAATTTTTATTTGATTCCTCTGAGCTATTTGCCTCTTGAGTGTTTATTTCAGACTCTTTAATATTTTCTAAAATTTTACCTTTTTTAATATAACCATATCCTGTCTCAGGAGAGTCTGGAATAATGCCAAATGTGATCAGATAATCTTGAGCTGCATATTGAGAACCAAGCGTTACAGCCTCATGAAAGGCTTCTATGTTATTTATAATATGATCTGCTGGCAATATCAAAAGCATGGGTTCGCTATTATCTTTGATTAATTTGCCGCTGTCTTCGTTTAAAATATCAAGAGCTTTTAATGCACCTACTGCAATTGCTGGAGCTGTGTTTCTTCCAACCGGCTCAAGAATAATTGAGAGCGGTTTTACGTTGATGGCTCTCAACTGCTCGGCAACCATAAAGCGATGCTCTTCGTTGCAAACAACTACAGGAGCAGCCGTTGATTTCATATCATTGAGCCTTAAAATGGTATTTTGAAGCATTGAGTAATTATCGGTGAGATTTAGCAACTGCTTTGGAAAAAGTTCGCGAGATAGTGGCCACAGTCTTGTTCCGGAACCACCCGCAAGTATTAATGGTATTATCATAAAAATGTTCCTTAAAGTAAATTGTTGATTTTGAAGTAATTAATTGTTACATGTTTTTGGATTATATTATTTTTTATCCGCCGCTGTTATCAACAAAAAAGTCTTTTATAATACCTTGTGATTTAAGTTTATTACCATACTCTGTAGCAATCTCTTTTGTCTCATATTTGCCGACTCTTATAAGATACCATGTTTTTCCTCCGCCTTCTACTGAGTTAATTCTACCTTCAGCAACACCTTGTTTTACAAGACCATCTAAATATTTTTCTGCATGAGATTGTATAAGATATGCTGCCACCTGAATGGTGAATCGCTTCTGGGGCACTACCTGAACCTCTACATCTTCGGTTACCACTTTTGGGGTTGATGGAACAGGCGGTTTTGGAGTCCGAAAGATATGAGCAGCAGTATTGAAAAAAAACAGCAGCAGTAATCCTGCCACAGTAAGCAAGACAAGCCTTCTAACATTATTTCTGAGATCAGGATGTCCTGCAATAATGCTGTGAATATTCCTGCTTGATCTGCTAACTATGTGAGCAATATATTTAGTTACATTAACAAGAATAGAAATAATATTCATAGGCAGGGAAGCTATAAGAACAACCCCTTTAATGGCAGATGAGAATAAATGAGAACCCGCTGATTTTATATCAAATATGGTTGTAAATTGACCAATATAAGGCATTGATGAAGATGCTTTTTTTATTCTTTTTGTACTGCCTCTTAACCTTTTTTCTCCTGAAAATGAACGATCTGACTGATATTGATACATGAGAGATGTCTCATCAGACGGATGTTCATATTGTTCAGCCGCCTCTTTTTCAGAGATAAAAACTTTATGTTCCACTTTTTCTTCAAAAATAGAAGTTCTATTTTCAGATTTTTCATCAGTTTTTTCAATACAATCAGCACTTCTCTCCATAACAGCAAAGACCCGATTTGCAGCAAAGCCAGCTCTTTGTGTTCTATTGAATATTTCAGCAAGCAGAGGTACCAATTGAAGACTTAAGGGATCCATTTCTGCAAGCAGTGTGATTAAATTATCCTCCTGTTGGGTGAGCAGATTTTTTTTATCTAAAGTAAAAAAATTTTCACCTTGTTGTGAAAATGAATTTCTCCTTTGAGATGAATGATTTCTGATCTTACGTTCAGGAGAGAACTTCATTTTTATAATTTTTTTGAGCCACAGATGAGCAACTTCGGTTTCATGCGGGTTCTTGAGAAGAAAAAATATGGTAGCTCTGTCAAAATGGTCATTGTGCCATCCTGCGGTAAGAGAGAATCTGGCAATAGCCCCTGTCAGTTGTAAGGCTATTTTTTTGGAGGTTATAAGGGTCAGCAGATAGGAGTCAAATATTTCAAGTGCTTTAAGGTAACACACTTCGCTTTTATTAAAAACGCCATCTCTTTCCCATGTTTTTGCCTCATTTATATACCTGTAAATAGAGCGTTCACCTGCAATATTCATGATATAACCTGTAAGTATGAACAAAGTGCACATCAGGGCAATACAAAATAGACCTGCACCTAAATTCGGCATAAGTCTCTGTACCGCTGGAAATATCAGAAATGTCGCGGGTATGGAGATGGAACTTGATATCCAAAGCCTTATTGATATATTTCTGAAAAAATAGATCATTTGAGAATTAATCCTAATATTGAGGAGTTGTGCAAAGATTCTGATTTTTTTTAAGAGGAATAGTTATAGCTCTGCTGCTGTCCGAAACTTTACAGCCAGATACAGGATCAGCCTGCTCAAAATGGATACCGTCAGGAATAGTAAAATCCCTTGGAGGTTCATTTTTCATGGCTTCATTCATAAACTCTGCCCATATAGTGGCTGCAATTTTTCCGCCAGTAATGCCCGACTCGCTTGATATTTTAAGTTTCCGCTTTCTGTCAAATCCTGTCCAGATTGCGGTACAGAGACTTGGAGTAAATCCAGCAAACCACGCATCATTATAAGAGTCAGTAGTGCCTGTCTTGCCTGCTGCTGGTCTTGTAAAACCCATCTCTCTTATAGTTTTTCCTGAGCCAAGATCAATTACTGACTTCATCATATCCACAACCTGATATGCAATTTCAGGGTCAAGAACCTTTCTGCCTCTTACCAAATGTTCATAAATAACCCTTCCAAAAGGGTCTTCCACCCGCCAGATCATAAATGGCTCGTGTCTCACTCCGCCCGATGCAAATGTGGTATATGCAGATGCCATCTCAAAAGGGGTAACTACTGATGTGCCAAGAGCAACTGAATAGACATCCTCCAGCTTGCTTGTGATGCCGCAAACTCTTGCAGTATCAGTAACTGCCTTTGGTCCTGTTTTTTCAACAAGACGTGCGGCAATGGTATTGACAGAATATGTCAATGCTTGTTTTAAAACCATTTGTCCCCGATAGCTGTTTTCAAAATTGCGAGGCTCCCATGCAGCCGAACCAACAACTGGAATTACAATAGGGCTGTCAACCATTGTTGTAGCACCGCTGTAATTGAGCTTATATAGTGCTGTATAATATAAAAAAGGCTTAAAAGCCGACCCTGGCTGCCTGTGGCTGTTCACGGCACGATTGTATTCGCTGTTGTAGTAGTCTCTGCCGCCTATCATTGCTTTCACCGCACCTGAAGCAGGGTCAATTGCAACCAATGCACCTTGTGGACGAGGCTCTGCATCAGGTTTAAGTCCCATAAGAGTGTCAAGACGATCAAGTCCATTTTTCAGTGCAGTATCTCCAGCATACTGTAGATTTGAATCCACTGTAGCTGTAACCTTGATTCCTCCATGAAATACAACATCATTTCCATACCGTTCTATTAATTGGCTTATCAGGGCATCTAAAAAATAGCTGCCAGTTCTTGCATCAGCATGTTCTGAATGTAAGGCAGGGCGTATCTTAAGAGCATCTTGAGCCTCTTTGTCCGTAATATATCCTGCATCTTTCATTCGAGCGATAACCACTTCACGCCGTTTTAATGCTTTATCATAATGTCTGTATGGGTTGTAATTTGTAGGAGACTTTGGAAGACCTGCTAAAAGTGCAGCTTCTCCAAGAGTTAAATCTGCGGCTGATTTTCCGAAAAAGACCTGAGCCGCCTTCTCAACACCCTGAGCACCAGCACCAAATGCAATCTGATTGATGTAAGCATGGAGAATCTCCTCTTTAGTGCAACTATATTCAATCTGAAATGCTAACAACATCTCTTTGAATTTTCTAAGATATGTACGTTCAAAGCTGAAAAAAAGATTTTTGGCAAGCTGCTGTGTAATGGTAGATGCGCCCTCAACCCTGTTTCCTCGATTTGTCAAGGTTATGTAGAATGCCTTGAGAGTCCGAAGTTTATTGACACCGCTATGCTCCCAGAACATGTGGTCTTCAACAGCAAGTACAGCATTGATAAAATCAGGTGATACTCGGGAGAGAGGAACTGGTTCTCTGCCGCCAAGTGTTATAAGCCGTTCACCTGTGGCAGCATAAATCTCTGTTTTAGGAGTTTCAATGATTCTGCTTAAAGGTTCAGGAAGTTTTGGCAGCTCCTTTGCAGCAGAAAAGATAACAACAGAAACAAATAATATTCCAAGGCTGCATAAGCCCAAAGCAGTATAAAACAAAAATCTTGATGCACTGAGAAGGATTGTCAAAAAGTTCATTACAACTCATTTGTGATTAATTAATTACCAGTAAGATTGCTGCTCAAATGCCATACAGCCCATTCTCTCGCCCTAATGAACAAAACAACGCTCTTTCCATTATTATCCTTAAATTCAAATCCAAGCTTAATATATCCTGATGCAGCCTCATTCCAGATTCCAGCTCTTGTTAGTGTTCCCTGCTGATTTATAAGTTTCTGAGGTGTTGTAATCAGATCAGGAACTATATCCTGCGACAGTTCAAGCAGCACCTTGAAAAAACGTTCCGCATGATAAATACGACCCTTAAATTCTGGAATCTGGTCAAGAGTGCCTTTAAATACAGATTCATTTTTCTCAATTTTCTCCATTTTACTACTGTTCAAGGTTATCTGACGCAATGCACGGTTGGCTGAATTAAGAAAAAATATCTCAAGTCCATAGGGTTTTCCTTCACAAAATATTCGGGTAACAACACCGCCGTTAAACAGCCATATCAACTCGGAAGGCGTTATTAGTTCTGAGGCTGCTGGTAAGGGAATTGATAGATATAGGCGTTTGAAGTGCTCTTTATCAATATTTGCCCACTGCCCGGGAAGAATACCAGATGCAAGCTCAGCAAACGAGGTCGCCTCCTGAGCGTAGCGGGCAGCATTTTGCCTCTCTTCAATGATATTTTTAAGGAATGTGTGTGCTCGAGAACTCTGCTCGCCCGCTTTCCAGACAGCACCTGTTTCAGGACGGGAGGAGTTCAAAGATGCGAGATATCGTCCAATCATAAGTTCGCACCAGTCAAATCTCAATTCCGAGATTATAAAAGCTGCGGCTGTGCATAATATCAGGAGATTTGAGAAAGAGAGTATCCTCCTTAGAAATTCAGAAGTTTTTGTAGGTTCATACCAGTTACCAGTCAATGGGTTTGTAATCCTTTAAAAATTTTCCGCACCAGTGTCTGCCAGTTAGAATGCCATGAAAGAATGGATCGCAGACTCTTGCAGCACCGTCAACAATATCAAGAGGAGGCTGAAAATCATGCACTTCTTCTTTATACTTTGCAAGAGATGCTGGGTCTTCGTCAGTTACCCAGCCTGTATCAACCGCATTAATATAAATGCCATATTTGGCAAGATCAGCCGCTGCTGTATGTGTCATCATGTTCAGTGCTGCCTTTGCCATGTTGGTGTGAGGATGGCGTGAAGCCTGCTTAAAGCGATGAAATTTTCCCTCCATTGCTGTCACATTTACAATGTGTTTCTGTCCTGTATAATCTTTTTTCATAAGATCAATAAGTCTGTTGCACAGAACAAATGGAGCTACTGCATTAACAAGCTGCACTTCAACCATTTCAGATGTGTGAATCTCTCCAAGTTTGAGCCTCCAACTGTTTGTTGTCCGCAAATCTACCTGTTGAAGGTCAATATCAAGTTTACCCCTTGGGAAAATATCATCTTTCATATCACAATCATCAACGCTGTATGGTATTTGCGATAGCTTTGCAGATTCTCTTATTCCAATTGCAGGTCTGCCATCGTGAGATGGGACAAGACTATTTTTTAATGACTCATAGTTCTCATTCAACATCATTTCTGAGTTATGATTTGAATGCAAGTCTTGCTGCAACACTATGGAATCTAACTTCTGTTTGCAGATACTATAATCTTGAAGCAGTTTGACTGCTGCTTTACCATTATCACCGTAGAACTCTTTTAATTCACCAAAAGTTAGATTCTCATTCTTCATTAGATGTGCATAAAATCCAGGAGGTCTTCTGACTGTTTGGGCAGCATTATTTATGAGAATATCAAGCCTGTGGTAGTGGTGTTCAATATAGCCTGCAAATATCTCAACGCTTGGGATATGTCGTAAATCCAGCCCATAAATATGCAAACGGTCTTTCCATTCATTAAAATCCTTTTCCTTGGCGTATCGAAGGGCAGAATCGATTGGAAAACGAGTGGTGGCAATCACTCTTGCTCCTGCACGCAACATCATAAGAGCTGTCTGATATCCTATTTTGAGGCGAGAACCTGTAATCAGAGCTACTTGACCATCAAGAGAGGTACTCTGAAAACGCTTTTGATAGTTAAATTCGGCACATTCAGGGCACATTGCATCATAAAAATGGTGAAGCAAAGTATATTTTGCCTTACAGACATAACAGTTACGCGGAGCGTTAAGGGTTTGTTCAAAAGTTGAAGAAGTTGCTGTAATTTGAGCAGGAGCCTCAAATACATCAACCTCTCGTGCACTTCTAATGCCTGTAGATGCTATTGCCAGTCGCTCTTTTATGACGATCGGCTGCCGCTGAATTTTGTTTAGCTCTTTGCGTCTCTGTTTAAGGTATTTTCTGTCTGGTCTTGACACTCTTCCTGCTGCTGACAACAGTGCAATCCTCTGAGACTCTGGAATATTAGCAATAATTTGACTCTGTTCAGCCATATCTTCAAGCATGGCAATACACTTATCTATCTCTTCAGGTGAGTATGTTGTTTTCATTTTTATATGCAATGCTTTGTATTAGTTGATCATAACTGCCCATTTTGTTTAGAAATACATTTTTCAACCCATTGATATCAGATTTTAATGATAATTCAACTATTAATTTTAGAATTTTCATGTAAATAGTCGAGTGCTTGGCGAACCTCCGAGCTGCTTATATTCTTTTATGCAAAACATTTACCATTAAAGCATTAAATAATTGACCGTTGAGGATTAAATAGCTTATAAGTTAATCAACTTCCTTGAGCATATTATGCTGTTAAACGCTTAACTTTTTGTTTATCAGATTGAGGTTTTTTTCCAACCAATATTTTATTTTTGGACTATTATGAATAAACTTTTAAGACAAATCGCTCTATTTTATTCTATATTTTATCTGATAGCTTCTATTTTTATAACATATCCAGCTTTGGCAGCCGCTTCTGACAAAATATCTCTAACTTCTGAAAATAAGCCCCCTGAAAATAAAAAAATATATAAAATACTGGCAATTCAACATCAGGAGTTTCTCCCCTATACCAATGCATACAAAGGTTTTATTAGTGCTCTTAAAAAATCGGAGCAATGGAAAAATATTAATATAGAGTTATATAATGCAAAAACAGATCTTTCAGCACTTGACAAAAAAATTAAAGATATAAGCAAACGCAATGATATTGATCTTATATTTGCAATGGGAACACAAAGTGCTAAAAAGTTGGTAAATAAGATTAAACATATTCCTATAATATTTACGGCTGTAGGTTCTCCTATAGAGGCTGGAATTATCAAAGACTGGAAAAGCTCTGGAAGTAATGTTACAGGAGTCGGTACTCCTTATCAAATTTCTAAAAGCATTGCACAGGCATATAGCATTGCCAAATTTAACAGTATTGGCATCACTTATCTTGCTGGTTCTCCAAACCATGAAGCAGCCGTAAAAGAGATAAAAGAGTTTTGTAAAAAAAATGGTGTTAAGTTTGTTTATGACTCCACTCCATTTAAACAGAAAGATGGAAACTCTTTCCCAAATGATGTCATACAAAAGCAGCTTGAAAGATCATTGAACTATGTTTTACCTAAGGTTGATGTTTTCTATGTTCAGGCATCATTAACCTACGAAAAGAATTTCACCATTTTCCGTAGAGCATTTCAAAAATATAAAGTTCCAAGCCTTGGTGAACTTATTTTTATTAGAAAAGGAATTGTTATGGGAGTTGGTCCAAACGACTATATCTTTGGAGAGCAGGCAGCAGAATACGCCATAAAAATTCTGTTTGAGGGTGCAAAACCTTCAGATCTGCCTATGGATAAAGGTAAAAAGTTCACTATACTTGTAAATCTTGAAGCTGCAAAGATAGTTGATTTTCCAACATCTCTTATTATTCCAGTATTGAACAGTGCTGATGCCATTTACCAGAAAATTGATGAATGGTAGTATTTACTGAAGGCTCTTATTAGATTTCGGGGTATTATAACCGTTAGTATAATTATAACATTCTGTAATAACAGGAATATCATAAATGGTCTTAAAAACAATGCTTAAGCTTGAAGTATCTAAAATAAATTCAAATACTTAGCATTATTCTGACTAAATAAGACCCTGAAACCCAACAAGTGCCTAAGGTTTTTAATGAAGCATATAAGAAGAGCATTAAAAGAGGACAAACATATTGTTGAAAAACTCAGAATTTCAGAGTTCAACCGGTCAACAGAATTTAAACTTTTAAAACCGGAAAAGCTGCTGTGGTCAGCAATAGATGATGCTAATATTGTTCTGGTTGTTTTTGACGATAATAACAATGCTATATCAACAATGATGGGGGTGACTGTCCATGGGGTTGAAGAGGCAGAAGAGATGATTAACTGCTCTGTGCCAGGCATTGTAAAATTTCCGGCAATGATCTTTACCAGTGCTGCTACTTTACAGCCGTTTAGAAAAATGGGGTTAAATCAGCTTTTGAGGTATTATTTTTTATTATATGGTTTAACAACTAATATTCAGACATTTATAAGTCCTGTATATACATGTGCCCCAAGAATTAAATTTATGGCAATGTTAGGATACCAATTTATCACACCTGAACGCAACTGGCAGACTAAACTTAATCCATTATCTGAACGTCAGCTTGGACTTCTTGATGCTTCACAAATTTCCAATGCCTTGTCAATCATAGAGCATTATAAGCAAGAGACTCTCGATGAATATCCATGGCAAGGCGAGATGCTCGTATAAAAAATGGTTTATATTTTTTATACTTGGAATACAAAGCCATTTACACAAGAGAAGGGGGATAAATATTTATCAGAAATACCCGCTTTATTTCGAGAAAAGATTTTAAAACTTGTAAGATGGGAGGATAGGCAAAACAGTCTTACAGGGAAACTTCTGCTGCAATATGGATTAAACTATCTCTATAACCATCCTACTAAAAAGATAGAATCTGTTCAACTCTCGCCTTTTGGCAAACCGTTTATCCCTAATAGTGTCGGCTTCAATATATCTCACTCAGAGCATTGCAGTATATGTGCATTCAATTTGCCTGAGAATAATATTAACAAATCATCTGATATTGGAGTGGACATTGAGCGGATAAAGCCGATTGAGTTCATAGATTTTTTTAATCTGTTTACAAGGGCAGAGCAGGAGATAATAACAACTTCCGTATCGCCTCTACACTCATTTTATGATATATGGACACGCAAAGAATCTGTTTTAAAAGCTCAAGGCAGTGGACTTACTAATCATTTGAATAAATTTTGTGTAAGCAAGAATTCAACAGTTTTAGATGGCAATACATGGCACACATACCCGATTAAGATTTCTCATAACTATATATCTCACATTGCAGTTAAAGAGATATATCCAGAAATATATATTAAATATATACCATTATAAATGTGTAGATATTGTAATTAATTTATAGTTTTGTACTTCTGTAAAATTGCCAGAATATAAATATATTGGCAGAAATTATGATTTCTTAGGACGTGGATCAGATGCCAAAACAAGTAAAATCCCAACTAAAGGTGTAAGAGCCATCGAACAAAAAAAATATCCCCAGAAGCCAAACTTCCTGTTTTGACCAATTTTCCCTATAATATAACTAAGTAATATTGTGATCAATATAACCGTTATAATCATTATTTTTTCTCCTTTACAGTTTCCGCAGCTTCTATTGTTATATTATTATCTGTTGTTGACTCTTTATCCATCGCTGTTTTTGTATCTGGAATCTTTGAACTTATATCTGATTTTAGATTTTTAATTTGAGACTCTGAATCGGGTTCTATCTCTATATAAGGTTTTTCCTCAAAGTATTGATCGTCAATCAACTGCCCTGCTCCCTGTAAAGCAACTGCCTTTTTATCCCCAACAGGCAAGGAGTCTGATGAAGAGGAAGATGTTGCTGTATCTGCATTAAAAATAATAGGAAGTCCGTTTTCACCACCTCCAACAATAATAACTTTTGTGTTGGATGATTTTGCCAATTCAAGAGTAGCCATAATGCCTTTCCATTTTAGCAGGTCAGGGGAAAGACTCTCTGTTACTATTTTCTGGAAATTACTAATGCCTAATGCCTCTTTCTCCTTTCTTTCGATTTCCTTCTCAGCCTTTTGAATCCTAAATTCATACTCTAAATACTCTTGTTGCTGCTTCAGCTTCATCTCTATTGCATCATTAATAAGCTCGGGCAGTGCAATGTTTTCAACAATAACATCATCATAAACTATTGGAATTCTGCCTGTCTCTTCAACTACTTCGATCAGCAGCTTATCTTGAATAAGATGGCGTGCTGTTGTATAAAGCTCTTCAGGACGATATTCACCTACAACCTCTCTTACAGATGAGATAATAGATGGAATAATAATCTTCTCCTCATATTCAGGACCAACTCTTTTATGCAGTATTGGAGTTTTGTCTTTTATCACATGATATCGGATTGACACCATTACCTGAATTGTTAAGCCATTCTGGCTTAATACATTAACACTCTGTTTTTTCTCCTTTATACGGACATCATAAGCATACATTTTATTCCATGGAGCAATAATATTAAGTCCTTCATCATAAACTTTATCTATTACAGTTCCTGAATCGAATATACGCCTGAAAAGAACACCTGTATAACCAGGATAAATAGTTATAAAAATAAGATCAGCCATATAGACAACAAAAAACAAAATAACCAGGGTTATTACTGTTACTGCTACCGAATTGTTTTTAATTTTTTCCCAGAGGTGCATTGTCTTATCCTAAAGAACATTAGTCATTTAAATAAAATTGCTTAAATTAATTGGTAGTATCATCATTCAGGCTGTTACCTCTCCAGAAATCATCAAGGCATCGTTCAATACACAACACCTCTATATTACGACAATTCTTAGAGTTGCCTTCTGATAACTCTTCACCATTACAAAATGAATAAGAAAGTGGGCAATTTTGTATGCAAAGCAAAAATTCCCCAAGGCTTGGAGAAGATTTCAAATTTTCTCTTGCTGCTCTCAATATAGCATATTGGTATTTTTTACGGCATTCAGAAAGCCTTAAAGAATAATCAGATGTATCTGTATAGCACTTAAGACGAGCATTAATAATTTCAATTAAAATATCTTGTAAATCTGAAAGTTCGGTTTGTTTTATTACTTCATATTGCTGCACAAGCTGCTCATACTGTGCAGATGTTGAAGAAACCTTACTATTCTGCCATAAAGTCTTTGGATAGAAAAAAACAGTGGCAAACAACAAGATAAGAAATACATAGTTCAAAAATTTTATTTTATTCATCAAAACAGATACCGTTTATTTTAATTTTCTTTTTTGAAATTTTCTATAACAAACATGAAATGATTTACACAACAAGAAATAAGAGTCAGTTGAGAGACTTTCATATAAATATTCATGGTTGACATTGAGTGTTGTATTTTTCTGCTAAGGATTTTATATATATAAACATTAATGGTCAAAGTGCTCACTCGTTATTATGAAAACTGCATTATCATAATAAAATATCTGATTTGCTTTACTACACTTTATCTTATAATTTCAAGCAGAGATTAATTCTACTTTATCAAATTACCAAAATGTACCTTATCAAAATCAAATGGAGTATTTTCTGATGTACCCATATTTTTTAAAAGAACAGGGTTTTGAACAAAATATTGAACAATTTCATCTATTTCTTATTTCAGGACCATGCGTTATTGAAAACATTGATATCACGTTTGACATAGCATCAAGATTAAAACAAATAACGTCGGATCTCAAAATCCCCTTTATTTTCAAAGCATCTTTTGACAAGGCAAACCGATCATCAATTAAATCTTTCAGGGGACCAGGGTTTGAAAAAGGGATGGAGATATTGCAGCATATAAAGAGTTCTCTCAATCTACGAGTGATTTCTGATATACACTCTCCAGAACAGGCTCGGGCAGCGGCAGATGTTCTTGATGTAATACAGATTCCCGCATTTTTGTGCCGCCAGACAGACCTTATATGTGCGGCAGCAAAAACGGGTAAGCCTCTTAATATCAAAAAAGGACAGTTTTTATCACCTTTTGAATGTTCAAACATCATTGAAAAGGCAAAAGCCTGCGGCTGCACAGATATCAGCATCACAGAGAGAGGGACAACCTTTGGATATAACAACCTTGTGGTCGATTTTCGCTCCATTCAAATTATAAAGGAGATGGGCGTATCTGTTATATTTGATGCGACTCATAGTGTTCAGTTTCCGGGTGGAGGAGGGATATCATCGTCAGGAGAGAGCCGTTTTGCACCATATTTGGCAAGAGCTGCTGTTGCGGCTGGTGCTGACGGTATTTTTATTGAAACCCACCCTGATCCTGCCCGAGCACTTTGCGATGGACAAAATTCAATTCCGCTTGACAATATGGCATCTTTGCTCGCTACACTTGTTAAAATAAAAGAGGCTCTATAAACCAAATTTATTTAAGGATTTTTTCTAATGGAACAATATGAGGCAGTAAAAGAGCGTCTTTCAGCAATAAAACTTCTTCTTCTTGATGTTGACGGTGTTCTTACTGATGGAAAGATTACCTATACAGACTCAGGTGAAGAGATTAAAAATTTTTGTGTGAAAGATGGTTTTGGACTCAGAATTCTCATGGATTCAGGTGTTAAAGTTGGAATTGTTACTGGTAGAACTGCTAACGGTGCATTATCCGCAAGATGTAAAAATCTTGGTATTAATCTTATATTTGACGGAATTAAAAATAAGAGAGAGGCTTTAAATAAAATCCTTGAGAATCAGAAAGTTAAACAATATGAAACTGCTTTTGCAGGCGATGACCTTCCTGATATTCCTGTAATGCGAAAATGCGGTTTCTCTTTTGCTGTTGCCAATGCCTCTCCTGAAGTTATACAAATATCAGATTATACAACCAAACATAGAGGCGGCGATGGTGCAGTTAGAGAAATATGCGAAGTAATTTTGAAGGCAAAAGGTCTTTGGGAGGATATTTTACAGCATTGGCATTAAAAAAGTCTAAACCTGCATCAAGATTAAGATATTTTATACCTGCATTGTCATCAAGACAACGAAAACCCGCAAATATTAAAATAAGCCTCTTTATAGTGCTTTTTTGTATGATTGCAGGACTTGCTGGACTCTACTTCTCCGCAAGATTTACACCTTTGAAAAAAATTGCAAAAGAGATTAAAGTCGATTCAGATGCATCCTTAGTTTTGAACTCAATGCATCACACTTCCATAAGAAACGGCGTAAAAGAGTGGACTCTTAAGGCAGCCTCGGCAAAGGTTCTGAAAAACGATTCTAAAGCTATTATTATGGATATTGCAGTAGAGTTTTTTTTGAAAAATGGTGAACAAATAGACGTTACAGCACATAAAGGATACATTAACACCAAAGAGAACAATATGGAGTTGTCTGATAATGTTGTAGTTAAATATGGCGAGTCAGTTATGACAACTGACCAGTTGCATTATGACAAGAAAAGCCATATAATATATTCCAATGAGCCTGTAACAGTGATAAAAAATACTTCTGTTAATAATACTTCTGTCATTAAATCGGATACCATGAAACTTGATCTGAATAAGAATACTCTGGAACTCAAAGGTAATGTTTATGCTATCTTATCTGATGCTCTTGATTTTCCCCCAAATAGACAGCAAGAAAATAACCAATAGAATTCAATACGAATATAAGTAGCTTCGTTCCAATTATTGTTAAATTTAAATTCCTGAAAAAGAACAAAGCAGATTAGCTGCAATTGTTGGTGGCTTTTAAATTCCTGAACAAATAAAATAGAAGGTAATATGTTAACATTTTTTCACAAAAATATTTTGATAGCAGCCGTAGCACTTATATTTTTGATATCACAATTTATAACTTCAATATCTGCTGCTGATATTGAAAAATCACAATCCAATCAGGATAAAAAGCTGCATGTAACATCAGACAACATGCTTGCTGAGAAAGAGTCATCAATAATAACATTTTCAGGAAATGTTGTTGCAAAACAAGGTGACTCGGTCATTAAAGCTGATAAGATATCAGTGATTCTTTTTACAGACAAAGAGAAAAAGACAAATCCTTCAAATATGAAGCAAGAGATTAAATCTTTAACAGCATCAGGCAATGTGAAATTATCGTCTGCCAACCGAACTGCCTCGGCAGATCAAGCTGTCTATACTTCAACGGATCAGAAAATCGTTCTTACGGGAGGCTCTAATTTTCCGCGTGTTATGACTGGAGAGAGCTACATAACAGGAAAAACGATTATTCTGTTTCAGGATTCAGGCAAGGTTATTGTTGAGGGTGGAAAAGAGAAAAGGGTAGAGGCACTTTTTAATTCAAAAGAGGATTTCAAGCAGGAATAATAAGTGTCAAAACTTCTGTTAAAAAATCTTGTCAAAGTATATAAAAACAGAAAAGTAGTTGATGGTGTGGATATTGAGGTGCATCAAAGTCAGGTAACAGGGCTTCTTGGTCCAAATGGAGCAGGCAAAACAACCACATTTTACATGGCGGTTGGAATGATAAAACCAGATAAAGGCGATGTTTTGCTTGACCAAGAATCAATAACAGACTATCCAATGTATATGCGGGCAAGAAGAGGTATTGGTTACCTTCCTCAGGAGCCGTCAATATTTCGGAAACTTACGGTGAGACAGAATATTACAGCCATTTTAGAGTTATTGCCTGACAGAGTGGGAGAGATCAACAACAAGGCTGATTTACTGATGCAGGAGCTTGGTATTCTTAGCCTTGCAGACCAGAAGGCAACTGTTCTCTCTGGAGGAGAGAGACGACGGCTTGAAATTGCTCGGGTGCTCGCAACAGATCCATTGTTCATACTTTTAGATGAGCCGTTTGCAGGAATTGACCCATTGGCTGTGGCTGATATTCAGAGCATAATCAGCCAACTGACACAAAAAGGGATTGGAATTCTTATTTCGGATCACAATGTAAGAGAGACTCTGGGCGTTTGTAATACAGCATATATTATGAGTCAGGGAAAAGTAGTTGAATCTGGTACACCCGAAGCAATCATATCAAGCAAATTGGCAAGGCAAATCTATTTAGGCAATGACTTTAGGCTCTGATGAACGCATTTAATTATCTTCTGATATAACGCCCATGCAATAACTTACACAACGAAAACGGAAAGTCAGTTAAGAGACTTTCACATAAAACACCATAGATTATAACAAAATATGATATGGCACTTGGATTAATATGACACTTGGATTACAGCAAAATCTGACACTGACCCAGCAATTGGTTATGACACCACAATTGCAGCAAGCAATTAAACTTCTGCAGCTATCACGGCTTGAACTTGCAGGTGTAATTCAACAGGAGATGGAAGAAAATCCTGCACTTGAAGAGGTTCTTGTAGATACTCCAGGGGAGCTGGAGCTAATCAATGACAACCTTGAAAATGTCATCAATGATGACTCTCTCAAGGAGGTTAGAATTGAAGAGAAGGTTGGCAATGATATTGACTGGGAAAACTATATCCATGAATACAGCTCCACAGGAAGAACCCACACTGAAAAGGATACTCAAGAAACTCCCAATTATGAGGCTTTTACCACTTCAAAAGAGACACTTGAAGATCATCTGCAGTGGCAGCTTCTTATGTATGGACCAACAAAAGAGGAGGAGCAGATTGGTAGCCTAATTATCGGAAATCTTAATATTGATGGCTATCTTTGTGCTTCTGTTCAAGAGATTGCCCAGACAGGCGGTTTTTCTGAGGAGGAGGTTGAAAAACTTCTTAAAACCATGCAAAATTTTGACCCACCGGGTGTCTGTGCAAGAGACCTTAAAGAGACCCTTCTTATACAGATCAAAATGCTTGGGATAAATGACCCGATTCTTGAAAAGATAATCTCTTCACACATGAAGAATCTTGAGAACAAAAACTACAAAAAAATTGCCAATGCTCTTGAAATAACACTCGATAAAGTGATTGCCGCAGTAAATGTCATCAAATATTTAGAACCAAAACCTGGCAGACAGTTTGCCACAGACGAACCCCATTACATCATTCCTGATATTCATGTCTATAAAGATGGTGATGACTTTAAAATTGTTATGAATGATGACGGACTACCAAAACTCAAGATTAACAGGCTTTACAGAGATGCTATCACCAATGGACGAGCTATCTCTAAAGAGACTAAAAACTACCTTAACGATAAAATGCAGTCAGCATCATGGCTGATTAAAAGTATTCATCAGCGTCAGAAGACTATCTACGCTGTGATGGAAAGTATCATTAAATTCCAGAAGGAATTTTTTGAAAAAGGTGTTGCCTATTTAAAACCAATGATCCTGAAAGATGTGGCCGAAGATATAAATATGCACGAATCCACCATAAGCAGGGTCACAACAAATAAATATGCCTACACACCACAGGGGCTTTTTGAGTTGAAATATTTTTTCAACAGCTCCATCAAACGCACCAATGGCGATTCAATGGCATCTGAAAGTGTTAAGGAGAAGATCAAATCCCTTATTGATCAGGAAGATCCAGCCAATCCCTTGAGTGATCAGGAAATAACAGAACTGCTGGCAACGGCAAATATTGACATTGCCCGAAGAACAGTCGCAAAATATCGGGAAATGCTCCATATTCTACCGTCAGGTAAACGCAAACAATTTTGAAAGGGGGCTTTTATGCAAACTTCAGTAACTTTTAAAAAGATCGATCCTTCCGATGCTCTCAAATCCTATGTTCAAAAGAAATTAGACAGGTTTGATAAGATGTTGGATACTCCTGCCGAGGCTAATGTTGTACTGTCCGTTGAAAAGATAAGACACATTGCTGAAATAACCCTTATCTGTGATAAAGTTAAGATCCATGCAAAAGAGGAGTCTGAAAATATGTATTCCTCTATTGATACATTAATGGATAAAGTCAAAGCTCAGATTACAAAAAATAAAGAACGACAGAAAAATCACATGTCAGGAAGTAAAGAGACAATTAAAAGCGATGAAATTGATCTGGAAGAGTTAGAATTAGAAGCTGAAAAAAAAAAATCCTATGATATAGTAGAGGAAACTCTAAACTATAAACCAATGGATGTTGATGATGCAGTTGCAGAACTCAATTCAGGTAAAGAGAACTTTTTTGTTTTCAACAATTCAAGAACTGAACGGCTCAATGTTCTTTACAGACGCAGTGACGGCAATTTAGGATTGATTCAGCCTCAATAATTGAGATTAATCAAATCTAAGTGATTGCAAAAAACTCTCAGGGGTGACACTTATACGATACATATAAAATAGAGTGTATTGCCCCTGAACTACCAGAGTCTAAGGTAACAAGGTAATAATATTAATGAAAATATCAGATATTCTTGATAGAAATTCAATAATTTCAAATTTAAATGCAAAAAACAAAAAAGGGGTTCTTGAAGAGCTTGCAGGAGCGATAACAACAAGAACTGGAACAGAAACAAAAGATATTGTCAGGGTTCTGCTTGAGCGTGAACAGCTTGGCAGCACAGGTATTGGCGGAGGTATTGCCATACCACATGGCAAACTTGACGGAATCAGCTCCATAGTTGTTGGTTTTGGATTAAGCCGTGAAGGGGTTGAATTTGACTCCTTAGACAACCGACCCGTTCATATTTTTTTTCTTCTTATAACTCCTGCCAACTCTACAGGCATTCATCTGAGTGTGCTTGCCCAAATTTCAAGACTGCTTAAACAGAGTCATTTTAAAGATAATCTTATGAAAGCAGAATCTGCCGAAGAGATTGAGCAGATTATCAACTCTGTGGATGAAGATTTTTAGGGGATAAATAGTTGTGTGCATGAGTATTTTTAGTCGATAAGGATGTTTTCATAAGGGTGAATACTTTTAGCGGATAATAAGATAATGAAACATCAGAAGATATTTATCATTACAGGAATCTCAGGCTCAGGAAAAACAACTGCAATGGCAGCATTTGAAGATGCAGCTTTTTACTGTGTAGATAATATGCCTATGGCTCTGTTACCGAAATTTCTTGATCTTCCTCTGAAAAATGACCCTAAAATCAAGGGGTTTGCTTTTGTAATGGATATGAGAGAAAAAGAGTTTTTAACTCAATATGCTGTGACTATTGAAGCATTAAGAGAGCGGGGGTTTAATCCCATAACAATTTTTCTTGATGCTGACGAAAGCACCTTGATTAAAAGATTCAGCCAGACGCGGCGGCATCATCCAATGTCCCATGATGCAAGTTTAACAGAGAGCATAAATGCAGAAAAAAAAGAGATGTTCTCAATAAAAAACAGTTCAGAGATAGTTATTGACACATCTACATACAATCCTCACAGGCTTAAAGCAGAGATTATCTCAATTGCATCAGGTAAAGATTCTAAAAAACATGTCTCAATGAAAACAAACATAATGTCATTTGGATTTAAGTATGGAATTCCGCCAGATGCTGATCTTGTTATTGATATGAGATTTCTTGCCAATCCGTTTTTTGTACCATCATTGAAAAATCAAGACGGTGAATCAGATGATGTTAAAAACTTTGTACTTGCATTAAACGAGACAAGTGTTTTTCTTAATAAATATCTTGATCTTCTTGATTATCTGTTCCCGCTTTATCAAAAAGAAGGGAAAGCCTATCTAACTATTGCCGTTGGTTGTACAGGTGGAAGACATAGAAGCGTTGCCATAGCAAGAAAAATATTTGAACATTTTAACAACATGGGTATTAAAGCTGGCATTATTCATAGAGATATTGACAGAGACATAACAGAATTATGACAGGAACTAAATAAACATCATGACAGGAATTTTAATTGTCACTCACGCCAACCTTGGACATGCACTTATTGAAGCAGTTGAATTTATCGTGGAAGATAAGATAGAAAATATGACCGCTGTTTCAATAGATACTAAAGAGAATCCAGACTCTTTGCGTAATAAAATAAAAAAAGGGATTAAAAAGGTTAAAGATGATAAAGGGGTTATTATTTTTACAGATATGTTTGGGGGAACTCCGTCTAATTTAAGCTATTCGTTTCTTGAAGAAGGTTCAGTCGAAGTTATTTCAGGTGTAAATCTTCCAACTCTGTTTAAAGCTATAACTATAAGAGACAAAATGGATATCTCAAAAGCTGTGGAACAGATCGTTGCCGATGGAAAAAAAAGCATCTCTCTTGCAAGTGGAATACTCAGAGGGGAAAAAAGAGAATAAAGGAGAATTACAATGAGCAGAACTCCATTAATTGCTGGTAACTGGAAAATGTTTAAAACTGGCTCTGAAGCGGTTGCTACTGCACGAAGACTTGCAGAATTCGCATCTGATATTACAAATATAGATATAATGATAGCTCCGCCGTTTCCGTCACTTGCCCTTGTAAGTGAAAATCTTAAAAGTATGAGCAGCCGCGTAAATGTTGGAGCACAAAATCTTTTCTATATAAATGAGGGTGCTTATACTGGAGAAGTTTCTGCAAAGATGCTTAAAGCTGCGGGGGTAAGCCATGTAATTATAGGGCATTCAGAACGAAGGCAATATTTTGGCGAGACAAATGAAGATATATGCAGAAAGATCAAGGCTGCTGTTGAATCTGACCTTATTCCAATAATGTGCATTGGTGAAACAGAGAGCCAAAAAAAGGATGGAAAAACATTTTATGTGCTTGACAAACAAATTCAAAATGGGTTACAAGGTTTCCGTTCTAATGAACTTTTAACTCTTGTTATTGCTTATGAGCCAGTATGGGCAATTGGGACAGGTAATACAGCAACACCTGAGCAGGCGGAAGCAGTTCATAGCTACATAAGGTCTGAGATTGAAAAAATGTTTAATAGTAACCTTGCAGAAGACATACGTATTATTTACGGTGGCTCTGTAAAACCTGATAACATCTCGGAACTTATGAGTCATAAGAATGTTGATGGTGCACTGGTTGGCGGTGCAAGTCTTGATGCAGATAAGTTTATTAAAATTATAAAATATAACAGAATTAAATGATTTTATGACAATATTAGTCCTTTCTATACATATTATTTCCTGTGTCCTTCTTATTCTGATTGTTTTGCTTCAGACGGGTAAAGGGGCAGATATGGGTGCGTCATTTGGTTCTGCTTCTGGTGGTCAATCTTTATTCGGTGGCTCAGGACCCGCTACTGCATTAAGCAAGATCACTACTGTAGTTGCTGTTATTTTTATGCTGACATCTTTAACAATGGCATATACATCGGGTCATAAATCAAGTAAGACTATTATGCCTGCTGTTACAACTACCGTTGCTGATAAAAATAGTGACGCTGATAAAACAGCAGAAAAAAAGTTACCAAAAGTAGATAATACAGCTAAAACAACTTCACCAGCCGGACAACCAGCTACGGAAAAAAAGTAGTAAAAGAAGCTGTAGTGAAGTTATCAACTTAAGTAATAAAAAGTTCTAATGTTAATTGTTATCAAGCCGAAGTGGTGGAATTGGTAGACACGCACGCTTGAGGGGCGTGTGGGGCGACCCGTAGGAGTTCAAGTCTCCTCTTCGGCACCAAATATTTGAAAGAGCCACTTACATTTAATGTTTGTGGCTCTTTTTTGTTATTGACACTAAAAAATATTCCCAATTTTAGGATTATTTCGTATATTAACACACTAATATCTATGTGCACATTTGTGATATATACACATACTTAACTTATACAAAACATAAGTAACTTCATTGCAATTATTATTGGATTGAACTTTCTAAATAATAAAATATATGACACACACAGAAAATAGAAAAGTCAACTGCCGTGAGTGTATCTACTATTATGTTACATGGGATATCAATTGTCCCTATGGATGCAAGGCAATGGGCTTTAAGGGAAAACAGATGCCGTCTATTGCTGTTTTAAACTCAACTGGCAAACAGTGTCTTTTGTTTGAAAAAAAGGTAAAAACCAGAGGAGACTCTTCTAAAAAAGAAAAATTATAAAAAAGCGAAAGAATATAATTCTAAAGAGGTAAACGTTTCGTGTAAAAACTTAGAAGTAGTTATTGAATATCACTTTAATATGCTTATACTTAATTGCCATGAATATGAATGAAAAAAATCAAAACTTACCTGACCCACAAAAAATAGAGAAAGAGATTAGCGAATTTCTAAACAAGAAATTCGGAGGAAATGTTAAAATTATCTCTCCATCAATACTCCCCAAACAGTCTCCTGTTACAGGTTCAAACCCGTTTAACGGAAAAAAGCAGTTTGTCAATTTTGATATCAAGCCTATAGAGCTTGTATCTTATCTTGATCAATACATTGTCAGACAAAAAAAAGCAAAATCTATCCTCTCCACAAAGATATGCACCCATTTCAATCGCATAAAACATCTTGAAGCAATATCATCAGGAGTTGTCAGTGATATTGAAAACAATCATGGTGCTAATGTCACTTTTAGAAATAGTATTACAGGCAGCATCAAATCAAATATCTTGATGCTTGGACCTACTGGTGTTGGCAAAACATATATCATCAAACTTATTGCTAAAAAAATCGGGGTGCCGTTTGTTAAGGCTGATGCCACTAAATTCTCTGAAACTGGTTATGTAGGCGGTGATGTAGAAGATATTATCAGAGACCTTGTGAAAGAGGCAAATGATGACCTTACACTTGCTCAGTATGGCATTGTCTATATTGATGAGATCGATAAAATTGCTGCAAGCCAAAATTTCAGGGGTGCAGATGTCTCAAGGACTGGGGTACAAAGAGCACTTCTAAAACCTATGGAAGAGACAGATATTGATCTTAAGGTTCCACATGATCCTATATCCATGATGCAGGAGCTTGATAATTATCAGAAAACTGGTAAACGAACAAAAAGATGCATAAATACCGCAAACATTCTTTTTATTGTAAGTGGGGCTTTTGGCGATCTTGCTCAAATTATCACAAAACGCATATCAAAGCAGTCAATCGGATTTGGCTCAACTCTCTCCACTCCCAAAGATGAGTCAGAGATTCTCAAACACCTGAAAGCAGAGGATTTAGTTGAATTTGGATTTGAGTCTGAATTTATTGGAAGGTTACCTGTACGGTGTGTGCTTGAAAAGCTCTCTGAAGATGACCTTTATTCAATCCTGAGAATGCCCAATAACCCCGTTATTCTTGGCAAGCGTCTTGATTTTAAAGCCTATGGAATTGATATCATATTTACAGATGAATCTCTTAAACTTCTTGCTGCTAAAGCATTTAATGAAAATACAGGGGCAAGAGGTCTTGTCAGTGCAGTTGAAGATACTCTGATTCACTTTGAAGAGCATCTCCCATCATCTGATATAAAAAAACTTACAGTAACGCCGCAACTTATAGAGAATCCTGAAACGCATCTTGAAAAGATATTGGATAGCCGTCAAAAATCTTCAGGAAGTTCTGAATCATACCCTTTACAGAATCTGAATTTTGATTCATTTAATAATGAACTTGATGAAATTCACCGCATAGCTACTGAGCGAGAAAAAGAGTACATCACTGAATATATCTCCAATAACTGGAAACACCTCTCCATACGGCATGGGCTAACCCTTTCACAATATCGTTGTACTCTTGTGGCTGAATACTTCTGTACCCATATTACAGAACTTGGCAATGCAATCAAACAGATTAAATCATACTATGAATCGATCAAAAAAATTGAGGTCGATTTTTATAAAAACTATGACTTAAACATTGTCTTTGAGGAGGATGCCGTTGATTTTCTGATTGAAGAGCTGATTCGTAATCAGATAACTTCAAGAGACATCATGACAAAAATTTATAATGATTTTTACAATGGACTAAATCTGCTTCGTGACAAATCGGGAAAGAACAGGTTTTTTCTATCCAGAAGCTCACTTCTTGAACCAAAAAACTTTCTGAATGACCTTATTAAACAAGAGATATCATAATGATTGGAATTTCAAAACTATACTGCGACACTGTTGAACCCTCTGATACTTTACGTTATTCACGCCATTCAGGGAAACTTCCATCTCATCTTCTTCAGTTCTCTTCTGACAAAAAACCTGTTGTGGTTTGGAATATGACGAGACGTTGTAATTTACGATGTGTGCACTGTTATGCACAATCTGAAGATATATCCTACGATAACGAGCTGACTCATGAGCAAAGCCTTGCTATGATTGATGATTTAGCCGAGTTTGGTGCCCCTGTCCTTCTATTTTCAGGTGGAGAACCATTAGTTCATCCACGTCTTGCAGAGTATGCTGAATATGCGGTAAAAAAAGGTATGAGGGCAGTTATATCAACTAACGGAACTCTGATCACAAAAGAGAAGGCAAAGATTCTCAAACAGATTGGTCTCTCTTATGTGGGTATCAGCTTAGATGGACTTGAAGAGACGCACGATAAATTCAGAGGGGTCAAGGGTTCATTTCAAAAAGCACTTCAAGGAATCCGTAACTGTCAGGCGGCTGGTATAAAGGTCGGTTTGAGATTTACCATCAACAAGAGAAATGTAGATGAAATACCAGGCATCTTTGATCTGCTCGAAAAGATGGATATTCCCAGAGCCTGTTTTTACCATCTTGTCTATTCTGGCAGAGGTTCTGCAATTGCAAATGAAGATCTTTCTCACGAAGAGACAAGAAAAACGCTCGATCTTATTATGAAACGAACACGAGACTTACATGATCGCAACCTGCCCAAAGAGATTCTTACTGTGGATAACCATGCAGATGGGCCTTATCTATATTTAAAACTTCTTCAAGAAGATCCAATAAGAGCAGCAGAGGTTTTAGATCTTCTTCAGATGAACGAGGGAAATAATTCTGGCAGAGGATTTGGCTGCATCAGTTGGAATGGAGATGTCCACCCTGATCAGTTCTGGAGAGAAGAGGTTTTTGGTAATGTTAAAGAGAGACCATTTTCAGAGATATGGACAGACAGCACAAATGAGTTTCTAATGAAAATGAAAGATAAAAAACGTCATGTCAAAGGCAGATGTGCTGGTTGTAAATGGCTTGACGTATGTGGTGGCAATTTCAGGGCAAGGGCGGAGTCGATCAAAGGTGATCCTTGGGACCAAGACCCTGCCTGTTACTTGACAGATGATGAGATAAAAAAGGAGAGTTAAAACCATGTTGTTTCCTGATTTCAGAGCCAGACGCCTTAGAGAAAAAGAAGCCTTCAGAAGAATGATTCGTGAAACTACTCTCACTGTTGATGATTTTATACTTCCCTTATTTGCAATTGAGGGAAAAGGGATTAAAAATCCAATCGCTTCAATGCCCGGTCAGTTTCAACTGACATGCGACTATCTTGTGAAAACTGTTCAAGAGGCTCAAGATGCAGGACTTGCTGCTGTAATGCTTTTTGGCTTGCCTGATAAAAAAGACCCTCTTGCTACAAGAGCCTATGCGTCTGACGGCATAGTTCAAAAAGCTATCAAGGCTGTTAAAGATGCTGTTCCTGGGATGGCTGTTATAACTGATGTATGCTTGTGCCAATATACAGATCATGGACATTGCGGTATGGTTGAAAATGGACGGATCGATAATGATGCATCTCTTGAGTTGATTGCAAAAACAGCTCTGTCTCATGCAAAAGCTGGTGCTGATATGGTCGCACCCTCTGACATGATGGACGGAAGGGTTGGAGAAATACGCGATACTCTTGATGAAGAGGGATTCTCCGATATTCCAATCATGTCGTATGCTGTAAAATACGCATCTGCCTATTATGGTCCGTTCAGACAGGCTGCTGATTCTGCACCTCAGTTTGGAGATAGACGCTCATATCAGATGGATCCCGCAAACTCTCTTGAAGCCATAAGAGAAGCAACAATGGACGTTGAAGAGGGTGCTGACATAATCATGGTAAAACCTGCTCTACCATACTTAGATATAATACGTAGATTAAAAGATGAAATTGATCTTCCCATAGCTGCCTACAGTGTGAGCGGAGAATATGCCATGATAAAAGCTGCTGAACTTATGGGTTGGGTAGATGGTAAAAAGGTTATGATGGAGACTCTTCTTTCTATCAAGCGTGCAGGAGCTGATACTATCCTAACCTATTTTGCTCTTGAAGCTGCAAGGGAGTTGAATCGATAATGCACTCTTCCCATGATGCCAATCATGACTCAAAACAAAATTCTCCTCATGGTAACACTCATAATCACCCAACTTCTGCTCATGGACATGGAATTTCTAAATATGGAGAGAGCCAAAAAGCACAATATACAACTATAAGATTAGTTGCATGGGAGACAACCAGACGCTGTAACCTTTCATGCATCCACTGCCGTGCTGCTGCTGAAAATCATGTTTATGAGAATGAGCTGACCACAGAGGCAGCCATACGACTTATGGATCAGATAAGGGAAGTTGGGCAGCCTATAATAATTCTTACCGGTGGTGAGCCTCTCTTAAGACCAGATATCTTTGAAATTGCTGCTTATGGAACTAAAATTGGGCTTAAAATGGTCATGGCACCAAATGGAACGATGATTACAGCAGAAAACGCAGCAAAGATGCGGAAATCTGGAATTAAAAGGATAAGCATCAGCTTAGATGGCTCCACCCGGGAAAGCCACGATAAATTCAGAGGAGTTATTGGTGCTTTTGATGGTGCATTAAACGGTATCAAATTTGCAAAAGAGGCTGGAATTGAGTTTCAGATAAATACCACAATCACAAAAACAAATTTAGACGAAATCCCCAAAATCCTCTCTCTTGCCGAATCTCTTGGTGCGGTTGCTCACCACATATTTCTTCTTGTTCCAACAGGCAGAGGCAAATACATTGTGGATCAAGAGATAGATGCTATTGAGTATGAAAAGACACTTAACTGGTTTTACGATCAAAGAGATAAGACATCTTTACAGTTAAAAGCTACCTGTGCCCCTCATTACTACAGAATATTGAGGCAGCGTGCAAAAGATGAGGGTAAACAGGTGACCTTTGAGAGTCATGGATTAGATGCTGTAACCCGTGGCTGTCTTGCTGGAACAGGTTTCTGTTTTATATCTCATATTGGAGAGGTACAAACCTGCGGATTTTTGGATGTCAAGTGCGGAGATATCACAAAATCGACTTTTAAAGAGGTTTGGGCAAACTCAGAGGTGTTCAATAAACTAAGAGATTTTAACGCTGTTGATGGCAAATGTGGTATCTGTGAATATCGAAAAGTTTGCGGAGGATGCAGAGCAAGAGCCTATGAAGCTACAGGCAGCTATATGGCTGAAGAGCCTCTTTGCACATACATACCAAAATGAGTAAAATAAAAATGCAAAGAATGATAGTTCTAATTATTAATGCCGGTAGTTCGTCATTAAAGTATCAGCTAATAAATATACTAAATGACTCTGATCACTCTGTTATGGCATCAGGTGTAGTTGAACGAATTGGCGAAGCAATGGGAAAACTTACACATAAAAAAATATCAGTCAAAGAAAATATTAAAAATAAAAGAGATAATGAAAATAAAGAGACTGCTCAAGAGAAAGAGACGCTTAAGTTTATAAAAGAGCAGGAGATAAACGATCATGCTCTTGCCATGCATCTTGCTGCTAAGATGCTCACCGATAATCAATCTGGCTCAGGTGTGATAAAAAATATTAACCAGATAGATGCAATTGGTCATCGTGTTGTGCAGGGCGGAGAGAATTTCAACTCATCAATTCTGATTAATGATGCTGTAAAACAGGCAATCCACGATAACTTTCCACTTGCACCTCTGCACAATCCACCAAATCTTACAGGAATTGAAGTTGCAGAATCTCTTTTCCCCTCAATTCCAAATATTGCAGTATTTGACACAGAGTTTCACCACACCATTCCGCAAAAAGCCTTTATGTATGCTCTGCCATACAAGTTTTATGAACAGTTCAGGGTCAGACGATACGGATTTCACGGGACATCACATAAATTTGTCGCCAATACGGCTACAGAGTTGATTAGACAAAATCAAGGTGGGAATCAAAAAACAGGTAGTGGTTTAGCCTCAAAAAGTAGTGATATAGAGTCAAGAGAGATGTCTATAATCAATAAAGAAGAGTTAAATCTGATTACGGTTCATCTTGGCAATGGCTGCTCAATATGTGCAATAGAAAATGGCAGATGTGTTGATACGTCAATGGGAATGACACCGCTTTCAGGTGTGATGATGGGAACAAGAACAGGAGATATTGACCCTGCGATCCAGAAGTATCTTACAGATTATACCCATCTAAATTCGCAAGAGATTGATAATATATTCAACAAACAGAGCGGGCTAAAAGGTATTTGCGGCATGAATGACATGAGAGACATTCATGCCGCAGCAGATTCAGGCAATGAGCGAGCAAAACTTGCCCTTGAGATGTTTGCCTATCAGGTTAAAAAGTATATTGGAGCATATTTTGCCGTGCTTGGTCATGTAGATGGTATTGTTTTTACCGCTGGTATTGGTGAGAATGACAAAGCTATAAGAGAGATGATATGCTCTAATCTTATTGGTCTTGGCATTGTGCTTGATCTTAAAAAAAACAGTGAAATTTTATCTGAACCAAAGGCAAGAGCTATACACTCAGATAACAGCTATGTAGAGATATGGGTTGTGCCTACAAATGAAGAGCTGCAGATTGCCCGTGAGGTTGTCAATGTTATGTGCAGTAATGTAGGTTAATATCGGTATGATCAAGGCACCTCAACCGAATCAAAAACAGATTTAATAATCTGGTCAGTTGTTATCTGTTCTGCTTCTGCCTCAAATGAGAGGATAATTCTGTGACGCAAGACATCTGGTGCGATAATTTTTATATCTTGTGGAGTTATGTATGCTCTGCCCTGTAGGAATGCTGTCACTCTTGCAGCTTGAGCAAGAAAAAGAGTTGCCCTTGGAGATGCTCCAAACTCCACATAGTTGCCAATGTCCATGCCATATTTTAGAGGTTCTCTTGTGGCAAAAACAAGATTGACAATATACTCTTTGAGCTTGTCATCAACATAAATTTCCTTGATTATCTCAGCCATCTCTCGAAGCTGTTCAGGAGAGATCACAGGTTCAATGGTCTGCTTTTGTTCAAACTCACTCTTCTTTAGAATTTCCAACTCCTGATTTCTATCAGGATAGTCAATCAGCACTTTAAGCATAAAACGATCAACCTGAGCTTCAGGTAGCGTATAGGTTCCCTCCTGTTCAATTGGGTTCTGGGTTGCAAGCACCAAAAAGGGATCGGGTAAGAGATATGTCTCATCACCGATAGTTACCTGTTTTTCCTGCATTGCCTCTAAAAGAGCAGACTGAACTTTGGAAGGGGCACGGTTAATCTCATCTGCAAGGATAATATTGTTAAAAAGAGGTCCCTTGCGTGTAACAAAATCGCCTGTTTTTGGTCTGTAAACCTCAGTACCCACAAGATCAGCAGGCAGAAGATCGGGTGTAAACTGAATTCTCTTGAATTTTGCCTGCACAGTTGATGCAAGGGCTTTGACAGCACTGGTCTTGGCAAGTCCAGGTACGCCTTCAATCAATACATGCCCGCCAGATAAAAGCCCAATCAAAAGGGCATCAACAAGTTTGTGCTGTCCGACAATCTCCTTGCTTATCTCTTTTTTTATACTGCTTATAAGTAGGTGCTTTGATTCTACTCGGTCTCTTATTCGATCCATTGTATCTATATTTTTACCCCTGTTCTCTTTTATTTTAACTGTAAGATTATTTTCATTATCAGGTCAAAATTTCACGATTTCAGCAGAAAATCGGTTCCTAAAATGAAAGCCTAACATTTACTGCTATTTTATAAGTTTGTTGCTGAAAAGATCAGCAGTGAGTCTTGTTATTTTAAGGATATGTTCTCTTATAGCATCTTTTTCTTTCACAGGGTGATTTCTAAAAGTCATTATAATGCCTGTCATTGATGCAATAAACGCATGAACATACATTCTGACATCATTCTCTGTCCCATACCGCCTAAGCAGACGCTCAAACGTATCGAAAAAAATTCTTGTAACAGAGCCAAATTTTGCCAAAGCTGACTTGTCAAGGTGCTCTTTAAGCAGAATATAGGTCATCATCTGAAATGTTGATTCATTTTGAAACAGATGATCAACATAGGTGGTGGCGAACTCCTCAATTGTTGCTGGCTGATCTTTTTTTACCATATTTTCAAATTCAAGACTTACTGCAGAAATATCCTGTATAAATGCTTCAACAAACAGCTCTTCCTGACTTGGAAAATATCTATAAAGTGTTGCAGGAGAAACTCCTGCTTCATCTGCAACATCCCTCATTCCCACGTCATAAAACGGTTTTTTTGCAAAAAGAGATAAAGCAGAATCTATAATAATCTGTTTCCTTGCCTCCCGCTCCTTCTCTTTTAATTCAGCAAACTTTGATTCTGTATTCACTAAATGACCTCCTGATATTAATGTGTGAATGTTACTATTATTTGTAAACAAATATCACGCATTGAGAGTAGAGACAAGAAAAAAACCATAAATCATGTGAGTATCTGATTAATAGGTGGTGTTCTAAAGTTGTTTTTTTAGAAATATGCTTAAGATTAAGAGCCTGTTTAAATATTCAGGCTCTTAATCCCGTTTGACGAATAAACTTCTTTCCAGTGAAACTCAATTCTGATAAATTCTTCTTATCTGTGAGCAGCATATCCCCTCCTTTATTTTTGTTTTTTTGACTATCTCTAAAGTATACCAAATTGTATGGCTGCTCACAGTATTAAGCCCAAGCTACTAAATAAAAAACTTTTAGGCGAAATTTTATGATTTTATACGATGGAATATATGAATGGGATGGCAAAAGCACAGACGGGAATCAGCCTATCTGCTGGTGGCCAGGTTCTTACAGGATGCGTATTATTGACCTTTCATCTGATAATCCAAAAATTATATATCTTAAACTGTATGCTGTTATTTTAAAAAACAGGGGCAGGGGAACTTCTCTTAAAAATTATATCCATAATTTTGCGAGAGTGATATCAGAAGAGTTTAATATCGATATTGAAAAAACATTATGGTCAGAAATAATCTCAAACCCATTATCTGGAGTTGACGAGCTTATTGTTGCCAATATCCGTTCTGCTTCGCATGTATCAGATAAAAAGCTCTTTTCCGCTTTATGGAGAGAAGCAAGACCAAATGAGTTGGAGCTTCTATCTCCTTGGATAACGGATATGGATTTGAATTTATTCGGACTGTAAATTTTTCAGGGATTTTGAGAAAAAAGGGCTACTTTCGACGATTATTAATTTTGTATATTCCCCTATAATCAGGGTATTGTGAGCACCTTATGAAAAAAAAATACTTCATCCCTTAAAAATTTACAGCCCCAAATGCTTCGAGCATTGCCATCTATCGGTGGGCTACTAATATCATGGTCAAAATCACATTTGACGGAAAATAGTTTGCTTTTTATGAGGCGGTTAAGGCATATAACAGCAATGGTTCGAGTGATTTCTCAAATATGGAGTGGTTTGTCAACGTATTGAGTAAAGGAGTTATTTATGTATAGCAAAGAAGAGGGAGATTGGTTTAAAAAGTTTCAAGATGGAACTCTCTTGGTTAAGGGTTGGAAAGGTCAAATGAAAGAAATAATGAAACCTTTTATTTCACCTGAAAAAGAGAAACTGCATCAACAACTTGAGATGCTTGGGGAAAGAATTGGCAGAGAGTGGTCAAGGGATAACACCCTCAGACGAATTGATACCAAAATGCTTCAAAAGTGGGGAGAGTCTTTAGTTTCAGCAAAAGAGGGAGGCTCAGATGCTCTGGTCAGTCAAATTCAAAGAATTAATGATGAGGTGGATACTCTGTTATCGTAAATATTTTAAATAGCTTAAAGCCATAATTACAAAATAATTTAAAAGCATAATTACAAATTACCAAATGAAAATGGTCTATCTTTAATAAAAGGAGGTAAGTTTAATATGAAAATGTCTAATGTTATTGTGAAACAGGGAGCTTTGCGTTCTCAGCCCTCTTTTATCAGTCAATTGCTCACAAATATCAATTATGGAGAGGCAGTCGAGATCTCAAGTGAATCAAACGGCTGGTCGAATGTGCGTGTTGTTCGCACAGGGCAGAGAGGATGGATTCATAATTCTGCACTATCAGAAAAAGCCATTAAACTTAAATCTGGAGGTTTAAGTGATGGGCACTCAGCAACTGGAGATGAACTTGCCCTTGCAGGCAAAGGATTCAATAAACAGGTGGAACAGCAGTATAAATCCAGAAATCCAAAGGCTGATTTTACATGGATTAACAAGATGGAGGCTATCACCATATCTGACGCACAGATACACAATTTTTTGATTGAAGGTCAGGTTACACCTAACAATTCTAAATTTGGATAACCCTGAGTTATAGTGAAACAAACTATCATTTCACACTTGAAGGTTACTTAGATATGGTAACCCCGTCATCGCTCCACCCGAAAGATTCACCGTTTAAGATGATTTTTTCTTTATTGAACCAAACTGTCAAATCATCTGGATCCTTCTCTATTTTTTCAGTAGCAATGTTTGGATTACCCACTTTAAAGAGATTATTAGTATATTTTACCATTTTTGATAATTGTTCATCAGAGCCAATGATTTGGGATTGGAAGACCAGTTTTATATCGTAGCCTTCTATTTCTGTCTTGTCCCCATCAAGTTTTTCGCGAACTAAAGAGATGGATATCTCAGCAGAATGTTTTTTCTTTATAAATGTTTTTATCGGCAATACATTTTCAAATGTCAATACAGTCATTTCTGGTAAGTTAGGCATCACGGCGGCATCGACAGGATTGAATTCTTTCTCCCGTGTTTCACTATTTAATTGCAATGTTACTAACGAATTTTCAGCCATCCAGCGTGTTGGCAAAAAAAGTGAAATATTGTTGCCCTTAAAAAGATTGAGCGGATTAAAAATGGACTTATCCGTAGTCTGCAACAACACTCGGTCAAATTCAGGCTGTATCCTTTTTAAAATATCACTGTTCCTAATTTGCCCGTAAAGCCACAGCAGATCATAATTCTTCACCTTGTCATTATTTAGTATCATGTCCATGATGCGATTGAAGAGTTCAGGTTTAGCGTTCAGCAGTAAAGCTGGACCCACTCTTCGGATCATATCAGGAGAGTCTATGAAGGCGATATGCCCGTTATCCAAATTACGCAGAATAAGCTTACCCGCCGTATCAGAATCGCCCATACGTGCATACTGAAGAGCAGCAAAAAGTATATTCCCCCAATCAGCATCATCTGAATTAGATAAAATTAAATCCAAATCTCTTTTAATCATGTTTGGGTCTGCTTCCGCGTGTTCCACTTTTAGCATAGTTTTGTACATGGCAACAGATGCAGCATAAGGATCTTTTCTCAATATTCCTTGATGTATTTGCTGAAATTGGTTGAAGCAATTAAATGCCTCCTCATTTTTACCGATTTCGTGAGCCGCTTGACCTCGGTAATACCAATAAGGAGGAAATTTTTGGAAACTGTTTTCAATCCGCTCTAATTTTCGATACCGCAGATCAAGCTCTGGTTCCTTTAAAATAGCCGTATAATCACTGATCTGTTTTTCATCTAATCTCCATTCATCAGGAAAATTATATCGCCTCATCAACTCCCATGAATATTTTAGCAGCTTCTTGTAAAAATTATTAAGTCCCTGCATGGTTTTTGCTTCAAGTGCCCATTTCCCTTCGTCTTTCTCTTTAGCATAAGCATCCATTTGGGCTCGGTAATTGAAATAAAATGACCCTGTAGATAGTACAGCAGATAAAATGGTAGTATAAGGGTTGATAAATAGGTCAGTATCTAAAATTCGTGATCTAACTCTATTTTTAAGCTCGTTCTGGACATTTTTATCAAATCGACTCAAGAGGTGTTCTCGTTCCTGCTCTTGAATTTTAGAACTTGTTAGCAGATCCATAAGTTCCTGAAGCAACGTGATTATATCGGCATCAGGAATATTACTCAAATTCAAGTTATTGATGATGGTATTGTATTCTTGGTCAAGAACCATCTTGTCGTTGTAAGTCATTATATGAGTCAAAGAGACCGCAATCAGGTTTAAGGATTGCAATACTTGAAGCTGGGTTTGCTCCTTATTGAGGTCAGCCATAATTTTATCGGGGATAAACACTCCTGATAGCAAGATAAAAATAGTAATTATAACCGATTGTAAACCCATTATAAATTTTCTTTGAACGATACGCATTTGCATTTTTTCCATCAGTTGATAAATTGGCTTTTGTTTCAGCCGTTAATTGTTTAGCATTATAAATGAATTAAAGGGATGATGATAGAAATTTTTTGATTCGAATTATGCTTCCCCAAAGAGCAATCGTCATTCCACTTATTTAGTTAAACCATACCCAGAGCAAATTTTTGAATACACTCAGGATACAACTGCCACTCCAATGCAAGCCCTTTTTGCTTTACAATTTCAAGAGTATCTCCATCTTCAATCTGAAATGCACGCTGTCCAATAATTGGTCCTGAATCTTCTCCATAATCTATATAATGGACAGTACAGCCCCCGACCTTGCATCCATATCTGAATGTATCTCCATAACCGTCAGTTCCAGGAAATGCTGGCAAGATGGCTGGATGGATATTCATTATTTTATATTTGTGATATATAGACTTAGTGTTGTTTAAGTCTATATTATATAAAATATCATTGTTGATGCGATCAATAAAATATGGCGTAAGAGTTCTCATAAAACCAGCAAGCACAAGAAGATCAAGTTTATATGGAAGAATTTTATCAAGAAGCTCTCTTTCTGCTACTGCTCTTGTTTTTAAGAAAAACTCAATTTTTTGAATTTCCTCTCTTTTATTTATAAGCCGTTGTTTTGCTTTTATCTCCTCAATATTGAAATCATCTGGTAGAACTAACGATGATGGATTTTCTTTAGCTCTTTTTAGTATCTTTCTGTAATCAACAACAAAAGTCTCGATACCCGCTTTCTGTGCACGTTCAAGCCCCTTTACTCCCGGAACATCAGAACCAGTAAAGAGAATCTCTGCATCAATTTTTTCATCTGCACAACTGTCAATTATTGCCTGCAAATTTGTTCCGCCGCCAGATACAAGTGTGCCAATTTTGATTTTTTTTCTCATGCGAACCTCCTTTAAAAGGAATTTTTCATTATATTGACAAAGGATAACTAAACTCATATATTAAAAAAATAGTTTTTTTAATATAGTCAACTTTTAATAAAATACCGTATTGTAATAAAAATCATAAATATAAATAAAGTTATTTTTATAAAAATAGTTTTTTTAAACACCATTAAAGAGAAACAGTTGTTTGATTTAAATAAGAGTTCTTGATTAACCTAACATAACATAAGGAGAAGATAAATGTCAGGAAATATTATAGAAATAGATGATGCTGCCTTTGAGAATGAAGTTATTAAATCAAGTTTACCAGTAATGGTTGATTTCTGGGCTCCATGGTGCGGACCATGCAGAGCTATTGCACCTACTATTGAGGCTCTTGAGCAGACATATTCAGGAAAAATTAAATTTGTAAAGGTTAATGTTGATGAAAACCCTCAGTCTCCAACGAAATATGGCATTCAGGCAATACCAACGCTTATTTTTTTCAAAAACGGCCAGATAGTTGAACAGATAACAGGCATGGTTGCAAAGGCAAAATTAGAACAGGCAATGGACGCTCTTCTGTAAATATAACAGGAATTTGAAATTAAATGCAAACTGATTACGAACTTGTGATAATTGGCGGCGGACCAGCAGGACTTACAGCAGGAATATATGCTGCCAGAGCAAGGATGAATGTTGTGCTTTACGAAAAGTCAGCACCTGGCGGTCAGGTGATTGTTTCTGACTGGATTGAAAATTATCCAGGCTTTCCAGACGGTATCAGTGGTTATGATTTGGGTGATAAAATGCTCAATCAGGCAAAGAACTTAGGGCTTACGATTGAGTCTGAAGATGTTACTGCTATTGAAGCTGATGGAGAGTGCAAGACAATTCATCTTAATAACAAAAGAAAAATAACCACAAAAGCTGTTATTATTGCGTCTGGTGCATCACCTCGAAAGCTCAATGTTGGAGAAGCAAAATTTATGGGTAAAGGCGTCTCTTTTTGTGCTACCTGTGACGGACCATTTTTTAGAGATAAGACCGTTGTTGCTGTAGGTGGTGGTGATACCGCTGTTCAGGAGTCAATTTTCCTTACACGGTTTGCAAAAAAGGTCTATTTGGTACATAGACGCAGTGAACTTAGAGCTACCAAGATACTTCAGGAGCGGGCGTTTAAAAATGACAAGATTGAATTTGTCTGGGATTCTGTGGTGTCAGGTATGGATGGTTTTTTCTCAGTTGAAAATGTGAAAATCAAGCATGTGAAAACAGGTGAAGAGAAAAATATCAAGGCTGACGGCTGTTTTATATGGGTTGGAATTAATCCTAACACTGACTTTCTGAAAGATTCTCTTAATTCAGACATCAATATTAATGCCTCTAAGAGTCTTAAAATGGATGACGGCGGTTTTATCCATACCAACGAACGTATGGAGACTTCTATTCCTGGTATTTTTGCTGCTGGTGATGTAAGAACAACGCAACTTAAACAGATTGCGACTGCTGTTGGCGATGCTGCTATTGCTGTAATGTCTGCCGAACATTATATTGATAATTTGCAGGATTAATATCCATTAAATAGAACATAAGCAGCTTCGCTGCCATTCTTGTTGGATTAAAATTCCTGAATAAAAAAATATAACCCGTCAATTATCAAAAAAGAATAAGCTGGGGTTCTTCAGTTTATTCTTTTTTGATTTAAGTTATGGTGCAAATAATGAAAATTAATGTTCCTCTCCTAATTGCAATTTTATTATCTATTCTGATGTTTGTCTCTGGCTGCTCATGGTTTAGCTCAGAAGATCATGAGATGGAAAAAAGTGCAAAAGAGCTTGCAACTCAGGGAAGTCTTGAATTTAGAGAAGAAAATTACAAAAAAGCGATCAAATCTTTTACAACCTTAAGAGATTGGTATCCGTTTAGTAAATATGCAATTTTAGCAGAGCTTAAAATTGCTGATGCTCATTACAAACTTGAAGATTATGAAGATGCACGGGCAAATTATGAGTCATTTGAAAATCTCCATCCTGAAAATGAAGCAATTCCTTATGTGATTTATAGAACAGGTATGTGCTGGTACAATCGAATCGAGGCTGTTGATAAAGATCAGACTCCCGCCAAAAAGGCAATTGAACAGTTTCAACGTCTTGTAAACCGCTTTCCTGATAATCCATACTCTCTAAAAACTGCAAAAAAGATTAGTAGATGCAAAGAGAGCCTTGCAAATCATGAAGAGTATGTTGCTAACTTTTATTTAAAAAGCGGGCAGCATAAGGCTGCTTTAAAAAGATTTGAAGAGATATTTGCCTTGTACCCTGATACAGAAGCTGGCAGGCGTGCTTTGGAAAATATTGCACTGTGCAGGAAAATATTGGAAAAAAAGTAGCAATTTTAAGTTTGGATTGTATATGTAAAAATACGGGCACAATAAATATATGGAAGATGTTGTAATTTCAGTGTTGCAAAGAACCATGGTAGCAGGAACGCCTCTTTTGCTTGGCACTGTAGGAGAGGTTATATGTGAGCGTTCAGGAATAATCAATCTGGGTGTTGAGGGAGTCATGGCTGTTGGTGCTGTGGTGGCATTTGTCGTTACTTACACCACTGGCAATCCTTGGCTTGCTCTTATGGCTGCTATTGGTGCTGGTATGCTCATTTCGTTGATTCACGCTTTTGCATCTATCACCCTTATGGCAAATCAGGTTGTATCTGGTCTTGCCCTTACCATGATAGGTCTTGGTCTTTCTGGTATGATAGGAAAACCCTATGTAGGAAAACCTCTTGCTGTACAGATGAACGATATTGCAATCCCCTGGCTTTCAGATATCCCGTTTATTGGACCTCTATTTTTCAAACAGAGTCCGTTTTTCTATATGGCGATAATTTTAGCACTTGGTGCGTGGTTTTTTCTTGAACGAACACTTGCGGGCATTAAAGTCCGCTCAACTGGAGAGAATCCACGAGCTACCGAAACACAAGGGGTTAATGTCACTTTAATAAAGTATTCGTGCGTGATCGTTGGTGGAGCTTTTTCAGCTATGGCGGGAGCACATCTTTCAACATCATACAGCAAGTCATGGATAGAGGGTATGACAGCAGGCAGAGGGTGGATTGTGATTGCTCTTACCATCTTTGCTCTCTGGAATCCTGGCAAGGCTATATTTGGGGCGTTTCTGTTTGGGGGTGTATTTGTATTGCAGTATCTTTTGCAGCCGTTTGGTATATCACCCAACTTTCTTGCCATGCTCCCTTATGCTGCAACACTGCTGATTTTGCTTGGTATGAGCTTAAGGGATCGTAGAAGGCTTGATGCTCCTGCACAGCTTGGAGAGCCATACAAAAGAGGAGAGAGATAGGTTTTTTAAGGATTCCCTAAACAATCAAACGTAGAGACTTATGGCTTTCTATCTCTACAGTTTGATTGCTCTTTGCAGATGTCACGGAATGTATGTTGCACATGAATCTGATGACTCCCATGCAGATACTCTTGAGACTCTGATATCCTCATTTAAATCTTTAAGGCGTGATTGCAATTTTTCAGCAATATATATGGCAATTCTCTCTGATGAAGGCTGAATGGATTCAAATGCCTCAAGCTCATTGAGATATTTGTGATCTAAGTCCGTCATAATCTTCCGAACCTCTTTTTTTATATCGCCAAAATCTACAAGAACCCCAGCAGTGTTGAGTTTATCACCTGCAACATAGACTTCAATATCCCAGTTATGTCCATGTAGATTTTCACATTTCTGCCCTACCATTGTCAATTTATGTGCCGCAGCAAAATGAGTCTTTACTTTTAGTTCAAACATATTCGGGTTCCTCTCTTTATCAAAATATTCAGGTAGTGTGTTAGACAATCATGTCTTATTAAGACATATATTACAGCCCTTTGAAAAGATTTCTTAATTTGTTGGATATCTTATTGGCATCAAGCTGGTCAAACTCTTTAAGCAGCTTCTCCTGTTTTTTAGAGAGTCCTGTAGGCGTTTTTATATTGAACTGAATGATCTGATCTCCGCGTCTTCCGCTTCTAAGTGACTGGATTCCATCACCTTTAAATCTGAAGGTATCTCCATACTGGGTACCTTTTGGTATTTTAAGACTCTTTTCACCCTCAAGAGTGGGAATGGTTATCTCGTCACCAAGGGCAGCCTGTACAAAAGAGATATCCACAACGCATAGAATATCACTTCCTTCACGCCTGAAAAACTTGTGAGGTCTTACCTGTATAAATACATAGAGATCGCCAGGAGGACCTCCTGACATGCTTACTTCACCTTCGCCTGTAAGTCTCAGTTTTGCACCAGTATCAACGCCCCCGGGAATCTTTACCAAGACCTTTTTGGTTACCTCAACTCTGCCTGCACCTACACATTTTCTGCAAGGGTGAGGTATTGATTTTCCCTTACCGCGGCAATATGGGCAGGTTGTCTTTACCTTAAAAAAACCCTGGCTCTGGACAAATTGTCCAGTACCATGACAATGTGAGCATATTTCTGGCTGTGTACCCTCTTTGCAGCCATCACCATGACATACATCGCATAGATCATACTTTCTTATATCAATCTCTCGCTCAACCCCAAAAGCAGCCTCCATGAACTCAAGTGTCATGTCATAACGGAGGTCAGCACCTCTTTGAACTCTTGCTCCGCCTCTTCCACCTGAACTGTTGAAACCAAAAAACTCTTCAAAGATATTGCCAAAACCTGAAAAGATATCTTCAAAATTGACATTGGTAGAAAAATTTGAACCCTCAAGCCCCTTATGACCATACTGATTATAAATCTGCCGTTTCTGATCATCTGAAAGAACACTATAGGCTTCAGATGCCTCCTTGAATTTCTCTTCTGCTTCCTTGTTGCCTGGATTTTTATCTGGATGATATTTAATGGCAAGTTTTCGGTATGTGGATTTTAGTTCGTCCTTTGTTGCGTCTCTGGAGACTCCGAGTACTTCATAATAATCGCGTTTCTCTGACATACTGTTCCCTCAATGATTTTAAATTTGACAAACAACCAAATTTTGATAAACAGATTAATTTTTTTAAACACTGTAAACTAACTCATAATATAGGATTGTCAATAATGAGCGTGGAACTTGATTTTATTAAAGATATGTTTGACAGCATTGCCCCCAAATACGATTTTCTCAACCGATTCCTAAGTGCTGGACAAGATATTATCTGGAGAAGAGAGATGGTCGTTAGTGCAGATATCCCCCAAGACAGCCGAGTGCTTGATGTTGCCTGTGGCACCTGTGATGTGGCTTTGGAGGTAAAACGCCAGAAGGGTAATACAGTTACAATATTTGGAACTGATTTTTCTCCCGGAATGCTTGCTCTTGGCAAAAATAAAATTATGAAAAAGATAAAAGATAAGAGTAACGGCCTTAAAGCAGATAATCATTCTATTCATAAAAATAATACTATTCATCTTGTAGCAGGCAATGCTCTTGCCCTTGCTTTTAGAGATGAAATTTTTGATGCAGTTTTTATTGCATTTGGCATCAGAAATATTATGGATAGAGAAGGTGCTATACTCGAGTTTCACAGGACATTAAAAACTGGTGGGACACTTGCAATACTTGAACTGACCTCTCCGCCAGAAGGATTTTTCAGGGATATATATCTTCTATATTTCAAGCGTCTGCTGCCTGCAATTGGAGCGATTTTTTCCAAAAATAGCAGTGCTTATAGCTATCTGCCAGCATCAGTTCTCAATTTTCCGACTCCTGAACATTTTGCTGCAACCATTCGGGAGTCAGGGTTTAAATCTGTGAAATGTAAAGGAATGACATTTGGAATAGTAACACTTTTTATAGGGAAAAAAAGTTCTTTGTTACAAAAATGAACTTTTCTGCTTTTTCTTTGCACTCATTCCGAGTATTATACCGATAATAAGCACACCCGCTCCTATCGAAAAAGAGTATAGAATTTCCCTGTGTGACTGGCTATTGCATTTATCAATAAACACTTTCTGTTCTTCAAGCTGTTTGACAGCCTCATGGTATTTTTCTTCGATTGCAAGAAAATTTGATGATCTTTTTTTAAGATCGCTATATTCCTTTTCCTTGACAGTAAGCCGCTCCTTGGTGCCGGACAAGGTGCTGTTTTCTGCTTTGATCTGCTCAAGCATAGAAGATAGTTCGCTGTTTTTAGCCTGAAGTTCAGTTAGCATAGCTGTAGCCGGCATCTCTTTTGTCAGGTAACGGCTTAACACCCAGCCATCTTTACCATCAGAAGTTCTAATTCTTGACCACTCTTTACCATATTCCATCATGGTTGCCTCCTCTCCCGAGGGGAGCATTGTCATAACTTTGTAAGATGTTCCAGGACCTGTTCTCATGGTTATCTCTATTCGCTGACCCACATAATACTGTTCTGCATTTGAGTAGACAGCAGGCATTAGACTAAACATTAATACCAAGGCAAATATAGATTTTAATGTAAAAGAGCAAATATTTGTAAATTGTCTGCTTTTAATATAGATATATGTTTTAATCGTTTTTTTCATGGAATCTGCCTCTCTATTATGCAAAATATGACTCTTTTCTTCAATGATTATGGACTAATTAAAAGTCTTAAAACATTCATTAACAAATAAAATAAATGGTTAGTAACACTGAAAAAAGAATTGTTCAAGATGACTTTAGTGTTATGAATGAAAAAACAGATATTTTTTAACTTTTATGAAAGGAGAAAATCAGAGTTTTGAAAAAAGATATATATGCAGATATGCACAACCACACTACAGCATCAGACGGTGATTTTTCGCCTGAGCAGTTGGTACAAAAAATAAAGGCTCTTGGGATAGCAGTTGTCGGAATAACTGACCATGATACAGACAAAGGGCTTGAAGTTGCACTATCAGAGGGAGACAGGATCGGAGTTAAAGTTCTACCTGGGGTAGAGATATCAGTGCGTTTTAAGGAGGATTTTTTTACTGGAACACTGCATCTGTTATGCTACTTTCACCCTGAGATGCTCAAAGATTCAGACTTTAGAGATTCTCTTCACAATACACTTAGAAAGGGTAGAGGGGATCACTTGGTGCGGGCAAGAGTTAAAGAGATAAATAAGTTTTTCGGACAAAAAAGTGTTATTAAAAATCCTACGCTTAAAAGAGACCTCTCTTTTGAAGATGTTGCATCATACAGCCCCACCGTTACCCGCCGCCATTTTGCTTTGGCATTGACTGAAAAACATCACATCAAAAATCCTGATATTGTAAATCAAATTATTGGCAATGACAGCCCTGCATATCTGCCTTCAGGGGTTGATATTGAAAGTATAAAACAGTTTTTTGAGAGTATAAGTCATGCTGCTTTTGAACAAGATATGTTGTCTTCTAAACGTAAAAATCAGTTGAAAAGCACGGGGCATCTTATGATGGTTCTTGCCCACCCTGCTGCTGGTTCTTTTCCAGGTGGTGGACATTACAAAGAGGTGCACCCTCCAATTGAGATTGTGGAGAAACTGCTGCCTCGTTTTATTGATGCAGGTATCAGAGGACTTGAGATTAACTACCCTGGGCATATTCAAAAACATAGGGAGATTCTGCATCAGTGGGCAAAAAAATATAACCTTGTGATGACTGGAGGCTCTGATTGTCATGATGCTTTTATACGTCCACCTGGAGTTGAGGGCATTAAAGAAGAGGAATTTGATAAATTTATGATTGGGATGAGGCAGGATGATTAAAATATGATATAGATAAAAACTTTGCTTATAGTGGATTTATTCGAGGTCAGTGTTGCAACAGATTTGATAATTTTTAAAAAATTATCAAATCTGTTAATAAATTCTGTTTAAATAAATACCGTATTCAGCTTGCTTTTGCTTCTGTCTTGGCAAATTCTTTACCTTTCTCAAACTCATCCTGAAAATATTCTTTAACTTTCTCAGGGTCAAATGTTAGGAATGTTCCGCCTGACTCAAAGTGCTGGATAAATACTTTACCGACAGCATAGGTAGAAGCACCAGCTATAATCGGCATGGAAATGGTGCCCATAATCTGTCCTACAACAGGTATTGTTTTTGCAAGAGATGTAACCCATGGACCTATTGCTACTGGAACTACACCGCCAGTTAGGCTGGTTATAGCACTTTTGCCCATATCTTTACTAAACTTAACATTGTAAAGGTTACAAAGTGCTCTGACTGCATCCAGTTGAATTCCAGTCAATGCAACAATATCTACTACTGGAAATGGAATAAGACCTGCACCAACTGAAGCAATCATTCTGTTTTTAATGATATGGTTTGCTTCTGCTAATCTCTCTTTTGTAGTCATCGGGGCTGGAGCTGCTTCAGTCTGATCCGTGGCTGCTTTTTGTTCATTTTTCATCTCTTCTTTGTTCTCCTTTTGTTGATTTATGGTTAAATTCTGTTTATCTGCCGTTGCTGCAACTTTTTGTTCTATATTTGTTGAATTCTGTTTATCTGCCGTTGCCACAACTTTCTGTTCTACATTTGTTAAATTCTGTTTATCTGCCGTTGCTGCAACTTTTTGTTCTACATTTGTTGAACTTTGTTTATCTGCCGTTGCTGCAACTTTCTGTTCTACATTTGTTGAATTCTGTTGATTTGAGATTGTTGAATTAAGGGGAGTTAGATTCTCTTTTTTTATTTTTTCTTCTTTCACCTGTTCTCCTTTCAAGATTTTTTTGAATTTCTTACGGGTGAACATTAGCTCACATAAATTAATTAAAAACTTTAGCTTTTAATTAATTTATTGTCAATGAGTTTATCAGTTGATTTATAACTGTTTTGACTCATACAGAGCCTTTTTAATAGTGTAAAATGGCTTGATAACTTGATTCATTGCTGTTATTTTACCCCAGTTTTGAATATTGTTTTTGGAATATACAAGAGTTTTCTGAACAATCAGGTGTAAACAGGTGTAAATTATGAAAAAAACATTGCTTTGTATCTTTATTCTGTTTTTTGTTTTTCCCTTGTTGTGGTTTCTTTTTAGTCAGTTTGAATTGAGAAGTCCAGTTGTGAATATAAATATTCCTTCAACATACCTTCCAAAAACATATAATATGGATTTAGATATTACAGAAAAAGGAACTGGCTTGAGACGGGTATTTATTGCCATTTCTCAAAACACCAAAGAGAAGATTATTTTAGATAAAATCTATCCTCGTAAGTCAAACATAGGATTATTTTTTGGTTCTGGTGTTTATAATGACTCTTTGAAAATTGCAGTTGAATCATCAAAGTATGGTATGGGAGACGGTGAAGCCACACTGACAATTAATATTTCTGACTTTTCATGGTGGAGATGGAATAACGGTAACCGCTTTTTTAAAGAACAAAAAGTTGTTATAGATACAAAACCTCCTGAAATTGAGGTGTTAAGTAAAACCCACAATATCAACAGAGGAGGCGTGGGGCTTGTTATCTACAGGCTTAAAGATGACGATGCACAGACTCAAAGTGGGGTACAAGTTGGAGATATTTTTTATAAAGGATACTCTGGAACATTTAAACAAAAAGATATATTTACAGCATTTTTTGCATTAACACATCTTCAGGGTGCTGGGACAGAAATTTATGTCAAGGCTGAAGATGTTGCTGGTAATATTGCAAAAAAAGGATTTTATCACTATATAAAAGAGAAAAAATTTAGAAACGATACTCTTGAAATATCTGACTCTTTTTTACAAAATATTATGCCTCAGTTTAATTTAGGAGAGGTTGATGCAGGATTCGATTCTGAGGCTAACCCCCTGTTGAGCAAATTTGTATATATAAATCAGAAATTAAGACCAATGAATATTGACCAGATTTTAAAGCCTGTGGAACAGACAGAACATAAAATGATGTGGTCTGGTCAGTTTCTTCGCCTGCCAGGTGCTGCTCCGCGTGCACAATTTGCGGATCGCAGAACATACAGATATAATGGAAAGCAGATTGATCAGCAATATCACATGGGTGTTGATTTAGCTTCTCTTGCCCATTCAAACATACCAGCTGCAAATTCAGGTAGGGTGTTAGGAGTTGACGATATTGGAATTTTCGGTAAATGTGTACTGATTGATCACGGTTTCGGAGTCTGTTCTTCTTATGCCCATTTAAGTCAGATATCGGTAAAAACAGGAGATATAGTCAAAAAAGGAGATATTATTGGGCAGACTGGAACTACAGGTCTTGCAGCAGGAGATCATCTCCATTTTGGAATGTCTATTGATAAGACTTTTGTAAATCCTGTGGAGTGGTGGGATCCATTATGGATCAAAAACAACATTGACTTAAAGATAAATGAAGTTAAACAGGAACTTGGCAAAAAATTAAGATGATATATTTCAATATATAACAATTAAAACAATAAGTAATATGGAACAATAAAAATAATATGACTCAATTCAAAGTAAATAAAACTTATGCTCAGATTAACGAGAAGATAAGAGAAGGCAAAGCTGTAGTGGTAACTGCTGAGGAGATTATAGACATTGTCAGAGAAGACGGTGCGATTGAAGCAGCTCAGAATGTTGATGTTGTTACAACGGGGACATTCGCTCCAATGTGCTCATCTGGTGCGTTTATAAATATCGGTCAGTTCAAGCCTCTTGTGAGAACCACAAAAACATGGTTTAACAATGTGCCAGCCTATTCTGGTGTAGCTGCTGTAGATTGCTTTATTGGTGCTACTCAGACAAGCGATGATGACCCATTAAACAGAATATATCCTGGAGAATTCAACTATGGTGGAGGTCATGTTATCCAAGATCTTGTTGCTGGCAAGAAGATTGAACTTAGGGCAGAGAGCTATGGAACAGACTGCTATCCAAATCGGCGTATTGAGAAGATCGTAACATTAAATGACTTACCTCAAGCAACAATGTGCAACCCTCGAAACGCATATCAAAATTACAATTGTGCTATCAATCGTTCTGATAAAATAAAATACACATATATGGGAACACTTAAACCTCAGATGGCAAATGCAAACTACTCTACCTCTGGAGCTTTAAGTCCATTATTAAATGATCCTTATCTTAAAACAATAGGACTTGGCACAAGAATTTTTTTAGGGGGTGCACAAGGATATGTAACATGGTATGGAACCCAACATAAAAAAGATGTTCAGCGAGGATTGAATGGTGTGCCGTTAACTCCAGCTGCAACTCTTTTTGTAATGGGCAACCTTAAAGAGATGTCGCCAGAGTGGCTTGTAGGTCAGAGCATAAGAGGATATGGCTGCTCACTATCTGTGGGGTTTGGTATCCCGATTCCCATTCTCAATGAAGAGATTGCCGCATATACATCTGTGTCAGATGAGGATATTTTTACTCAGGTAATTGATTATGGATATGATTATCCAAATGCAGCATCAAAGAGTTACGGTCAAGTAAGTTATGCGGAACTTAAAAGCGGCACAATTATCATACAGGGAAAAGAGGTGCAGACTGTTCCTCTCTCCAGTATGGTTAAGGCAAGAAAAATTGCACTGCTGCTAAAAGAATCAATTAAAAACGGAACTTTTCTGCTGGGAGAGCCTCAGCATTTTTTTTAAATTTTATAAGGAATTAATATGACATTGAAAGAGACAACATTCTCAGATGAAAACAAAACAGTAGAAGTGAATAAGGGTAGTCAGACAGAAACTATTAAGGTCGAAAAAAAAATTAAGATTGAAAAGAAAAAGAGTGCTGTTAGGGAAAATATAGAGGCAATTATAATTGCTGTGCTTCTTGCTCTTTTTATCAGAACTTTTATTGTTCAGGCGTTTAAGATTCCATCTGGTTCCATGATGGATACGCTTCTTATAGGTGATCATATTCTGGTGAGTAAATTCATCTATGGGGTTAAAATACCATTTACAGATGGATACACCATCATTCCTTTTAAAGACCCTGCCAGACGGGATATTGTGGTTTTCAAATACCCTGAAGACCCTGAGAAAGATTTTATTAAAAGAGTTGTGGCTGTAGGCGGTGATACTGTTGAGATAAAAAATAAAAAACTCTATGTCAACGATGCACTTCAAGAGAGTGAACCTTATGCTGTTTATAAAGACCCTTCTGTTATTCCTGCTACATTTACAACTCGAGATAACCTGCCTTTAACTAAAGTTCCTGAAAACTCCCTTTTTGTTATGGGCGATAACCGTGATAACAGCCATGACAGCAGATTTTGGGGATTTGTAGATTTAAAGTCTGTAAAAGGTAAGGCATTTTTAATCTACTGGTCGTGGAACAGTGAAGGGTCATGGGATTTGAAAAACTTCTGGGTAAGGTGGAACAGGATAGGGGATGTATTAAAGTAACCAGATGTAAATTTGAAAATATAATGATGGAATATTGCAAAAATGCGTTTTGAACATAAAGACCTTTTAGATATTGACTCTCTTTCTGTCAGAGATATTAGCATGATTCTTGACACCGCAGAAGGAATGAAAGAGATTTCTAACCGTCCTGTTAAAAAAGTTCCTACACTCAGAGGAAAAACAATAGTCCTTTTTTTTCAGGAACCAAGCACTCGAACAAAATTATCATTTGATATTGCTGCAAAGCGTCTCAGTGCTGACACAATCTCAATATCATCGGGTTCAAGCAGCATTGTAAAGGGAGAAACCCTGATTGACACTGCAAAGAACCTTGAGTCAATGAATCCTGATATTATTGTTATCCGTCATCCGTCTTCTGGTGCTGCCGAACTTATATCCCGAAGAGTAAAAGCCTCAGTTGTCAATGCAGGAGACGGTCTTCATGCACATCCCACGCAGGCTCTGCTTGATATGATGAGTGTTCGTGAGAAAAAGGGAAGAATTGAAGGGTTAAATATCTCAATTATTGGGGATATCGCACACAGCCGGGTGGCACGGTCTAATATAGAGGGGTTTACAAAGATGGGGGCAATTGTGACGGTTGCCGCACCTCCTACTATGATTCCCAAAGGAGTTGAGACACTTGGATGCAGGCTTGCTCCTGATATTGATTCGTGCATTGAAAATGCTGATGTGGTTATGATGCTTCGTATCCAAAAGGAGCGTCAGGAGACTATTTTGTTTCCTACTGAACGTGAATATTCAATGCTGTTTGGATTGAACAGCGATAGATTAAAAGGTGCAAAGCGTGATGTCTTGGTTATGCACCCAGGTCCAATGAATAGAGGCGTTGAGATATCCAATGATGTGGCTGATGGAGAGCACTCTGTCATATTAGAGCAGGTTACAAACGGTGTTGCCCTTAGAATGGCTGTATTTTATCTTGTTGCAGGGGGAATGAAAAATGCGGATTAGATTGAAAGGTGCAAGGGTTCTTGACCCTGGAAATATAGATGGCTTTAAGGATATTATTATTTCTGATGGTGTGATTGATGCACTAATGGACCCCTGTATAGAGTTACCGCCCGTCTCCCAATCTTCTTCTGAATCCAATAGAGAGGTGCAGCCATCTGTCTATACGCCTGAAAATGATAGCATAACCGATATTGACATAACAGGCATGGTTGTAGTTCCGGGCTTGATTGATATGCATGTCCATTTGCGTGAACCCGGACATGAATATAAAGAGACAATTAAGACTGGATTGAAGGCGGCAGCAAAAGGTGGATTTACAGCGGTCTGTGCAATGCCAAACACCTCTCCTGTGAACGATAACAATTCTATTACAGCCTTTATGGTAAGCCGTGCTAAAGAGCTTGTTAATTCTTCTCTATCTTCCAACGATTCCACACGCGGTTCAGGAGTTTGCCGACTCTACCCTGTTGGTGCAATTACAAAAGAGCTAAAAGGTGAATCTCTTTGCGAATATGGAGATATGAAAAGAGCGGGCATAGTTGCGATTAGCGATGATGGTCGCCCTGTTGAAAATGCCAGAGTCATGCGGCGTGCAATGGAGTATGCAAAGGGTCTTGAACTGCCTGTTATCTCTCATTCTGAAGATATTAACCTTGCCCGAGATGGTGCCATGAACGAAGGTATTACTGCTACACGGCTTGGACTCAAGGGAATTCCGAATGCTGCTGAAAGCACTGTTATTATGAGAGATATTGCCCTTGCCGAGCTTACTGGTGCCTCTGTTCATATCGCACATGTAAGTTGTGAAGAGTCTGTGGATGCCATAAGAAATGGAAAAAAAAGGGGGGTTAAGGTTACTGCCGAGACGGCTCCTCACTACTTTACCCTTACTGATGAAGCTGTAGCAAGATATGACACAAATGCTAAAATGAATCCGCCATTAAGAACTGAACGTGATCGTCAGGCAGTTATTGACGGTCTTGTTGATGGGACTATTGATATTATTGCAACAGATCACGCCCCACACTCTCCTCTTGAGAAAGATGTTGAATTTGACAGGGCAGCGTTTGGTATTGTTGGACTGGAGACCTCTCTTGGATTGTCAATGCAGTTAGTGCAGGACGGTAGGCTCTCTTTTGGTGATTTGATTAACAAAATGTCAAAGAAACCCGCTTTAATACTTGGCATCAACAATGATCTTAAAGTTGGCAATCCTGCTGATATCACTGTAATAGACACAAATTCCTTCTGGTCAGTTAATCCAAAAACCTTTCTTTCAAAAAGCAGAAATACTCCGTTTACAGGATTCAGCCTTAAAGGAGAAGTCTATATGACCATAGTTGGCGGTAAAATTGCATATCAAAGAGATTAACAATACCATCTTATTTGTATAAATAGATGATTGATAGCATTGGAGAAAAATTAAAATGGTCGATTGCCTGCCAAAAATTCTTGTTGTGGATGATGAACTCAGTATGCGTGAGTTTCTTGAGGTTCTTCTAACCCAGACAGGCTACGATGTATCCCTTGCAAAAAACGGCAAACAGGCACTAAAGATGATTCAGGAGAAGGTGTTTGATCTGCTGTTATGCGATATTCGGCTTGGTGATCTCACTGGTTTAGATATTTTAAGGGCTGCAAAAAAGAAAAACTCCGAGACTATTGTTATAATGATTTCTGCTTATGCCACAACCGAAGTGGCTGTCGAGGCTATGAATGAAGGTGCTTATGATTTTGTACCAAAACCTTTTGACAATAATGAACTGAAGCAGGCAATAAAAAAAGCACTTGATCTTAAACATCCCAAGTTTAAAACTGAGGTTGTCACCAAAGAGAGTCAGGCAAGGCTCAATTTTGGCAAGATTGTAGGTAACAGCCAAGGCATGATAAAAATATATAACCTGATAAGTCAAGTTGCTGCCACTAAAACAAATGTTCTTATTTTAGGTGAGAGCGGCACAGGTAAAGAGCTTATTGCAAGAGCTCTTCACGATATGAGCGACCGCAAGGATAAGCCTTTTGTTGTTGTCAACTGCGGTGGTATCCCTGAAAATCTTATTGAAAGTGAATTTTTTGGTCATGTTAAAGGAGCATTTACTGGGGCAATCTCCGATAAAAAAGGTCTTTTTGAGGCAGCACATCAAGGCACAATATTTTTAGATGAAATTGGTGAGCTTTCATCAATGCTTCAAGTTAAACTTTTGAGGGCACTTCAAGAGACTGTTGTAAAACCTGTTGGCAGCACCAGAGAAATTGCAGTTGATGTTAGAATAATCTCAGCTACAAACAAAAACCTTGAGGATGAGGTGGTCAAAGGTAGTTTCCGCGAAGACCTCTTTTTTAGGCTTAATGTTATTCCTATCAAAGTTCCTCCTCTGCGCGATAGAAAGGGGGATATCGAAATTCTTGCCAACCATTTTGCTGAGAAATATTCACGAGCAATGGGAAAAGATATTGCAAAATTATCATCTTACGCCATCTCATTTTTAAATAAATACACATTTCCCGGCAATGTCCGAGAGCTTGAAAATCTTATTGAAAGAAGCGTTGCTCTCTCTTCAACCAATATCATTCTTCCTGAAAGTCTTACTATTTCAATGTACAAAAAACGTAGATGGATTGAAGGGCATAAGGAACGCCATTATGATCTTAATGATGTTGCACATGGGGTTAATCTTGATGATATTCTCTCTTCCATTGAAGCAGCTTATGTTCAGAAGGCTATGGAGATAGCAGGTGCTAATAAGAGTAAGGCAGCAGAATTGTTAGGAATCACCCTTAGATCAATTAGATATCGAATAAGCAAGCAAGATGGAGAGAACAGATATGAAGATGGTGAATATTGTGATCTGTAATTCTCTAAAATTCTAATATTAAATTAAGGAGCGAGATTATGGATAAAGGCATAATGGAAAGAATTAATAATGCTTCCTTTTTTCTTGAGATAGGCAAGCCTCTTGCCAAAGCAAAAACAATTAAAGATACTCTTGAAGTGCTAATGTATCAGATTGGCACCATTTTTCAGCCTATGAATTGGTCACTTCTTCTTAAAGACCCTAAAAGCGGTGATATGATTTTTACTATTGTTGTTGGTGCAAATAAAGAAAAACTTGAGGGCGTACGAATACCCAAAGGGGAGGGAATCGCTGGACATATCCTTAATACTGGGGACTCTCTTATTGTTGAGAATGTTGAAGAAGATAAAAGATTCAGTATGCGAATGGATGAATCTACAGGATTTAAAACTAAATCCATTATTGGTGTGCCACTTAAAACTGATGACAAGATATTTGGTGTAATAGAGCTTATAAATAAAATTAGCGGTCACAATTTTACCCAGTTTGAACTTACCCTTTTGAGCACTATTGCAGAATATGCTGCCATTGCAATTGAACGCTCTTATTACAATCAGGCATTGAAAAAAATTGCTCTGACTGACTCTCTTACAGGATTGAAAAATAGAAACAGCTTTGAACGGACACTGAACAACAGAGTCGAAATGCTCAAGCGGTATGGTGTTATCTCTTCGCTTCTGATTATTGATATCAAGGATTTTAAACAGATTAACTCAAAATATGGACATACAGATGCTGATAAGGTGTTAAGAGAGTTTGCCCTGATGCTCAGAAACATGCTGCGTGCAGTTGATGAGATTTTTCGTTACAGCGGAGATAAATTTACTGTGATTATGCCTCAGACAAGTTTAGACAAAGCAGAGCAGGCGAAACTTCGTATCTTAACCAAGCTGACATCTGAGGCTTTTTTAGATGGTAAAGTCAATATTAATGTCACAGTAGGAATTCGTCTTATAGATGAAGAGACAACTAAAGAGATACTCAACTTTGTAAATAAGAAAAATCCCCTCTCTCCATCTTCAATATCTCAGGACGCAGATGTTGAAAGGATGGAGAGCAACCTTAAACCTCTGCTTGATGAAGAGAATATATCTGAGGATATGGTGGAGCAGCGTAAGGTTCGCTATAAAGATGTTATGCTCGCTGGAGATTACACTCATTACAGCAAAAATGATCACGGTCACATTACAGTGAAAAAGCTTTCAATGAAGGGAATCGACTTTGAAATCATGCGACAGCAGCATAAAATTGAACCAGATGATATCCTTGATGTAACTTTTACTCTGGATGACAGCAAGCGTTCTTTAATTAAAAGAAGGGTGAGAATAGATGCTGTAAAAGATAAATATATTGTGGCTCAGTTCTATAATCCCCCTCCCTATGACAAAAATTTAGGATTTTATTTCATGGCATGATGTTTCTGCTCATCTTTATTGCATGATGTTGAACAGGTTAAGTTTTTTTTGTGATTTTTTATTATTTTATATACTCTTGTGATGAGTCTAAACTATCACAATATAGACTCATGTATTCTCGATATTCATCTTCATAGCTTTTAGAAAAGCCATTTATAAAATCACTGCTCTTTTCATCTTTGAAATTATTAACATGTCTTTTGGTATTATTTAGTATATTGTTGCTTAATGAAACCGGATAATCAATGCAATGGCTGTCAATTGCATCCTGTTTTGCATATATCTCAGCCAATTTTTTGCCAGCAATATACTCGGCTGACAGAGGTCTATTTATAAACTGAGAGCATCCTTGGATAAAAAACGATGATAAGAGAAGTGATGCCAAAAACATTGATGAGAAAAATCTTAATGATTTCATAATTATCTCCTTTTATGATTTTTATGGTTGATAACATATTTATTCTGTTATTAATAGACGATAAAACATATAAACAAAAAGACAAATAAAAAGCCAGATTTTTGTGATAAAACATGACTATTGATCAAGACTTATTACAGACAATAATTGCTATTAAAGGTGTGGCTGAGTTACAATCCTTTTTTGATGAAATATTAACACCTGGTGAACTTGCAGATTTATCTCTTCGCTGGAAACTTTTGAAGGACCTCCACAGCGGCATGACCCAGAGAAAAATTGCTGAAAAGTATGGTATAAGCTTATGTAAAATCACAAGGGGATCAAAAATTTTGAAAAGACAGAATTCTGTTGTACAGAAAATTCTTGAAAAAAGTCAGCCATAAATCATTATGATTTTATTTCTTGACTCTTAATACTCATATATATTAAGTAAATTCAGTTTAGATTATCAGTTATAATGATTAGCTCATCAATTGTAATTATATGTTTGTAAATTACAATGGTCAGAGGATCGGTTAAATAGTAGCAGAGTATCGGTTAAAAAATTGTTTTAATGTGTGATTCTAAATTTTAAAGGAGAAAAAAAACGATGAAAAATTTTATTTCAAAAAGTCTATTTATTGCAGTTGCGATGGTTTTTATGGTGGGCTGTGCGGCACAAGGACCTAAAAAACCTTTTGTTGCATTTGCCCCCAATGCTCTTGATGGCTCTCAGTACAGCCTCAAACACGACAATTTTCTCGTGATTCTTGACGGCTCAAGCTCTATGGAAGAGATGTTTGATGGTAATCCAAAATTTGATATTGCTAAAGAGTTTGTTGGACGTATGAATCAGACTCTCCCTGAATTGGGTCAAATTGGCGGTTTAAGGTCTTTTGGGCACAAACCAAGTGTATCACCAGAACAGACTAAGATGCTCTATGGCATGGAAGTCTATTCAACTCAAGTATTTGCAGCAGGATTGGCAAAACTCAGTGGAGCTGGTGGTAATAGCCCTCTTTACAGAGCACTTGCAGCCTCTATTGGTGACATTGACGGCAAATCAGGAACAACAGCCCTTGTTATCGTTTCCGATTTCAAAGATCTGTCTCCAAAAACCGCTGTTACGGCTCAGGCGTTAAAAGATAAGTTTGGGGATACGCTATGTATTTATCCTGTAATTGTAGGAGATAATAAAGATGGCAAAGCTCTTATGCAAACACTCTCTGATATTGGCGGATGTGGTTTTGTTACAGACGCGTCACAGACTTTATCTTCCGCAGAGATGGCAAATTTCGTTCAAAATGCTTTCCTTGCAGGATCAAAACCCGTTGCTTCAGCTATTGTAAAAGACAGCGATAATGATGGTGTGCCTGATGATAGAGATAAATGCCCTGATACACCTCCTGGTGTAGAAGTTGATGCTGACGGCTGCCCACTTGATACAGACGGAGACGGTGTTCCTGATTATCTTGATAAATGCCCCGGAACTCCAATCGGTGCTAAAGTAAATCCAATGGGTTGCTGGGTTCTTGGTGACCTCCTGTTTGATTTTGACAAATCAGATATCAAACCATCAGGTTATGCAGAACTTAACAATGTTGTTGATATACTTAGCAAAAACCCAAATCTAAGGGTTGATATACAGGGACATACTGACAGTAAAGGTAGTGATGCTTATAATCAGGCTCTTTCCATGAGAAGAGCACAGTCTGTCAAGGTTTATCTTGCAAATAAGGGAATAAGTGCAGATAGAATGAAGTGTGAAGGTTATGGCGAAAGCATGCCTGCTGCTTCTAACGACACAGAATTTGGTCGTTCTTTAAACAGACGTGTTCAGTTGATGCCTATTAAATAGTACCCCATTTTTCTTAAAAATATTTCTTAATATTATCGGCAGCCATAAAGTTTCATATTTATGGCTGCCGTTTTTTTTAATACCAGAAAAGATTATTTTTAAACACATTGAACATAATTGATCAAATATCGAAGAGATTTCAGAATCATAATGACAAAAATAATCGCCCATAGGGGTGCAAGAAGCATTGGACCAGAAAATAGCATTGCAGCCGCAGAGATTGCCCGTAATATCGGAGCAAACCTCTGGGAGACTGATGTAACTGTTACGAGAGATGGACATCTAATTCTCTTCCATGATGATGACCTTTTGCGGACAACGGATGTGCTTGAAAAATTTCCTGATCGTAAATCGTTTGAAGTTGATAAGTTTGATCTATCTGAAATTTTGATGCTTGATATTGGCACAACTTTTATACGAAATGATCCTTTTGGAGAGATTGGAGCTGGAAATGTCTCCTCCCAATCTCTTGAAGCATTCAAAGGAGAAAAAATCCCAACTCTTGAAGATGCTCTAAATTATACTAAAAAAACGGGTTGGAGAGTTAATCTTGAGCTTAAGCAGAAGTCATCAAATCAGAGTAAACCAGATGCATCCACCTTCAACGCTTTTGACAATTATCAGCTTCCCAATATGGTAATTGATATGATTCGCAAGCTGAACATCCACCCTGAGCTTATGGTTATCTCATCATTTAACCATATCTGGCTCAAAGAGGTTCAGACGCTTTTCCCAGAAATTGAAATTCAGCCTCTGCTTGGAGATGATTATGATAAAACGATTGACTGGACTCAGATATTTTCAGGAAATCCTACTTCTGATAATATGGCTTTTCTCTGCTCTGGAAGTTTAAATTTTGATACATACAACATAAACAGCACCATGATAACAGTGGATGAGATAGCAGAGTTGAAAAAGATGGGTAAAAAAGTCAATCTTTTCACAATCAATAATAAAGATGATATGGTAAAGTATATTAATGCAGGTGTTGATGGAATTTTTACTGACTATCCGCAAGTTATGAAAACTTTATTGCGTTAATCTGTTTCTGAACTATTTTATAACTTTAAGGAAAATATTGTTTTTATGGAAAAAGTCCTTTGTATAAAGCGAGCAGATATTCCAAGTAAATGGTTAAAAGATGAATCATCTATAAAAATGGGGGAAGATATCTTTTTTTCCGCTTTTTTATCGCCTGATTTTGCCTATTACTGGCTTGATCGTCCAGTTGCAGAGAAAGACAGCTCATTTAAGCAGATTATCCCATATATTGTCATTCAATCTGATAATGGAAATATTACAGCTATCTATAGAAGAAAAGGGAGTGAAAGCCGCCTTCATGGCTTATGGTCAATCGGGATTGGAGGACATATAAATCCTTTAGATATAAGTTTAAGTAATATTGAAGATTCAAAAGCAGATTTGACGATAAATTCAAAAGCAAATTTTAAACAGATACTTTATTCAGGCATGATTCGGGAATTTAACGAAGAGATTATTTCTAAGCCTGAATACTCTTTTAAGCCTGAGTTTATGGGAATCATTAATGAGGAGCTGACTGATGTTGGCAAGGTTCATTTTGGCGTTGTCTTTAAAATAGAGGCTGGCTCTTGTGACGATTTTGTTGCTGGAGAGGAGCTTGTAGATTTTCAGTGGGTTAAAACAGAATCTCTTTTAACAGATAGATGCACTCAGTTTAATTTAGAGCTTTGGTCAAAAATGGCAATAAAACTTCTTTGATTTATGCAACTTTTAAAATAGACAACAAGGTATAAAATATTTGTGATTTGTCTTTTCAATAGATACTAAATAGCAAGAGAGGTAATATGATTCTTGATTCTAATGATATTTGTGATTTAGAAAAAGCCAAATGGCTTTTAGAAAATCCTGGATTTGCTGCGAAACTGACCGATTTCTTTGGTACTCCGATTGAAAAAAGTTTTGCCATGCTGCCTGAAACTTGGAAAGATAAGGTAGGTGTAATTACCCATTCTGCCCTTTCTAAAGCAGTTGCTACAGCAGTTAATACTCTCAATAATCAACCGTGTATAAAATCCTCTAACATGCTGCATAAAATTGCTGTCGGAGTAACAGGAGGTGTTGGCGGATTTTTTGGTTTAGCTGGACTTACTATTGAACTTCCAATATCAACAACAATAATGCTTCGCTCTATTGTAGATATTGCAAGAAGTGAGGGTGAGCTTATCACATCAACTGAAGCCCAGCTTGCCTGCATGGAGGTGTTTGCATTTGGCGGAAGAACAGATATAGATGATAATCACGAATCTGCATACTTTGCTGCACGAGCGGCATTAGCCTCTTCATTGGCAAAAGCTACTGAATATATTGCAGAAAAAGGGTTGGTAGAGGGCAGCCCTGCTCTTGTGCGTTTCATTATCCAGATTTCAGAAAGGTTCAGCATTCAGGTGTCAGAAAAAGTTGTCTCTCAGGCTATTCCAGCAATTGGAGCAGCAGCAGGGGCTATCATAAATACCCTGTTTATTGATCATTTTCAGGATATGGCAAGGGGACACTTTACAGTAAGAAGGCTTGAGAGAAAATATGGAAATGAGATGGTTAAAAGTACATATCAGATTTTAGAACCATCAAAAGATATTTGGAGAAAATAATATGAAAAATAGAAAAAATTTTTATCTGATTTTAATAGACAGTTTAATACCATATCCCAAAGTAATTACAGCAGTATTTATAATATCCTTTTTTTTTGTTCTCTGTTTTATTCCCGCCAGCTCTGCTCTCACTCAAGATAAGGTTAAAGCAGCTTTACCAGAGGGGATAGAATGGGTAACTAATGACATAGACCCCCTGTTTGCATCTCCTAATGCAGTAAAAGGCGGAACACTTCGCTCTGCAATATTAAGTTTTCCAATGACTTTCCGCACTGTTGGTCCAGATTCAAATGGAAGTTTCAGAAGTGCAATTCTTGATAATCACCTATCCCTTATAAATATTCATCCTAATACAGAGAATATTATTCCAGAGATTGCCACCCACTGGGCATTTGATAAGGATAAACGGACAATGTATTTTAAGCTCAATAAAGCTGCAACATGGTCAGACGGGGTTCCAGTAACTTCTTATGATTTTGCATATACTTTGGAGTTTATGCGATCTGAACATATCATCGCCCCTTGGTATAACGATTACTACACCAAAGAGATTGAGTCTGTAACTGTTTATGATGACCATACACTTGCTGTTACAAGCACCAAAGCACAGCCTGATCTCTATATGATTGTTGGTATCTCTCCAACTCCCCGCCATTTTTTTGGAACTTTGAATAAAGATTTTGTAAAAGATTACAACTGGAAGATTGTACCCAATACTGGACCTTATCAGATAGATGATTTCAAAAAAGGCAAATATGTAAATTTTAAGCGTAAAGAGAACTGGTGGGGGGAAAATCTAAGATATTTTAAGAATAGATTTAATGTTGATAGAGTCAACTTCAATGTGGTCAGAGACTTTAACATGTTGTGGGAGTATTTTAAAAAGGGAGATATTGATACATTTGCTTTGACAATGCCAAATTACTGGTATGAAAGAGCAAATATAGATGTTTTTAATAAAGGATATGTGGAGAAAATTTGGTTTTTCAACGATACTCAACGATCGGCTTCTGGTATGTGGCTCAATGAGGATAAGGATATTTTTGCTGACAAACGGGTGAGAGTTGCATTTGCTCATGCCATGAATGTGCAGAAGGTTATCGACAATGTGCTTAGAGGCGACTATGTAAGACTTGATCAGGCATATATCGGATATGGTGCGTATACAAACAGCAGTATAAAGGCAAGAGCATTTAGTATCGAACAAGTTGAAATACTTATGACGGATGCTGGCTGGAAGCGTGGCAGCGATGGAATTTGGCAGAAGGATAAGATGCGATTTTCTGTAGAGGTAACTTACAGCTTTGACGAACACACTCCAAGACTTGTTGTTTTAAAGGAGGAGGCTCTTAAAGCTGGTGTTGAGCTTAGACTTCAACTTTTAGATGGAACAGCAGCATTTAAAAAATTTCTTGAGAAAAAACATGATGTAGCGTGGATGGGCTGGAGTACGGGCTTAAGACCGTCATATTGGGAAGGGTGGCACTCAGATAATGCCCATAAAGTACAGACAAACAATATCACCAACACAGACAACCCTGAAATTGATAAATTGATAGACCAATACAGGGCAAGCCTTGAGTCAAAAGAGAGAATTGACCTTTCTATAAAGATTCAAGAGCTTATTCATAAACAGGCATCCTTTGTGCCAACATTTATGGTTCCATATATTCGTGAAGGTTATTGGAGATGGATAAAATTACCTGAAAATCATGGTACAAGAAAATCTGAAGGCCTATTTGATCCGTTTGGCTCTACAGCAGGAGGACTCTTCTGGTTTGATAAAAGTGTTTATGATGAGACTAAAAAAGCAATCAAAGATGGCAAATCTTTTAAACCAGTAACTATAATTGATGAGCGTTTTAAAATGGCTGATTGATTCTAACCTATAGGTAAAAGAACTAATTTAAAGATAAAGGAGTATTATATTGTCTAATACAATTTTTTTCATTTTTGTAGCAGTTATTGGAGGGGCTTTTGTAACAATACAGGCACAATTTATGGGGGTTTTAGATAAAAATATCGGAACTATTGAGAGCGTATTTATCACTTACGGCGGCGGTGGGCTTTGTGTCGGGCTGATTATGCTTTTATTGCGAGGTGGCAATTTATCTGCTTTTAACACTGTGCCTCTGTATGCACTCTCAAGCGGTATAGTAGGACTTGTTATTGTTGGATCAATCGGCTTTGTAACTCCGCGGCTTGGGCTTGTGCCCGCATCAACTCTTTTAGTGGCTGCACAGTTTATATCTGCTGCATTGATTGACCATTTTGGGCTTCTTGGAGCAGATATTCGCCTTCTGACACCATCTCGTATATGTGGAATAGGTGTTATGATGTTTGGTATATGGCTTGTAATTAAATGAATTTATTAACTATCTAAACTATTGATATTAAACAACTAACGGAGAACTAATGGATAAAAAAATTTTAGGATTATCATCATCGGCTGTTCTTGAATCAAGAGAGAGCTACGGTTCAAACCAGTTGACAAAACAGGAAGTTGAGAGTTTCTGGGACAAGTATAAAGGAAATTTTGATGATCCAATTATCAAAATACTTTTAGTAGCACTTGCGATTAATGTTGTTTTTGTCTTTCTTGGCAAGGCTCACTGGTATGAATCTTTTGGAATTGCGGTTGCTGTTCTGCTTGCAACCCTTGTAGGCACATGGTCAGAACACAAAAATGAGGCAACCTTTCAGCAGTTGCAGGAAGATGCGTCAAAAATCAAGTGCAAGGTGTTCAGAGATGGAAACGTCACTGAAATATATATTGACGATATTGTTGTGGGCGATTTTATATTGCTACAGTCTGGAGATAAAATTCCAGCAGATGGCATTATCTACAGCGGTAATATGAAGGTAGATCAGGCGACCTTGAATGGAGAGTCAGCAGAGGCAAAGAAGTTAAAACCCTCTACTGATTCCCCTTTTTATAAGAGCGACAAGCAGATTACCGACTATGATCCTGATTTTGACAAAGAGATCGATTTTCTTGATCCGCACAAACTCTTTCGCGGAACTGTTGTCTGTTCAGGTGAAGCTGTAATGGTTGCCAAAAGGGTTGGGGACACCTCCCAATACGGCAAACTTGCTCTTGAGATGCAGACCGAAGACCGAGAAAGCCCGTTAAAGGTAAAACTTAGTGATCTTGCAGATTCCATAAGTCTATTTGGATATATCGGAGGTGCCTTGATTGCAGTAGCATTTATCTTCAAGAAAATTATCCTTGAAAATGGCTTTAATATGGCAAGAATCATTGAGTATGTTGGAGTTTGGCAAAATCCTGTCAACGATATTGTAAATGCTGTAATTCTTGCTGTAATTATTATTGTTGTTGCAGTGCCAGAGGGGCTCCCGATGATGATTGCAATGGTTCTATCTCTTAACATGAGAAAGATGCTCAACGACAATATTTTGGTGAGAAAACTTGTGGGAATTGAGACCTCAGGAAGTTTGAACATTCTATTTTCTGACAAAACAGGCACAATCACCAAAGGTCAGCTTGAGGTTATCACATTTATAAGTGGTGAAAATCAGCCGTTTAACAAATTTGATGAGATTATGGCAGAACTCAAAGAGCTTCTACATATCTCAATTGCCCATAATACCAATGCACTTTTTTCTGACGAGGGTGGTGTAACAAAGATTATTGGAGGCAATGCAACTGAAAGGGCATTAGTTGGATTTATCAATATGGGCGAAAGCGTTGATTATAGGATGGAGAAGGTGTTTACCCTCCCTTTTAGCAGCGATAAAAAATATTCTGCAACTGAAGTTCGTTCTACTGGCACAAATGCTTTGCCATCTTACATTAAATCTCAAAATGACGCTCAAGAGTCTGAGAACGTAACCCTGATTAAAGGTGCTCCTGAAAAAATTATCGAAAAATGCACTCGATATTATGGTCACAACGGCGAGATACGAGAGCTTGCCAAATCTGATATAGCTAAACTTGATAACACCATGAATGAGCTTGCAGCAAGAGCAATAAGAGTTATTGCCCTTGCTACATCTAACGAGCCTCTTGAAGAGAATAAAACCTTTTCCAATATGACTCTTGTTGGTATTGTCGGAATACGTGATGATGTCAGACCAGAAGCTGTATCTGCAATAAAAGAGGTTCAAGGTGCTGGTATTCAGGTTGTTATGATTACAGGAGACAGACGAGAGACAGCTATTGCAATTGCAAAGGAGTCTGGTCTTATGCAAAGCGATGATGATGTTATTTTGACATCTGAGGAGCTTCAAACAATATCAGATGATGAGCTTAAAAAACTACTTCCTAAAGTCAGGGTTATTGCAAGGGCGTTGCCCACAGATAAGAGCCGTTTAGTAAAAGTTGCTCAAGAGCTTAACCTTGTTGTTGGAATGACAGGTGACGGCGTAAATGACGCACCAGCACTCAAAAAATCTGATGTAGGTTTTGCAATGGGCAGTGGTACAGAGGTTGCCAAAGAGGCTGGTGATATTGTTATTCTTGACGATAATTTTATCTCAATTGAAAAGGCTGTTCTATACGGACGAACAATTTTCAAGAGTATCCGAAAGTTTATTATATTCCAGTTGTCGATAAATGTCAGTGCCGTTCTTATCTCGTTTATAGGTCCTCTAATTGGACTTGTTCAACCTCTTACAATTACACAGATGCTCTGGGTCAACCTTGTAATGGATACGCTTGCAGCTCTTGCATTTGGAGGAGAGCCAGCCCTCAGACGATATATGAACGAGCCTCCTAAACGGCGTGACGAAAAGATTGTCTCTCCTGACATGTGGAGTTCTATTTTGATGGGCGGTATCTTTATATCTTCATTGAGTATATTTTTCCTAACATCAGGCTGGATAGCAGACTTTTTCCGATTTGGACCTGATGGAAAGCACGATATGTACCTATACACTGGATTTTTCTCGTTCTTTGTATTTATAAGCATATTGAACGGATTGAACGCAAGAACAGAGACCATGAAACTGTTTGAGCACATTACCCAGAATATGGGGTTTGTAAAGGTTATGTCCTCCATTCTTGTAATACAGGTTATAATGACCTACCTTGGCGGAGTTATACTAAGAACTTACGGACTTGTCTTCAATGAGTGGCTTCTGATAATCGGACTTGCACTTCTGATTATCCCTCTTGATCTCTTGAGAAAATTTATCATGCACAACATATTACACAAGAGTTGATAAGCGTTTGTAATTCCATGACTTAACAGCCTCAACTATACTCTAAGCTGGCATGAATTGAACTTTTTTATTCTAAGTAGAGACGCATAGCCGTGCGTCTCTACAGTTTAGATAAAACTCAATTTATGACCTTGAACAGTATAATTATAAAAGAGTCCACTTGAAAGAATATGCCACCTACAAACCAGAATCCAGAACAGAAAGCCCGCGACAAAATCGACAACCTCCTTGTTCAAGCTGGCTGGACGGTGCAGCATAAGAACAAAATCAACTTTTCAGCATCAAGAGGCGTTGCTGTTCGAGAATATCAGACTGATGTTGGACCTGCTGACTACATGCTCTTTGTCGATAAAAAGCCAGTTGGCGTGATTGAGGCTAAAAAGGCAGATGAAGGCTTTCACCTGAATGCTGTAGAAGAGCAGACTACAGGATACAGCAACGCAAAACTCAAATGGATAAACAATCCAAAACCATTACCATTTCTGTATGAAAGCACAGGCGTTGTAACATGGTTCACTGATCGCAGAGACCCAAAACCCCGTGCCAGAGAAATATTTACCTTTCACCGACCTGAAGAGCTTGCACGAAAAATTAAAATTCCCTCTCTTCGCTCACGTATTCAAGATATACCAGAGTTTAATCCCATTAAAGTTGTTCCTGAAAACCTTTCCCCTCAAACAATGGCAGCAACTCAACTAAATCTGCGAGAGTGTCAACAGATAGCTATCACCAATTTAGAGGCTTCGTTAAAACAGGGCAGACCAAAGGCACTAATCCAGATGGCAACAGGTGCAGGCAAGACCTACACAGCCATTACATCCATCTATCGTCTGCTAAAATACGCACGAGCAAGAAGAGTGCTGTTTCTTGTTGATACTAAAAATCTTGGCAAGCAGGCAGAACAGGAGATGATGGCATATACTCCGTTTGACGATAACCGAAAATTTACAGAGCTTTACACTGTCCAGCGTCCAACAAGCCCAAATATTGCAAAAACAAGTCAGGTGGTCGTTTGCACAATTCAGCGTCTCTACTCAATCCTGAAAGGCGAAGAACTGGACGAATCTCAGGAAGAGATAAACCCTGCTGAAAAATATATCTCAAGAAAAGAGCCACTTCCTGTGGTTTACAACGACAAAATAACCCCTGATTTTTTTGACGTGATCTTTATAGACGAATGCCACCGCTCCATCTACAATCTCTGGCAGCAGGTGCTTGATTACTTTGACGCTTTTCTTATAGGACTTACGGCAACTCCTGACAACCGCACATACGGCTTTTTCAAGAAGAATGTGGTGTCAGACTACAGCCATGAAAAAGCTGTTGCTGATGGCGTGAATGTGGGCAATGAGATTTACCTTATCGGAACTTTGATAACAGAAAAAGGTGCAACAATCGAAAAAGGCAAGCTGGTCGAAAAACGGGAGCGAATGACCCGCAAAAGACGCTGGGAAGAGCAGGATGAAGATGAGGAGTATTCCGCACGTCAGCTTGACAGGGATATTGTAAATCCTGATCAAATTCGCACTGTTATCCGTGAATTTAAAGAGAAGCTGCCGATAATATTTCCAGAGAGAACAGAAATCCCCAAAACACTGGTTTTTGCAAAGACAGACAGCCACGCTGACGACATTATCCGTACTGTGCGTGAAGAATTTGGAGAGAGCAACCAATTTTGCAAAAAAATCACCTACAAGGCTTCACAAGATATTGTTGATAAACAGGGCAAACTTGTTCAAAAAGGCGAAGACCCTGACACTCTACTTTCAAGTTTCCGCAATGAATTTTATCCAAGAATTGCTGTAACTGTTGATATGATTGCAACTGGCACTGATGTTAAACCGCTTGAGTGTCTCTTATTCATGCGTGATGTCAAAAGCCGTAACTACTTTGAACAGATGAAAGGACGCGGAACACGCACCCTCGGGTTTGATGATCTCAAACGAGTTACCCCATCAGCACGATACGCCAAAACCCACTACGTTATTGTTGATGCAATCGGCGTAACCAAATCCCTGAAAACATCAAGTCAGCCGTTGATTACAAAGCCCTCAGTCCCACTCAAAGACCTGATGATGGGAATTATGATGGGTGCGGGTGACGAAGATGCAATCTCATCTTTAGCCGGAAGATTAGCACGAATGGACAAGCAGTTGACTCAAAAAGAGCAGGACAAAATCAGGGAGACCACAGGAAAACCCCTGACCGACATTACTAAAACTCTGCTCAACTGCATTGATGCTGATTATGTTGAAGAACGGGCATCAAAGTTGGCAGAACAATCAGGCTCAGATATTACTGACGAAGTAAGACAAACAGCACAGTCAGAGCTTTGTGTCGAAGCCGGCGATCTCTTTACAGGTGAGATTGTCGAACTTTTAGACACCATCAGACGAGAAAAAGAGCAGACAATTGACCATGAAAATCTTGATGAGATAATAAAATCAGAGTGGCAGCAGGATTCCAAGGAGAACGCAATCAGCCTGATTCAGGAGTTGAAGGATTATTTTGAACAGCACAAAGATGAATTAGAGGCTTTGACCATCTACTACGATCAGCCGCACAGAAGAAGAGATATAACTTTTAAGATGATAAGAGATGTTATGGATAAACTAAAATCAGACAAACCACGCCTTGCACCGTTGAATGTCTGGAAAGCTTATCAGGCTCTTGATGAAATCAAAGAATCACCGCTGAACGAACTTACAGCATTGGTTGCACTGATTCGGCGGGTTACAGGTCTTGATCAAGAGCTTACACCATATCACAGCACTGTTAGAAAAAACTTTCAGGAGTGGATTTTCAAGGTTCACGCAGGTGCTGGAGAGAAATTCAATGAAGAGCAGATGAACTGGTTGAGAATGATCTCTGACCATATCAGCAGTTCGTTTCACTTTGAGCGTGATGATTTGGATATGGCACCGTTTGACTCACATGGAGGGCTGGGCAAGATGTATCAGTTGTTTGGAGAGCGTATGGATTTAATCATAAATGAGATGAATGAGGTGCTGGTGGCGTGATGTAAAGAGGGTGAAATAAATACGATTAAAGCAGAGTGTTTTTTAATAGGAGTAGTTAGTTATGGATAATGATTTAAAAGATAAAGAAGATGCATTAGAAAAAGAGATTTCTGAGGAGAGAGGTAAACTTTCTACTGATAGAATGGATATTTCATTTGGAGAGTTGATTAATCTTTACAAAAATGGAGAATTAATAATCCGCCCAGAGTATCAACGCCTTTTTAGGTGGACTTCTAAACAAAAAACAGCACTTATAGAGTCAATACTCCTATCAATTCCAATTCCTCCAATTTTTGTGGCAGAGGATAAAGAGGGAATTTGGGAGTTAGTTGATGGATTACAAAGAGTTGCAACTTTTATCAGTTTTTTTGGAGAATTTGATTCTACCACAGAGAACAGATGGAAATTAGAAGCTGGCGGATTGATTAAAAATCTTAATGGGTTTGATATTGATACTCTGCCTTCTAAATATAAAATTAGTTTAAAAAGAGCTGTTTGCAGAGTGGAAATAATACGGGCTTCCAGCAATAGCAGAATCAAACAAGAGCTTTTTGAAAGATATAAAACAGATAATGATGTTAATAAATGAGTAGATTGTTATGTCTGATTTTCAAAATAAAGCAAAATTAAGATAATTTGGAGTATTGAGTAAGATAAATTACAGCCGTGGGCTAAAAAGCTATGGGCGTTAAATTAAATGAGGCGTTGGTTGCGTGATGGAAATAGAACCTGTTTTTTGTTGTGATCATGATTGGAAAGCAAATGCTTGTTTAAATTTCTCAGATGATCCTATTCATTTATACGCTAAAGGATACAAAGAAGCAGGCGATCTGCTTGTTGAATATGTGCTTGTGGCAGAAAATGAGCAAGATACTCTGATATATCCAATCGTTTTTCTTTACCGTCAATACATAGAATTGAGGCTAAAAGAGATTATTAGAGAAGGTCGAATCCTATTGGAAGAAGGAAATGATTTTCCAAAGCACCATAAGATATTTGATTTATGGTGTTTAGCAAAAAAAATTATACTGAAATCATTTGATAATGAAGAAGAATCTCCTGACTTAAAATATGCTGAACACGTAATAAGAGAATTTTCACAAATTGACCCTGATTCTTTTTCATTTCGTTATCCAACAACCAAGAATGGAGATAAAACCCTTGATGGTGTATTGCATATAAACATTCGCCGTTTAGCTACACATGTAGAGGCACTATCAAAAGATTTAGAATCTATTAGTATCGGAATATCCGTTTATCGTGATTGGCAGAAAGAAATGTGGTCATCGTGTTATTGAATATGAAGGTGTGGTGGTTAATGGATAATGAAAAAATGCTATTACCTGAAGGTTGGGTTCGTGTGAATTTACCTGATTTCACAGATATTGTAATGGGGCAGTCTCCGCCGTCTGAAACATATAATAATAAAAAAGAGGGGCTACCCTTTTTTCAGGGAAAAGCTGAATTTGATAAAAAATTTCCAATAGCAGTCAAATATTGCTCCAAGCCCGTAAAGATTGCCAGAAAAGGAGCGACTTTATTATCTGTCCGTGCACCAGTTGGACCTACAAATATGGCATTTGAAAAATGTTGTATTGGACGTGGATTATGTGCAATTCATCCGTTAGGAAAAATACCTAATAATTTTGTGTTCTGGCTGTTTAGATGTATTGAAAGTCAACTATCATCTAAAGGCACAGGATCAACATTTAGTGCAATAAGTAAGCAATATATTGAACGCTTGTCTTTTAACCTCCCACCTCTCAACGAACAACACCGAATCGTCACGAAAATTGAGGAGCTATTTTCCGAAATCGACAAAGGCGTTGAATCCTTGCAAAAGGCAAACGAATTGCTTATATTGTATCGTCAATCTTTGCTGAAACACGCATTTGAAGGCAAACTCACGGAACAATGGAGAAAAGAGAATCCAGATAAGGTTATCCCCGCTGACGAGCTTTTAGAACAGATAAAACAGGCAAGAGAATCACGCTATCAGCAGCAGCTTGAGGAGTGGGAATCTGCGGTTAAGCTGTGGGAATCGGAAGGAAAGAAGGGGAAAAAGCCGAGTAAGCCTTTTAGATTGAATAGTGCTTCTTTAATTAAAACTGAAGAATTAAATGGTTTGCTCAACTTACCCCAAGATTGGCTATATGTAAGGTTATCCGAAGTTGCTGAAATCGGCTCTGGTCAGGCACTCAGTAAATCAAAAAAATTGGGCGACCCAATAGAAGTGAGTTATTTGAGAGTAGCAAATGTGCAAAGAGGCAAACTGGTTTTAGACGAGATAAAAACCATGCAGATTGAACGCTGTCAATTAAAAAAATTAGAATTAAAACAATGGGATATATTATTCAATGAAGGCGGAGACAGGGATAAGCTCGGTAGGGGTTGGATTTGGGAATCACAAATAATACCTTGTATAACTCAAAATCATGTATTTAGAGCTACTCCTTATTTAGAATCAGAAGCATTTTCCAAGTTGATTTCTCATTGGGGTAATTCTTTTGGTCAACAATATTTTGATGCAGAAGGTAAGCAAACAACTAACTTAGCATCAATAAACAAAACCGTATTAAGTAATTTTCCAGTTCCATTACTTTCAAAAACAGAACAAATTGAAATCATTTCTCAAATAGATTCATGTCTTTCCGTGATTGATAAACTTGATAATGATATAGAATTAGCATTGACACAATCAGCCACACTTAAACAATCCATCTTAAAGAAAGCCTTTTCAGGTCAGTTAGTCCCACAAGACCCAAATGATGAACCAGCGAGCGTGTTGTTGGAGAGGATAAAGGCGGAAAAAGCACGAGCAGGTTGTAATTGAATCTTTTTCTATTAACTATAAGGAGATTAATCATGGCTTTAGCAACCATTACAAATAAAGGGCAAATTACTATTCCGAAAAATATAAGAGAATCGCTGCAATTGAATAGCGGAGATAAAATTGAGATTATTATAACTGATAAAATGGAGGCTGTAATAAGACCTATTGCAAAACCAATTTTTAAAACAGTAGATGATGTGTTTGGCAAACTTCATAAACCTGACAGAAAATCAGTATCTATTGAAGAGATAGATGATGCAATTAGAAATAGAATGAGGCAACAGTTTAAAAATGAAGGCTCTTGATACAAATATTTTAATTCGTTTGTTAACTAAAGATGATGAGCTTCAAGCAAAGAGAGTTTATGAAGTTTTTCAAACTGCTGAATCAGAACATACAAGGTTATTTGTGCCGTTACTTGTAGTTTTAGAAGTAATTTGGGTTTTAGAAGCTGTCTATGATATTGGAAGATTTGAGATTTTAGACTGTATAAACGATCTATTATTGATGCCTGTTTTGAAATTTGAATGCCGATTAACTTTGCAGCAATTTATAGACTCTGCACAGGGTAATAAATACGATCTTTCTGATCTGCTTATTGCACATTCAGCTAAGACAAACGGCTGTCAAGCTGTTCTTACATTTGACAAAAAAGCCTCGAAATTTAGTTTGTTTGAGCTTATAAAATTGTAAGTCTGAATTAAAATAAACGATGAACCCGCGAGCGTGTTGTTGGAGAGGATAAGGGCAAAAGGAGTAAAATATGAAAAAGAAAAAGAATCTAAAAAGACCTGAGAGGGAGAAAATATCGGCAATGTTGTTAAATGTTGCCGAAGGATATATTGATATAGGAACAACTATAGAAGAAAAAGAAAATTTGCTCCGTTCTGCTTGTGTAGCATGGAATACCTCTTGTTTGCCTTTTATAAATAGAGAACCCACAATCAAACAATATATTGAAGAATTTAAAACAATAAACAATTTTGATGAGGAGACAGCAAAAGCTCACGAAGGGGATATAAGGTTGTTAATAGAACAGAAAGAAACTTTATACCCCGATGTTAATATTCAGATTGTAAATGCCAGAATAGAGGATGCTGGTGAGGAGTATCGTGTATTGGTGGCATCAGTAATAGGGGGAATTTAAATGAATATAACTGTTATGTCACAATTTAAAGATGGAAGTTGAATATTTTTTAGTCAACCTATGAAAATTAACTAAATCAGGATAACAAAAAGGAGATTAACATGATTGAAGAATCCGTTGTAACATCAGCAATTCCAGCAGCCAAAGCAGCAACAGTTGCAGTAGCTCCAACGACAGCCGCAATTCCAGCAGCCAAAGCAGCAACAGTTGCAGCAGCTCCAACGACAGCCGCAATTCCAGCAGCCAAAGCAGCAGCAGTTGCAGCAGCTCCAACGATTCCAGCTACAGCAGTAGTTCCAGCAGCTAAGATAGCAACGGCTGTAACTGTTCCAGCAGCTAAAGCCGCGACAATAGGTAAAGCAACGTCAGCAACAGGAATGGCTGCTGCTTTGAAAGGTTTTCTGTTTTCTCCGATGTTCTTCGGCATTGTAGCATTAGGAGGTGTAATAGCATTTGAGATTTGGCAAGGTAACAAAGACGTTCGTAAACTCGAAGATGGGAAATAAAAAAAGATGTGTTCAGTAGTTTTAGTATGGATAGAACATTTTTCTATCCATACTACTGATATAAAATCCGACTTCTAAATATTGACGTAACATTAGCGAGATAAAAAACACGAAATGAATGACAACAACACCTCCTCCATTGTCTCAAAAGTGTGGAGCTATTGCAATGCCTTAAGAGATGACGGAGTGAGTTACGGTGATTACCTTGAACAGCTCACCTATCTTATCTTCTTGAAAATGGCTGATGAATACAGCACTCCGCCTCATAACCGAAATCTTGGCATACCTGATAAATACCGCTGGGAGAGTCTTATCTCTCGAAGCGGTGCAGAGCTTGAGAGCCATTACAATGAGCTGTTAAAAGAGCTTGCAAATGCAAAAGGGATTTTAGGTCAGATTTTTGTTAAATCTCAGAACAAAATCCAGAATCCGTCAATGCTCTACAAGGTTATCCAGATGATCAACGGCGAGCGATGGACAATGCTCGGCACTGATGTAAAAGGTGATATTTACGAAGGTTTGCTTGAAAAAAATGCTGAAGATACAAAGTCTGGAGCAGGACAATATTTTACTCCGCGTGCCTTGATTTTTGCTATGGTGGAGTGTGTCCGTCCTGAACCTGATAGAACCATTGCTGATCCTGCGTGCGGAACTGGCGGTTTTTTTCTGACAGCTTATGATTATCTTTTACACAACTACCCGCTTGACAAGGAGCAGAAGAAGCTCCTCAAATTCAACACCTTTGCAGGTAATGAGATTGTTGCAAGTGCACGGCGGTTGTGTTTGATGAATATGTTTTTACACAACATAGGCGAAATTGACGGAGAGGTACCGATATCTCCAAATGACTCGCTGATTGCTGACAGTGGAAATCGTTATGACTACGTGCTTGCAAATCCGCCGTTTGGGAAAAAAAGCTCTACCACCATCACCAACGATAAAGGTGAAGAAGAAAAAGAGGATTTTGTCTATAACCGTCAAGATTTCTGGACAACCACATCAAACAAGCAGTTAAATTTTGTCCAGCATATTCGCACCATGCTCAAAACTACTGGAAAGGCTGCTGTGGTTGTGCCTGATAATGTGCTGTTTGAGGGTGGAGCAGGCGAAATTGTAAGGACAAAACTTATGCAGACAACTGATCTGCACACAATTCTTCGATTACCGACTGGTATATTTTACGCTCAGGGTGTTAAGGCAAATGTGCTTTTTTTCGATAACAAACCAGCAAGCAAAGACCCTTGGACAAAAGAGGTCTGGATTTACGATTATCGCACCAACATCCACCATACTCTAAAAAAACGACCATTAAAAAAAGAGGATTTGGCAGATTTTATAGCCTGCTACAATCCGTCAAATCGCCACGAACGGCAATCCGGCAGAGAGCCAAACCCTGAAGATAGATGGCGAAAGTTCTCATACAGTGAAATTATCAGCAGAGACAAAACAAATTTGGATATTTTTTGGCTCAAGGATAAAAGCCTTGCTGATCTTGACAATCTGCCTGAACCTGATGAGATTGCAGAAGAGATAATTGAGAATTTAGAGGCTGGTTTGCAGAGTTTCAAAGATGTGTTAGAAAGGTTGAATGTGATAAGTTTGTAATTCCCCATCAAATCAAGCCCAAAATAAAAAATTAGAGTAATTTTTGAAAAATTGTTGACAAAAACAATTCAACAAATATATATCTGTTTTAAACAGACTGAGCGTTCGTTCGGAACTATATTTATAATAAGCAGTATTACTGAAAATATAATCAGATCGCCCAAACTAAAGAACTATCATTCATAGAAATTAAGGAGGATACAAGGTGAATTTTGATCTTACAAAAGAGCAGGAGATGATCCGTAAAGAGGTAAGAAATTTTGCCCAGAAAGAGATTGCCCCAATCGCAAGCGAGCTTGATGAGAAGGAGGAGTTTTCCACTGAACTTACCCGCAAGATGGGAGAAATCGGTCTTTTTGGAATGTTTGTCTCTGAAAAGTATGAGGGTCAGGGTATGGATTATCTTTCATACATTATAGCAGTTGAAGAGGTCGCCAGAATTGACGGCTCTCAAGCTGCAACCGTTGCCGCTGGCAACTCGCTTGGCATAGGTCCTTTATATTACTTTGGCTCAGAAGAGCAGAAACAAAAATATCTTCCACCGTTATGTCGGGGTGAAGCTCTTTGGGGATTTGGCTTAACAGAACCAACTGCTGGCTCTGACGCTGGAGGCAGTAAAACCACAGCAGTTCCAGATGGAAATGACTGGATTATCAACGGCTCAAAGATTTTTATCACCAATGCTGCCTGCGAAATGACACTTGGTGTAACTGTTCAGGCAATCACTGGTACAAAGGCAAACGGTAAGCCTGAATATACCTGTTTTATAGTTGAAAAAGGAACTCCAGGGTTTAAGGCAGTTCCCATGCACAAAAAAATGATGTGGAGAGCCTCTAACACTGCTGAACTCTATTTTGATAATGTTCGTGTACCAAAAGAGAATATCTTGGGCAAACAGGGCGATGGATTTCATCAGATGCTCAAAACTCTTGACGGCGGAAGGCTCTCAATTGGTGCAATGGGGCTTGGTGGTGCACAAGGTGCTTACGATCTTGCTCTACAATACGCAAAAGAGAGAAAACAGTTCGGACAGTCAATCTCCAAATTTCAGGCTATTGCATTTAAACTTGCTGATTGTGCAATGGAGATCGAATGTGCAAGAAATCTTATGTATAAGGCGTGCTGGCTTAGAAATGAGAAACGCCCGTTTGAGAAAGAGGCTGCAATGGCAAAGCTCTACTGTTCAGAGCTTATGGGAAGGGTTGCAAATCATGCTGTTCAAATTCATGGCGGTTACGGTCTTATGAAAGAGTATAATGTTGAGAGATTCTACAGAGACCAAAAACTTCTTGATATAGGTGAAGGCACTTCAGAGGTTCAGAGGATTGTAATTTCAAGGTATATTGGGTGTTAAATAATTATTTCGTAATTGTATAAAGGTTTAGCAAGATGAAATATAAAATAGCATTACATAAAACTGATGAAGGGATTAGTATCTCTGTTCCTGGGTTGCCAGGTTGTTGGTCACAGGGCAATACTGAAGAGGAAGCTATTGCAAATATCATTGATGCAATCAAAGATTATCAGGAAGTAGCTGAAACTCTTTGCCAAGGATATGAAATAAGAGAGATACAGGTTGCGTAATGCCTAAAATACCAGGAATTAATCATGAACAGGCTGTAAAAGCGTTGAAAAAAGTTGGATTTGAAGTAGTCCGTCAGAGTGGTCATATTATTATGACCGATGGTTCAAGAATACTAACTATTCCAAGGGCAAACCCTATCAATGCTTTTACGATGGGTGGAATTGCTAAAGACGCTGGATTATCCATAGAAGAATTTAAAAAATTATTATAATTGTAGAAATAATTTAATGGAGTAATAAATGATTACTGATAATAATCAAAATATAGAAAACCAACCAGTTCTTATACAAGAAGATAGAGGGCATACAGTTATACTGACCCTTAACCGTCCAAAGTCTATGAACTCCCTCAATTTTGAGATGCTTTATGCTTTAAGAGATGCAGTTGATGCTTTACAGTATCGCTCAGAAATTAGGACCGTTATCATCACAGGTGCTGGAGAAAAAGCATTCTGTTCTGGTGCAGATTTAAAAGAGCGTGGAACTCTGTCTCAAGATGAGGTCAAAAAGTTCATTCTAACGATTAGAAATCTTCTCACATCAGTTCAAAACTTAAATAAACCAGTAATTGCAGCAGTAAATGGAATTGCCCTTGGCGGCGGGACTGAGCTTGCCCTTGCATCTGATATACGAATTGTCTCAAAAGCTGCTGTAATGGGTCTGACAGAAACTCGTCTTGCAATTATTCCTGGCGGCGGCGGAACTCAAAGGCTTCCAAGAGTTATAGGAGTTGCAAAGGCAAAAGAGCTTATCTTTACAGGAAGAAGAGTTGATGCTGCCGAGGCTCTATCAATCGGTCTTGCAAATAAAATTTGCGAGCCAGAAAAACTTATTGATGAGTGCATGGCAATGGCTGATATGATAGCTGAAACAGGACCAATTGCTGTTGAGATGGCAAAATATGCAATCAATCAAGGTGTTGAGACAGATTTGACTACTGGTCTTGCCATTGAGTCTAATGCTTATCGCGTAACCATTCCTACAGAGGATCGAGTTGAAGGATTAACAGCATTTAGAGAAAAACGTAAACCTGTATATAAAGGACGATAGAATTATGAGCGAAAACAGAACATTCTGGGAAAATGAAGAGGCACTGCTTGCAGAACGTGAATATCAGGCAACATGGCCCGGCGGACAAAAGGCGGTTGATTCCTTAGCTGCTAAAAATAAACGTCCTGTTAGAGACCTTATTCAAGATATGATAGATCCGGGCACGAGATTCTTTGAACTCTCTAAACTTGCAGGTTTTGGCATGGGTTATCCAGGAGTTGACGATGTGCCATGTGCCGCTATTGTCACAGGACTTGGTAAAATACATGGCAACTGGACAATGATTGTGGGGCACGATTCAAGAGTCAAGGCTGGCACATATTTTCCAATTACACTTAAAAAACACATGAGAGCACAGGCAATTGCTGATCAGTGCGGTATCAATTCTGTTTATATCGGCGATTCTGGCGGTGTGTTTTTGCCCATGCAGGCTGATGTTTTTCCTGATGACCAGCATTTTGGCACTATTTTCTACAATATGGCAAGAATGTCGGCAAAAGGTTTGAAACAGATAACCATGAGTACAGGCGGCAACACTGCTGGCGGTGCATATATTGTATTTATGGCGTGTCAGTCCATCATGATTGACCAGCAGTCATTTTCTTTTCTTGCCGGACCTCCTTTAGTCAAAATGGCTACTGGTGAAACTATCTCTGCTGAAGATTTAGGTGGTGCTGCGGTTCATACCCAAATATCAGGAGGGGCAGATCATCTTTGCTATGATCAGGCTGAGGCAGTTGCCAAAGTTCGCGATATCCTCTCTCTTGAAAAACCGCAGACAATCAACCTGCACCGCTATCAGGAAGAAGAACCTGCTATTCCGCCTGACAATATTTATGATTACATGCCAATCTTTCCTCATCAGGCTATAGATTCCCGTCAGATTCTTGAGTGCATTGCTGATGGCAGTGTCTTTCAGGAGTACAAAAAAGACTATGCCCAGGGACGGGGAGATAATATCATTACCGGCAAAATCAGAATAAAAGGTTTTCCTGTGGGGGTTATTTGCTCTAATCGCGTTGGGATTATTTTTTATGAAGCTGCAAGAAAGGCAACTGAGTGGATTGTAAGATGCTCTCAGGAGAAGATTCCTCTCCTGTTTATCCAGAATGCCCCGGGGTTTATGGTAGGGTCTGATTCTGAACATGCGGGTATCGGTAAGTATGGGGCAGATCTGGTCAGAGCGGTCTCCTGTGCTCAGGTGCCAAAGATTCAGCTTGTAATAGGTCCAGATAATGGTGCTGCAAACTATGGAATGTGCGGAAGAGCCTATCGCCCACATTTCCTGTTTATCACAATGCGGGCAAGAACCTCTGTTATGAGCGGAAAAAGTGCTGGAGGTGTGCTTCTCTCGATTGAAGAGGCAAAACGTAAAGGCAGCGGCAAACCCATGACCCAGGAAGAAAAAGATGCGTTTCAAGATAAGATGATTGCAAAATATGATGGTGAAGCTCATCCGTTTTTCTGTGCATCAAGGCTTTTAAATGATGGAGTTCTTAAATTCTCTGAAATACGCGAGTGGTTAGGAATGGCGTTTGAAGTAAGTCTGTTAAAGGAGATTGGTGAACCATCATTTGGTAATTTCAGATTTTAGAAGTCAATTGCTGGCGGGCTAAAGATAACAGCACCACAAAGGAGGAAAAAATGTCAGAACTTTATATATCAAAAAAAGATTTTGCAGGGAAAAAAGTAGAACTTAGTGATATCAGTATCAGAGACGGTTTACAATCGCTGGAAACCATCATAGATACCGATACCAAGGTCAAATATTTGGAAGGCTTAATTATAGCAGGCTTTAAACGTTTGGAAGCCACAAACTACGGACATCCAAAATTTGTCCCCTTTTTTCCCGATGCCACGGAAGTACTAAAACGGCTGCTGAACAGCGAAACTAAGATGCCTAACGGCAAAACCATAGGCGAAATGATGAAACGCAACGGCGGCGATGTTGAGCTTACAGCAGTTTCCATCCATGAAACAGGGGCAGAACGTGCCTTTAAGGACTTTGATGCCGGGTTTGGTCCGGATCGAATACTCCAGATGACCTCAACCTGTCCCGAACATCAGAAAGCCAATTCAGGCAAGACGCATGACCAGTACTTTGCAATGACCGAACAGGTCATAAAAGCTGCCCATAGTCGGGGCATGGTAGTAAACGGTACCGTCAGCACCATTTGGGGCAGTCCTTTTGAAACATTTAACAAGCAATACAGCATGGCTGAAAAATTAGACTTTGCCATTGCTTTTGTAAAACGCTATTTAGATTGCGGGGCAGATGACATAGAACTTGCTGACCATGACGGCTCTGTTACTGATTATCACAAGGCTTATGAGTTCTTTAGCCGTGTGCTTGATCCCAAAGAGATGGGCAAAGGACCAGACGGTCGTGATTATTCAGACCCCAAACTCTACGTTGCCCATTTTCACACCAAAAACATGGCATCAGCACTAAGAAATGCAGCAGCCGCCCTTAAAGCCGGCATTATTCGGTTTGAATCATGTATGTCAGGAATTGGCGGTCAACCTGCTAACACGGTTGACGGCGTTCCGATTAAAGGACGTGAGGGCGATTATTACAGTGATCACTTTAACCATGGTCTGGTTTCCACAGAAGACATGGTTACAATGTTCCATGAGATTGGGGTTGATACAGGAATAGATCAAGGAAGGCTGTTGGCTCTGGGGCGTGAATTTCGTGCCGAGGTACTGGATACTTTTGCCGCCCGACAGGAAAAGCTTGGTCGCGAGTTCATGCACTGCCGCTCATTCATATTGTTAAATGGAGAGCTGCCAAAGAGCGTTACCGAACTATACAGTGCTTAATGGCTATCCCAAACGGCAGAACCTTAAAGAGGGACACATGCACTATGCCTGTCCGTGTCTTGCCAAACTAAAAGAGAAACTTGGTGAAAAATCAGATCAAAAACTGCCTGATGGGTGGTAAGATTTAATATTTGCAAGCTATCCGTGATATATGGTCATGGATAGCTTGATAATAATATGGTTAGTCCCAATGCTTCCTTAATTACAATTTGACAATCAATCCGTGTGTGGCTATAAAGTAATTACATAATCCACATATAGAGGTAGGAATGACAACTTTAATCAGAATAGGAAATTCTCAAGGCATACGAATTCCAAAAGCAATTATTGAGCAAGCTCATTTGGGAGATAAAGAACTGAAATTTATAGTGACTGACGATGGACTATTGATTCAGCCAGTAAAAAAACACAGAGAAGGTTGGAAAGAACATTTTGATAAAGCTCATCAGTTCCAAGCATCAAGCAATGAAGATATGGAATGGTTAGAAGCACCATTGGTTACTAAAGGTGATTGGGAATGGTAAACCCAAACATTCATAGATTTGATATTTGGTTGGTACAGTTAGACCCAACTCAAGGTTCTGAAATTCAAAAAACAAGACCTTGTGTTGTCATTTCCCCCGATGAAATGTCCGCACTGAAAACCGTTATTGTTGCTCCAATGACATCCAAGGGGTTTACATTTCCAACAAGAATCCCATGTGATTTCCAAGACAAAAATGGATTAATATTATTGGATCAAATAAGAGCTGTTGATAAATCCAGATTAATTCAAAGAATTGGTATAATTACCAAAAACGTTCAACTCGAAATAATTAACTGTTTGCAAGAGCTTTTTGCATACTAATTTCAATTGAAGAAAAAATAACAGATGCTTACACTGATGCTATCGAATATGCAGCTTTAGAGACAGGGCTGTTTGAGTCTGATTTTCCACAGAGTTGTCCATACACTTTAGAGCAGGCTTTTGATAAGACCTATTATCCTGAATCTGATTTGTAAATTAGAGACAATCACTATTCATTTGGTAGTATCATGTCACGATTAGACACAAGGCTTGAAGCTGAAGGAGCTGAATTTCTTGTATTAGGTCAGCTTCTTTTAAATAAAATAGCTTCCTATAAAACGTATACCAATATGCCTGGTTATGATTTAGTTGCCACTAATCCAGAATCAAACAAGTCTGCTATGATTCAAGTTAAGAGCAGATGGAGAACTGGTGCAGGGGGATTTCCTATCAAAAATTTTGAGTGTGATTTCGTGGTTGTGGTATTGCTAAATCGTGGCTCAAAAGATGGCAAAAAAGAAGTGTTGCCACCAAAATATTATGTATTTCCAGTTGAACTTGTTCAGCTTGCACCTCGCAGTAAAGACTGGGGTAAAGTCAATATGAAAGACATACCTAACTACGAACATTATGAAGAAAAGTGGAATTTAATCTCCGAATTTTTGGAGATAGGAATATAATAATAAATAAGTTGATAGGATAAACAATGCCCATACTTTCAATTTTTTGCTGAGGTTTTTATGTATTGGAACGTAACAATATTTAAACAAGGGAGTTTTTAGAGAACCTAAAAACACCTCCTACT
>JADFZJ010000099.1 GCA_015232555.1 Desulfamplus sp. | reverse complement strand
ATCCTTATATTACGTTTCAAAAATTTACTTCTAACTACAGCAGTATATACATATAAATCGTCATCAATACAGCAGAGTTCAAAACGTTTTTTGTCAATCTGCTTACAATTCATTTTACCATCATATTAGAGTTGTTCCGTAATAGTTTATATTAGAGTTGTTCCGTAATAGTTTATAATAATAAAAAGTTCCATAGACCAGCAGCCAATACTATAGAATCATCCTCCATGTTATCTTTATGATTACGGAAAGCATGTACTAAAATATTGAATCTTTTGATGCCTGAAATAGCATTTTCAACCAAAATCCTCACACTGCTCAAAGCATGATTGTCAGATTTTTGTTCATCTGTGAGTATAGGCTCTGGATTGTTCTTGCTTTTACGTGGTTTTTTGTGAGGTATATCAATCCGTTCGCCTTTATAATCAGTTTTTATTCCCTGATAACCAAGGTCTACAACTACATTAATAGTCTCAAACCATTGATGCTCAGGTGAAAACTCATTCTTGAGCATAGTGTAGTCATGATTACGACCTGAACAGGTCTTTCCAACAAACAGTATCCATTTACATACGGTTGAAATGATTGTGTTTTTTATCGTATGACGTTTTTTTTCCACTATACAAATCTTTCTGTTCTTCATTATCAGAAGGACGGCGGTGACTACGCTCTGTAGCGTCAATTAATATTTGATCTATTCCTTCACAGGCAGAACGAAACTCTTGAACAGTTTTGAATTCACGGTAAGGTAGAACTCCGAGATTCGATAGAGTCTTTAAAAGAACAGGGAACAAGGCATGAATATTTTCACAGGCTTTGGAACGGTTCATACCAAATTGTGCTCCTAATACATCAAAGGTAGGATAAACTTTCAGATAGTAAAGCAAAAAAAGCAACTTATCATACACTGTGGGTAATTTGCCTTTCCGACCTCCTCCGAGTTTACGCTTACGCTTTCCTGCCAAAAGTTCTTCCTCATACACTCGCTCTTTCTCTTCCTTTAATGCACTATCAAATGCTTTTTCTAGAGTTCCCCATTTTTCTGTTGGCACTCCGGTCAAAGCTCGTAGTTGACGATCATCTTTTATTTCTGGTCTCATTATGGCATATCCTCCTCAGTAATATTTGGAATATATACCATATATGTGAATTAAGGGTTCATAAGTAAAAGAATCATAGCCGCAGCAAGTTTGCCAAAAACATGAACCATAAGTCCATTATAAGCTCTAACTTTAGATGCTGCTTGAATATTTGTTTTTTCCTGAATCCAGTTGAAAAGTGATTCAATGGGCTGGCGAACCTTACTTACAGATGTAGATAATAATTGATCAAACAAAAATAATTGCTCCTGATTCTTTTTCTTTTTAACAGGAGTTAACAAATGTATTTGATGGTTTTGTGCAAGCAATTCCTGCTCAGCCTCATTTATGTATGCTTTATCAGCGAAGATTTGAACTCCATAAATTTCTTGAGTTATCTGGCGGAACACGTTTAGATCATGCTCACTTGCAGAAGAGATTAAAGCATATTCTGGTATAGGCAATTGTTGTTCTCTTTTAAGAGCCATAACATGCAGCTTGACCCCGTGATAATACATATTTTTTGATGAACAATATCCTTTGTTTGCAATTTCTACTGCTACTTTAGCTCGAGAACTGCGTTTGGCAGTTGCCATAATAATCGGCATCGAATCAATTAAACGTATATTTTGTAAGACTTCATTGTGTGGAAAATCATTCAAAATATGCTGGATAAATAAGGGAAAGACATTATTCAATCTATTCAGCCTATAAACAAAAGCAACATATGAGGGTAGAGCAGGAAACCAGTCAAGAAGATGATCTTGAGCATATTTATGAATTTTTTTAATTTTTGAATGTCCTTGAATGATGCCGAATAAATAGAGCGTAATAGCCTCTTCATCAATAAAACTTGGTTCTTTATGGTTATTGCTCATTCGTTTACAGTAAAATTGAAGCTCTTCTTTATATTTTTGACAAACATAGACGAATATGGTTATTAAAAGTTCACGCCAATCCATTGGTTACTCCTTATTTTAGTGTTAAAAATTGAGACTTTCAACACTAAGGATTTCAATGGATTGGTCAACCCTTAATTCGCATTATTAATATATTTTTGTTGCAATGGTTCGGTAAAAATCATGCTGCTATTCTCCCGAATTTCAGCATTTCGTCATAAGCCTCGGCTATTTTATTGCAACTTAGCTCAATCTCTGAGATTGCAATAAATCTATCAAGGAATAACTGATTGAAATTAATGCTTTTTATATCACACATAGAGAACACTTCCTCAGTTAATGGTTCTTCGAGGATAGAATCGGCTTTTGAAAGCGATACAGCAGTCAAAGAGGCATTGAAATGAAAATTAAGCTTGTTTTCACTTCGAGCCTGACAGTGGTTTAATCCTGTATATTGTTTCGAATCCCTGAACAAAAATTCAATCTGGTAACGAGCTTTATAATATCTGTATATAAAGTCTCCACCAAGTTTGGTATCTGTTGAAAACAAAATTGAATATGAATTGTTCTTTTTGTACTCAACATAAGCTATCCTTATATTACGTTTCAAAAATTTACTTCTAACTACAGCAGTATATACATATAAATCGTCATCAATACAGCAGAGTTCAAAACGTTTTTTGTCAATCTGCTTACAATTCATTTTACCATCATATTGTTTTCTTCTACCCTTACTTTTACTAATTTCACCAGTATAGAGATAAGTTAAATCAGCATCTTTTCTCAATTTAGAGATTAAATGCAACTCTGTTTTTTCCAAAAGCCCATCTACATACTTCTGTTTTGCATAAGCTCCATCTGCTACAATATAATTCGCTAATTGTTTTAATTCATCTTTTTTGTCAATTACTTGTTGCAAATAGAAGTCCACACGGCTTTCTTCATCATTACAA
>JADFZJ010000098.1 GCA_015232555.1 Desulfamplus sp. | reverse complement strand
CATTGCTCAAAAATGCAGCCATTAACATCTGTAGAGAAATCGGCTTTGATTCCATCAAAGCTGCATCAATTTATTTTGCCAGTAATGTCAAAGAACTTTTTAAATATTTTAGAACTTAACAGCCCTGGGATAGAGGGGGGGAGGTGTGTGTTTGAACGAGACGGTTTAATCTGCAATAGATTGTTTATGATGTGAGTATGGTAGCTGTGTATGTAGAGTGTTGGAAGCTATAACTCATGCCCTAGCCCCTATATTAAAAAGATATGTATATTCCTTTCATTTTAATACTGAGGATTCCGCATCCACATAATTTGGCGTTAAATTGAAATGAGATAGAGACAAATGTAAAATATTGCTATATTTTACAACGTAGCAATAACGATAAGGCATGTTCAAAATATGGGAGGCAGTATATAAGGGCTTGACCACGATAGAGGAAGGAGGAAGCTCCAGCATGGTTGTTAATACTGGATATTTGAAGTTAAGTTGCAGGTGTTGGGGCATGTTGTGTAGCTGGTTGTTCTCATACTTTTTTCCAAATTTGGAAGATGATTATTGTGTTTTTAAGCTACTTTTACACGGCAATTACACTTTTTTTACTCGTTACAAAGTAATTACAAAACGATTACAAAAAGTGTATTTTTATATGAAACAAAGAAGAGGAAAATGGGGGTTAAAGGGGCTTTTTTAGTATGCAAAATGGTAGGGTTGTCAAACCTGTTACAGTCTTGTAATTGAGTGTAACGGCTTTACACAGTGTAATTACAAGATTTGGAAGGAGAAGGAAGGGAATATTGATGTTATGAGTTAGTGCTCATAAATATAATGTTAATTAAAAGACAAATAGGTATTATTTACAAATTAAGCGTATGCCTTAATGCTATATCTACTTTATCCATCAGTAGATCACCTATAACACGATCAATAGCACGTTCAGTAATTGTCGCAAGATTATCAGTCATTACCACTGAATCTGTAAGTAAACCTGACTGCAACCCTTCTGGACTATTAAGTTTTAAAAGAATTCTACTTGGATGTGCGGCACGACTAAGATTACTGCTGATCATAGCTACAATTATTTGAGACAGTTCAGTTTGAAGATTATCTGCTTGCACAATTACTGCTGGTCGTAGTTTAGCCGTTCTCAAGTCTGAATTTGGGAACAGAACCAATATAACATCACCACGCTTATATTTTATTAACTTTGTATAGATCATAATTGTCATATACGCTCATTTCAGGTTTATCCCAATCTTCCGCAAACATCGATAATTGTGAGCGCAACTCTCCTGCTGCTTCCTTATCAATGCCCCTTGATTGTAAGTCTATATTACCATCAGATTGAATAAAGGTAATCAGAACTCTACTCCCATCTGGAATATTAACGGGTTTCTCCTCTAACTCAACTCTGCCCATACGATATACTCCATTAATAATCGCTAACATAGAACCTCCTTATCAATAAGATTTGAATTTACTATTTATAGTTTGTATCATAGACCTAAAAAAGTTGTCAATTGATAAAATAAGTGTCTCGTATGACCCTATCATTATTTTTAAGCTTTTATGTAGCAGAAACAACCTTGTATAATGCCCCACAATCGATTTTTTAGCAACAACCCCTTAGATTGTATCCCCCAATTTTTATACCTCTTAAAATGGCTTATATTGAATCTAAGAGCCTGTTTAAAAATTATTTGTAACGTCTAAGCATTTTACCAATAGATGCTATATATACCATGGTTTCAGATGTAAGATGTTGTCTTTCATAGTCAATCATAAGGCGTCTGTCCCATTGAAACCATCCAAAAGTTCTTTCTACAATCCATCTTTTCGGAACAACCTGAAATCCTTTAGTTTTAAGAGTTGCTGCAATCTCAAGCTCACATAGAAAAGAACACAATAGATAGGTTGCAAGTTCTCCTTTATAGGCAGCGTCTGCCCAAATCAGTTTTATTGTTGAAAACCAGAAAAACAGAGTCTGCATAATATCCATTGCCTGTTTACTATCAGATAAATTAGCATCATGAACTTTAACTACAAGTGGAAAACCAAGTGTATCAACAACAATATGACGTTTTCTGCCTTTTATCTTCTTGTGTCCGTCAAAGCCTCTTGTATCAGCCATTTGAGCAGTTTTCACAGATTGGCTGTCAATTATGGCAGCAGACGGTTCAGGCTCTTTACCTAATTGTTCACGCAAACCTCTATGTATTGACATATGAATCAATGACCATCTGTTGTTTTTTTATATTTGCTGAAATAATAATATACACTCTGCCATTTCGGAAAATCATGCGCAGTTCTCTCCATTGGCAGCCTGTATGCACTATATAAAGAATGGCATTAATAATTTCCCGCAAATCATATTTAGGCGGACGTCCCGCTCTTGACTCGGATAGGACTAAAAGAGGTTTTATTATTTCCCATTGCCTGTCTGTTAAATCACTACTATACTTGGTTCGTTCCATGACTGATTCTCCTGTCTCTAACTCGTCATTATTTACAGGGGCATTATATCATGGAACACCTACTTTAATAATAATTGCTGATTCATTTTGCCGTTACAAATAATTTTTAAACAGGCTCTAAGACTGTGTAAAATATAACCAATAACTCTCTTGACTCTCAAACCACAATGCAATTTCGCCCTTTGCTTTTTGCTTGATAGAGTTTGCTGTCAGCTTCCTGAATCAGGTCATTTGGAGATTGATGATTATCTACCTGTACTACACCAGCACTTATGGTTATTGCTCCATAAGTGCTTTTTTGATGGACAATCTTGATATCTCGAACTGCTTGGACAACGCGTTCAGCAGCTAAGGAGGCAGTCGCTATATCTGCGTTGGTAAATATCACCATAAATTCTTCACCCCCGTACCTAAAAACTCGGTCATCATCTCGGATATTCTCCATTATGGCTTGGGCTATCTGTTTCAAGACGACATCTCCCTCAGTGTGTCCATAGGTATCGTTAAAGAGTTTGAAAAAATCCACATCAATCATCATTATTGAAAATACGCCAAGCCCTGCTTCAGCATCAGAGAAGAGACGGATAAGATTTCGATCAAGAGCTCGCCTGTTGTGGACACCCGTAAGACCGTCTAAAAGACTAAGCTCCATAAGATTGGCATTTGCTTGTTCCAGCTCTTTTGTTCGAGCCTCAACTATTCGCTCCAGATTTTTCTGAGAGTCTCGGATATTTGTCGCCATTTCTACGAAACGAGATGATAATAGACCGATCTCATTTTCTGCATCAAGTGGTAACGGTATAGAGCGGTCAGCAACTGCTCCGTAGTCGCCCAACCCTATTCTTTCAGCAGCTACGGTCAACTGTGAAAGCGGTTTTTCCGCCTGAGTTCTCATGACAAGATAGACAATCAGAAGAATAAAGAAGAGTATCAGCATACCCTCAACAAAGACCTTTAAGGCTGCTGCGTGAGCTTCCGCTCTGATCAGTTTTCTCGGAAGTACCCTAACAAAAAGCCAATTGGGACCATCGAGCTTCTTAACAGCTAAATAGCAGTCATTAACATTGTTTTCGATTAATTCAACCTCTAAGAAATCTTTTGCTGACTCCTTTATCAATTTATAAGAATCTTTCACTATGGGTATATCAATCTTGTCCAGAGATAGTTGT
>JADFZJ010000097.1 GCA_015232555.1 Desulfamplus sp. | reverse complement strand
CACTCCGTTGATCTCAAAATCATTATCACCATCTTTAAATGAACAAATTATCAATTATAATGATGAAATAGTTGTAACTATTCCTTCTGGTATTTTAGATAAAACCAGAACGCTTTCAATTTCAAAAGTAGAAAATCCCCCTGTTAATTCAATAGCTCCATTTGCAGAAACTTTTGCTTTTGATGTTAGCATTGATGGGTTAGAACAGCTTAATGATTATATTGAAATAAAGTTAAAATATAACCCTGACCTACTAAATCCTCAATATCCTGCTGAAGAACAGCTAATGGTTATGAGGTGGAATGAGCAAGATAATTTTTGGCTGCCACTGCCTTATAAGGTAGATGTAGCAAATCAAACCTTGAGTTTTTATACTGACCATCTAACACTGATTGAGTGGGTTGTTATTGGAACAGTTGCTGTGGCAACAATACCTGTAACATGGGCTGGAGAGAAACTTCTTAATGATGTCTATGTAACTTTAGAAGGGAATTTCAGACTACTTTATAGCAAATCAGCTATAGAGAACGATGTCACGCTTAATGATAATTCATGGAGTAGGATAACTTATAAGTCTCCACTTTACCCAATAACATCGTATAACATTACTGATCCCAAATTCATTCAAGATATCGGTAATCTTTTAGAAATATCATTAAAAAACTATGTTGATCTTTATAACTTCAAAGACCCTATAACAAAACCAGGTTGGCTATGGGGAAGTACTAAGAACCCTATTACTGTTAAAATTGACTCTTGGTGGGTAGCTCTTCGAAGTAGCCCAAACTACGAAAAAGTTTGGGAAAATATTCATTTTCCAACTAACGTTCTTAAAGATTTTAAAGATTATGATAGCTATGTAACCATAGGACATGAACTTTTTCATAGAGTGCAGGCTGAATATTATGGGATAGTTGGTTTTACAACTCCTCATAACCTCTGGTGGATGGAGGCTGCGGCTGAATATGCTGGAAATAGAGCTGCATGGTCTGGCAAACAGTTTGAGAATCTTCATGCAAAAACTGGGTCAGATTTTCTATCTTATCCAATCTCAACTACTGGAGAAATGGAGGAAAAGAATGGTTGGACTTTAGAGCAAAGCTATGAGTATGCGGCATCTGCCTTTATTCAATTTTTGGTTGAGAAAAAAGGGCTTAACTTTAAGGATATGTTTGAGCATGTTGCAAAAGGAAGTCCCACATCTACGCCTATTGAACAACTTAATGGATACAATGGATTAACTTTTGCTCAATACTACAGAGACTTTGCGGCTTGGGGTATTTTTAGTGGTGATTCATTTTTGAAAAAATATAAAATATCTGAACTATCTGAAAAAAATGAGACACTATCTATAGATAAAGAAAATGAAGGTATTAAGATATATTTCACAGGAGGCAAAGGAAGCACTATTAGTGTATATAAATTTAATAAAGAGTATGAGCGAACAGACGCAATTCCAATACCAGAACGAATAATTACTGAAGAAGATATATGCGAACTTGATGTAAATACAGGAGATTATATCTATCTTATGGCAAGTAATCCATCTCCTTATGATGAAACTCTATATACAACTATAGTATCTATAGCGAATGGACAAGAAAAACAGGGGACGGTACATACATTTAATTTAAAAGGCGGTTATTCTACAAAACTGTGTGCAATTAATATTAAAATTGACAATGAAAGTATCCCACCCTATCGCGATTTAAGTGAAGAACTTAGAGTATTCTCATTTCAAGCGTGTGAAAAATCAATTTGGTTATCAGATCTTAAAATAGAGGTTTTGGGAGGTCATGTAACAATCAGCAGGCGTACCAATGTTTCTAACGTTATTGTAAGTGGAGAAGGAACAGTAGTTCCTAACAGCAGTTACTCTACAAGCTCAGACCCTCGGTATATATGGGATGTATCCTTTAAATACGAGTATATAGACATTATTGACAAAACAGGTAGCTACTCAATAAAAGGAAAATATACAGGCTCCACGATTACAGGACGTATTACTTGCGGCTCTGGTGATGAAAGTGATTTCAAAACTCCGACAACTATTGTCCCTTACAAGTAATGAAAGAAATATTTTAGTTTTTATTCAATTTTTCAGTCGTTGGGTAAAGCCCTCGGCTACACCTTAAAAGAAGCCCAGAGCTTTAGCTCAGGGCGATAAACAATAAAGGGGGAAAAATGAGAGCAATAAATCATAAACAACTTGTAATTTTGGTATGTTTAACTATTGAAATGGTAGTGCTTACATCTTTTATATTTGCAGGCACGACCAATGAAGTATGGGCTGATACTCATCAAAATATTGAAGTAATCTCTCCGCCCAACAGCATTTCAGTTATAGATGCAACCGCAAACCCTTTGTCTGCTCCTGTTTACGTGGGAAATATCGTCAGCAGTGCTGGTAATGCAGGAACTCTCAGCGGAAAGATGGAACTGTCAGTCAATTTTCCAGCATATAACAAACCAGTTGATATTTGGATATTGATCGGGCTTCCAGATGGTCGTTTCTATTTGGCTGATGAGTTTAGTAAATTCCTAAATCTTGACTCAAGCGGTTTTCTAACTATTGCATCAGGTGTAGCAGGTACAAAAACAGTAAAAACGATTTTATCCCCATTTGAAACACCTTCTACTAATTCATCAGCAGTCGCAACTCCGTTTGACCCATTCCCCGCAAACGGAGCATGGACAGTATATTGGCTCATTGCACCCGCAAGCAATGGCGATATTATTAAAACCCTTGAAAATGAGAAGTATGAGTTGGGGTTTTACATCTTTAATGTGCCAAATACTGATAATTTCCAGTATGGAACTTCAAAAGAATACGCTCTATCTTCAACAACTGAGGTCTCTATTGATGATACAGTTACAGGCAACAGCTTTAGATTTCCAAACGGTGCAAACGGAACACTTATAGTTACTCCTATTAATTCTGCACCTGGAGCAGATTCAGATGACTCAGGCTATGGTTTTCAAATGGAATATACAGGTACAGATAAAATTCAGTATGTTATGCCTTATGATAATGGTGAATATCCTGCATTATGGGTATGGGGAAATCCCGGAGTAAATGTTTACGAATCGCCAGCACCTGCTGAGATGTGGCTGCCAGTATCTATAGCTGATAGAACTCTTAATAATGCTGCGGTTTTTGATATTACATCAGCTAACCTGTCTGGCAGTTCTACCCCAAGAGATAAGAGCAGAAATAGACCACTCAGCCCTGCAAAATTATGGCAGAAGAAATTAGATGAGGCTTCATGGTATAATAAAAAAGATGTATTTGCAGAACAAATTACATCTGTTATGAAAACAATAGTTGAACTGCTTCCAGAACCTGCCAAAACAAAAGCTAAAAGTGAAATTGACGGCAGATTAAATGCTTATATATATCCTACGGCTAAAAGCGGGATCTACGACCGCTCTCAATACCGCCCTTTTGATTGGCTTACAGGCAGCACCTCTCCTACCTTTCTTTTTGGTGCAATAGCTACACAAAGGACAGTGGTTCACGAAACAGGGCATTATCTTTCGCATGTATTGGGCGGTGATACTGTAATGAGGCTTTTAGAGGGGCAGGCAGTAGGAGAGCATGGTGTCGGCTCCTTTCATCAAGGAAGACCAATGCTCGAAGAGTACGCATATTTTACTGAATATACTATACTAAAAGAGATTGGCGGGGATAATACGCTTGATCTTACTATTCTCTCCTTGAATCCTGCCTCAAGAGACACTCCATCGTTAGAGGGCTATGCAGTGAGGTTATTGGCTCTTATGACTGCGGAGGATATTGATAAATGGTTTTCATCAATTTATTCTCGTTCTGGTGAAGATGAAGATGTGCCGTCAATTAATGCAACATTTGGAGATATCTGGAAAATCCTTGCTGAAACACCAATTACAGTAGATGAGTTATACGCTAAAATAAAAAAATATCTTTCAGATAATGGCAAAGGAGATAGGCTTGCTCCGCTGCTTGAGAGAACAGGCTGGTCATACAATGGTTATGGAATTGTTGTTGACGCACAAAAAAATCCTATACAGTCTGCAATAGTCCAATCAGTAGCTAAAGTTCCAAGTGAAGGGGTGGGTAGAGAATATTTTGCCCATCTTCAACCAGTTGAGACAGATAAAGATGGTAAATTTGTTCTTGATAGACTCTTTCCCTGCAATAATTTCATTCGTATTCAATTACCTGAATCAAAAGAGGGAGAATACATAGAGTTCCCTATAACTGTTGATGCTAAAAAGCCTACTAACGATTCAATTAATTTAGGGGATTTTATCTTAGATGATAAGGCTGTTGTAATAAATTCAGGTATAACTGACGATTATCATGGTCTTAGAATCAAGTATGAATTCTCTGGAGTTCAGGAAAAGGGGACACTGGAAGATATTAATGATAACTATATGGGATATATTCGTAAAATTGCAGGAACGGTAAATAAAGGGGCGACTGAAGTTTGTGTAAATGGCGAATATCAAATATCAGCTCCCAAAAATTCCATATATCGTTATGATCTAATGCCCGGTGATGACACCAGAATTAACAAATATATTTCTAACTCCGAAGGAGAGTATAATGAGGTGAATGAACAGATATCTTTCTCATACTGCGTACCTGTTAGTAATAATGGTGCAAGATTTATGATGATGGGCGATCTTTATCAAGAGGGCTTTATAACTTATGGAGCAAATTTGTTAGCAGAGTTTACAATTGCAGATCAGTAAAGGAGAGGGAAAATAATATCACTCCCTCTCCGTGAGCAGGGCTGTTAAGTTCTAAAATATTTAAAAAGTTCTTTGACATTACTGGCAAAATAAATTGATGCAGCTTTGATGGAATCAAAGCCGATTTCTCTACAGATGTTAATGGCTGCATTTTTGAGCAA
>JADFZJ010000096.1 GCA_015232555.1 Desulfamplus sp. | reverse complement strand
TTTATAAAAATAAACCATATATTACATGTCTATAATATATAGACATTATCTCTATAATCTCTATAGGTAGATGTCTCTCTATACTCTTCTAAATCCTAAAAATCTTAAAAAAGAGCCTACTCTCTTCATAATCACTAACCAGTTTTCAAAGATCAATTGCTTTTAGATGTTTTTAGCGAAAAAAATCGCTACAAACGAGGGAGACTTATATCTAAATCGATTTAGATTGTCAAGATATTTTTTGCATGTATATCATTTTTCCATGATAACTTTATGAAATTTTTTTTTCCCAACTCGTAACAGTATGGCTCCATCCTGTATATCTGCTGCAGTAATTTTTTGATCAAAAGAATTAACTCTTTGACCATTAATATATCCACCACCCTGAGTAATGAGTCGCTTAGCTTCGCTTTTAGATTGTACAAGTTCAGCAATAATAAACATGTCGACAGCAGTAATACCATTTTCCTCATCAATTAACTTCATTTGGCATACGGACGATGGTATCGCATCTTCTTTATAAGAATTATTGCCTTTTCTGGGAATATTACTGGAAGGTATAAGATTGTCAGCAATATCAGGGGCACCGAACATAGCAGCAGTGGATTCAAAGGCACCTAAAGCTTCCTCTCTCCCGTGGGCAATAAACGTTGCTTCAAAAGCCAGTATCACCTTTGCTGCATTAAGCTGTGAACCTTCAAGTCGTCTAACTTCTTGAATCTCTTTCATCGGTAAGAATGTAAAAAGAGCAAGGAAACGTACAACATCTGCATCGTCAGTATTTATCCAGAACTGATAATATTCATAAGGTGTTGTTCTGTCAGGATCAAGCCATACAGCACCTTTGTGTGTTTTCCCCATTTTAATGCCACTGCTTGTAGTAATAAGAGGAAAAGTTATACCAAATGCGTTTTTTTGCTGAGTTCTTCTAACTAAATCAATTCCAGCAACAATATTACCCCATTGATCACTTCCACCCATCTGTAACATACAGTTATAGAGACTGGAAAGCTCCATAAAATCATAAGCTTGAAGCAACATATAGTTAAATTCAATAAAACTTAATCCTTCTTCTGAATCAAGTCTCATTTTGTAGCTTTCTGCTTTGATCATTCTATTTACACTGAAATAGCGTCCAATGTCTCTCAAAAATGGAATATAATGAAGAGATTTCAACCAGTCACCATTATCAAGCAGCAACGCTTTACCGTATGAAAAGTCGAGAAATCTTGAAAGCTGCTTTTTTATTCCCTCTTTATTTTCATCAATCTGTTCCTGTGTAATAACTTTTCTCATTTCTGTCTTGCCACTGGGGTCACCGATTAATCCCGTCCCCCCCCCTACTAATGCTATAGGTCTGTGCCCCATTCGTTGCATATGAGCTAACGCCATAATGCAGACAAGACTGCCCACATGGAGACTTGATGCAGTAGGATCGAAACCAATATAACAAGTTACATTATTACCATTAAGATAATTTATTAACTCCTCTTCATGGGTAACAGCCTCAACAAAACCACGCTCCTTTAATACATCAAGGATACTCATCTCAATTTACTCCTTATTTATTTGTATATTCTACAGCCCTTGTCTCTCTTATAACAACAACTTTGATTTGACCTGGGAAGGTTAAAGTTGCTTCAATCTTTTGGGCAATATCCCGGCTTAATAAAACAGCATCTGTATCAGAGATTTTATCACTTTCAACAAGCACTCTGATTTCTCTTCCTGCCTGTATTGCATAGGTGTTTGAGACTCCTTCAAACGAGTTTGCAACACCTTCTAACTCTTCAAGACGCTTTATATAATTTTCCAGAGTCTCTTTACGTGCACCAGGCCTTGCTCCTGATAATGCATCCGCTGCTTGAACAATGTAATCATAAACGCTTTCAGGCATCTTGTCCTCATGGTGGGATGCAATGGCATTTACCACAGCGTCAGACTCCCCATGTTTTTTAGCAAGTTTTGAACCAATCAGGGCATGAGGACCATCCACTTCATGATCAATAGCCTTGCCAATGTCGTGTAAAAGCCCCATCCGTTTGGCAAGTTTGATATTAAGTCCAAGTTCGGCAGCCATTACACCAGCTAAAAATGCAACTTCAATCGAGTGCTGTAGAACATTTTGTGCATAACTTGTACGGAATTTAAGCTGACCTATAACTTTAATAAGTTCAACACTTATACCATGCACACCAAGGTCAAAAGCCGCCTGTTCTCCAGCCTCCTTGATGATTAGCTCAACCTCTTCAGTGACTCTTGCAACTACATCTTCAATTCTTGCAGGATGAATCCTTCCATCAGAGATAAGCCGTGTGAGAGATAATCTTGCAATTTCCCTCCGTACCGGATTGAAACCCGATAATATAACTGCTTCAGGTGTATCATCAATAATTAAATCAATTCCTGTAGCAGCCTCAAGAGCACGGATATTCCGTCCTTCTCTACCAATGATTCTCCCTTTCATCTCATCACCCGGCAACTGTACAACTGAGACGGTACGCTCTGCCACAAAATCACCAGCATATCTTTGGATCGCTGTTGAGATAATTTTTTTTGCCTCTTTATCAGCACGCTCCTTAGCCTCACTGGTAACTCTTTTTACAAGCATTGCACCTTCATGGCGTGCTTCATTTTCCATGGTTTTAAGAAGAATTTCCTTAGCTTGATCAGAGGTAAGACCTGAAATCTTTTCAAGCTCTTTTTTGGTATCGTCCAGAAGTTGAAGATATTCCTGTTCTTTTGATGCTACAATATCACTCCAGCTGTTTAGCTCCTTCTCTTTTAACTGAAACTCCAGTTCTCGCTTTTGAAATTGATCCTGACGTTTATCAATATTCTCGATCCTCTGAAGAAGACGTCTCTCCTCTTTTTTAAGTTCCGATCTTGCTTCCCCAGTTTCGCTGTCAAAAGCACTTTTCATCTCAAGAAGACGGCTTTTAGCCTCAAGTTGAGCGTCTTTTATGAGAGTTTCAGCTTTTTTTCTGGCTTCTTCAATGATGTGAAACTCTTTCTTTGCAGCATCTTCTAATCTGTATTTTAACTGTTTTATGGTAAACCAGTATGCAGTGCCAGCCCCGATAGCAACCCCACATATTGAACTTAATACGACAATATACTCCATTAATTTATGATCTCCTCATTTTTCAACTATCAATAAAAATACATCCTGACAAACACAGATAGTGGCTTGACATTATTATAACAATTGTGATAGCGGGGATAAATGAATTGCAGAATGTGCAATAAATAACATACAATTATGAAAAAAACATCTAATAAGACATACAAAAGATTGCAATTTTAAAGGAGTGAGGGGGGATGTAAAACTATGAAGAATAGGAAAAATTTTTCGAGGATTTTTTAAACCCCCACATGGTGCCGTGTTGCGAATGTCTTTGAACCGAAGGCTCAATATATGGGTCCCCAATAATACTTTAAGGCTTTTCCATCTTCACAGAGGAACATGCACACCGGTATCAGCGTGAAGACCCTTTTTTTGTAATGTTAGGCAAAGGACATAATGCAATCACAAACATAGCAGGGGTGTCAAACGCTCAAATCAAAAAACAAATAAAGCCAGGTATAAATAAAGTCCGACTTTAAAATTTTATTATAACAGATACTAATAAGTCAATCACAGATTTCATGTGCAATTTTATCCAACAAAGACTCAGTCCGATTCATCACATAAGACTCAAAACGGGCAGACCGCAGCTTAAGTTCATTAAAATCATTGGATAAATTCATAGCAGCCAACAAGAGAATTGCCAATTTGTTTCTATCTGAAGCTGTATATTTTATATGCTTTTCCGCATTTACAATATATTTACTCAGCTCATCAATAATCTGCTCAGGATTCTCAACATTATTATCAGGCTTGAATCTGAATTTTATACCGTAAAGATCAATAGTTATAATGCCATCTATTGACCTCTCCATACTTATAGAACCTTTGGCTTCTATTGTTGACATCTTTTTTAAAGTATCTCGGAAAAGTTATCAAGTTTGGAGAGGAGCTTATCTATCTTTGCCTGTATAACTGTCTGCAGTTCAATCTGCAGACCCTCTTTTTCCTTTTTTTCTTTTAGTTCAGATTCAAGAATTTCAACTTTGGATGTCAATTCAGCATTTTCAGCCTGTAAGGTTTGACACAGTTCTATTATAAAATCGACTTTTTCGTCAATGTCATTAAATTTTTTATCTATTGCTTCATTTTCCACTTCAACTACCTCACAAATCTTGGGGTCAAATATAATTCATAGCATTTCACAAAGTCAAGTGAATTTATTGAGCATACATTATCATGAAACAGCCATTAATATTAAATATAAGCTCAGTCAATTTAATATGTTTGTGGCTAAATGCTCTGCCTGTTGCAATTCATCTACGGTATTTACACCCATAACTTCTTCAGGGTTGTCACCCATAAAACATCCAGTGCTGTAATGCTCTCTGAAGGCTATGGAAACAAGATCGGTTAAATAATATTCTTTCTGTACATTATCTGTATCTATCAAATCAAGAGCATCTGTAAGAAAGTTTTTTTTTATGCAATATATACCTGAATTTACTCTATTTATTGTTTTTTGCTCAGAAGTCGAATCTGCCTCTTCACAGATAGATATAAATTGATTTTTTTTATCATCAAATATAAGTCTGCCATATCCCGTTGGCAAATCTACAGTTACACCGAACACGGATATATCATAATTATTACTGATATGATAATCCACAAAATTTTTAATAGTCTCTTTTCTTATCAGAGGAACATCACCGCATAATACAAGAACATGTCTCACATTATTATTTAAAAACGGAACAGCAGTTCTAACAGCATCACCTGTCCCAAGAAGCTTCTCCTGAAATGCATACACAACTTTAAAATGGCGATCTATTTCATTTTGTACCAATTCCGCTTTATGACCAACTACTACAACAATATTTTGACCAAATAAAGAGGCAGCACACCCAACCACTAAATTTATCATTGCTTGCCCATTAATCTGATGAAGGACTTTCGGAATATCTGATTTCATCCTTGTCCCTTTGCCAGCAGCCAGTATAATAACGCCAACTTCTGTTATATCTATCATAATATCCTTAAAACATATAATGATGAAACCAGTTCAAAAAAACGTTACAGTTAAAAAAAGAGGGATACCCTACACGTCTGAGTATCCCTCAATATCTAATCAAATCCTGAATCAGACTTTAAAATTTTCTGAAATCAGGCCGAAACACCTTTTATCGAAAGTCTATGAATAGCCCTTCTTAATGCTGCTTCAGCTCTTATAAAATCAACG
>JADFZJ010000095.1 GCA_015232555.1 Desulfamplus sp. | reverse complement strand
TATTTTAACCCCTGGTATTTCTAAATCTAATTCAAATCCCATATCTCTCCTCATTCATGGATAAATGAGAGTCATTATAAATAGCTTGTTGAAAATAACAACCACGGAAAATCTCGGAGAACCAATTATTTTTCGCCTCTCTGATATTTTCCGTGGTTTTTAGTAAAATTGTCCAATTTTAATAGCGTTCATTGATTGTCGCTAATTTAGGCTGTTAAAATATTAGTAATTATTTTAGATATTTACGAAGAGTAGCTGAGGCCTATATCACAAATAAAAAATTATATCTACCACGGGAAAGCTCGGAGAACCTATTTTTCTAAAACTCAAGTAATTGAATCTGATATAAATGGCTTTATTGATCTTTTCCCCCTTCTTAATGCTGATGCAGCAGAAAAATTGCCTTTGGAATAACTGAACAAATCTGAATCTTTATCTGAACAGACTACTTGCAAATCTTTCTGAGAATACGCCAAATCTGACACACAAGCCTGCTCAAAGTAGGCGGGACTGAATGCCTGAAGCGGGTGGTGTGTGAGTATATATGAAGATAACGGCTCATCTTTGCTCAATTCAAAGTTATCTTGATGCAGATGGTTTTCATTTACAACAAACCCCTGATCTAAATAGTCCATCAATTCGCTTATAACCACAGAGGGGGTAATGACAATGTTATCCTCTATTCCCTGTCCCGTATAGCTTAGATATAACTTCTCTCTTGCTGAAATAATGGTTTCAAGAAAGAGATATCGATCTTCATTACGCAAGGAGCGATCGCCTCTTCTTGGCTTTTGCCTTATCAGATCAAAGTTTGGAGAGCTGTCCATTCTTGGAAATATCTTGTCATTAAGCCCTAAAATACAGATAACCTTTGCTGGAATACTCCTCATTGGAAGCATGGCACAAAAAGTTACTCCGCCGTTGAGAAAATTGGAGTCACGATACTCTTTTCCAATTGCCTGATCGCACCAGCTTTTTATGATCCTTGAGTTTACAGGTGAGGTGAATCCTGTTATCTCCTCCATACGTTTAAGATCGTTTAAGCTTTTTCTTATCTGCTGAACCATATCTGCATTTTCTTCATCAGGAAGGAAAAATTGTTCAGTAACAGACATGAGAAAATCGCTCCATTCAGAAAGGGTCATATTTGCAGCCATCTTTTCTGCTGTGCTTGATAAAAGAGTGAAAAAACGGGAGAGCGAACCAAGAACAGCACTCGAATTGCCTTCAACAGAGTCACAAGGGAGAATAAATATCTGCTCTCTGTTTTGCTCAATATCGTCATCTCTCATACTTGTCATGAACAACTGCTCGCCCCGACCTGTCATGGCATAACCAGCCATAAGCCTGTCAAGTCCAGCTCTCCAACTGTTCTCCTCAAAACGGGGAAGTCCTATCCTCTCCCTGTATTTACCGTCTTTTCCCCATCTTATGGCTGTCTCTTTGATCCACTCTCTCACAAGATCGATATCCCTTGCTTCAAGGGCAAAGCGGCGAGCAACATCGTCACACTCCAAGATATCCATGATAAAAGGGACTTCAAAACGGGTTTGAGGAAGAGAGAGTATATTCATAAAAACATCTACAGTACGGCTTACGCTTTTTATGCCAAGATCAGCAATGGAGAATGGAATTTTGAGCCTATCCTCTTCTGGAGTTGTGAAAACTGCCCGTACAAAAGGTGCATAACGCTCTATATCTGGAGTCATAACCAGAACATCTGCGGGCGTGATATTAAGATTTGAATCAAACAGCTCAAGAAGATAATCATTCAGAACTTCCACCTCTCGCATTGGGCTATGGCACGAGCTTACAACAATAGAGCGATCTTTTTTTATATCATTTAGAGAGATGAGGGTTCTCTTCTCCTTTGAGATATTGTGCTGCTTATTCTCATCTTTGTTTAAAATAGTATGTTCCTGATTAATATCTGTGATTCCTCTGTCCTGCATCAGCAGTATATCTTTCTGAACCATTGAAAGTATTGTGTTGCCTGAGGGTTCTATAAAATTGCGGTCAATATCTTCAAGATTGTCGTAGTCAAGAAGACTCTCCATAAAATCTGCACCAGCTCTGCCAAGAGATGCCAAAAGAGGGTTTCCTGTCTCTATATGGAGCAGCCCTGATGTGATTCCCATGTAATCTCCAATATGCTCTCTCTTCATCTTCTGTTTGGCTGATCTCAAGTCGCTGAAATAGCCCTTTGCCGGAGTCATAACATAAAACGAGACATCTATAAGTGCAGAAATAGATGCCAATATCTCTAAATGAAACAGTGGCAGCGATGGTATCCCGAAGACAGATATTCTCTCTGGCAAGCTCTTGCTTGAGTTTTGGCTGTTGACAGCCTCTAAAAACTCTCTCCTTCTGGCAGCCTTGTGAGTAACGTTCAGGATATTATTGTTGTTGTTGGCAGCATTGGAGTCAGACTGATTATGGATACACTCTTTTCCCTTCTGGCAGATGTATCGCCAAAGTATTGCCTGCCAGTTATCGTTTTTATACTCTGTACCTCTTGTTTCCCATAATTCGATAAGCTCGGGTCTGTAGGTAAGATACTGATCATATGTCATGGCAAGCTGACGGGCAAGTTGAAATTCCCTAAAGTTTATGTCATACTCAGTTAAATTCTTCTCATTACCCTTGCAATAAGTTGCTAAATTAGAAAGAGCTGCCATATTGTCATTATCAAGTGCATAGTTATAAGCTGAATTAGCATGATGATCAGGATTTGTCTTTTCTGAAGAGTAGTTAAGACTCATAAGATGGTTAAGTATTGTCCATGTCAGCATCTCCCTTTCAAGAAAAAGTTTTTCATCTACGTTTGGAAGCACTTTAGAAAAGAGGCTGTTTATCATGGTATTTGGAAAAAGCAGCTTGCTGTTTGCCCATACACCAAGCCGTTTTGCTAATTCAAGATTGACCCATTTTGCCATTCCAAGGCTTTGAACAAGAATTATCTCGGGGGACAAAGGTGAAGAGAGCGGTGATTTGACGTTTTCTGCAAGAGCATCAGCTAACTCTTCAATACTGTTGCTTCTATAAAGTTTTATACCAGTCATTATTTTCTCCAGTTAAGATATTTTGATAACTGTCTATTTTTTATATTATTATAACATAGCATTTTTTTTAAAATCTCATATAACATAACTTATCAGATGGATATGTATAATGAAATAGTACATTTTATTATTTGACTCAACTATCTATGTGCTCAAAAGGATTATTATGAAATTATGCAGCGACAATGGTTGACACTTACCCCTGATCTTGAAATGGCAGCAAGGATTTCAAGAATTGTCGGATGCCATGAGACATTAGCAAAACTGCTTGTAAATCGTGGTATCACAACTCCTGAAGAGGCATTTACATTCCTCAATCCAAGTTTTCAGCATCTTGCAGACCCATTTACCCTCAAAGATATGAAAAAAGCTGTAGAGAGAATTTACACTGCAATTTGCAACAAAGAGAAGATTCTTATATTTGGAGATTTTGATGCAGACGGTATTACGGCAACTGTCCTTTTAAATGACTTCTTCAATTATGTGGAGGCTGATGTGTCGTGGTATATTCCTCACAGAATCAAAGAGGGATACAGTCTCAAAGTCCAACATATTGAGATGGCTGTAAGACAAAGATGTGATCTGCTAATAACCGTTGACTGCGGTTCAGACAGCCATGATGCTGTAAGGGCAGCCATAAAAGAGGATATTGATATTATAATCACCGATCACCACGAGATTACAGGATTTCGTCCTCCAGCCTTTGCAGTAATAAATCCAAAGCAGAAAAGCTGCCCGTCAGGTTTAGAGCATCTTGCAGGTGTTGGGGTTGCTTTTTATCTAATAATTGCTCTGAGAAGTTATCTGCGTCAGCAAGGATTCTGGGAAGAAATTTCTGAACCAAAGCTCATTGACTATTGTGATCTGTTTGCTATTGGCACAATTGCAGATATGGTGCCACTTAAAGCTGAAAACAGGACTCTTTCAAAAGCTGGTATATCTCTAATCCGTAAAGGTAAACGTGAGGGGCTTAAATCGCTTATAAAAATCAGCGGACTTGATCAGGCAAACATCAACTCTGATGATATCTCATTTCGGATTGCTCCAAGAATAAATGCAGCAGGCAGAATATCTCACTCTCGAATCTGTGTTGATCTTTTATCGGAAAAAAGCAGTGCAAAAGCAGAGCAGACAGCTTTTATTTTAGAAGAGCTGAATAAAAAAAGGCAGGAGATTGAAAAGTGGATTGTGGATGAGATTGAGAGGCGAATCTTAATTGATCCTGAAATTATCAAGAGAAACTCAATTGTTATGGAAGATAAACGATGGAATGCAGGAGTTCTTGGTATTGCAGCTTCACGAATTGCAAAAAAATATTTCCGTCCAGTGGTTCTTATATCAACTGCATCAGTCAATGAACCTGCAAGTAATGTATATTCAGCCGTTTCGACATCTAACAATACAAACAATGGAACCACAAATTATGCTACTGGTTCATGCAGAAGTGTTGGAGAAATTAATATCCATAATGCCCTGTCTCAATGCTCTGATCTGCTTGAAAATTTCGGAGGGCATAGAATGGCTGCTGGAATTTTGATTAAAGTGGAAAATATCGAAAAATTTTCAGAGCGTTTTGAGCAGGCAATTGAAAAAATTATAAAATCTTCTGAATCTAAAACGGTTAAAAGATCAGATGCAGATATTATTGAAGTTGAAAATAACTTTGAACAGTCAATGATCTTTGATACAAATCTTGATTTTGATGAAATTACAGAGGTATTAGTTGATGAGATTGACAGATTAAGACCTTATGGCACTGATAATCCAGAGCCTCTTTTTTGCTGCTCTGATATTAAGGTTATTTCATCTTTTATGATAGGCTCAAAGCATAGAAAAATGGTGCTGCAACAAAACCCAAAATCCATAGCTATGGAACAAAATTTGAAATCCATTGAAGCGATGCAGTTTAATATTGGAAGATCGATAGATAACGATAGAAGCGTTGAACTTGAAGAGTCAATGTCCGTAACAATGCTTGATAGATTTGAAAAAATAGCCTTTAGATTACAAATGAACAGATTTATTGGAAAAAATACGCCTCAAATTGTTATTGAAGATGCACAAATATAGGACTGCTCAAGTTGAATTAAAATAAAAATGGTAAAAACAGAAATAAAAATAGAAACAAACAGGTTGACCACAAAGGTGGCATCTATTATATTATGAATAGAAAATTTGAAATTTATCAACTGTTAAAAAATATTGGCTCAGAAAATAGTTACATTATTCAATATTAAATTGAAGGAACTGAAACAACATGAATTTCTACCAAAATGATCAATTCATATTAGATGGTGAACTCATTGAAGACTCAAGAGACACTCTTGATTGTTTCGGAGAATTCAATAAAAATAATATTATCTGCACAAAATACTGCTCAGACTCCATCTCGTGTGCAATTGAGCATAGCCAAAACCCTGGATTTGATCTTCTTGAGCACATTTTAAGAATGGATATATATCAAGCCAGAATGAACTAAAAAAGGCGGTGAATGTCAAGGAAGTTGTCGCTTGAACCTGAAAAAGAGGTTATGTTTTTTCGTCTCCTTTTTCCAGATTATTTCTAAAATAATTTAGTGCTATTTATTGCCAATAATACGTAAAATCAGTTAT
>JADFZJ010000094.1 GCA_015232555.1 Desulfamplus sp. | reverse complement strand
GTCGCTCGCAAGCCATTTTCACTACATGAACACTTACTTCCGGAGGGGAAAAAAGGACGCCTGCCGCGTCCTGCTTTGTCGTTGAGTCCTTCAATCCGGTTTTTATTGAATCTCGTTGCCCATTTATCAAAATCAATATCAACATTACCGTTGGTATCTATATATTTATGGACCCCAACTGGATACTTTAATATTTTATAAATATCGTTATTTAAAAAACTCTCCCCTTGCCCAACAAATATTATATTTTTGATAGACTGTTTTAAATTATCATATATACCTTGAAATGTCGAAAATGACATGGACTGTTTTTTTCTATTATCCATACCAGCACCAGTTCTGCAAATAGGACATTTTAAATTACATATATTAGTTACTTCTATAGTTAAAGTTTCTGGAAGTGGAGGATTTGCAATATTGTTTAATATTTTCTTTGCATCTTGATTAACTTCTATTTCTATTGCTTTATTAGATAGGGAGTATGCTTCCCAAAATCTACCGTTAGCAAAGAGTATCTCAGCAAGCTTATTAAATACATTTATATCATTAACATTATATTTTATTAAGTCCCTTAGAATGAATAAATATTTTAAAGCATCAGGTTTAGAAGCTTTTTTTATTGATTCTAATTCTGTTTCAAGTATTTGGCGATACCAATCCATAGTTTTTAAAGTTTCTCCGAATAATTATTTGTCTTTTAGGCTTTAGGAGTCGTAAAGAAAAAACTTATGCTGTCTTGATGAAATTTTATTTGTTTTAAGCCATTAGTTTTTTTATTTAGCACAAGTTATTTTCTTACGGAGCCTTAGCAGATTTTTGAGATCACTATCAGTATATTTTTTGTATATTTCAGATAAAATATTTTGGGAACAAGCTTCCACTAAAATTAAAGGTGAAACATAATTTGTTTAATTTTTTCATTTAAAATTAAACAAATAAAATCTCCGGTCTCTTCATAAATACCGCACTCTTTGCAAATGACCTCTTCATTTAATAATTGCTTTAGGCGTAATTCTTTTAATGCTTCTCCGTTCCAGATATCTTGCACAGAATCATTTTGAACATTACCTAATGCAAACTCTTTTTTGTTTTTCATGGGCAAAACTGCACAACAAGGGTAAATAGCTCCATTCCAGTCAATGACTAAATCATTCCATAATGATATACATGGTAATTCTTTTCTGCAGTAATGATTATTGAAATTTTTTGTTGTTATATCGTTTTTAATATCAATAACTCCTCCCCAATTTGATAGACCTCTTAAAGAGATGGAATCAACATATTGTTTTAATTTTTGATGCTCATTTTTTTCAATATAAGGAATGTTTTTTGGAATATTCAAATATTGAAGTATAACCTGTGGGAAGATTGCCCCCGTTTCTTTTTTTCGCCTGCTCAATTTTTTTATATTCTCTTCAATAACATCGAACTTATTTACACCTGTAAACCACTCAAAATCATTTTTATTAAACATATTTAAAGATATAGTCAGAGCATCTAACTTAGATGCTATCAAATCATCTATTACTTTATTGTTTAACAATACGCCGTTAGTATTCAAAGTTGCATTTACTAATGGTTTTGTTTTTTTTAAATATTTTATTTTATCCATTAAATCGGGAATTAAAAAAGGTTCTGTCAAAGGTGTAATACTTACTTTTATTTCTATATTGTCAGGAATGGCATCAACAGCTTTCTTATATGTATCCATTTCCATTATTCTCAATTTAGATGAACTATTAGCCTGAGGGCACATTTTACATTTTAAATTACATTTGCCTTCAGCAATAATGATACAATATTCCGTGGGGAAAATAGAGTTTCCCCATGGAATATCTTCTATAAATTGTTTATAAAAAACATATGTATCTTCAATATATGAGTTCTGTTTTTCAAAAAGATATAAAGTCTTCCCTTCCTTTTCTGTGATTCTAATAAAATATTCTAAAATTTCTAAATCAACAGTTATATCCTTTAAAAGAATTCCATCGACCTCAAATTGCTTTAAATACAAAATCATCCTGAAAGCATAATCGTTAATAAATTCTTTGAATGTTGTAAATTTTAAAATCAAACATACTTTTTCCGATAGCAGTTCAAGTTCAGGTTTAGATGTAATAATAATAATTTTTTTTATTAATTTTTTATTTAAAAAATCTTCTTCGCTTTTTAGTGTTGCTTTTAAAAGATTCAGTATCCTTGATGCTTGTGTGTACTTTTCATTTTTGATTAATTCGTTATATTGTTCATTTAAATTATCTACGCGACATTCTTTAACTATTTGTTGCTCATTTTTTAAAAAAATATTTTTATCTACCATGTGGACTCTCCTATATTGATTAATGGTTCGGTAAATTTGATGGACTCATCAAAGAGGCCTGATTCCCGCTGGATTTCAGCAAGATGATGGAAAGCCTCTCCAAATTGAGGAGCAATCTCTATTTTTATGATTTCATTGCAGGAAAAAACTCTTTTAGTTTCAATAGATTTTTGAGGTCATCATCAGTATATTTTTTTGTATATTTCAAATAGAAACTTTTAGGAACAAGCTCCCATTTATACATCAACCAAAAGAGGAATCTCATTTTTTCAAATAATGGTTTATAAGTTTCATAATCCAGAAAGAGTTTTTTCGGAGCATGCATTATCTCATCAAATTCACTATTGCTAAAATTCAGCCTTTTTTTAATTTCATCAAGTATCCCATTATCAAAGATTTTTGGCTCTTTGATTTTTTCAAGTGCTTCCTCCCTGCTCATCGATCCTGTCCTTACATGAGCTGAATATTCACAATATCTGAGATCAATATTGAATTTTTTAGGAAGATAGTAATTATTTGTAAAATACGCTGTACGATTCTCCATATGATGCCCACCATACCACTGCCATCCAAATTCATCTTGCAAAAATTTTTTTACCGCATTTTTATCATAGTCTATATAGTATAAAGGACGAATTTTTTTAATTCGATTGATAACCGACCATTTCAACCATCTAAATAGCCACAGATTTGGAAATGTGTTCATTTTTTGTGTACCGTATTTGTTATGAATGGTTTTTATATATCTCGCATCCATATAAAACCATCCGGGAGGAGAAATACCTTCTGTTCTGAAAGAGTGTCCTTCAAATATATATTTAATTCCAAATTTTCTGGCTGCAAGATAGTGTGTTGTTGCTAAACCAATATCTGCTGGAGTATCAATATCTGGAACAGAGGCTTTGAAAAAGGATTTAAAAATATCATTATATTCTTTATTATCGACAACATGAGTAAACAGATCTATATCAAGTTTCTTTGTTATATTGCTGATGTTTTCAACAGCGATCTTGGAATTCCATGTGTTGTCAAAATGGGCTGCTAAAGGGCGAAGCCCTAATATCTCTTTTGCAAAATATAACATATACGATGAATCACACCCGCCGCTGATACCTATTACAACATCATACCTGTTGTTTTTTCCATCATACTTTATTGTTTCTGCCATCTGTTTTAAAATTTTCATTCCTTCTTCACCTGTGGGATATTCTTTTTCAAGATTATCGAACTGGTGACAGTAGCTGCATACACCATTCTCATCAAATGAGATATATGGGATTCTTTCATCATCATAAATACAACGTGAACATATTTGCATTTTTTTATGCCTGCCTATTATTTTAATCTGTTCTCAATCTCTTTCCGTGAAGGAAAATTAATCAATACACCCATGTTTTTTGCCTGATAGACGAAAAAACTTCCGGCTGCAACTGCTGAAGCCCCACCAATATTTACAGCATCTACTATATCAGCCATACTTCCAGCACCTCCCAAGACAATTACTGGAATTGAGATGGATTCTACTATAGTTTTTATTAAAGAGATATCGTATCCAGCCATTTTACCGTCATTGTGAATGGAATTGAGCAAGATTTCACCAGCTCCTTTTTTTTCCATTCTCTGTGCATATTCTACGATATCTTGTTTTAATGGTCTTGTTCCTGAATGATAATAAACACAATATTTGCCAAAAAAATTTTTTTTAACGTCCATTGAAACTACAATACTTTGACTCCCAAACATAGCTGATGACTCTTCTACCAGTTGAGGATTTTCTGCAACAACACTGTTGAGTGATATTTTTTCAACTCCAAGTGAAAAGATTCTTCGCATATCATCAATAGTCTTAACTCCACCTCCATAAGTTAAAGGCATAAAACACTCTTCACTTACAGTTTCTATGATATCAAATGGTGGAGGCTTATTCTCTTTTGTTGCAGTTATGTCCAGTAGAATTAGCTCATCAACCTCTTTTTCGTTAAAAATCTTTATTGCGTTGACGGGATCGCCTATATAATATGGCTTTTTAAAATTAACTGTTTTGACCAGCCGTCCATTATCTAACAATAAGCATGGAATAACACGGGTTTTTAGCATATTTTATAACTCGACAAAATTTTTAAAGAGCTTTATTCCAAATTTATGGCTTTTTTCTGGATGAAATTGTACTCCGTATATATTGTTATGTGAAAATGCAGATGTAAAATCATAGCCATGAAATGTTTTACATAAACTATCTGAAGGGTCTTTGCATACAACATGATAGGAATGAACAAAATAGAACCGATGCTCGCCATACATCTCTCTTGTCAACAAAGACTCTTTTAAAAAGGAGACTGAATTCCATCCCATGTGTGGAATTTTTAAGTTTTTTTCTTTTGGAAAAGAAAATTTTATAGTCTCTCCTTTTATATATCCTAACCCTTTTAAATACCCCTCTTCGCTTTGTTCGGTTAATAGCTGCATCCCTAAACAGATGCCTAAAACAGGTATTTTATCCGCATATACCTTTGTGTCTAATATCGTCTTTAGCCCCATACTATTAATATTCTTCATTGCGTTATCAAACGCTCCAACACCTGGGAGTATTATTTTATCAGATTGCTTGATCTCTCCAAGATTATTCGAGATATTAGAATCAATACCCAAGTGTTTTAGCATATTGTAAATTGATTTAAGATTGCCCATTCCATAATCAATAATTGTGATCATAAATCTCCTTGTTACAACTCAAAGGCACTGGACGGAAAAATAGCAGGAATTGCAGGTAATACGTAGATATTATTTGAGGTAAATTGTTTTTAAGAACTTTGCATTATTTTCTAATGCGGGATACGACAGCAGGTGTGCCAAATGCAACAGCATAATCTGGAATATTTTTGGTAATGATTGAGCCTGCTCCAATGATAGCTCCTTCCCCTATAGTTGTGCCTGGTAATACTATTGTTCCAACGCCAATGTCTGCACCATCTTTTATTGTTACTGGCTCAAAGTCTAATCTGTTATGCATTACTGGTATATTAATATTTGTTTCTTTATGAAAAGATGTTAATATCTTTACGTATGGACCTATACCAACTGCCTGTCCAATTGTAATTCCTCCTGCACTATGAAAAAAGCACCCCTGACCAATCCATGTGTCATTATTTATTATCATTTCATTTTCACAATATCCTTTTAATATGGAGTTATGCCCAATATAGATGTTGCTACCTAAGGATATGTTTTCAGGATGAAATACCAAAACATTAAGTTCAAAAACTATATTATCGCCGATTTTTTTAAAATCTTTCAAATCAAATGAGCCTCTTCCATGTGATGAAAATCGTTTTATGTTTGAAAAAATCATATTTACAGTCCATGGCTCATAAGACTTGTTTTAAGCGATGTCGCAATAAATTCAATATCTTTTTGGCATAAATGCATACCCATTGGCAATGCTAATCCATGTTTATATGCAGTTATAGCATTGGGAAAATCGGTTTTATTATATCTATATTTGTTTTTGTAGTATGTAAGCATATTTAAAGCATAGGCTCCTAAGTTACTCTCTATCTGTGCATTATGAAGCTCTGCTATCAATTTATCCCTGTCAATTTTTTTATCTAATAAAACATGATATGTCTGGTATGTATGTTTTTTATCTTTGCTATCAAAAGGTGTTCGCAGCATCATATTATCTTTTAAGAGCTCATTATAAATTTTTGCCATTGATATCCTATGAGTTATAATAGTCTCTAATTCAGAAAATTGTGATAGACCTAATGCTGCTTGAAACTCTGTCATTCTATAGTTTAACCCT
>JADFZJ010000093.1 GCA_015232555.1 Desulfamplus sp. | reverse complement strand
GACACAAGGCAGGATACTAAATTGGATTCATCGCTGTTTGTAACTGCAAGCAGAATTTCAGCAGATTTTATACCAGCCTCTTCAAGTACAGCAGGGGAGCTTCCAGAAGCACGTATTGTCTGAACATCAAGATTTTCAGCTACACGTCTTATAGCCTCAGGATTTTTATCAATTACAACAACATTTTTATTTTCAGCAGCAAGACGGCTTGCAATGTGGTAGCCTACCTCCCCTGCCCCCACAATAATAACTTTCACAATGTAAGCTCCTGTTTAAATGGCTTTTGAAGGTGGATTACAGATTATCTTTACTTGTGACGTGTCATATTATAGTATTAATTATATTAAATCAAATTATAAGGTGGATACTCAACTTATGCTGTTTACAAACAAACTTCTGGAGCTGGCTGAACATTTTATGGATGTTGTTTGGTCAGAAACAGGATTTCCTGTCCTGATATATGATGAACAGGGATATATTGTCAGAGCCACGGACAAATCTCGCATTGGCAACCCTCATACAGGTGCCCAACAAATAATGCTTAACATAGCAGATGAGTATGCGGTTACGTCCGAAGAAGCAGCATCAAATCCTTTAGTCAGAGAGGGGTTCAACTGCCCCATAAATATTGATGGAAAACGAGTGGCTGCGTTCGGCATCACTGGAAAATTAAATGTTGTAAAGCCGCTTGCCAAAGTAGCAGTAAAAATGTTTGATTCATGGGTTAAAAACATTGAGAATCAGGATCAACTTAAGGCATCAGAGAAGAAATATCGAAGTATATTTGATAATTCTGTTCAAGGAATTTTTCAGGTAAATCTTGCAGGTAGATTTCTTACAGTAAATTCAGCTATGGCGAAAATATGCGGCTACTCTTCACCTGACGAGCTACTCAATGAGATTACAGATGTTAGTAATCAACTTTACAGATACCCTTCTGATCGTAAAAAATTTGTGGATGTCTTATTAGAGAGCGGCACAATACGAGGTTTTGAGACTCAATATAGGCACAAACAGGGGAATATCATTGATGTTCGCATTAATGCTCATGTTGTAATTGACCCTGAATCCGATGATCTATATTTTGAGGGCATTGTTGAAGATGTTACAGAAAAAAAACGGACTGAAGAGTTAAAAATTGCAAGAGATGCAGCAGAGGCTGCAAGCAAAGCAAAAAGCCAGTTTCTTGCTAACATGAGCCATGAGATAAGAAGCCCCATGAACGGCATTATCGGAATGATAGGCTTACTTCGAGGTACTGAACTTAATCGCGAGCAGAGGGAGTATGCCAACATAGTCAGTACAAGTGCTGAATTGCTGCTTGATATTATAAACGACATTCTTGACTATTCCAAGATTGAAGCTGGAAAACTTGAACTTGAAAATATCGGATTTGATTTAAAGGTTGTATTGGAAGAGCTTAATGATCTGCTTGCAATCAAGGCACAAGGAAAGGGATTGGAGTATCTCTGCATTGTTGACAGCGATGTTTATCCACTACTGTTTGGAGCTCCTGGAAGATTACGTCAGATAATTATTAACTTAATGGGAAATGCTATTAAGTTTACAAAACAGGGTGAGGTCTCAATAAGGGTCAGCGTAAAAAAAGATTTCCAAATGTGTAAAGAGAATCAGAACGAAAATGAAGAATATACAAAACTCCATTTTTCAATATCAGATACAGGTATTGGAATCCCTGATGACAGACTTGGATGCCTTTTTGAGTCATTTTATCAGGTTGACAGCTCTACAACCCGCCAATATGGAGGCACAGGTTTAGGGCTTTCCATATCAAAACAGTTAGCCCAGATGATGGGCGGAGAAATTGGTGTCAACAGCCAGTTTGGTAAAGGCTCTGAGTTTTGGTTTACTGTTGTGCTAAAAAGACAGTTTAAAAAAATGCAGGCTACTAAAAAAATGAACTATGAGAAAGATGGTAATACTCCTGAACAGAGCAATATCATGGAACTTAGCAATATCAAAACAGAGAATAATATCAGGCAAATAAACAGTAATGACCCAATAGATGTTTCAAGCTCTATTGCAGACAATTTTACGGACACTCTTAATTGGAACATGAAAGACATCTATATTCTTATTGTAGATGATAATGCAAGGTGCCGTTTGATGTTACAAGAGCAGTTAAAAACATGGGGATGCAGATATGATGAAGCACATAATGGCAAGGTTGCACTTGAAAAACTAAGTAATGCTGTTAAAGCTGGCTCACCTTTTGATATTGTTCTGATTGATGCCGTGATGCCAGAGATGAGCGGTTATGTATTAGAACAAAAGATTATACAGAATCCAGATTTGCATAATACCCGTCTTATTATGATGACATCCATGATAGAGCGGAGATATATTCAGAAACAAGAGATGAGGTCATTTTCTGCAAATCTTACAAAGCCAGTCAAATCATCTAAGCTTTATAACATTATTGTTGAGCTTATGGGTGTTGGAGAAGAGACCTTTAAGCCATACTCTGTCCATGATGAAAAACCAGTTGAATTCGTTATGACAGACAATAAGCGTAATAATGCCCGTATATTGATCGCTGAAGATAACGTCATAAATCAAAAAGTGGCATTGAGTATCCTTAAAAAATTAGGATACCGTGCAGATGTTGTTTTCAATGGTGAGGAGGCAGTCAGTGTGCTCAGAAGCGTCTCTTATGATATTGTGCTGATGGATTGCCAAATGCCTGAGATGGACGGATATGAAGCAACTCGTTTAATCAGAGACCCTAAAACAGGAGTTATCAATAAGGATGTAATAATTGTTGCCATGACCGCTAATGCCATGAAAGGTGATCGGGAAAAATGTCTTGTGGCTGGCATGAACGACTATATTGCCAAACCTATTCGTCCTGAGCCATTAAATAAAATTCTTGAAAAATGGCTTAATGATGAGTGCTGTCTGATAAATTAAAACTGTTTTCAATACTTTGTAGCCATCTGCTGCCCAATTCGGCAGATGCATTATCAAGACCTTGAATTACTCTGATATAATCTTGACTATACTCTTTGATTCCATTTTGAACCGCAAGTATAAACGGTTCAGGCGGCAGATTCGTTTCATCTTTTATTTTATTCACAATTAATTCAATAGGATTGGATACATTAATATCAAAATCCTGCCATTGTTTAATAACATTATCATGATCTTCAACTACAGGAGTAATTTTGCCACCGTTGCCTGAAAGTATAATCTCTCGTGATGTGTTAAGCCTTTTTACAAAATCAGCAACTCTTTTTATCCGCTCGTCAATTGCAGATTTTAGTGTATTTTGCATTCCAACGAGCAGATGTTGTGATAACATAGCTTTTACAAAAAGAGGTCTGATATGAAGATACCAGCTCATAAGAGATGAAAGACCAGCTATATAGTCAATATTGTTGTTAAATATCCTTTTTACATTTGAATAAACTCCAACTTTTCTCTCTAAAACAGTCTCACGCATACCACCGCCAAACACAAGCCTGTCAGGTTCTGTAATATCTTTTCTCCATATTGTTCCAGCGGCTGTAACAGAACCAAACGGTAACCTACAAGGTCCCACAACGCCTCCCTGTCCGCCAAGAAATATTGGTCTGCTATTAAGCATAACCCCTTGACATACATTTCCGAACATCGAAGGGGTTGCCTTATCCTGATTAGGGGTATAATTAAAATGGATAAAGGAGCTGCCAACCTCACTGTGATCTTTACGGCTGGTGCCGCCTGCCATCATACAATCACAAAAGTTTATGAGGCTGCCAAGTGTCACAAAGGGGAAAAGAATTGTCTGTTTAAGCCCGACTGTATGGGCAGCATTTGCACCCTCTTCTAAAATAGTACCGCCTCTGACATGTGCTCCTGAGCCAAAGTTGTTATTACCAGCAAACACACATTGCTGAAAAAAACCACCATTTAACCGTGTCCCGTTACCTACAAAAACATTATCCAAAGTTACAGGAGACTCAAAACCCAAAGTTGTGTCTGACATTATCAGGGTATCTTTTCCCATTATCTTTGTACCAGAATAAAAGATAACACGATCCCCTGAAATCCGCGATATATCAACATCATCATCAATAAAGACAGATTCAGGAGATGGGATTTTAACCCCTTTATTTATAAGCAGATCAATTTTTGTTTTTTGGGTCATGGTAACCTTTTTGTTTTTTTATAAACTAACGAGATAATATGTATATAACAGCTAATGGAGTAAAAATATTACACATATAATTACAGTCTAAAACCGATAAATAACGCTGCCCCATGTAAATCCAGCACCAAAACCTATGAACATAATTGTATCGCCTTTTTTCCCAACAATATTCTGCTCTAATGCCTCATCTAATGCAATTGGAATGCTTGCGGCTGTGGTATTGCCGTATTTTTGAATATTATTAAATATTTTACCCTCTTCAATCTTCATAAACTGCTGATATGCCTGATTTATCCTTAAATTTGCCTGATGAGGAAATATCATATCAATATCGTCAATTGTCATACCAGTTTTAGCAAAAATCTCCCTTGTTACCTCTGGCAATTTTTTTACTGCTGTTTTAAACACAGATGGACCATTCATCACAGGATAATATCTTGCGACATCCTCGCCTTCTAAACCCAAAGCCATTCTGTCAGGAAGTCTTGATGCAGGAAGCTCGGTCATCAAGGCATCAGCACCTTTGCCATCAGCATGAAGAACTGATGCTAAAACTCCTATATTATCATCTGTCTCAACTCCTTCAACACAGAGAGCACCAGCACCATCACCAAAAAGAACTGCAACATCTCTGCCTCTTGTTGTTTTATCAAGGCCTGTGCTATGAACTTCTGCCCCCACAATTAAGATTTTATTTGCGAGACCGCTTTTAATGTAAGAGTCTGCGGTTGCAAGGCTGTAAAGAAACCCTGTACACTGCTGGCGGATATCAAGAGCTGGGGTTGATTTTAAGCCAAGTTTTGTCTGAAGAAGGCAGCCTGAACCCGGAAAAAAAATATCAGGGCTTAAAGTGGCAAAAATTATAAAATCAATATCTTCTGCCTTCCAGCCAGCCTTTTCCAATGCCTTGTGTGATGCCTCAAGCCCAAGATCAGATGCTCCCACGATCTCACCTTCAGGTATCCAGTAACGCTGTTTGATGCCGGTTCTCTGCTGTATCCACTCATCTGATGTGTCCATCATTTTTGTGAGATCGTCATTTGTGACAAGACGTGATGGGATTGCTCTGCCTGTTCCTCTTATAACTGTTCTTTTCATAATTATTTATATTTTCCCTGAAGTTTGAGTCGTTTTTTTCGAGTCTTAGCTCTATATTTTTAGTTATAGTTATTTTTCTTAATATTTCTGAGAATTTTCAGACAATTCTAAAATCTTTTATAAGAATTTATCTATCAAAGCAAGATATGTTAAACATAAACTATTTTAAGCTAAACACGATCGTATTACCCTGTTTGTAATATAGTGATAATTTGTAATAGATTGATATTAGATTTGTCCACTTTCCCTTGACATGTCAAGTTTACTCCATATAATAATTTGAATTATAGCATTTTTCTACTGTTTTTTTGCTTAAACAGACTATTCTTACAACTAATACAACAACGTGAGAGGTAAAACTATGGCAATTTCCCTTGTAAAAGGACAAAAAATTTCTTTGGAAAAAGAGGCTGGAACAGGTCTATCAAAAGTGGTGATGGGTCTTGGCTGGGATGCAAAAAAGAAAAAAGGGATGTTTGGTTTTGGTTCAAAAGATCAAAACGTAGACCTTGACGCATCGTGCGTTATGTTTGATGAGAACAAAAATATGGTTGACACTGTATGGTTCAAGCAGCTCAAAAGCAAAGATGGAAGTATTGTTCATACAGGAGATAATCGTACAGGTGACGGAGAGGGTGACGATGAGCAGATTATTGTTGATCTGTCCAAAATACCTGCACAAATAAAAACCTTGATGTTTATTGTCAACAGCTTTACAGGGCAAAATTTCGGTGAGATTGAAAACGCCTTTACCCGAATTGTAAATCATGCAAACAATCAAGAGATTGCAAGATATAACTTAAGTTGTAATGGAAATCACACAGCCATGCTAATGGCAAAAGTTTACAAACATAACAATGAGTGGAAAATGCACGCAATTGGTGAAAATTGCAGTGGCAGAACTTTTCACGATTTAATGCCAATAATGCAGGCAAACTTATAAAATTAGTCAGTGATGTCCGGTTAGGTTCTTGCATATGATTTTTTAATGCTCTTTGAAATTTTTTTCATCAGGTGTTGTATGATGGTCTCCATACAATTCGTTGAGAATGGTTGTTCTGAGATTTCTAACTCTT
>JADFZJ010000092.1 GCA_015232555.1 Desulfamplus sp. | reverse complement strand
ATTCTATAAATTCTATGAAGCGTGATAATACAGATAACGATTCTAAGCTTGTTGAAAATATAGATGTGAATCCAGCTTCACTGCGTGCATATTTAGCCGACTTTCTGCCATCTTACATGATTCCATCGTTTTTTGTCCGTTTGAATGAGTTTCCGCTCAACTTAAACGGCAAGATAGACCGCCGCCGTCTGCCAAAGCCCGAAGATTTGCTCTATGACCGAATCCCTTACGCTCCGCCTGGTGATGAGAAAGAGATAAAACTTGCTGCAATATTCAGCCAAGTTCTTGGCATTGAACGGATTGGAGTAAATACTCCGTTTTTTGATTTAGGCGGAAACTCATTAAATGCAATCAGAATTATATCTCGTATTTTTGCTGAATTCAGAGTTGAGATTGCAATACGTGATTTTTTTGAAAATCCATCAATAGGTCAATTATCGTTAGTGCTAAATAAATATAGTAAGAGTAATTTAGATAAAAAAGATGATATGCAGATTCAAAAGGGAGATATAGGAGTTGAAAAAAGTGATATAGACCTTCAAGCGGATAAAGCAAAAGATGACAACTTTATGACCATTCAACCCGTTCCTTTTGCTGAAAATTATTCAGTTTCCAATGCACAGAGACGACTCTGGATTTTTGAGCAGTTGGATCCTAATTTTATAGCTTATAACATTGCAGGTGCATATCTGATTAAAGGAGAGCTTGATGTTGATAATTTTATCAAATCATTTAAGACTGTTATCAAGCGGCACGAATCGTTACGTACTACATTTAAGGTTATTGATGGAGAGCCACGTCAAATTATCCATCAAGATGTAGAGTTTGAACTTCCTTTAAAAAATTTTACTCAAATACAAGACTTTACTCCAATAGAGAATGAGAATTCCCCCCAAATCTCTTTTAACTCTACTACGAAACAAATTAACCCTACTAAAGCTAAAGACAGCCAATATACTTCACCTGCTATTGAACAGATTAAAGCAATACTTTCCCAAGATGCTGCAACTGCTTTTAATTTGGAAAAGGGTCCACTTATCAGGGCAAATCTATTCAAGGTTAATGAAGGTTATGTAGTTGGTATTAATGTTCATCATATTGTTACAGATGCCATATCACAAGATATTTTAATTCGTGAACTTCTCACCTGTTATCAAGCCTTTACATGTGGAGAGACTCGTTCTCTGCCGCCTTTGAAAATCCATTACAAAGATTATGTTGCATGGCATATTATTCAGGAGCGGGGACCTAAAATGCAGCGTGCTAAAGAGTATTGGCACTCTCAACTATCAGGGCAATTACCAATACTAAATTTGCCGACAGATCGCCCCCGTCCAATGATGCAGACTAATCATGGTGATCGTTTCCAATTTGAGATTGATTCTAATATTTACAGTAGGTTAGTTGATTTTGGACAAAAAAATAATGCCAGCCTTTTTATGGTAGTAACTTCTCTTCTAAAAATACTTCTCTACCGCTATACAGGTCAGGAGGATATCATAATTGGAACTCCTATTGCATCAAGAACTCATGTCGATTTGGAAAATCAGATTGGATTGTATATCAATATGCTTGCTTTGAGGGACAAAATATCGGCAAAAGATAGTAGCACGATATTTCTCTCAAAGATTCGTCAAACCTGTACAGAGGCATTTGAACATCAGATATATCCATTTGACCGATTAGTGGGTGATCTTGCTATAGAGAGAGATTTCAGCCGAAATGTAGGTTTTGATGTTATGCTGGTTATGCACAATCAACAGCAATATACTTACACCACTCATGGATTGAAAGCTGAACCTTTAGAGTTTTTAAATCCTACTGCTAAATATGATCTCACTTTTACATTTAATGCTGATACAGATAATCTTTCAGTTGAGATAGAGTATAATACTGATCTATTTCTTCCTGAGCGTATTATGCGTATGGCAACCCACTTTTCTACTTTGGCTTCAAGCATTCTTGCCGATCCATCTATGCCATTAGAAAGTTTAGAGATTATTCCGTCTGAAGAGAGAGAGCTTGTACTGTTTGGATTTAATCAAACTGATATACCTTATCCTAAAGATCGGACTGTTACCGAATTGGTGGAAGAGCACGCTGCTAAATATCCAAACGATCCGGCAGTTGCCTTTGAAGATAAATTTCTTTCATATCACGAGTTAAACCACCTTGCTAATTTGATTGCCTACAAGCTATTGACCGATTTTGATCTGAAAAACGAAGAGGTTGTAGCAGTGATTATGGAAAAGAGCCATTTTGCTCCAGTAGCGATGTTTGGAGCACTCAAAACTGGTGCAGCCTATGTTGGGATAAATCTATCCAACCCGCCCGAGAGAATACGATTTATTCTAAATGATGCAAACTGCCGTGTAATACTTACAGATTCACGGGTGATAGCGGACAAACTTAATGGAATGGACGATATCTGCCCTATAATCAATGTTTCTGAATTTTTAAGTGAAGCATCTGCAAAAACTCCAGCTACATCTATTGCCAATCCTAATGTTCCAAGTAAAAGCAGTGATCTTGCGTTTGTAATTTATACATCAGGCTCCACAGGACTTCCTAAAGGAACTTTGTTAGAGCATCGCCAGATGATGAGGCTGATATACAAACCAAATGGAGTCGTTCTTGCCCGTGGTGATCGCATGGCTCAAACTACAGCTTTTTCGTTTGATGTTCATGTTTTTGAAATATGGGGAGGTTTGATAAATGGCTGCTGCGTCTGCATTCCAAATGAATCAGCCATTGTAGAGCCTCCGCGTATGCGTGATTACATATTAGGGCACAAAATAAAGACAATGTGGCTGACTACAAGCCTTTTCAATCAATTTGTGGAAGCCGATATCACAATGTTTCAGGAGGTAGAACAGCTCTTAGTAGGAGGAGAAAAACTATCTACGCCGCACATCAACCGCGTAAAAGAGAGATATCCTCATATAAGAGTCTTTAATGGATATGGACCAACTGAAAATTCAATATATACAACTCTATTTGAGATAACAAAATTATATCCAAATGATATCCCGATTGGAAATCCAAGTGCAAACTGCAAGATAACAATTTTAGACAGCAATGAGCAGCCAGTGCCGATTGGTATTCCGGGAGAGCTATGTGTATGGGGAGATGGTTTGTGCAGAGGTTACCTGAATCGTCCAGATTTGAACGAGACCAAATTTTCCACTCATCCTCTATTTCCAAGTGAAAGAATGTATAGAATTGGAGATATGGGTAATTGGGACTCTGAAGGGATTCTTCATTATTTTGGTCGTAACGATGATCAGGTAAAAGTGAGAGGCTACAGGATTGAGCTTGGGGAGATCACAAACGCATTAATGGAGCATTCTGATATTCAACAGGCAATAGTACTAGTTAGAACCCTTGCAGATGGTTTTAACAAGGAGATTATTGCCTATTTTACTTCTAACCGTGAATCTTTAAAACAGCTTAACGCTCAAACTTTACGAAACTTTCTGGCACAGCGTCTTCCTGGCTACATGATTCCTGCCCATTTTGTAGGTATGGAGCGAATGCCTTTAAATCCTTCTGGTAAAGTCGATAGAACTCATCTGCCAGCACCTGATACAGTATCACATAGTTTAGAGTCAGAAACTGATATTGCTGCCCCTCGCACACCTGTTGAAAAAACTCTTGTGAAGGTTTGGAAGAAAATTTTAGGACTTTCCGAGATAAGTATTTTTGACAACTATTTCAACTTGGGCGGCGATTCTATTAAGGCGATTCAGATGGTATCCTTGCTTGCACGTGAAAATTATATGGTTGAAGTGCGTGAGATTTTCCAAAATCCAACCATAGCAGATTTGTCACGTCATATACGTCCAGCAAAGATTGTAGTTGAACAAGCTCCTGTTACCGGCGTTGTGCCATTAACTCCTATTCAAGAGTGGTTTTTCACTCATCATCGCACATCACGCCACCATTTTAATCAGGCACAGTTAATATTATCTTCAGAGCTTATGAACCCTGATGCTCTTGAACGAGCGTTGATTGCAGTTCAAAACCACCATGATGCGTTGCGTATGACCTATAAAATTACGGAACAAATGGTTATTCAGGAGAATCAACATATTGATTTTCCAGTTGATTTTGAGTTTGTTGATTTAACTAATACTATAAATCCTTTAGATGCTTCAGCTTCAATTGATGATTTATCTCAGCTTGATAAGTTATCTAAGATAATTGATAGTGTTCAATCAAGCATGGATTTGACAAAAGGTCCGCTTATGAAATCCCGCCTTATCCGTATGCCAGATGGGGACAGATTGCTGTTAGTGCTTCATCATTTGATAGTTGACGGCGTATCATGGCGAATTCTTGCCGAAGATATCCATACAGCATACAGTCAGATTAAAGCGGGTGGACAAGCCAGCCTGCCACCAAAAACTCATAGTTTTAAAGCGTGGGCTGAAAAGCTGAACCAATTTACAGCCGATTCTGAAATTATGCAGGAGATTGAATATTGGCAGTCAGTTGAAAATTATAATATTCCAGCTTTACCTTTTAGTTGCGGGGATTCTGAAACTCAAATTAAAATTGCTTCTGACGGTCAGGTTTATCAACGTGATACAGAGACGCTAAACATCACGCTTGATGCAGAACATACAGAGCAGTTGCTTGGCACAGCCCACCAGAGTTTACGAACCCAAACAAACGATATTTTGCTGACAGCCCTTGCACGAGCTTTGTCAGCGTGGCACGGTCAGTCTTCTACACGAATCATGTTGGAAGGTCATGGCAGGGAGGAAATTTTTAAAGATATTGATATAAACCGCACTGTTGGCTGGTTTACAACTATATATCCTCTGGTGCTGGAACTTCCTGAAAATAATGATGATATCTCTTATCAGGTCAAACACATAAAAGAGACATTACGCAAAATTCCAAATAATGGTTTTGGGTATGGAATATTGCGTTATTTGACAAGCAAAAATCTAAATGCAATAAGTAATAAGTCTGATTCAATAAACGGCAATCTAAATGTAAGTAAAAATATAAATGCAGTAAATATCTTGTCTTGCTCTTCTCTTCCAGCGATAAGTTTCAACTACTTAGGACGCTTTGACACTGATATTGCACAAGGGTTTTCCATAGCTTCGGAAAGTTCAGGACAGTGCATAGGCGATAATGTTGAGATAACGCAGGATATCGATATTAACGCCATTGTAACAGAAAAAGGGTTAGAGATATCTTTAACTTACAACACAAAAGCATTGACACAGAGTGGTATGAACAGACTTTTGCAATCGTTTAAATCAGAACTTGAAGCAGTCATTGAGCATCTTATTCATAAAGCAGAAGCAACCCTTACTCCAAGCGATATCGATTTTGACGGGCTGGGCATTGATGAGCTGGATAAGGTGTTAGATGGGATTAACGGTTAATGAATGGATTTACAGGAATGAAAATTATCCACTACAAGAGCAGTCAACAAAAAGACATTAATTGTGCTATAGATAGCAAAACTGATTTTATACGCCGTATGAAGGAGTATATATGATAAAACCGTATATAAGCCATGATGAAGCTACAATTTTAAGTTTCAAACGAGATCCAAAGTTTGCTGCTGAATATTTGAATTCTGTTCTTGAAGATGGGGACCAGAACGAGCTTATTATAGCTTTACTACGCCTTAGCAAAGCGTTTGGCATGAACCAGAACACCGAGATTTCACAGCTTAACCCTCAAACAATATATCACACTCTTTCATTGAAAGCTAATCCAGAGCTAAAGAGATTTCAAGATATTCTGTCAGCAATGGGAATGAGATTTGCGGTATTGCCAATATAATTTAAAAAATGAAAAGGACATATTGATGCACACAACCTTAAACGGCATAAAGATTCACAGTATTGCAACAGCACTTCCGCCTGATATCGAAGATTTAAACGATCTTGATATCATATTTGGCGAAGATGAAACTAAACGAATTATTAAAACTAACGGTATTGAACAGATTAGGAAAGCACCAGATGAACTCTGCTCGTCAGATATGTGTGCGGCTGCGGCAAAGATTATCCTCACTCCTGAACTGATTGAGCAGGTTGATGGAATCGTATTTGTAAGTCAGACACCCGACCATATTCTGCCAGCTACAGCAGGTATTTTGCAGCATCGGCTTGGTTTGTCCAAAAGCTGTGTTGCAATTGACATAAATCATGGCTGTAACGGCTATATTTACGGACTTTATCAATCTGCAATGATGGTAGCTGGTGGAGGCTGCCGTTCTGTTATTATGTGTGCGGGTGATGCGTTGAGCCGTTATGTCAATCCGCTTGATAAAAATGAGCGTATGGTTTTTGGCGATGCTGGAAGTGCAACTCTTATAACTCGTGGAGATAGAGAGATTGGATTCGCTTTTCATACAGATGGAAGCGGGGCGGAGCATCTTATTATTCCTGCTGGAGGCTGCCGGAAACCTATTTGTGACGAGACTTCTAACGTAGATATGAGACCAGACGGCGGAATGCGTTCAGACGAAGACCTTTTTATAAACGGAATTGAGGTTATGAATTTTTCGTTAAGGGAAGTTCCAAAAGCTGTTGCAGAGGCGATTGATGTTATCGGCTGGACAAAAGAGTCTGTAACACTTTTTGGTCTTCATCAGGCAAACAAATTTATCGTTGATTATCTGCGTAAAATGTTGAAAGTGCCAGCCGGCAAGGTTCCAGTGGCAATGAAACATACAGGCAATACATCTGCTGCCTCAATTCCTTTGATGTTGTGCAACGAGCGAGAGAGGCTTATTTCAGAGCAGATGCTGTCCAAAAGCGTTTTGTGCGATGATGAGTGAAAAACCACTCTTGAATAGGAGTTAATGGCACAACGCCGGTAACAGGAGCTTGTTCAACTACAATCTTTGCTGGACGTATATG
>JADFZJ010000091.1 GCA_015232555.1 Desulfamplus sp. | reverse complement strand
TATTTTAACCCCTGGTATTTCTAAATCTAATTCAAATCCCATATCTCTCCTCATTCATGGATAAATGAGAGTCATTATAAATAGCTTGTTGAAAATAACAACCACGGAAAATCTCGGAGAACCAAAAAGAATTGAACTCAGCAACAAAAAAGAATTGTTTTGCAGTAAGATCGGCTTTATGATGCCTTGTATATAACGCCCATGCAATGACTTATACAATTATAAATGAAAGTTAGTCGAGAGACTTTGATATTTTATGCTTTCGTATAAAATATCAAAGTCCTCCTGTTAATAGGCAATTACGAAATCCATATCAGAATAAAAAGGCTGTAGAACCCATGCCAGACAAAAAAATCTTGGAATCTATCCTTGAAGATATTTCTTTAGAATGTGTTCTTGCAGATATTTCAGACCCTGAAAGTTTTTCAGAACTTTTTAGCCTTTTAAAAATTTTTTTTCAAAAAGCAAAAGATTGTAATTTTCCTGAACTTGCAGAAGATGCAAAAAAGGCTGGGAAAATTGTAAAAACAATCATGGCTCAGAATTCATCTGATAATATATATAGCTATAAACCAGATAACGTGTCAGATATTGAAAATCAGATAGATTCAATTAATCTTATAGTATCTGAGATGAAATCTTTTCTCCACTTTATAACCTTATCATCTGATCAAGATGAAACAGAAGCTGTTAGCTATTCAGAACCGATACAAAACGGGCAATACGAATCAGCAGCAGAGGTTTCAAGAAAATTTTATGTTGATGAGCAAACAGACTCTAAATCAGATATTAAAACCTCATTGACATCTGAAATTAGACCAGCATTGGTATCTGAATTTAAGACGGATGTTAAGAACGCTGATTTAAACCTTCTCCATCCTGGACAGCTTCCAGCTTTTCTAAATATTGAAGATTTTGCAGAATTTCTCTCTTTACAGAAAAATACCCTTGAAAAAATGGAAGTCCTGATTCTCGATATTGAAAAGAATAACAACAGAGCTTATGCACAAGGAGAGCTTAAACGTCTATTTCACACCACCAAAGGAGAGGCGGGTTTCTTAGGTCTTAGAGATGTTGAAAATTTGTGCCATCGGGCAGAAGACCTTATGGATACTGAACACTTTGGAAATATTGTTGATATACTTCTTGCTGTGAAAGACTGGCTTGAGACAACATATAGTGTTTATGCTGGCAGCACTGGAACATTACCCTCTCTTGATAGACTTATTGAGTTGTTTGACAGAGATAAACAGCGGAAAACTGATGAAATTCAAGAAGTTCCCATTTTATCAGAGCCTAACGATGTTACATCAGACATCACCCCCAACACTACCAAACCTGACGAGGAGACTCTTCTCGTAACTGTAAACTCATCACCACCTATCCTGACTGAATCAATAAATGTAGATGCAGTCCGTTTGGACAGAATGGTTAATATAATTGGAGAGCTTGCCATTGCAGAATCAATGGTGACGCAATCTACTGAAATTAGAGAGATTGCTTCATCAACGCTTTTAAGAGCATTAAGCTCTCTCCACAAAATAACAAGAGAGTTACAGACACTTGGACTGAGTCTGAGAATGATTCCACTAAAATCACTCTTTAACAGAATGGACAGAGTGGTTCGTGATCTTGCTAAAAAAACTGGAAAAAAGATTCAGTTCACAATCAAGGGAGAATCTACAGAACTTGATAAAACTCTTGTGGATAAACTTGGAGACCCTTTAATTCATATTCTACGTAACAGTGTCGATCATGGTATTGAGGATGATATATTAAATCGGGTAAATTTAGGTAAACCTGAAACGGCAACGATTGAACTTAGAGCATTTCACAAAGGAGGATATCTTTTTATTGAGGTAGAAGATGACGGGAAAGGTATCAACAGAAAACTGCTTGCTGAAAAAGCTATATCTCAAGGTATTATAAAATCGACAACTCATCAGGGGAATATCACTGATACAAATCTGTATAATACAGCTTTCAGTTCAATTGATAAAACATATAGTGACGAAATACTCAATTTAGTATTTCATCCAGGTCTTACTACTGCTGCTAAAGTAACTGATGTCTCTGGCAGAGGTGTTGGTATGGATGTTGTCAGAAAGAGCATTGAATCTTGCAGAGGCAAGGTCTCTATCTCTTCTATTGAAGGCAAAGGAACTACCTGTACAATCAAAATTCCTTTGACTCTTTCAATAATTGATGGACTTGTTGTGCGTGTAGCAAAGGAGATATATGTTATTCCAACTCTGTCAGTGGTTACATCACTCAAGGTTGACAAACAAGAGATTTCCAATGTGTTTGAAAAGGGAGAGATGATAAATGTGCTTGGCAGACTCATTCCTCTTTTCAGGTTAAACAGACTATTTAAAATCAAAGATCCTGCTCAAGATACTTGTAATGGCATTATTGTGGTAATTGAGGATAACGGACTTAATACTGCCCTTTTGGTAGATGAATTAATAGGTAAACAGAACACTGTTATCAAAAATCTTGGCATGGGCATCGGAATGGGAATGGATGATGAGATTAAGGGCATATCTGGGGGTACAATCATGCCAGATGGCAGGGTAAGTCTTATTCTTGATATTGCAGGGATTATTGAGTTATCACACTCCTCTTAACAGGCAGATTGCAAAATAAACTATCGAACATTAAATGGTGATAAAGTGTCAGAAAAATCCAATGAAATATCAAACCCACCTGATATGAAAAAAAATAAGATATTAGTCACTGGCGGAGGTGGCTTTCTTGGCAAAGCAATAATCAAAATGCTTGTAGAGAGGGGAGACCATGTTTCAAGTTTCTCAAGACATTTCTATCCTGAACTTGCGAATATGGGGGTAAAGCAGTTTCAAGGAGATATTGCTGATCCTTATGAAGTTGAAAAAGCCTGTACGGATATTGATATGGTCTTTCATGTTGCTGCTAAAGCTGGTGTTTCAGGAAGATGGGCAGATTACTTTAAACCGAATGTCATTGGAACAGAAAATATCGTAAAAGCATGTCTAAAACATGGGGTTAGGTATCTTATCCATACAAGCTCCCCAAGTGTTGTGTTTGATGGCAATGACATGGAAGGCGTTGATGAGTCTGCCCCCTACCCTGCAAGATATCACGCACCTTACCCTGCAACCAAAGCTATTGCAGAAAGAATTGTGGTCAATGCTGCATCGGATCAACTGAAAACTGTTATTCTCAGACCTCATCTTATATGGGGACCCGAAGACAACCATCTGCTTCCGGGGATTATTGCAAGACACAAGCGGCTTAAAAGAGTTGGAGATGGAAAAAATTTAGTAGATACCATCTATATTGATAATGCTGCTCATGCTCATATTCTTGCTGGAGACAAATTAAAAGAAGAGGATAAAATAAAGTTTAGGCACTCTATTTCAGGCAAGGTCTATTTTATAAGCCAAGATGCACCTGTGCTGCTCTGGAAAATGGTGGATGATATGCTCAATGCAGCAGATTTACCACCAATAAAAGGCTCGGTATCTTTAAAAACAGCAGAGATGGCTGGAGTTGTGATAGAGACAATATTTAACCTGCTAAAAATAGAAAAAGAGCCTCCAATGACACAGTTTATGGCAAAGGAGCTTGCTACGTCTCATTGGTTTGACATCGCTCGGGCAAAAAAGGATTTAGGATACTATCCGATTGTATCTACGCAGGAAGGGGTGATAAGGCTCAAGAATTGGTTGTTATCAAAAAATTGCAAATTATTCAAAAAAGGGTGCTACCGGTGAATACCAGTTAGTTCCGATTGAACAAAAGAGAGACCAGTAACTATAAAAGGCAGCCGTATCAACAAGGGATTTTCATACTTTGCTCCTGATATTGGACAACTTAACTTTATCACATAAGGTCTCTTATCTAATAATTTTATAGATTTTTTTACAACCAAAGAAATTGCCAAAGCAAAAAAAATGCCTCAATTAAAAACTTTTTTCGAAAACTCAAGTAATAGAGTTCCAGTAAAACCAAGATTTATCCCTTGATTTTACTGGATGAGAATTGAGTGCCGCATGAGTCATTATGGTGATTTCACAAGACGAACAGGATTTAGATTTGTAAAATCCCAGTAGTTGTAAGTTCCCCAATAGAAGCTCACTCCATACCCCCAGCCAGGATTTTCACCCCAGCCTTCTTGCTTGGTAGAACTCCAATACCAATGTTCTTCAGCATCGAGGTTTATTGGAAAAGCATCTTTCCATATAGTTGGTATTTGAAATGTATTGCCATTCATACCGCAAGAATAACGCTCGTTAGTTAACCCTATAACAGGAGGAGGGTCTGTGCAATATACTAATGTAGCTAATTCAGAAAGAGTTGGGGTCCTCCAGCCTCCCGTTTGAGTAAGGGCTGCTGCTGTATTCCAATCAAATGTACTTTGAGTTCCATCGCAGCTTTTAGTAACGGAATTCCATGTCTGTCCAACACTGCATCTTTGCCACTCTAATCCTGTTACAGTGTCTTTAATAACAGAGCCGTTAGTTCCAGCGACCTCTTGATAGCGACCTGTTTGAACATTCATAGTAATATTAGCAACCGTATTGCTGTAATAAGCATTGATGATAATTATCCTTAAATGTGTAGTGCTATCTTTCAAAGAGACTTCAATTGGGGAGCCAATATCAGTAACTGTAACGGTTGGATTGCTTGCAACTGGAACACCATAATTCTCACGAATAATTAAAATACGTATTCCCTCTTGAGCCATTGTCTGGTTTAGCTGCCCCCCTCCACTTAATGATATCGTAATAGGCAAAGTTCCATCTTTCATGGTTTCAGGCAAATCAGCAGGAACAGTTAAAGTTGCAGCAACTGATGAAAGAGGCTTGATATTTGAGAAAGATAAAGCGTCAAATTGAAAATCATTATCTACCTTAGATGTCCAAGTTTTATGACCGCTGTTAGAAGTTAGTAAATTTTGAGAAAAGGTATTTTTAGCAAAAGTATCATCATTTTTTTCGCTATCTTTTATGAGATATTCAGGCTCATGAAGATATAATCTTTGCAGAGCATATTCTGTATATGCTTCAGGTAAACTATAGCCTTTTGAAGCAAGAAATAAATTGACTCCTTGACGGTACAGTAACATATAATCGTCTGTAGTTGATGCAGATTGACCGCTTGAAGCAGAAGAAGCAATATAGCTAAACATTGAGTGAAGAAATGTTAAATCTCCAGAAAAATAACGTTTAGCAAGAAATGCAAAAAAATCCTGTTTATTGTATGGAGAGCTTGTTGCAGCATCATCAGCAGATTTATCAAGAAGGTGAGAAGAAGTGCCTGTATGAACATAAGCCGCTCCTCCAGAACCAACATCACCTCTTTGGCTATATGTAGCTCCAATAAGGTTTGAAGTTCCCTCTTCATAAGCTGCTGCAGTAGAGCAGTTATAGTTCCCATTATCAGATGATGCAGGGATTGACCCATAACTATAGTTGTATCCATACTGAACAGCATGAAAGGTTTCATGCATAAGAACAAATTTTAAAGATTGGTCAGAGTTAGCATTATATTCACTAATATCTGGATAATAAACATATATTCTGCCTAAAAGACCTGAGTATGGTGGAGAATAATAAGAATTAGCTCCATCTCCAATATCACTGTCAATCATATACATCTCATAAGCACCGCCGTTGCTCTGATTTTGCTGCAACATAGGTGCTGTAAATCCTTCACTTTGAAGTCTTACAAGCATATCTCGTGCAATTGGTAAAATATCATTTTGAATATCACTTTCAGTAAGAGTTTGTGATGCAGGAGGGGATATAACAAAATCAAGGCTTGGCCAGTTAGATGCTACACGTTGAGAGTTAGAAATATATCTATCTGTAGGAAAAGCTCGTGTTTTAGAGCGAACCATAGAAATTTTATTTCCAGACACCACACCCATTACCCAGTTATCAGCAAGACCATAGACTTTAACACTATACTGTTTTGAAGAAGGGTTATAATCTCCAATAATAGGTAAAATTGAACCGTCAGAAAGCTTTACCATAACTCTAAGGCTTAGAGGATCAGCATTAGTTAAAGTTACAGGAAAATCAACTTTATATTCAGCATTTCCTCCAATAAACTCTTTATTGCCTGTATCTATTTGGATAGCTGGTGATGCTGCTAATTCTCCGCCACTTAATAAATCAGATGATGTGTGTGATGATACTGCTACTTCTGAACCTGCATTGGCAGTATCTGATGGTATGGTAACTGTAGTTCCTTCAGGGCCATTGATAATAGTAGTGGAAGCCCCCCCCTGAATATATGATGCTGTAAGCCCAACCACCTGACTTCCCAACATAACTGACCCGCCTGAAACTACCAAATCAAACGATTTATTATCATTAAATATAATATTTTGAGCTGTTTTTGTGGCTGGTATGACAAGTAAAGTTCCGTCTGTAGAATTTTGAAAAGTTACTGTTGCACCTGAACGAGCTACAGTAAAGGCACTTGCGTCAGATTGAAGTGTAATGACATTACCGCCCGGAAAGTTGATAAGTTTAGCCCCTGCACCACTTTCAAGAGTTACTTTATTAATTCCAGCAGTTCCATAAATATAGATAAAAGAGCCAGTTACTACAGTTTTGTCTGGATTGATGTTAGTCAAAATAACTCTATCATTGGGCTTAGTTACGTCATATCTAACAGTTCCAATGGCATTTGACGCATTGTTAAGTTGAAATACGAGAATGAAAAATAATACTACCCAAAAACTTGATATAAAATTTTTAGTGTCTCTTTTCATAATAGGACTCCTTTTGTAAATAAGGTTGAGCCTGAACTATTGTCATAAAATAAGGTTAAACTCGAACTATTGGCATTAAAACACCATGCTTTAATGCCAATGCCATGTTAAAGATTAATTGAAAGGCTTTTCACACGTTTTGGTTCCGCTTCCAGTGCTGGGACAACACTCTCTGGTGTAGGTGTAAGTCTGAGATACATTTCCACTTCCACTATAAACCAGATTCTTATTGCTATCTGCATTAATGGTTGCAGTTCCAGTGAACTTTGCGTTTACATCAACACATGGTCCCCAGCATGACATAAAAGCCGGATCCATTTTGCTGTTGCCAGAGGTTGTAAAACTCAGATTGATTGAATTGCATGACCATGAACCAGTTAAAGATTCTTGAGTATAGCCATTCCCACTTTGTGAACAGTAATAATCAGGAATAATGGTTCCCTTAGGTCCAAGCTGAAAACATAGAGGAATATCCCATTGAATCCCATATCTATCGCTGCAATCCTTAAAATTTACCCTGACTGAAGCATTGTAAGAGTTAAATCTCATATCTTCTTTGAAATAACAATTGTCAACATCTTCATCTTCAATGTTGAATACTACCTCTACAGGCTTTGAAGGCTCACCAAGTTCAAATGTAGCTTCTAAATCTTTTCCCTCTTCACCAGCACCAGACAGAACTACTTTATCAGGAAGTCCCGCGTTTATATATCCTAAAAGAGTACATTTCATCTGCCACTTACCATCTTTTC
>JADFZJ010000090.1 GCA_015232555.1 Desulfamplus sp. | reverse complement strand
GACACAAGGCAGGATACTAAATTGGATTCATCGCTGTTTGTAACTGCAAGCAGAATTTCAGCAGATTTTATACCAGCCTCTTCAAGTACAGCAGGGGAGCTTCCAGAAGCACGTATTGTCTGAACATAATTAGCTTCCTAACAATATATTTTACTCTTCCCAAACCTGAAGGTTTCCCGTTCTCCAGAGATTACCATCCCAAGAAATAACATCTCGAAGGTCTTTACATAAAGAATGTTGTCGATATCGTGGCAAACCATCAGTTTTAAACCATCTATTTATAAGAGTTGTGGGTTTGGGCAATGAAAACCGTTTTTTTTCGTTGAGTGTAGGTTGCCAAAAATAGATAATAATTGATTCTGCAATTTCTAAGAAGTGACGTGATGTTCTATTAGGATAAATCAGTTTTCCCAACCAGAATTGTTGCTCGCTATTAATTTTAGGTATCTTATGATGTTCTCTTAACCTATTATAAAAACTGCCTTCTGTTATACCGCAATACAGAATAGAAGCATATCTCTCATACTTTAATTTTCCAGTTGCCAAGTAAAGTCCAAATCCATTATCTTGATCTTTACTTATTTCATCAAGTGTATAAGGTCCAGACCAATCAATAATTATTGAATTATGGTTTTCCATAAAACGCTCCCGTCAAATATAACTTCTATATTCTTCAACACGGTAACATTCAATTTCAGATTGAATATCTGCATCGCAAATACTCTGAGAATTTATGAATGCCTGAGTTTTTTTCAATAAAGCACACCACATATTAATTTTGTGCTGTTGAATTTTATCCTGTTCTTGCACATTTCCCTACCATTCTTTCTGTTCGATTTTTTTACGCCAACTATCTTAATCTGCTTAACTATTTGAGATAACCCTGAATAAGCGTATCATCATCAAACTGCATCACTTCAACTTTCCTAAGCTGCATCGCATCTTTCATTAAAAGTGGACTTTTTCCCCTGCAAATTGGCACGCCATCATCACCGCCCAAAATTTTAGGTGCAATGAAAAAGAGCACCTTATTGACGATACCGCTTGAAAGAGCAGAACCAATAACTGTTGAGCCTCCTTCTATAAAAACGCTCATTATCCCCATCTTGCCAAGCTGCTCTAAAAGATTTTCAAAATCTAAGAAACTTTTTTCATTTTCTAAACAACCGGACTCTTTTATAGTCGTTAGTTTTTCAGGAATTGCAAGAACAGTTACGCCCATATTTTCAAGAATAGCACGTTTTTCAGGATTCGCATGATAAGAGGTGGCAATAATGGTGTTGGCATTAGATGGTTGGGTTAAAATATTTGAATCAAGATTAATAGATAAATTGGAATCAAGAATAACTCTGTGCGGGTCTTTAGGGTTTTTATCTTTAATACGGGCAGTCAATGAAGGGTTATCTTTATGCACAGTACCAGAACCGACAAGAATAGCATCATAAGCATGTCTGAGTTGATGCACAAACTGACGCGATTTTTCGCATGTAATCCATTTGGAATCACCTGTTGAAGTGGCAAGGCGTCCATCAAGAGTTGAAGCACATTTTAAAATTACAAAAGGCTTTTTGTCGTTTTGGATATACCAGATAAAATCCTCAATCAGAGTTTCAGCCTCATCTTTGCATACCCCAGCCTCAACCTCTATGCCATGCTCACGAAGATATTGAATGCCTCCACCTATAACAAAGGGATTAGGGTCTTGAGCAGCTACCACAACACGCCTGATACCTGACGCTATTATTTTTTTTGTGCATGGAGGAGTCTTACCATAGTGGTTGCACGGCTCAAGAGTAACGTAAATATCGCTTCCTGCAGCATTTTCGCCAGCATCGTTAATAGCCTCAACCTCTGCATGTGCAAGTCCGCAAGCCCTGTGCCAGCCTCTGCCGACTATTTGGTTATTTTTTACAACAACTGCACCAACCATTGGATTGGGTGATGTGTATCCCCTGCCCTTTGCTGCTAAGTGAATTGCCTCTTGCATGTAGCTGATATCGTTATTTGGGTGTTGATGAAAGACGGGGGAATCATTAGGATGCAGAGGATTCTTATCCATTTTGCTCACTTGTCGGCTGTTGGTTATCTCTCTGACTTCTGACAGCAGATTCTGTATTTGCTGATTTTTCTCTGTTTATTGGGTCATCATCTATTATCTGTTTGCTGAAATTCTGCTCTTCCAAAATCTGTTGATTTAATGTTCCAAGTTTTTTTAAAGCCTCAATAAAATCATCAACACTTCCAAATTCCCTGTAAACTGAGGCAAATCTAACATAGGCGACATCATCTAACCTGTGAAGGTGTTCCATAATTTTTTCACCTACAACGCGGGATGATATCTCTTTATCGTTTAAATCACGCAATTCACGCTCAATATTATCCACCAAATCTTCAATCTGAACCATACTGATGGCACGCTTTTCACATGCCTTTTTTATCCCAGCTAAAATTTTTGCACGAATGAACTCTTCTCTACGACCATCTTTTTTGACGATCATCACAGGAAGGTCTTCTACTGTCTCAAAGGTTGTAAAACGGCGAGAGCACTCCTGACATTCCCTGCGTCTTCTAATTTCTGTTTCAGTTCGGCTTAAACGGGAATCAATGACCCGGTTATTCAACTTACCACAAAAGGGGCATTTCATAGCAGACCTCGCAAGTTAATAAAAACAAATTAATCATTAATAGCTGTAATAATTAGTTATAGTCGATTGATACAAATACTTAAGTCAATAGCAAAAAGAGGTTAATTGCAATTACACAGGAGTAAGTTGAACTCCAGCTTCACTGAACATTTGAATAGACATAGGATCATTGTATTGCTTCTTGAAATATACAGATAGAATCCCTGCATTGATTATCATTTTCGCACAGATAGAACATGGTTGATCTGTGCAATATAAGGTCGCACTATTAACAGATATTCCATGATAGGCAGCCTGAATAATAGCATTTTGTTCCGCATGAACTCCGCGGCAAAGTTCATGCTTCTCACCAGAAGGAACTTGCATAGTATGACGCAGACAACCCGTTTCAATGCAATGGGCAATTTTTGAAGGTGCTCCATTATAACCGCTGCACAAAATTCTTCTATCTTTTACAAGTATTGCCCCCACCTTACGCCGGATACAGGTTGAACGTGTGGCAACAAGTTCTGCAATATTCATAAAGTATGTTGTCCATGAAGGACGATTCAGTTGAATATTTTTTCCATTCTGCAACGGTAGTTCGTTTATTATGTCAATCGGTTTACCTGCCCCATCAATTTCCATTTAAATCAATCCATACCATTATAGATTGGAAATGCCCTGCAAAGAGCCATTACACGCTCTTTTACAGTTGCTGAATCACTCTTTTTATCAAGAACATCACATATACATGATGCAACTTCTTTCATCTCATCTTTTCCCATGCCTCGAGAGGTCAAAAGCGGAGTTCCAATCCGTATCCCGCTTGTTACTAAAGGTCCAAGTGGATCGTTGGGAACGCTGTTTTTATTTACAGTTATACCTGCAAGCCCAAGCATTGTTTCAGCATCTTTGCCTGAAATCCCTTTGTTGGAAAGATTAACCAGCATAAGGTGGTTGTCTGTTCCTCCAGAGATAAGGCGAAGTCCTTTTTGCATAAGAATTGATGCAAGAGCCGCAGCATTTTCAACAACTTTATGCTGATATGCTTTGAAAGATGGTTCAAGAGCCTCTTTAAATGCAACCGCTTTAGCCGCAATTACGTGCATAAGTGGACCACCTTGAATTCCCGGAAATATCTGGCTTCTTATTTTTACCGCATACTCCTCTTTAGATAGGATTATACCGCCTCTGGGACCTCTTAATGTTTTATGAGTTGTGGATGTTACAACATCTGCCAATGGTACAGGAGACGGATGTACTCCGCCAGCAACAAGACCTGCAATATGTGCCATATCTACCATGAAAAGTGCCCCATATTTTTTAGCAATTGCAGCAAAACCATTAAAGTCAAGCTCTCGAGGATAGGCACTTGCACCTGCAAGAATAAGCTTCGGTCTGTATTTTTTAGCAAGAGATTCAACCTCATTAAGGTCAATCATCTCTGTGGTATTTGAGAGTCCATAGTGGACGAAATTAAAAAGTCTTCCTGAAAAGCTGACACTGCTTCCATGAGTCAAATGTCCGCCATGGGATAGGTTCATTCCAAGAACAGTATCACCGGGTTCAAGCAGGGCAAAATATGCTGCCATATTGGCACCGGAACCAGAATGAGGCTGAACATTGGCATAATCAGCATGAAAAAGTGCTTTTAACCTTTCAATTGCAAGCTGCTCAACCCTGTCAACATGAATGCAACCACCATAATATCTTTTTGCAGGATAACCCTCTGCATATTTATTGGTAAGAACAGAACCTTGAGCCTCCATAACTGCCCTGCTGACAATATTTTCAGATGCTATAAGTTCAAGTCCATTATCCTGCCTAATCTCCTCGTCTCTGATAATCCCTGCAATTTCAGGATCAACTTTTTGAATGCTGCTTATGTTCAAACCAAAACTCCTATGACTTTATAATTATTTCAACTATAACCGTGCAATTGGTTAAATTACGATCTGGTAATTGCTGGAATTATGACATTAATAGTTTGTATTATAAAAAAATAACTATATCTTTGTAATTGTTTCAATTGACAGAAGTCTGTCAAGATGCCTCCCCCCTTCAAAAGGTGTATCAAGCCATGTTTTAATCAGTTCAAATGCGAGCACGTCACCAATAAGTCTGCCTCCAAGGATAAGAATGTTGGAGTTGTTGTGCTGACGACTCAGCCGAGCAGAGAGAATATCACTGCAAAGAGCAGCCCTTACATTAGGAAATCGGTTTGCGGCAATAGACATACCAATACCAGTTCCGCAAAGCAGTATTCCCCGTGAAAACTCTCCTCTTGAAACCGCACCTGCCACTTTTTGGGCATAATCAACATAATTTGTTGATGATTCATTGAATGTGCCAGCATCTTGAACTCCAATACCAATAGATTCAATAAAAGTACGAATCTTCTCTTTAAGTTGAAAAGCTGCATGATCACTGCCAATAATAATGGACTTTTTTGTCTCTGTATCCATGACAATACCTTATGATCTGGACTTTATATAATCAATGACATCCTGAACTGTTTTGAGTTTGTCAGATTCATCTTCGTCCATATCAATCTCAAACTGCTCTTCCATTGTCATCATAAGTTCAACAAGTGCTAAAGAGTCTGCACCAAGATCATCTACAAGGGATGCTTCAGGAAGCACATCTTCAATATCCACCCTTGAAAGTTTCTCTGCTATTATTTTTCTCACCTTGGTTTCAATAGTCATAAATTAAAAATTCTCTATAATGCAGAGTGAAGCCTTAAAAATAATCAAATATAATCATTAAATATGAGAATAAAAATGGATCAGCATCTTTCTGAACCCACCATGAATATTGTTAAATGAACACTCTGCCTGAAAAAGTTATCTTCAAAGGTTATTCTTCTTCTTCAACATTCTGTCGAATTATACTTCTGCCACGGTATACACCACATGCTGGACATGCGGCATGTGGTAATTTTGCCTCTTTACATTCAGGGCATGTTGTGTATGTTGGTATAGCGACCTTCTGATGGGTACGTCTTTTTCTGCCTCTACTTTTTGAAACCTTTTTTTTGGGTACAGCCATTTGTTTTCTCCTAACTATCTAATTTATTTTACAATAATTAACTAAAGGTATTCTACCAAATAAACATAAATTTCTAATTTAATTAAAAAGAATTGTCAAGTTAATTATCAGGAGATATTAGGGAAACAGTCTAAAAATATAAGCAAACTGCCAGAACATAGAGATACTTGTACTTGCTCAAAGAATAAGGCTGTGATAGATACAGCAGCTTTAATATAAGTGTAATCCCCTTAATGATAGGTATACTCAAAAGATAGGCATACTCAAAAATGAAACGCGGGACGAATAGCAGCCTAATCCCGTGTTCAAATAAAAATCAATACAACAACGGAGAAAACATGGATACTATAATCACCCGATTCCCTCCCAGCCCTACAGGATATCTTCACATCGGAGGGGCAAGGACAGCTCTTTTCAACTGGCTATATTCAAGACAAACTAACGGCAAATTTGTTTTAAGAATTGAAGATACTGACGAAGCACGTTCTACAAAAGAGTCAGTTGATGCGATATTTGAGTCTCTTGAATGGCTTGGCATTGACTGGGATGAGGGTCCCTACTTTCAGACTCAGCGTTATGATATATACAAAGATTATATTCAAAAACTTGTTGCATCAGGTCATGCCTACTACTGCGACTGCACCCCCGAAGAGGTTGAAGCCATGAGAGAAGAAGCAAGAGCTACGGGCAAGAAACCGATGTATAACGGAAAATGCAGAGACCTGAACAAAGAGGGAAAACCCGGTATGGTGGTTCGCATCAAGGCTCCTAAAATGGGTTCAACTGTTGTTGATGATGTTGTAAAGGGAAGCACTGCCTTTCCAAACAGCGAGATTGACGACTTTATTATCCAGAGAAGCGACGGAAGTCCCATGTATAATCTTGCTGTGGTTATTGATGATATCACCATGAACATAAACACCATTATAAGGGGAGATGACCACCTTGTGAACACACCTAAGCAGATCATTATATACAATGCACTTGGTGCTCCGCTACCTCTTTTTGCACATGTGCCGATGGTTCTGGGTTCAGATAAAGCCCGCCTGAGCAAGCGTCATGGTGCAATGTCTGTGAGTGAATACAGGGATATGGGTTTTTTGCCTGATGCAATGCTCAACTATCTTGTAAGACTTGGCTGGTCTCATGGTGATCAGGAGTTTTTTACAAGAGAGGAGCTGATAGCAAAATTCTCATTAGAACATATTGGACGTTCGCCATCAATGTTTGATATGGATAAACTTACAGCTCTGAATGCCAAACATATACAGAGCAAATCGCCGTCTGAGCTTGCTCCAATTTTCTTGTCTAACCTTGAAAAAATAGGTATTACACCTCAAAGCGGGTTTGCCAGCAATTCAGGTATGCAAAACGGATTAGAATTTGAGACCGAACTAAATTTAGAAAAAATAATTGAGACTCTCCAGCCAAGAAGCAAAACAATGGTTGAGATGGCAGAAGCATCAAGGTTCTATTTTAAGGAGACCATTGAATTTGATGAGAGTGCTGCAAAAAAATTTCTTAAACCCGATATTGTTGAGGCTTTAAGAAAATCGGTACACTATATTGAATCTATTGCGTCTGCTGATTTTTCAGAAAAGAATCTCGAAAATGCCTTTACAAAGGTGATGGAAGAGACCAACCTTAAATTTGGAAAAATTGCCCAGCCAATAAGGGTTGCATTGACAGGGACAACAGTAAGTCCTGGAATATTTGAGATGATTCTTGCATTGGGTAAAACTAAAACTATTCAGAGGATTCAGCAGGCATTGAACCATATAGCATCTTTAAACAGGCTTTAAGGTTATCGAATTTAAAAGAAAAGGAGATTCTTGAAATATGGAGATCAAAATCCAGAAAAAAGTTCTTGAAGCTAACGAAACTCAGGCTGAAAAAAACAGAAAGTATTTTAAAGATAAAAATGTATTTGTCCTTAACGTGATGAGTTCACCCGGTTCAGGCAAAACTGAAACTCTTTGCAAAACCCTTAAAATGTTGATGCCAAAAATCAGAACTGGTGTGATTGTGGGTGATATCTGCACACGAAATGATGCAGATCGTCTTGAGGTTTCGGGTGTAAAAGTTGTCCAGATAAATATAGATCAATTTGGCGGAGACTGTCATCTGTCTGCAAATATGATTGACAAGGCTGCAAAAGAGTTT
>JADFZJ010000008.1 GCA_015232555.1 Desulfamplus sp. | reverse complement strand
AAAAACTAAACTTTCGCAGTTATTATTCTTAGAGCCTGTTTAAAAATTATATGTAACATGTAAAATGAATAAGAAATTAATAGTTAAATAAATACGTTATACATCAGGCATTCCATGATTCAATAAGGTCTGGATTGGTAAAAAAATAAGTCCTTTTTGTAAGCCTTAATGGATTCAACCATTCTGGACTTTGGCTTTGGCGGGTTTTCCATCAATTGACATATATGTTCAGCAGAGGCTCTGCTTAATCTAATTTTGCGTTCACTTTCTATTATGGCAAGTGCTTTTTCAACAGCAGCCTGCACTATAAAATGATTTAAAGATGCCCCAAGAATTTGAGATGCTTCCGATAATGTGCTATATACACTATGAGTTATGCGGGCTGAAATCCGCTCAGTTTTCGTTTCCATATAAAATCCTCTCTTATTTCTTTTAAGATAGTCTTACGATTTAAAAACAGGATGAGAAAAAAATACCGCCATAGCCTAAATTGACTTGGTGTTTGAAAAGAACTGTTTTTTCAAGATTTCTTGCAATTTCTACTGTTTTATCTTGGCTGGCATCATCAACGACAATAATAAGATCAACGATTCCCTGCTCAAGAATCTCTTTATGAGTCATTAATAGAGTCTTTTCTGCATTATAGGCAGGCATCACTACAATTATTTTTTTATCTTTATACATACTATTATCCTAATTTTTAACAGCACTTAATTCAATTCTACCCCGCACGATTTTTTCTTATTTAGTCCTATCCTCCAAGCTGAAAATAGTCCTGTAATAATAACGGGAAATATCTGAACTACGTGGTTGATAAGATTATAGCTCGCAGCATCTGCTTTTGATATTCCAAAAACCATCATTGCAAAAATTCCTCCAGCCTCCCAAACACCCCAAAACCCTGGAACAGAAGGAATCGCGATAAAGAAACATATTACCAGCATAACAAAGAATATTTCAATAATACCAAGCTCAAATCCTATAAATGCTTTTGATACGACAAAATATGAGATGCCTTGAATAAGCCATATTGCTGATGAAATAATGATGACTTTAAAAAAAATATATACACTTTTGATTATGCTTATTCCAGACGAAAAGCCGTTTATGAAACTTTTTAATGGATTTGTTGTTATTTTACAAAATAGACTGATATATTTCTGAGTAAAAGACGAAAGTTGTGCAACTCTATAAAGTTTACTTTCAAACACATTCAGAAATTTAAGCAAAAGTTCTCTTGTTTTATCAATAGCCATTATCAGTATGCCTGCAAACAAAATCATAAATAATTTAGTTACTCCAGAGACAAAATCTTCGAGAAGAGATTTGTTTAATATGTATTGCCCAAAATCATAAGCAAGAGTCTCTGGAATTGTTATTTGATAATAAATCAGGATAAATAGAGATAACAGCACAATAACATCAAAAAGCCTTTCAACAGCAACAGATGCTACTGCCTCTGAAAAATCTATTCTGCCTCTTCTATCAATTAATACTGGTCTTGAAATCTCACCAGCTCTTGCAGGCATAATACAGTTAAGCATAAATCCTGTCATCATAATATGAAAACAAGAATAAAAATCTACTTTGTTACTCATCAAAATTTTCCATCTGATAGCTCTTAGCACAAAGCTCAACATCACAAGAGCAATGGATAATGAAATATATAGATAGTTTATATGTGAGAATGATTGAATTAAATCGTTAAAAGGGACATTTTTGAATGCTAAAAACAGGCATATCCCTGATATACAAAGTCCGATAAAAAATAAGATTATTCGTTTAGCCATTTATCCATTCATTAATTGAGTAAAGACGTTGATATTCACCGTCAACAATTTCATCAACAATTGACGGGTTATCCAAATTTAGAATTGCTGCTTTTTTTGTTCTGTTGTTGACCATAAAGATATTCTCTGATATGAACTTTTAATTATGAAAACTATAGACGAAAACATACTCAAAGCAACAAAAGAGATTGTGGTCAAGTTCATTGAAATGGGACGGCTCTCACCGTCAAGTATCCATGAATCTTTCAAGGATATCTACGCAACCATCAATGAAACTGTCAAAGCACACGAGACTGATACCCAAACTGTTCAGGGCAGTGATAAAAAATAGTAGCAAAAGATATTTTTTATAATTAATCGTTAGCTCTGATAATTGAAATCTTGGGAAAAGAGTATCCATTAATGTGCCTCTGCCCAGTTATCTCCTGCATCTATGTTGACCTTAAGGGGAACTTTGAGTTCAACAACCCCATCAATAACTCTTATCCCTTCCATCACCTGCTGTGCAAGGGATTTTAGCTGTTCCAACTCATCTTCTGGCACTTCAAAAAGAATCTCATCATGGACAGATAGAAGCATTCTTGATCTCATTTTTCTGCCATATCTTTCCGCGTTTATGCCTTTATTTCTACCACCTTCTTCTAAATTCACGATTTCACCACCACCAGCTTCATTATCAATGATAACTGCCTCTTTTAGTGCCTTATCCATTTTAATCATTGCAAGTTTAATAATATCTGCTGCACTGCCTTGAATCGGCGTATTAATTGCCATTCTTTCAGCAAGCCCTCTTACATTTGCATTTGATGAGTGAATATCATCAAGCCGCCGTTTTCTGCCAAGAAGCGTAGTAACCTCTCCAGTCTCCTTTGCCTGCTCAATTGTGCTGTCAATATACCGCTTAACACCTGAATATCTTGCAAAGTAGTTATCAATATAGGTTTGAGCCATTCGTCTGCTGATGGAAAGCTCGTTTGACAATTTAAATGCCCCCATTCCGTAAACAATTCCAAAATTGATCGCCTTAGCCTGCCGCCTTAACTCCGCATCAATAAATTCCGGCATTGCCTGAAACACTTCAGCAGCAGTTCTTGCGTGGATATCTTCGTCATTTTGAAAGGCTTCAATTAATATTTTATCGTCAGCAAAATGGGCAAGAATACGAAGCTCAATTTGGGAGTAGTCAGCAGATACAAGTTTGTACCTTTTTTCAGGTATAAATGCCTCTCTGATCTGTCTGCCCTCCTCGGTTCTGATTGGGATATTTTGAAGATTTGGATCAGAGCTGCTCAAGCGTCCAGTTGCTGTTACTGCCTGATTAAATGATGTGTGGATACGTCCTGTCTCAGGATGAATAAGCTCTTGCAAGGCATCTGTGTATGTAGATTTAAGCTTTCCAAGAGAGCGGTATCGTAAAACCATTGCAGGCAGTTCATGCTGGTTTGCAAGATCTGTAAGCACGGCAATATCGGTTGAATAGCCAGTCTTCTTTTTGGTTTTTTTCTGAACAGGCAGATTTAGCCGTTCAAATAGAATATGTCCAAGCTGCTGAGAGGAGTTTATATTGAATTTTTCGCCTGCAATTGCAAATATCTTCTGTTCAATCTGTTGAAGTTCTTGCTCAAATCTCTTTGATAGAGTTCTAAGTTTTTCTCTATTCACTTTTATTCCGTTCATCTCCATAGTTGCAAGCACTGGAATCAGAGGCATCTCAATGGTCTGCATCAGCTCTTCAAGATTATTCTCCTCAATCTTGTTTCTTAGAATATCGTGAGCAAGAAGGGTGATATCAGCATCTTCGCAAGCATAATCTGTAGCTTTATCAATTGATACCTCGCTAAAATTGTTTACCTGTGATGATACCTCTTTATATGTGATGTTTTTGTGTCCAAGCAGATCAAGTGCAATCTGATCCAATCCATGACCCCTGCCTGATGGATTGAGCAGATATGAGGCTATCATTGTGTCAAAAGCCATGCCCTGCATATAGATTCCGTTTCTTGCAAGCACGATATAGTCATACTTTATATTCTGTCCCACTTTTTCAATTAATGGGTTTTCAAGCAGAGGCTTTAGGATACTCAAAACAGCAGCTTTATCCGGCTGTACAACTGCTGTTAATTTTGTCGTATCTTTTCTCTTTTGCTCAACAAACAGCTCTTCCGCATTAGAACTGCTCTTTGGCTCAACATGACCCACTGGAATATAAAAAGCGTGATGGGGTTTAAACGAGATTGAAATGCCCACAAGTTCTGCCAACATTGGATTTACGGATGTGGTCTCTGTGTCAACGGCAACGCATCTGTAAGATTTTATAGAATCATTATTAATAAAATCGTTATTGTCAGAAGGCTGGTTAGCGGGCAAAAGGCTGTCTATCCCTCGAACAAATCTCTCTATCTCTTGAGTGAGGCTCTCGACATCTTTGATATCTCTAAGACAGATATAAGTTTTTTCAACTTTTTCGTTCTCTTTTCGGACTGGAGCTTGAAAAAACTCCTGATAAAGTTTTCTGAACTCAAGAGTTTTAAAAAGCTCTGTAAGTTTGTAGTTGTCGTAAGGCTGAAGTTTGAATTTCTCAACCTCTTCTACTCCATAACTCTTTTCCTTATCAGTAGGAGGGACAGAGAAGTCTCTATTTTCAATATTATCAGCATCAGAAATTAGATTAGTATCCACAAACTTGTCAATAGTTACAAGTTTATAGCTTAAAAACGCCTGTTTTCTATTTTCAATCAGTTTGCTGTAAAGAGATTTTTTCGATTTGAGCTTCTCTATATTGTCATATATTGCCTGTATAGAGCCAAACTCAGCAATAAGTTTTAGTGCGGTTTTAGGACCTACTCCCGGAACTCCTGGAATGTTATCTGATGTGTCTCCTGCAAGCCCAAGCATATCAATTACCTGCTCAGGGGCAATATCAAACTCATTTTTTATAGCCTCTTTATCAACGAGTTTGTCTTTCATTGGATCCCATATCACGCAATCATCAGTTACAAGCTGCATAAAGTCTTTATCGCCTGTAACCATAACAACACTGAAGCCGTTTTCTTGAGCTATTCGAGCGTATGTGCCGATAAGATCATCTGCCTCAAAACCCTCTTTTTCTACAATCGGGATATTTAATGCTCTTATTATCTCCTTAATAATAGGAATCTGCTCAATAAGCTCGTCTGGCATAGCTGCACGGTTAGCCTTGTAATCAGCGTACATCTTATGGCGGAAAGTCGCTCCTTTAACATCAAAAAATATAGCTGCATAATCAGGTTCACGCTCTTTCATAAGTTTTAAAAGCATTGTGGTTACGCCAAATGCAGCGTTAGTCGGCACGCCCTTTGATGTTGAAAGATGGGGGATAGCGTGAAATGCACGGTAGAGATAGGCACTTCCATCAATAAGATAAATCTGAATTTTTGTCATATTAGAAAGGCTCCGAAAATTTGATTGGAAAAAAGAAATTTGAAGCTACCAAAGGATTTTAATCTTATATTGATTAAAAATCCTATCAACAGATACGAGAGTATAATCTTCAACAATTGACTGAGATATAATGATTCTGTCAAACGGGTCTCTATGAATAAAGGGAAGCTCTTTTAAACACAATAAGTGTTGCTTGTTGATATTCAATATTTTTATGTCCATTTTGTCAGATTCTGAAAACAGTCTTTCAAAAGGTATATCAAGAACAAGTTTAAATAAACTCAGCTTTATGGCAATTTCCCAGAAAGCCGCTATACTTACAAAAATATTATTGTTTGGATTCTCAATCGCAATTAACGCTTTTTGCGATAACCTGTCATCATTGCTGAAGAGCCAGAGTAATGTATGTGTATCAATAAGTAGATTCATTCCATATACTCCTTAAAATCTTCAAGAGGTTCGTCAAAATCGCTACTCATATGTATCATATTTTTAAGAGTTCCAGCTTTTCTTTTAACTCTCTTTTTCTTTTCCTTTTTTATTATTATCACTTGAAAAGAGTCCTCTATATAAGGAATATCTTCGTCAAGTAATATCATTCTTGATGATTCTAATCTTCCCTTTGTAATTATTGCATGTTCCATTACCTTGCTCCTTATAACTATTTTTATTTGTTATGCTTGTTTTTTTTGAGAAATATTAACTAAACAATCAGAATAGAGTCTGATTATGTTTTTAGCTATTATTGAATTTGTTACTATACCATAGAATTGGACTTCATTAATCAAATTCTTTATATTCACTGTATCCAAACACACCATTCTGTGTCGAGCAGTTAAAAAAATTAAAAAGGAGTATAATTATATGAATGCAAACGAAAGAAAAGAGATAAGAAGGAATAAAAGAGTTAAAATCTGTCACTGCTGCGGTAAAGAAGCTTCATTTTGTTGGAACTGCAAGTGTGGATTTTCAATATGCCAGACATGTATGTATGAGAACCAATGGGGAATGACCTGCAACGGAATTACTTGGGACTGCCCTGATTGCACTGAGCCAAATTCTTACTGTAATCAGTAGAGAGGAGGAGACGCACAGCCGTGCGTCTCTACAGTCTTATTTAAATCTAAAAATTTAAGCTGAAATCAATCAAACAAATCGAATCAAATTCAATCAAACAAAATCAAATCTAATCAATCAGTTATTCTTCTAACCCTTATAGAATTTCCATGAGCACCAAGCCCCTCAATACCAGCAAGAGTTAAGATATCATCTGCCTCTTTTTCAAAAGCAGCCTTTGAGTAGTTGATAAGGCTGGTCTTTTTGATAAAGTGGTCAACTGAAAGTGCTGATGAAAAGCGGGCAGTTCCAGCAGTTGGCAGAACATGATTTGGTCCTGCAATGTAATCTCCAACAGGTTCAGGGGTGTAGGGACCAATAAAGAGTGCACCTGCATTTCTTATCTGCCCGATATATTGGAACGGCTCTTTTACAACTAACTCTAAATGTTCTGGAGCAAGGCGGTTAGATAGAGCTACGGCAGTGTCAATATCAGGAACAACCATGATTGAGCCAAAATCGTTGATAGATTTGGCTGCAATATCTTTTCTGGGCAGAAGTTCAAGCTGGGATTCAACCTCTTTTGCTGTAGCAACTGCAAGATCATTTGAGTCTGTAACTAAAACCGCAGATGCCATAGTATCATGCTCTGCCTGAGATAAGAGGTCTGCTGCAAGAAATTTTGGGTTTGCATCTTTATCTGCAATTACAAGAATCTCACTTGGACCTGCAATCATATCAATTCCAACTGTTCCAGATACTATTTTTTTTGCAAGTGTAACGTAAAGGTTACCAGGTCCTACAATAACATCAACCTTTGGAATCTGTGCTGTGCCATAAGCCAAAGCAGCAATTGCCCAAGCACTTCCAGCTTTAAACACTCTATCAATCCCGACTGTTTTGGCTGCAACTAACATATATGGATTGATTGTGCCGTCACTCATTGGAGGAGTCATAAGGGATATAGATGCAACGCCAGCCACCTTTGCAGGAATAGCACCCATAAGAACTGATGAAACTAAAGGGGTTTTACCGCCTTTTGCCCCGGGTGCATAAATTCCGGCAGCATCTACAGCTCTTACAAGCTGACCAACCATAACTCCGTCACGCGGGTTATCTATCCATGAATTTTGTCTCTGTCTCTCATGGAATCTTGTCAACTGTGAGAGTGCCCGATCAAGAGCTTTTAAAAAGGGGGCATCAACCTGTGTTGCTGCAAATTCAAACTCTTCAGGGGTAACCTGCAAATTGGCTTCTGTGACAGATTTGGAGTCAAACTTGTTTGTATATTCTACAACTGCCCTGTCTCCACGGTTTTTAACATCTTCAATATATGCTGTAACCTGTTTATAATCGTCTGATGAAAAGCCCAGTCCTCTCTGAATGATCTGATTTACCCGCTTCTCTCCTGATTCAGAGGGATATGTAAATATCTGCATTTTCTATATAAATCCTTTTGTCTGTACAGGTTTTCTTCGATCCATAACAAAACTGCTGCCCTGAATTGATTTTGCCTTTTTTTTGGCTTCTGAAAAGGCATCGTTGACCTGAATATATTTTTTGTAGTGTGGAGCAGAGATATCTACCCCTGCCATGCTGACAGATATAATTGGAAATACCTGCTTTTCTCCTTTTCTATTAAAAGAGAGAATACATTTGTTGGCAGCATCCTCGGGAGTGTAAAAGCCGATAATACCTTCATCAAAGAGCAGCATTATACTTTGAGCCACATCATGGGCATTTTCTAAAGGGGAGGTAAACACAAAATCATCTCCGCCAATATGACCTATAAAATAATCAAACACACCGTTTGCCTTTAACCCCATCTCAAGCACACGGCTGGTAAAGAGAATTACCTCATCACCCTTGGCAAAGCCATATTTGTCATTAAAAGCCTTGAAATTATCAAGATCCGCATAGACAACACAAATTTTTTCCTCATTAAACAGTGCTGACTCTATCTGCTTGGCAATACTGTTGTTGCCAGGCAGTCCTGTAAGCGGACTTGCATCTAATGCCATGCTGTAAAGGCGTCTTAGCTCTTTCATTGCATTGCTCAGTTGCAGGTGGTTTCTCACTCTTGCTTTTAGAATGGCAGGGCTTGCAGGTTTGGTAATATAGTCAATTGCTCCAAGATCAAGCCCTAATGTCTCATCCTCCACCTGATTTTTAGCAGATATAAAAATAACAGGAATATCAGCCACTCTTCTATCACTTTTGAGTTGTCTGCACACCTCGTATCCATCCATTTCTGGCATGATAATATCAAGCAGGATAATATCTGGCATGATATCAAAGACAATTTTGAGTGCACTTTTACCATCTTTAGCAAAAAAAGTATCATAATCGTCTCTAAGCAGGTTGACAAATATCTTTATGTTGTCAACCGCATCATCCACAATTAATACTTTTTGTCTGTAAGTTTGCGTTATACGCCTATGACTTTGCATCATGGAGACTCTTTCAGAATTTAAATGTTATCGCCATGTAAGGGTTTTGATGTTTTCAAGGTGATATTTACGACTTCCAAGCCCTATCTCTTCTGCATATTCAAGCTGTCTCTCCCAGTTTACTTCAGGATATAGCCCTTTAAACTTATCCTCCCCTGGAAGGATATTTTTTTTAAGGCAGGAGTTTGTAAGTCCAGCCTCAGCATTGATAAGATCAACAGATGCCTGATCAATAGCAACAGGGTCTTTTGATGCTAAAATCCCTATATCTCTTACAATCGGGGTGTCATTGTATGGCATACAGTCACAAGCAGGAGATATATCCATAATAAAATTGACGAAAAAAGATTTGTCCTGTTTATTTTTTAGAACTCCAAGTGAATACTCCATCATCTTCTCAAGAAATACTGGAATAGTCTGATTCCACTGTATATTTATTGATGATGTTGGGCATCGTATTATACACTCTCCGCACCCAATGCAAAGTTCAGGATTAATTGACGCTTTTTTAGATGCTTTTTTACTTTTAGGGGATACTGTCTCAAGAGTGGTAGATGTAGAGTGCGGTGCAGACTCTATGGATTCAAGTGAAATAGTTGTTGATGAATCAGCATGGTCAGAAGATGAATCATCTGTGTAGTCAAGAGAGATGGCATGGGAAGGACAGTGTGCAGCACAGCTTCCACACCCTATACATGTTTTCTTTTTAATCTTAGGACTTACATTGGAGTGTTGATCAAGTTTGCCCTTTCTTGATGCACAGCCCATGCCTATATTTTTTAATGTTCCGCCAAATCCTGACAGTTCATGTCCTTTAACATGGGCAACTGAAATAAAAGCATCAGCAGAGATGATTTCACTGCCAATATATACCTCTTTGCAGTGTTTAAGATTGACCTCAACAGCAGTTTCGCTTTTGCCTCTTAATCCATCTGCAATTATAATCGGTGCACCATCCATGCTTGAATAGGCGAAACCGTTTTCTACTGCGGTTTTAATATGAGAAGGGGTGTCGCTTCTTGTGCCTGCATAAAGGGTATTGGCATCTGTCAGAAATGGGATAGCCTTGTGTTTTCTTACTGTCTTGACTATTTTGCTGATGTAAGGAGGTCTTATAAATGCTACATTACCCCTCTCCCCAAAATGAAGCTTTATTGCTGTAAGGTCATCTTTTGACAAAATATCCTTAATACCTGCAGCTTCAAGAAGCCTTTCAATTTTATCGGGAATATTTTCCCGTGAATTTGCCTTGAAATCTGTGAAATATACAGTTGACATCATAATTTCTGACTCCTTTTTTTGTAATGGTAGCAGCCTGATAAGCACAACGAACAATATAATATTATTAAATTTTTTATCGTCTTCTTTGTAAATGAACTTTTAGAATCTTTCAATCAGTTTATTTATGATGAATGTGCTCTCTCTTAATGCCTGCTCACTGAAAGTTCCAAACCATTTTGCAGTTTCACTAAACCGTTCAATAAAAAGCTCTTTATCGTTATTGTCGAGCATTGCAATCTGCTCGTTAAGAGAGAGAACAAAATCTTTGAGTAATTTTCGTCTTAAAGGGGTTGCAAAGACAATTTCAGCATAAAGAGAGCTGTCTTGTGCAAATAGTCTCCCTACCATTCCCATCTCAAGCCTGTAAATTGGGCTTGAAAACTCAAGGGTTCTGTGTAGTTCAATCTTTTTTCTTGAGAGAAACTGCCCAAAACAAAACGTTGCAAAGTGTCTTAAACCTTGAACAATATCCATAATCTCATCATGTTCTTGTGCATTAGAGTTTACAACGATTGCCCCCCATAATGTCAACTGATCAATCAGCCATTGGTACTGTTCAGGCTTTTTGCCGGGCGTTACTGCTATAATCTGCTTATCAAGACTTGAACATGTAGGACCAAAAAGGGGATGCAGCCCTATAACAGGACCTTTATGTACTTTCATCATCTCATTGAGCGGCTCTGTCTTTATACTTGTAATGTCTGCGAGCAGGGCATCAGGTGGCAAATACGGTGCGATTCTTCTAACAGTCTCAAGGGTTACATGAATTGGCACGGATATAAGGGCAAGTTCAATATCGATGCAAAGAGACTCAACCTTATCCCAGTTATTTTCAGACAATATCCTCACTTCATAGCCTGATGTTGTGAAAAACCATGCAAAATAGCTTCCCATCTGACCATAACCGCCTACAATAAGCACCTTTGAACCAGGTTTTATACCCTGTTGTTTCATCTCTACTGTCTGGTGAAGCCTCGAATTTCTTAAAATGACTCGATAAAGCTCTTCTATAAAATCTGGATCCATCTGACGTTTTCTTGCACTATCTCGCAGTCTTGAAATCATATCCTCTTCCCGTGCAGGGTGAAACACAGGCATATTGTGTCTCTTTTTAAGAGCAACAACCTTTTGAACCTCTGCAAATCTCTGTGAAATCAGTGTCAGAATCTGTTCATCAATATCATCTATCCTGTCACGCAGCTCTTTTATCTCTGACTCAAAAGTGTTCTCTATTCCCCCCTCAATTTTACTCTGCTGCATCTTTTTGCTCCATCTTTAGATAGGGTGATTCAGATAGCTGTTCAGCCTCATCTTTATTTGTAAAGATAGCCATAATATCTTCCATAACCATGTAAAGTGAAGGGACAAGGGCAAGGGTAATAACAGTCGCAAAAAGGATTCCAAAACCAAGAGATATTGCCATTGGAATCATGAATCTTGCTTGTCGGGATGTCTCAAATATCATAGGGGCAAGACCTCCAAATGTAGTCAAAGTAGTTAGCATGATTGGTCTAAATCGCTGCACGCCAGACTGGGTAATTGCCTCAAAAGCAGAGATGACTTCTTTTTTTCCGTTCCTATAAATTTCTCCGTTTATATCCACTTTGTCCCTCTTATCTTGGGGCCAGTTTCTGAGACTTTCTCGTCTTTTACGGTTTGCAAAATCGACCATAACAAGCGAGTCATTAACAACAACTCCAGAAAGGGCAACAAGACCAAAAAGGCTCATAAGAGATAGCGGATAACCAAGCATGATATGACCTAAGATAGCACCCACAATACCAAAAGGGATTGCACTCATTATAATCATCGGCTGAAAATAGCTCTTAAATGGTACTGCCAATAGTGCATAAATAGCTAAAAGTGCCATCATAAGCCCTGAAATCAAACTCTGTGTGCTTTCACGCATATCAGCATGTCGCCCCTGAATGGCACTTTCAAGCCCGGGGAACTGCTGCTGGAGGCGTGGCATAATCTCTTCATTAAACACCGTTATTATTCTGTCTGTCTCATCTCGTGGAACCACATTTGCAGATACCGTTCCAATCCTTCTGCCCTCTCTCCGTTCAATGGTTGTATATGCTCTGCCCCGCTCCATAGTAACGATATCTCTAAGCAGAGCCTCTGTTCCATCAGATGCGTGGATAATCAATGTATCAAGACTGTTCTCATAAATTCTCTCGTTTTCAGGAAGACGAACTCTGATAGTAACCTCATTTCTGCCTCTTTGAACCTTGACAGCCTCAGCACCATAAAAAGAGTGTCTTACTTGAGTTGCCACATTTTGGGCACCAAGTCCCATGGCAAGACCTTGAGGAAGCATTTTAAAGTCAAACTGCTCTTTTCCACGAGCAGAGCCGTCATCAATATCTTTTGTGGCTGGAAATGAGGCAAGCTCCTCAGCCAATTTTTCGCTGGCAGCTTTTAGGGAATTAATATCGCGATGTGTAAGTTCAATAGTCAGTCCTGCCCCTGAGCCTGGACCTCCTCTATCAGATTCAAAGATGATAGCTTCCAAGCCAGCAAGCTCCCCTACAGTTTCTCTCCATGCTTCTACAACTTCTGTGGTTGATATGGGGCGTATATCAGGGGATGTAAGAATAATACCAGACTCAATTACATTACTCTCAACATTAGCATGAAAACCGCGTGATAGTTTTTCTCCTCCATTTTCAGCAATAACCTTTTTTGCAGCATCAGAGATAATATTAAGAATCTCGGCTGTCTCTTGGTCAGAGCTGCCATAAGGAAGCGTCGCTGTTACATAGGCATAATCTGACTCAACTCTTGGCATCAAGGTGGTTGTGATTCTCCCGCTCTTTACATATCCGATAACTGCAATAAGCAATGCTATGGCAATTGAAATTGTAATATAACGATTCTTAACCGCAAATACTACAAAGGGTCCATAAAATCTTTCAACAAACCTTAGAAGACCTCTGCTTACATATTGCTGTTTGGAGTTTATCCATGCCATTATTTTACCAGGTTTGCTTAGATGGCTTAAATGGGCCGGAAGAATAAAAAGGCTCTCCACAAGTGAAACCATAAATACACAAATAACAACTACTGGAATAATCCAGTAAAATTTTCCCATCATTCCTGGTACAAACATTATGGGTATAAAAGCGATCATATTTGTCAGAATACTAAACACCACTGGTATTCCAACCTCAATTGTACCTGTAATAGAGGCATTAACACTATCTCCATTTTCTCTTTTGGAATAGATGCTCTCTCCTACGACAATAGCATCATCTACAACAATTCCAAGCGTTACAATAAATGCAAACATAGAGACCATATTAATAGAAAAATCGGTTGTTGATAGGAATATAAACGAACCAAGTACAGACACTGGAATACCCATTGATATCCAGAATGAGAGGCGGATTTCCAAAAAAAGGGCAAGTGATATAAAAACAAGAGCAAGTCCGAATAGTCCATTATTAATTAGAAGAGTTGCTCTCTGCTCAAATACTTCTGAACTGTCGTTGACCAAAGAGAGAAAAACGCCTTCTGGAAGTCCTGTTTTGAATAGATCAACCTTATCCCTTACAGTTTTTGCAAGTTCAATCGGTTTTTCATCTCCAACACGATATACCTCAACCATGATGGCTGGCTTACCATTAAATGTGCTATATTGATTGGAATCAGAAAAACCCTCTGTTATCGTGGCAATATCTTCAAGCAGCACGTTTGAGCCGTCATCAGGTGTAATCACTGGAATTGTTGCATATTCTCGTGCAAAATCACGCCGCTCCTTCATACGTACCAATATCTCTCCCCCACGGGTTTTGATACTTCCGCCTGGTAGTTCGATTGATGCAGTTTTGATTCTTGACGCAACATCATTTATGGTCAGACCATAGCGTCTCAAATTCTCCTGTGACACCTCTACATGAATTTCGTAATCACGAATGCCTTGAAGTTCAACCTGAGTAATACCTGCATCTTGGATAAGAGTATCTCTGAACTCTTCAGCAATCTCTCGAAGCACTGACGGCTCAATATCACCATAAATGGCATGAGTTGTAACTTCCCGTTTTCGGTTGGCAACAGTAACTACAGGAGTCTCTGCCTCGTCAGGCAAAGATGTAATTGCTCTGATTTCGCTCTCAACATCTTGAGCAAAGACTTTAGTATCGGTACCTTCTAAAACCTCAATATTAACCATTGCCATTCCTTCAGATGCTTTAGAGTTAATCTCCTTAACTCCATCAACACCTTGAACAGCCTCTTCTATAGCAAGAATAATCCCCCGCTCTACCTCTTCAGGGCTGGCACCTGGATAGACTACAGATACATTGACCATATCCATTTCAAACTCGGGAAAAACCTCCTGCCTGATATTGGTTGCAACAATAAAACCTCCAACAAGAAAGAAGAGCATAAGCAGATTAGCAGCAACAGAGTTACCAGCCATCCATGGAATTGCACCCTTATATTTTTCAATACTCATTTTTGCTCACTATTTTCATGGTTGATACTTTTATTCTTCTTGCTCTTGTTGCTGTTGCCGATGGCAGCATCTGCCTTTATATTGGCATCACGTATCTTGACAGCCATACCATGAGCAGGAGAAGAGAGATCAGATACTACAAGCATATCGCCAGTTGCTACGCCATCCTTAGTATCTCCAGCCATTACGCCTTCTTTGATATAAACAGACTCACTCTCTTTCCAGAGCAGATCAATATTTTTTATCACAAGAGTGAGATTCTTAGAATTATCTTCAGCATTACTGTTGTTTGTTTCTGAGTCGTTACTGTTTTTTGTCTCTAAATCTCGACCGTTTTTTCTATTTTCCACAAGCCATATTTTATTACCATCTCTTACAGCAGCCCTTGGTAAACAGAATACATTTTCAATCGTTTTGCCCTGAATATCAGCCTGAACATAACTGTCTATTAAAAGAGGATTTGAGATACTATGATTTGACGATATCTCCTGATTTACCTTACTCTTCGGACTTAACTCTCTACTTTTTTTAGCACCATTTTTTTTTAAATAAAGAGGGTCTTCAACGCGTATCAGTATGCGTGCAAGTTTGCTTTTATCGCTCAAGCTGCCGAGCATCTTGATAACTTCGCCATGATGTTTTTCTCCATCGTTTGTTGTTATAACGACATCGCTTCCCCGTGTAGAATTAGCGGGAAAATCAATCCATTTGAGATGATCAACAGAAACGGTTGCCTCAATACGGTATTCGTCAGTGCCAGAAAGGGTTGCTAACGCCTCCTGAGAAGATATCTGTGAACCAATCTCAACATTTGTGCTAATAACCATACAATTGAAAGGTGCATGAGCGGTTGTTCTTTCAATGTTAAGACGAGCTTTCTCAATATCTACCTTTATTGATGCAATCTCTGCCTTTATCTGTTCAAGATGCGGAACTCTCAATGCAAGATTGGTATCATTTATCGGTTTTCCTGATGTGTTCTGCATCAGCCTCAACTCTGCTCTTGCAACTTCTTGTTTGCCCATCTCCAATTTTAAAGACGCTTCAGCCTTCTGAAGCATAGCCTCCTGCTGTTTTAAAACAAGTTCAAAATCCTTAGGATCAAGTTTTAGCATTACATCACCCTTACGATAAATACCGCCCTGAATAAATTCAGGAGATGTCTCAATAACAAATCCTCCAACTCTCGCCTTAAGAGAGATAGTCTGGGACGAGATAACTTTGCCCATTGAATTGATAACTACAGCGTGATCAATGGATTTAAGACTAATAGTCTCAACAAGCGGGGGAGGAATAACAGGCTTGATCCTTTTGGCAACAGGCTTGGTATCGTACAGATGTTTTGCAAAGGCGATACCAGCAGCAATGATAAGTATAGGTATAACTAATCTGATTACCTTAATGAACCAGTGTAATTTTTTATTCTTTTCCATAGAAGTCAGTTTTTTTGCACCATATTGTATATTTATAGTTAATCTTTTAACTCTTTGTAATTATGATATTTAATGTTTAAAAAACAGTAATTTTAATCTTAATAAAAGATTATATTAAAGAAGATCATCTATCAAGTAAAAAAGGATTATAACATCTCTGTTTCATAGGGTGGAATTACATCCCATAAATCCTGACAGTTTTTACTCCAATCTGCTCTTCTTTGTAAAATATCTTCTCTTCCCACGATTTGTCTTTAGTTCTGTCAAAAATAAGCAGATTGCCGTCATCAGTTCCCCATCTGTCCATATATGCAAGAGTTTGAGTTAAACCTTCTGCTATTGTTTTTTCAAGAGATTTGTAGAGAAGTTTAAGCTCAATGACCACTTTCTGAACACCTGATGAATGCTTCCAAATAATCAAAAGATCAGTCCGCATCCGTCCAAGCCCATACTCTCTTTCAACCCGCCCGCCGCCGTTGACAATCCGCTGCAAAAATGCCTGAAGCAGAAGCTGGGGACCTGCCTCTTTATATTGAAAACGCTCAATCCAATGCTCTGAGTGTTCACGGAAAAACTCTTGAAATGCCCGCAGAAGTTTATCAATGTCAATCGTGCCATCTTCTTTAATATACCAGACTCTTTGAACTGTCATGCCAGATTGAATATTCCACGCAAGTTCTCTTGGAATAACCTCTTGGTAAATACGGTTTGCCAGTCGTATTTCGCCATTCATATCTTGTTCAATCAGACCAATATCTCTAACATACTCAATATCGTCATGCCGAAAAGATGTTGAAAGCACTGTTCCACTTAAAATAGGCTCTATTACCCGTTTGACGCGTTCCTCTCTTAGTTTATCTGCAAGCTGATCAATATGAGTCTCTCTTCTGATAATTAAAGCCTCTTTTGCCTGAATCACCATCGCCTCTGTAATCGGCTCTTTTTTGAGTATCTTATCTCTTAGCTCTTTTGTTCTAAAACAGGTCTCATAGCCTAACGCATTTACAAGCCAAGGTTGACCTTGTGTATATTCCCAAATCAGCTTTTTAGCTTTAATGTCAAATTTTTGCCCTGTCTCTTTTGTGTGCTGTTCAAGCAGAGTATAGACTTCAGATTGAATAAAGCTGCCAAGCCTTAAAGACTCTGCCTTGATGTTAAAAGCACTTCCGCCAGTTATAATCTCCTTATCTTTTGATGAGTGAATTCTGTAATCACGAATATCACGAACTCCGCAGAGAATAATGGTTTGCGGAAAGAGCTTTGGGCGTTTGGTGTAACCAGCTCTAATCTGGCGAAGCACTGAAATCAACGTATCACCAATCAAGGCATCAATTTCGTCAATCAGCAGGATAATGGGTTTTGTGCTCTGTGCTGACCATTGAGTTAATATCTCATTTAGAGCATTATCTTCCCCATTCTGCTCAATAATCTTGTTAAAATTATCATGCACAAACGAATCATTGAGAAAATAAACACTCTGTGAAGCTATTGAGCTTAATACTGACTTAATCCCCCTTTTTACATCTTCACGAGCTGATTGAGCCGGCTCAATATTTACATATAATGCCCTGTATTGGTCGCCATTGTTGATATGCTCCATCAAATCCAATAGGCATGAGGTTTTCCCTGTTTGACGCGGGGCGTGGAGGATAAAATATTTATTCTGTTCAATTAAAAGCTCAATATCTTCAAGACTTATGCGGCTGAGAGGCTCAAGCGTATAGTGGTATTCAGGGTTCACTGGACCTGCTGTGTTGAATATTTTTATAATCTTCTCCATTATTCTCCATTAATTTTATTATGTAATGTAGCAGATTCGTGCAAAGAGCTGGCATCCTTCATTTCTTGCTGGATACTTTTAGGAATTATATTCTGGCTTAGAACCATGATAATAACATCATTGCTTTGTTTAATTTCTCAGACTTGCTATTTAAAGGATATTGTGGCATTTATGTTTTCCTTAAATTTTATTAAATCTCTCATTTCAGGTAATTTTTTAATAAAAATCCATGATTAACCCATGTAATTTTAAGCAATTTTAACCTTTAATTTTAATTGAAAATATTTCAAATATATATTTTTTGGAGGTGTGTATAGTATGATAGATGAACGTTACAGTCCTGAAAAAGTAGAATCCAGATGGCAGGAATATTGGGAAAACAATAACATTTTTCGTGCATCTGAAGATCAGTCAAAAAATAAGTATTACCTGCTGGAGATGTTTCCCTACCCCTCCGGTAAAATCCACATGGGTCATGTGAGAAACTACACTATCGGTGATGTGGTGGCAAGATATAAAAGGATGAATGGATACAATGTTCTCCATCCAATGGGTTGGGATGCTTTTGGTATGCCAGCAGAAAATGCAGCTATTGATAATAAGACCCACCCAGCAGCATGGACGTATGAGAATATCCGCACCATGCAGGGGCAGCTTAAAAGAATGGGCTTTTCATACGATTGGGAGAGAGAAGTTACAACCTGCACGCCAGAATATTACAGATGGGAACAGTGGCTCTTTCTGAAAATGCTTGAAAAAGATATGGTCTATAGAAAAGAGTCCTATGTAAACTGGTGCGAGCACTGTCAGACAGTTCTTGCAAATGAGCAGGTAGAGTCAGATATGTGCTGGCGGTGCGGTGAGATGGTGCAACAAAAAAAGCTGTGGCAATGGTTTTTCAGGATTACCAATTATGCTGATGATCTGCTCGTTCATTGTGATAAGCTTCCTGGATGGCCAGAAAAAGTTACAGTAATGCAGAAAAACTGGATCGGTAAAAGCACAGGCTCCGAACTTTCATTTCAAATTGAAGGAAAAGATGAATATATAAAAGTATTTACCACAAGACCTGACACGCTTTTTGGTGCAACCTTTATGTGTCTTGCTCCTGAACACCCTTTAGTTGAATCTTTATCAAAAGGAACTGAACAGGAGATTATGGTTGCTGCATTTGTTGACAAAATTTCAAAGCAAGAACGGTCATCTTCTGCAATTGAAAGTTATGAAAAAGAGGGCGTTTTTGTTGGTGCGTGGTGTATCAATCCTGCAAATGGAAGACGTATGCCGATTTATACGGCAAATTTTGCCTTGATGGAGTATGGAACAGGTGCTGTAATGTCAGTTCCAGCCCATGACCAGAGAGATTTTGATTTTGCAAAAAAATATAACTTAGATATCATTGTGGTTATTCAGCCAAAAAGTGCAACTGCCGATGCCAATCAATCTAACTCTATTAATTCTGATAGCATTCCTGCAATTGCTATTCTTGATCCTGCAACCATGACTGAGGCCTGCCCTGAACCCGGAATTCTTGTCAATTCTGGCAAATATAATGGCATGGACAATGTTCAGGCAATGGACGAGATCACAAACTGGCTTGAGAGTGAAGGGCTTGGAAAAAAGACTGTAAGTTTCAGGCTTCGGGATTGGGGTATTTCACGTCAGCGTTACTGGGGTACGCCAATTCCTGTGATTCACTGTGAGAGTTGCGGAGTTGTTCCTGTTCCGGAATCTGACCTTCCGATAACTCTGCCTGAAGATGCCCATCTTCTTGATAATGGGGGTTCTCCTCTTCCTACACTTGAGTTTTTCAAGCAAGCGACCTGTCCAAAATGCGGCAGAACTGATGCAAGGCGTGATACTGACACTATGGACACCTTTGTTGAGTCTTCATGGTATTTTATCAGATATTGCAGCCCGCATTGCACCACAGGAATGTTTGACATGGAGGCAGTCAAATACTGGATGCCTGTTGATCAGTATATTGGCGGAGTTGAACATGCAATTTTACACCTGCTCTATTCAAGGTATTTTATGAGGGTTTTAAACACCTTAGGACTTATTGATTTTAAAGAGCCGTTTACAAATCTTCTAACTCAAGGAATGGTGTCAAAAGAGACTCTAAAATGCCCTGAACACGGCTATATATTTCCAGAAGAGGCTCAGTTTGCTGACGGAAAAGCTGCATGTAGGAAGTGCGGTAAAAATGTTGAGATCGGCAGAGTAATAAAGATGTCCAAATCCAAGAAAAATGTAATTGATCCTAATGATCTTTTAAATAAATATGGAGCCGATATAACACGCTTGTTTTGCCTTTTTGCCGCACCTCCTGAAAAGGGGTTGGAGTGGAATGACGATGGTGTTGAAGGGTGTTACAGATTTATTAATCGTGTATGGCGTCTTGTTGCAACCTGTATTGAGATGACAAAGAACAGTGTTGAGGTAAATGGAGAGACGACTGGCAAGAGTAGGAGTCAGGATAAAATTTTTAAGCCTTACACGGGTCCATTATCAGAAATTTCTGATAGTGAGGCAAAAAAACTCTACACCAAAGCCCATCAGACCATTAAGAAGGTTACAGAGGATATTGAAGGAAGTTTCCATTTTAACACTGCAATCAGTGCTGTTATGGAGCTTGTAAATACCATGTATAGCATTGATTTGACTCCCAACTCTTCTGATGAAATGAAAACAGTGACTCTATTCTCTATTAAAAATGTTATTTTGCTACTCTCTCCGATTGTACCCCATTTTGCAGAAGAGGTGTGGGAGCTTATGGGCTTGTCTGTGCGTTGTCAAAGTGCAGATTCAGCAGACGTGAAAAATTCTGACTCTATCCAAAAATTAGGCACTATCACAGAACAGCCTTGGCCCACTTATCGTGAAGATGCTCTGGTTACTGATGAAATTTTGGTTGTAATTCAGATTAACGGGAAACTTAGATCAAAGTTCTCAATCGGTGCAGATAGCAGTGATGAGTTGATTCAAACGACTGCCCTTGCAGATGAGATAGTTAAAAAACATATAGAGGGCAAGCCCATTAAAAAAATTATCGTTGTCAGAAAAAAATTGGTCAATATTGTTATCTGATCCATAATGGAAAGTAGAGACTCACCGCTGTACGTCTCTACTAATGTTAAGATTTTTAGAAATATTTATATGATGGATTTATGAGAACTAACCCTATTTTTGCAGTGTTGATTGCTCTATCTTTTACTATAATACTCTCCTCCTGCGGCTATACGTTGCAAGGAGGAGGTAAATTAACAGGAAATGTTAAGAGTGTCTCAGTTATGATTTTTCAAAATAAAAGCTCTGAATCTGGTGCCGAGGTGATTTTTACCAACGCCTTGATTGAGGAGCTTATGAGAAGCAGCTCTGTACAAGTGGTTGAGTCTGGAAGAATTATCGCTAAAGATAAGATCAATAGCAAGCAAGATAATCAGCAGATAAATGATGTTGATGCAGTGATACATGGCACTATTGTCTCTATCTCTTTTGATGCCTTAGCCAGAACATCAGAAGATGTGGTCTATAAGAGGGGATTAAATGCTGTTGTAAATGTTCAGATGAAAAGCAGAAATGGAGATATCTTGTTCTCATTAAATAATTTTACTGAGAGTGAATCCTATTCTGTTACACACTCTAATCTAATAGATGAGAGTGTATTAAAATCAACTTTGGAAACAGTTGCCGACCGTTTTGCAAGAAGGGTTGTAAGTCAGATGACAGATGATTTTTAATGTATAGACGCAGGGCTGCAAGTCTATACAGTTTGAGAGTGCTTATCATGGTTTTGGAACTATTCCATGATAAGTGCAACGTAATCTCAAATAGTTGCAAAAACAAAGAAGGTTTCAGACAATCAATTATAGTTGTTTGAAACCTTCTTTGTTTAAACTTAATTTTTTTACATTTGAGCTATTGTTCAGATAGAGAATTTAAGAGTTTAAAAATTATGCTGCATCTGCATCTCTATTTAGATGTTTGGCAAGTCTTGAAGTTTTACGTGCAGCGGTATTTTTGTGCAGGATGCCTTTTTTGGCTGCCTTTGCAATAACAGACTGTGCACTTTGAAAAATTTCCACAGCGTTTTCAGTACCCTCTGCTTTTGCAGCATAGACTTTTTTTATTGCCGTCTTCATAGCAGACTTGGTTGATCTGTTTCTGAGTTTTCTCGTTTCATTCTGTTTAGCCCGTTTTACAGCAGATTTGTGATTAGCCAATGTTGTTCTACTCCTTATTGTTTGTTAATTAGTGTGGTTATTTTCAGTTTATGAATATTTGATCTTGGCATTACTTTAGACTCTGTATTTAAAGTATATGAATTTACTGTATATTGATCTATTTTGTCAAGGGAAAACTCCTTGCTTAAACAATCTGATTTGTTTTATCACTCGTTCTACTGCAGACGATGGGGGTTTAGAGCCTGTTTAAAAATTATATATAACATGTAAAAATCTTTGCTCATGAACCAATATAGAGCCAAAAGAACCTTTTATGACTCCAGCAGATTCTACACAGTAATCCATTAAGACGGACAAGGTTGCAATATAAAGACTCAATTTGAGCAAACATGTTAAAAATTGTGACTACTTGCAAAGCAAACTGAGGGTTACAATTAATTTTTAAACAGGCTCTTAGGGGCTTGCCATCTCAATATCAATTTCATCTGTTATGAATCTTGTTTTTCTGTTAAAATCTTTCACTGCTTTTACAGACAAATTAAGATTGATGGGTGGTGTTGCCGCATGTATAGCATTGGGAGCCGCCGTTTATGCAGGTTTAGGATTAATTTTTAACTCTTCGGAACTTTACTCTTTAAAGAGGTAAATATTGTGGAACGAACAATCTATTTTACATCAATATCTATAATGATAATTCTTGTATTTTTGATACTTTATGGCAAAAACGGCTTTATTGACGGGAATAACTTAAGGCTGCAAGAGAAGACTATAATTATTGAAAATGATGCTATATATGAGGAAAACAAGGTGCTTGAAAGAAAGATTCACCGTCTTAAAAACGATCTCAGCTATATTGAGCACATTGCAAGACATGAACTTGGAATGGTTGCTAAAGATGAGCTGGTCTTTAGATTTCAAGATATAAAACAGAAAGAACGGAAAGATAAATAGACCTCCTGCAAGACTCAATTCTTATTCAAGAAAATGAATGGGTAAATCTTAATTTGCAGTATGTCTAATATTAAAGCAGGCATCAGTATTAAAAATGGTAAGCAACGATATAAATATAAAAAATCATTTTGTATGTTTTTAGACTACTTGAATTGTTTAAATGGCGGAGAGAGAGGGATTTGAACCCTCGGTACCCGATTAAGATACACACGCTTTCCAGGCGTGCACCTTCAGCCACTCGGCCATCTCTCCGCAAAATTTATGTTTGCAGGTAAATATACTTTATGGGTTTGTATGTCAAGTATTTTAAAGCCCATGGATTGCGTTGATAATATTGATATTTAATAACAAATACCCTTTATATCTTACGTTCTTATACCTGTGGCAAGAACAAGTTTTGGCTTGTCTGATTTTATATAAGAGGTGTTAATAAATTTGACTTCTACTGGTTCGATTGAGTGATGTTTCATTGTATATAGCAGCTCTTTAAGACGATCCGCAGGATAAACAAGATTTAGAACTCCGTCTGGTTTGAGAAACAAGTAGGCACAAGAGATAAGTTCATCAAGTGTTAATGTTATTTCATGGCGTGCAATAGATTTTTGAACATTAGGATTTAGTCTGCCGCTGCCTTTTTTTTTATAAGGAGGATTGGAGATAACTCTGTCAAATCCGCCGTTCATGTATAAGGTTCTGTCTGTATATAATGATTTATTGATATTTGAAGAATATGAAGATTTGATAGCTATGAGTTGTATATTTTTTATATCTTGCTTGATTAATCTGATTCTCGCTGTCAAGTTGTTTATCTCAATATTTTTCTGTGCAATATCAGCAAGCTCGTTCTGTATTTCAACCGCCGTTATATGGATACGAGGATATTTAAGTGCAATGAGAATGGGCATTATTCCGCAACCTGTTCCAATATCAAGTATATTCTCATTCTCTTCCAGTACAAGACTTGAAAACAGTAAGATTGGATCAATGGAAAATCTATATCCTTTTTCAGGCTGAATTATCTGAATATCCTTGGCAGTATCAAAAAGTTTAGTGATTTCAGGTGTGCAGAAGTTACTAAATTCAGTTGTGAATTTTTCCAATTTTAAACCTTATATCTTTTACAACTTCATATTTTAAGACACCATTTAATTGCATGATAATATCCTTTTTTAAAAAATTGAGATGCTGGATCCATACTGAACTTGAAACATGAACGATAAGAATACCATCTTTGAATGCACCTGGTTTTGCCTCTTTAGCAATTGTCTCTCCTACTGAATTTTGCCATAATTCCCATATTTCTGTCATGTTAGTATCAGAACTTGTTCTGATATTTTTTAATATGCTATTAATTATATCGCTTATATGTATCAATTTACTTTTCATTAATTACCTAAATTTTTATACTATTTATAATATCTGTTTAGCAACCCCTCTAAGTTTCACAGAATAATAAAGAATATACAAAAATCATCACTACTCCACAAGAGTTTATGAGTATCGTGACATCAATTTGAAGATGTGTTAAAAAGAGTCGTTAAATATCCACATTAATCAGCGAAAACTGCATTTATATTTTTTTAACAAACAAAAAATGATAAGGAATAAATAATGAGCCTCAAAGATATTAAATTTCAACTTCATGCCATTGACTCCACCGGTGCAAGACGTGGCAGTTTTACAACTGAACATGGTACAGTAGAGACACCAGCATTTATGCCAGTAGGAACAGCAGGCTTTGTCAGATCAACTTTGCCAAGAGACGTAGAGGAGTCTGGTGCAGAGGTGCTCTTAGCTAATACTTACCATTTAGGTTTGGAGGAGCGGCTCGCTACAGTAAAACGGATGGGAGGGCTGCACCTCTTTATGGGATGGAATAAAACCATTTTGACAGATTCAGGTGGATTTCAGGTATTTTCACTGCCTGATAAAGAGATCACAGATGAAGGAGTCTGGTTCTCCTATAATGACAAGGATAAGGAAAAAAAAGAGGAAAAGAAGAAAAAAGATAGAATGTTCCTAAACCCTGAACGGTCAATGGAGATTCAGCGGGACCTTGGTGCTGATATTGTTATGGCATTTGATGAGTGTGTTGAGTATCCGGCTACACGCGAATATGTTGCAAAATCATCAGATAGAACCACGGCATGGGCAAAAAGATGTAGAGATTTTGAACTTCAATCTCATCAATTTTTGTTTGGTATTGTTCAGGGAGGGGTTTATCCTGATCTTCGCAGAAAGAGTGCTGAGGAGATAACCGCTATAACGTTCGATGGTTTTGCAATTGGTGGTGTAAGTGTGGGAGAAGGCTACGAATTGATGAAAAACGTTACTAAGAATACTACGCCGTTTCTCCCGTTTGATAAACCACGTTATCTTATGGGTGTAGGGCTGCCTGAAGATATTTTAGAGGCTGTAGGGAGCGGTATTGATATGTTTGACTGTGTAATTCCTACACGTTATGCACGTCAAGGAACGCTATTTACAAGGCTTGGAAAATTAAGAATAATGGATAAAGCTTCTCGAAAGGAGAAGTATCCTATTGATACTCATTGTGACTGTTACACATGCCGTACATACTCCCAGATGGTACTCAGGTATCTTTTTTTCACCCGTGACCCATTAGCAGAAACACTTGCGACAATCCATAATCTTACATTTTATCAAGATTTAATGAGAGATATTCGTGACGCAGTTGAACAGGGTATATATAAGAGTTTCAAAGCTAAATGGCTTGATAAGTATCATAAACAGAGCTAATTTGTTTAAGTTTATCCTTTATCTCAAAGATGCTTTACATTATTCTCGTCTTCATATACAGAATGAAAAAATTCTGTTATCAAAACAGAGTAGCTTTTGTTTTGTTTATTAATTAATTTAATGTTTTGCTTAGTATTTTTTCTAACTATTTCTAACCATTTTTTTGTTACATGATTTAAGGAGGCTTTAAAATGAAAAAAAATTTTACTGTATTGCTTGTAGTGGTCACTGGATTTATCTTTTTTGCTTCCAATGCTTTGTTTGCTGCGGATATTGAGCTTGCACAAAAATCAACTTTGGAAAAGGTTCTTAAAAAAGGGGAACTTAGAGTCGGGTTTGAAGCTGGATATATGCCATTTGAGATGACCGATCAGAAGGGAAATTTTGTGGGATTTGATATTGACATTGCCAAAGAGATGGCAAAGGCAATGGGAGTAAAGTTTGTTCCTGTAAATACAGCGTGGGACGGTATTATTCCATCTCTTATCACAGACAAGTTTGACATCATAATGAGCGGTATGACAGTTACTCAGGAGAGAAACCTTAAGATAAATTTTGCAGACCCTTATATTATTGTAGGTCAGACAATTCTTCTCAACAAAAAGCATGAAGGTTCAATAACATCACATAAAGACTTAAATGATCCAAAGTTTATAGTAACTTCAAAACTTGGAACAACTGGAGAATCTGCTGTTAAGAGTAAAATTCCAAAGGCAACCTACAAGTCATTTGAAACTGAGACAGAGGCTGCTCTTGAGGTTGTGAATGGTAAAGCAGATGCGTTTGTCTATGATCTTCCCTATTGCGTTGTATTCATGGCACAGCAAGGGGCAGGAAAAGTTATATTTTTAGATCAACCTTTTACATTTGAACCTCTTGCATGGGCAATCAACAAGGGTGATCCTGATTTCCTCAATTTTCTCAATAACTTTTTAAGACAGATGAAAAATGACGGCAGATACGATATTATATATAATAAATGGATAAAATCGACTGACTGGATTAAAAACGTGCAGTAAAACTCACATCTTTCCCCTCTTATTTTGAGAGGGGAAATCAATATAAGTTTAAATGATACAGGAGTTATGCCAACAAATGGATTCATCAACATCCCTTTTGCAAAAACAGCAGGCAAGAGCTTACTATATGTGGGTAATAGTCTTTTTTTTAGTTATCTCCACTTTTATTGGAGGGCTTTATTACTGCACATTAAAGATTGATTATACATGGCGGTGGTTTAGGGTACCGCAGTATTTTTTTTATAATGAAGAGGTGTTAATTAAAACTGACTTGGGCGGGACTGTTGACTCTATTAAAACCGCTGGCGATAATACAACCATCTATATCACTGAAGAAGGTGGAGAAAAAAAAGAATATGCCATAAAGAGTGGTGCCCCATCCAATGATGTGAAAGTATCTGAAGGTGACCTTGTTTTTGCAGGAGATACCATAGCATCGTACAAGCACTGGAAAGTGGGAATTCTTCTTCAAGGTTTATGGCTTACCCTTTATGTAAGCTTTATTGCTATTCTGTTTGGCATAGTTCTTGGACTTTTTACGGGTCTTGCAAGAATATCTTCCAACCCTGCATTCAAATGGCTTGCTATCACTTATATTGAACTTGTCCGAGGTTCTCCTCTTTTAGTTCAAATTTTCATCTGGTATTTTGTACTTGGAACTCTTGTCAATACAATGCTTGCACGCTACGGCATCTCTCAAATTCCTCCATTGTGGTTTGGTGTTGCCTCTCTTGCAACTTTTACTGGTGCATACGTTGCTGAAATTGTTCGCTCAGGCATTCAATCAATCCATAGAGGTCAGACAGAAGCCTCTCGTTCACTTGGTATGACATACTCTCAGAGCATGTATCATGTTATACTTCCTCAGGCGTTCAGAAGAATTCTTCCTCCGCTTGCTGGTCAGTTCATAAGTCTTATCAAAGACTCTTCGCTGCTTGGTATCATCGCAATAAGGGAGTTGACAAAGGCAACACGGGAGGTTGTAACCACAAGCCTTCAGCCGTTTGAGCTATGGTTTGTATGTGCTATTCTCTATCTTGTATTAACCTTCTCTCTTTCAATGCTTTTACAGTATCTTGAAAAGCGGACAATGTATTCTTGAAACTACAGCCTCTAAAGGACTATTTAACATGATAGATGTTACTAATATATATAAAACTTTTATGGTACCTCACAGAGTCAATGCTCTTGTAAATGTCTCAGCAAATATTGCAAAGGGTGAAGTAGTTGTAGTTATTGGTCCGTCTGGCTCAGGTAAAAGTACCTTCTTAAGATGCTTGAACAGACTCGAAACAGCAGAGCAGGGGCATATACTGATAGATGGCGTTGATATTTTGCATCCTAAAACAGATATCAACAAGGTCAGAGCAGAGGTTGGAATGGTGTTTCAGTCATTTAACCTTTTCCCACATAAAACAGTCAGAGAAAATGTAAATCTTGCCCAAAATGTTGTAAGAAAACGCTCTGCCTCAGAATCTGATGATATAACCATGAAACTGCTTACTAAAGTTGGAATTGCTGATAAAAAAGGTGTTTATCCTGATCAGCTTTCAGGTGGTCAGCAGCAGCGTGTTGCAATTGCAAGAGCACTTGCAATGAATCCAAAGGCGATGTTATTTGATGAACCTACATCAGCTCTTGATCCTGAGATGATAGGAGAAGTTTTAGATGTAATGAAAACTCTTGCAAAAGAGGGGATGACTATGGTTGTTGTTACACATGAGATGGGATTTGCAAGAGAGGTTGCAGATAGAGTTATATTTATGGATGAAGGTAAAATATTGGAAACTGGAACTCCAGAACATTTTTTTACTAACCCCAGCCATGATCGAACAAAACTGTTCCTTAAACAGATTTTATAATATCTTTATGATTTACAATTTTTTCTTAAACAGGTTTTTTTAAATTTTACTGGAAATATATTTCACAGGTTTTTTACAATGGCAGACGCTCAGAATATAGATAATCATATTGCCGCATTAACAGCCAAAACAGAGAAACTTCAGTCTCAAAAAGAGATGCTTTTAAAAGAAATAAATAAAATTGAAGAGGCTCTTCAGGCAACTTGCAACATGTATGCAAGGTATTTACCTCCCATATTAGACTATGTAGAAGATAAGAACCCAGCTTTTGTAAACTCCCTTAGACAGCTTAGCACAGCAATTAAAAATGGTGAGTCAAAGACAAAAATAGAACAGCTTCTTACCCGTGTGCAGACAGATATGCTGAAAGATGCACCTAAAACTACGGGACAAAAGGAGAAATCTTCTTTTCTTTCAGGTCTGTTTAAGACTTCTGACAGTGGTGAAGATTATCTTGATAATTTGAAAGCAGGATATATTGAGCTTATCAACTCTTTGAAAGAGACTATTGATTCTCAATACACGCCAAAACTTAATCAGATTGCTGCTTCTATTCAGTTGGCAGAGAGCTTTGATTCAATTACACAGCTAAGGAATGAACTTTTTTCACTTATACATCAGTACATTTACAATGTAGGGTCTGACAGGGAAAAAATTACAGCATTTGTCAAAGAGATTGTAAAACGAATTCTCCAGATTGAAGCTGGTATTACCAACACTTATGAGCATACTCACGCTACAGTTGAATCCAATGAAGAGTTCAGCAATCTTTTGAACCATGAAATTGGAGCACTTAAAAATAGTGTTGGCGTGTCAAAGCGACTTGAAGACTTAAAGAATCATGTATCTCAAACTCTCTCATCCATTGAAACAGCACTTAAAGAAAAAACAGTCAAAGACAGAGCTATCAAGAGTGTATCGGAAAAAAATCGGTCAGATTTTCAGGCTGGATTTTCCAAATTGAAAAAAGAGCTTGATCAAGCCATACAACACTCTAAAGACCTTGAGACAAAACTTAATCAGGATCCATTAACCAAGGTTTATAACAGGAGAGCATACACTAAACGTATTGCTGATGAAATGGATCGTTTTTTAAGATACCAGACCATATTTTCCATCCTTGTTCTTGATATTGATTTTTTCAAAAAGGTCAATGATACCTATGGACATGCTATTGGCGATAAGTGCCTTCAGGAGATTACAAGAAGGACTGCCCCTGTTCTTCGTAAAAATGACATGCTTGCCCGATATGGTGGTGAAGAGTTTGTTGTTATAATGCCTGAAACTCCTGTTGATGGTGCTGTTGTTGTTGCAGAGAAGATAAGAAAGAGCATTGAGAAGATCGAATTTATATACAAAGCAGATACTATCCGAATGACCGTAAGTATTGGAGTCTCTCAAGTAAAAGATGGGGACAAATCACATGAAGTTATTTTTGAAAGGGCTGATGCTGCACTTTATAGAGCCAAAAGTGAAGGTCGGAACAGGGTGATTACTGGATAACCACTGATTTGAAATTCTAACAAACAGGTAATTCAATTTTAATATAACATTTGTAATTTTAGATAAGGCTTTGATTTAATAAACAAACTGATTTGCCAATAAATGGATTTACATGGAGCTTAACAACCATGACATCATCTGATATGATATCTATTGAAACACTTTTGAATAATCCAAACATTGAAACCGCGATTGCAGATATTAATAGCGAAACCCTTGACCGAAGAGCCTTCGTTCCTCAGATATGCAAGGTTTTTTCCAACAGCTTCATATCTCTTGAAGATCAGCCTCAATACAGATTTACAATCAACCGTGAGGCTCAAAAGCAACTTCCAGATATCATTCACAACCATGTAGAGAAACTTGTTTGTGGTTTATCAGATAACGAGGCAGGCAAAAGATATTTTTTCAAAAAGAGAAATATTGGGATCGTGTTTTCTGGAGGTCCTGCACCCGGGGGGCATAATGTAGTTGCCGGAGTTTTTGATGCTGCAAAAAAAGCCAATCCCGAGTCAAAAATATTTGGATTTATCTTGGGTCCGGAAGGGATACTTGAAAACAGATATGTTGAGATAACAAAAGAGCTTGTGGATACATATCGTAACATGGGCGGCTTTACCATGATAAAAACAGGAAGAACCAAAATAAATTCAAAGCAGAAGATGGCACTCTCCAAAGAGGCTTGTCAGGAGCTTAGTCTCGATGCACTTGTAATTGTTGGGGGAGACGACTCCAACACCAATGCTGCATTTCTTGCCCAAGAGTTGAAATTTCATGGAATACAGGTTATTGGCATTCCAAAAACAATTGACGGAGATATCCAGATTCGTACCGAAGATGGCGAAACTCTGTGTGCTATCTCATTTGGTTTTCACTCTGCTGCAAGAGCTTTTGCCCAGAATATCAGCAACCTCTGTACTGATGCAAGTTCTGATCTTAAATATTGGCATGTCTGCAAGGTTATGGGAAGGGTTGCAAGCCATCTTGCCTTAGAGGCTTCACTTCAGACTCACTCCAATTTGACCCTTATCGGAGAAGATTTAGCTGATTACGTTGATAAAACAAGGCTGCAAAAAGCTCAGGAAAAGGGAGAGGTAGATTATACAGCTTATGGCATGACTCTCCGCCACCTGTCGCGTCTTATATGTGACGCGATTGTGAAACGTGCTGCAAAGGGGAAAAATTACGGTGTAATGATAATCCCTGAAGGTGTTCTTGAGTTTATAAATGAAATACAGATATTTATAATTAAACTTAACACAATTATCGCACAGTATAATCAGATACATGATCTTGATTTTCACACCACATTTCACTCTCTTGATGCCAAACTTGAGTATCTTCGCCGCCTGTCGAGGGGAATCACAGAAAAACAGGCATCACCTATCTGGAACCCCAGAGATGACGAACTTTTTAATGATCTCCCATCATTTTTTCAAGAGGGGCTGCTGGTTGAAAGGGATACACACGGAAATTTTCAGTTCTCTCAGGTAAACACAGAGAAGATCATTATGGACATGGTAGGCGATTATCTTCATATTCTCAAGGAGAAGGGTGATTATAAGGTTGGAATAGAGGATACCCGCTTTCACTATATTATGGAGCGGGCAAATCTTGATCCTGAACTTATTGGTAAAACTATATTCAGAAATTATAAAGATAATAACAATACGGATTATAATGACCGTTATTATCTAATCAAAAAAAATATCATATCTGTAAAAACTCTGAAACAGGCTTTGGTCAATGCAGAGATATTAACTGACGATGATAAAGTTCCATCTCCAATTTTAGAGATATTTAAAAAATCTGTCCCTAATTTCAAAACACAGAGCCATTTTTACGGATACGATGGGAGGGGCAGTAATCCTACAAAATTTGATTGCAATTACACCTATAATCTTGGACTTACAGCTTTTGCTCTTATTGCCAACGGAACTACTGGTCAGATGGCTGTTATAAAAAATTTAGAGCACAATTTTGACAGATGGGAACCTCTTGGAATTCCTATTGGTAAATTGATGCACCTTGAAGAGCGAAGCGGCAAACTCGCCCTTGTAATGGAAAAAAATATTGTTGATACCAATACTAACTCATTTCGTATAGTAAAAGCGATGCGGGAAAAGTGGCTTGCAGCAGACGATGGAGATGACCATTACAGAAAGCCAGGTCCTGTTAGATTTCAGGGGAAAAGCGAAGAGGATAAACCTTTGACACTTGTACTTAATTCTATTTCTGGTGAATAAGAGTTTAGCCAATATGAATGAACGCAAAAGAGTGTCATTGTTGATTGTTATTATGGCAGTTTCATCACTTATGATTTCAGGCATAACAACAGCAATTCTATATCACACATCTTTTGAAGCACAAAAATCCCGCCTTATTGTTAGTGTAAAAGCACGTGCACGCATGATTGAGGCAACTGCAAGATTCAACGCCGTTCACAATAATGATTACCCTGGCGGAGCAGTTGAAGCGACACTTTCCCAAATAAAAGATGCCTATCAGCATTTCAACAGTTTTGGAAAAACTGGAGAACTTCTTCTTGTAAAAAAAGAGGAGAACAAAGTTGTTTTTATCTTGTCTCATAGTCAGGTCGGAGTAAATCAACCTGAACCAATCTCTCTTGACTCCCCACTGGCAGAACCAATGCGTATGGCATTAACAGGCGAATCTGGTGCAACGGTGGGAAAAGATTATATGGCTCAAAGTGTCGTTGCCGCTTATGAGCCAATTGTTATTCCTAATCTTAAGGTTAATTTAGGGCTTATCACCAAAATTAATATGTCTGAAATACGTGAACCCTTTATTAAAGCAGGGCTAATCGCAGCTATCTTAACTTTATTGTTTGTTGTTTTAGGTGCACTGTTATTTGTAAAAATAACAAGCCCAATAATAAAAAAACTTGAAGCACGGGCAATGCAGTTTGAAAGAATAAACGAGGAGCTTCAGCAGGAGATAACTGAACGTGAATATGCAGAAAAAGCAATGCTTAACAGTGAAGAGCGTTATCGTGAAATTTATAATAAAACGCCTGTAATGCTGCACTCTATAGACAATACAGGATCAATAATAAGTGTAAGCGACTACTGGCTTGAAGTTATGGGCTATGAACGCCATGAGGTTATAGGCCGTCATCTTACAGATTTCCTTACAGAAGAGTCAGCAGCCTATGCAGAGTCAATATCCTTCCCTGAGTTTTTCAAGATCGGTTTTGTCAAAGATGTTGCTTACAAATTTGTTAAAAAAAATGGAGAAACTATTGATACTCTTCTTTCTGCGATCTCTGAAAAAGATGAGAAACGCAATTTTATCCGCTCCCTTGCGGTCCTGACAGATATCACAGATCGAAAGGCAATGTCTGATGCACTTATGGAGAGTCAAAGAAGGCTGGCAAAGGTTTTAGAGATACTACCAGTTGGCGTTTGGATTACAGACAAAAAAGGCAACATAACTTATGTGAACGAATCGGGTCAAAGGATATGGGCAGGAGTTCGATATGTTAATCCAGAGAATTACGGTGAATATAGGGCATGGTGGGTATCAACAGGTGAAATTATTAAGTCAGAGGATTGGTCTGCAACAAGAGCTTTAACTAAAGGAGAGGTGTCAACTGAAGAGGAGATCGAGATAGAGTGTTTTGACGGCACCCGTAAAATTGTCCTCAACTGGGCTGTGCCAATTATTGGTGCAAATCAGGAGATTGAGGGCGTTTTAGCTATGAATCAAGATATCACTGACCGTAAAAGAATGGAAAAAGAGCTTAAACGAGCCAAAGAAGACGCTGAATCGGCAAACCGAACAAAAAGTCAGTTTCTTGCTGTGATGAGCCATGAAATCAGAACCCCTATGAACGGGGTTATTGGATTAACAGATCTCCTTTTGACAACTGATATGACAGATATGCAAAAGGAATATCTTGGAAACTTAAGATATTCTGCTTATGCACTGCTTGATATTATAAATGATATTTTGGACATATCCAAAATTGAGGCAGATAAACTTGAACTTGAAAATATTGAATTCAATCTTGTTGATGTAGTGCAGAAATGTGTTTTTATGATGAGTCACAAAGCCAGTCAGAAGGGCATTCTTCTTCTTACAGAAATTGAACCTGATATCCCTCAATTTTTTATTGGTGATCCCGTAAGAATCCGTCAGATAATATTGAACCTAACAGGTAATGCCGTAAAATTTACAGAAACTGGAGAAGTTAGAATTTCTATAAAAAAATCACTCAATGAATACAGTCAGGATAATCAAAATTGTGCGGGAAAAATTCTGCCGATAACCATTTCTATTAAAGATACAGGTATAGGAATTACCGAAGCCAAGCTCAATACCATTTTTGAAAGTTTCACTCAGGCAGACGATTTTATAACCAGAAAATATGGAGGCACTGGTCTTGGTCTTACCATAAGTAAAAGATTAGTTGAAATGATGGGCGGAACTATCGCCGTTGAAAGCATCACAGAAACAGGAACAACTTTTTTTGTCAATCTTATGCTGCCAATTGTAGATAAGCCTAATGCTTCAGGTTATCCCAAATTAAATATAATGACTTGTGAATACGCTCAATCTATTAACAATATTGATGCCACACTATCAGCACAGAGAGCAGATGCACATTACACAGGTAATATTCTTGTTGCTGAAGATAACCCTATAAACATGCTAATTATCAAGGCTAATCTTAATAAAATGGGATTTGAGGTTATAGAAGCATATAACGGAAAAGAGGCTGTTAAAAAGTTTACCATCAACGATATAAATCTTATTTTTATGGATATTCACATGCCTGAGATGAACGGGTTTGAGGCAACACGAAGGATCAGGGAGCATGAAGAAGATATTGAGCAAAAAAACGGAACAAAAGTTCACACTCCGATTATAGCTCTAACAGCAGATGCGTTTAAAGATGACAGAGAGAAATGTCTTGCTCAGGGTATGGATTTTTATCTGTCAAAACCATTCAAGTCTGATGATATCGTAACTGTTATCAATCGATTTTGCCAGAACAAAGACCAACCGCTAAATATTAAGTTGCTAAACATTAAAAATTCATCTGAGCATCTAACAGAGTTACAGGAAATTAAAAAAACTTTTGCAAATCAAATTCAAACTGATACGAATAGAACTTTACAAATTTTTAACAGAGATGCTTTTATATTAAGAATTGGTAATAATAGAGAGTTTTATGAGAGGCTTAAATCAATATTTCTATCAAGAGTACCTGAATTGTTATCTTTATTACTTGAAGGATTAGAATCAAAAGACTTTGAACAAATCATGTTCAGTGCCCATTCTCTAAAAGGTATATCCTTAAATATTGAAGCTGGGGTATTGGCAGAAATTGCAAAACAAATTGAACGTATAGCCAGTCAATATACAGATAATGAAAACTTTAATGAGGTTTATAGTCAACCATTTGATATTATTGAACCTAAGAATATTATTATTAAACAAGAGAGTATTGAACAGATAAGAGTTCTGTATGAATCTTTAGAGTCAGCTTTCAAAGATTTTTATGATGAAATATCAAAATATTAAACTAATATTGTTTCAAAGTTTAAATATATGAACTACCCTGCAGCAAGCCGCAGGGTATCTAAAAAGCTAAAGACAAATGATGCTCGATATGTAAACTTATCCTTTTCTCCTAAAAAGCTGTGCTGCTTTTTTTTCATTCCTTGTGCAGATTCTATGTATGGTTTGTGCATGCCAAACCCCTCTTCCTGAAAATGTAGGCTGTCCAAGATTAATAAGATGTTGTGCAACCTCATCAAAAGTTTTGCCTTTAGCACGCATGGAATTAATAATTTCAATTATCTCTTCCCGCGATAATAGAGCCTTTTCTCTCGTCTGTTCAGAGCTGTCTTTAAGCTGTGCTGATAAATTCTGTTTCTGTTCAAAAGATTCTGCTTTCTGCCCACTGTCCAAAGATACCGCTTCTGACTCATCTGCTGGAGACGAAATATTATCTGTTCGTTTGCGTCTTATCACTCTTACAGCGTCTTTATTGTCCTTATCTTCAAATTCTTGCACAGATGGCTTCATAGAATATTCAACGTCTTGCGAGTAATCCTGTTTTGAACCAATATTTGTAGTCTCAACATATTCAGCATCAGCCGTCTTGTTATCAATATACTCATCATCTTCATCAACAATCTCGCCGTCAATGGGCTGGTTTTCAACGACTTGTGCTGTGAAGACCTCATCCTCGTTCCGCATCTCGTCTGATTCAAGAGCTTCAGAGGAGTGAGTTATATTCTCTTGATCAGCATCTATATAACTATCTGGCTTCTCAATAGAATCTGACGATATTGGCTCTTTAGAGGTGTCTGTTGTGTTTTTAAATGAGAATTGCTGCTGAAAAGAGGGCATTGTAATAACTCTCAGATATTCGGCTATCTCTTCAAGAGCTATGGCTTTACGCTCCTCTGCAAGTATCCTTTTTTCATGGACAGTAATCATCATTTGTTGATGTTTTGTATATATATCAATCAGTTCCAGCATGATATCAATCTGTTCTGGCTGTGGAGGGTAAGATTGCTGTGGTTCATCTCCTGGCACATGAAGATGGGGTACAGCTCTTGTAATAGGTCTTTTTATATTCCCTGCCCGTATTGATTGGTAATTACCCTGGTTCTGGAAATTAGGGGATGCATTAAAATTGCTGTTATCGAAATTTCTTCTGGTCTTTGGTACACGTTTTTCTTTCTGATTACCTCTGATACTTTGAAGAAAATCGTTCATTAATATTCTCCTTATTTTTGATTTATTTAATTTATATTTGTTATACTTGTTATTTTATTGTTAGGCAATTTCAGTCTCAACAATAATTACAGCGAAGCTGCTTATGTTCTGAATAACTGGTTGTCATGCAACGATAAATGTAAAAATACTACACAATGAATTTTTTTAAATATCAGACCATGTGAGTTAATAAGCAGGTTGAATTTTAATTTTATTAGATTTATTTATGATTGTAATTTTGCTTTTTAAGATTTTAATAAAAGGAGTGTAAGTATTTACTACATTAAACATTTTATTTTTTATGTGAATGCGGTGATTTCTAAACTCAAGAATTTACTTTATCTGCAATTTATCGTATTCTGTCAAGTATTTTTGTAAACGGAATATATTATGCTGTTATTTACTAATACTTTTTTAAGACTATTTCTGAATTTTTTTACAATGCTCTTACGAACACGTTATCTTTATTAAGGGGAAATAAGGAAAAAAATGAAACCTTCTTATGAATACAAAATAAATTATACTATTGAACTGCCTGAAACAGTTAAAAAAGAGATGCTTGACCCTATTGATTATGGTTATAAATCCAAAAGAACTATTGATATAACTATCAAACAGCCTGAATTTACATCGGTATGCCCGATGACTGGGCTTCCTGATGTTGGGTGTATTATCATAAAATACAGACCTGACCAAAAAATAGTTGAACTTAAATCTTTAAAATTCTATCTGCTCCAGTATCGTAATGTTGGGATGTTCTATGAGCATGTAGTCAACAGGATTTTAGATGATTTAGTTGATATGATTGACCCTCTCTACATGGAAGTTATCGGCGAATTTACACCTCGGGGAGGAGTCAGCTCAATGGCATCTGCTGTTTATGAGAAACAATAAAATTTTGATATTCATTAATAATATCAAGAGCCTGTGACATTGACTCAATGTTTGTCAAGGCTCTTCTGAATTTACTGCTCTCAGGATACCCTTTGACAAACCAGACAAGCCGGCTTCGCATCATCTTGCAAGCTGGCAACTCTCCAAAATAATCTGCTGAACTTTTCAGAAGCTCCTTCATAACAGCGAAAATTTCGTCTGAAGAACGATTTTGGTAACTTTTTTTTAACAAATCATAAAATGACCGCAAATCAGAAGAGTTGACCGATTTATTTGCAAAGTCATATTCATATTGATGTTCAGCAAGTTCAGAAATAAGAGTTTCAATATCTTCTAAAATAAAAGGGTTAGACATTGCAGCCCTGCCAACCATAACTGCATCACATCCTGTCTCTTGAATCATCCTGACTCCATCTTCAGCCGAAAAGATGTCTCCATTACCAATTAGGGGAATTGACATATTGGCTTTTAGCTGTTTTATCAATGACCAGTCAGCCTCTCCCTTAAAACCCTGAGATGCTGTTCGAGGGTGAAATGTTATCGCATCAACCCCTAATTTTTGTGCTGATTCTGCAATCTTGAACGCCTGAATACCCGACCTATCCCATCCAGATCGTATTTTAATCGTAAAAGGAGTGGATACAGCATCACGGACAGCCCTGATAATATTTTCTGCATTGGCGATATTTTGCATTAATGCAACTCCTGCACCTGTTTTAACCACCTTCTTTACGCTACAGCCAAAGTTGATATCAATAATGTCAGCAACTTTGCTAGTCGTAGCTCTATCATTCAAAAGAGAAGATGAGGCAATGTCCATTTTCTCAATTATAGCAGCGGCTTTTGCCATCTCTGTCGGTTCAGAACCAAAAATCTGAACCGACAGAGGTTTTTCTTCAGGTGTAGTTTGAAGAAGGGAGAAGGTTTTTTCTGAGTTATACAGAAGACCTTTGACACTGATCATTTCAGTACATACCAATGAACATCCGCAACGCTTCACAATACGCCTGAACGGCAAATTGGTTACTCCCGCAAGCGGTGCCAGAACAGTATGTCCATCAATTATCAGTTTCCCTATCTTCATTGGTTATCCTTTTTTTCTTCTGAAAAGCTGCTATGGAAATGACCTGTCCACTCTCTTCTTTATCAACTTTACCTTCTTTATCGCTTTTGACGCTGTTATTTTTTTTGAGTTGCGTTATAGAGTTGTCATGAGCCTCTTCTTCATGCTCCTCCATAAAATTATCGCGAGGAGCACGAACAACCTCAATTCTCATACGCTTGCCGCCCATAAAAAATTCAGTGCCATTAATATAGATATCTTTAAGTGTCCAGACAATAATCTTTACAGGTATCTGGAGTACTAAAAGCTCTATATTGAACCAATCTTTTTTAATATCTGGCCATATCTCCTCCACCCTTGCAAAAAAAATAGGTGAGTCTTCCATATATACCAGAATAATATCATTTTCTATTGCCATAGAATGTTCTCCGTGACGATTATTGAAACAACTTAAATCTTCAATGCTGCTATAACTCCTTGATGAACAGCGTCAAATGCCATGCCTATACTCTTTGCATCACCTATCACATCGCATGGAATATTGAGACTCTTAATTTCAGGCAGAAGTCTGTTCTCAGAGGCAGAACCTGTGGCAATTACAATGCTATCTGCTGTAATCTCTTGAACACCATTTGGTGTCTCGACTATAATACCATCACGGGTAATCTCCAATGCACGACTCTTGAGCTTGACATCTATACCAACCCTTTCCATATCCTGAAGCATTCCCCATCTTGTGCTCTTGCCAAACTCTTTACCAACCTTGTCAAGCATCTCAATTATTGTAACATGTTTTGTCCCTTTTGTAGCCATCTTGTAGAGAGTTTCGGGCGGCTCTGCATTGTTAATAAGGAGAAATTTAAGAGATTCTCCTGACAATGTACCTTTTTCTGCAAGAAAGAGAGCCGTTTCAACTCCAACAGCACCGCCTCCTACAACTACAACATTTTCTCCTGTATAAACTTTATTTTGCAGCACATCCCACGCCTGAACCACGCGGGAAAATTCAACCAATGTCAGATGACACAACTGATCACTGCCAGGAAGATATGCCTCTTCAACGTGGGATTTATCAATACCAGGAATGGGCGGAGTTACAGGAACAGCACCAGTAGCAAGGATAATATGATCTGGATTGGCATTTTTAATCATATCAATATCTACAGAAGTGTTCAGGTGAAGATCAATATTGCGAATACTAATCTGAGTTGCAAGATTTTTTGCAAATTCTGCAAATTCATCCCGTCCTGGAGGAGCCGCAGCTAAATAGAGCTGTCCGCCAAGCCGTCCTGACTTTTCGTACAAAGAGACCTTGTGACCTCGATCTGCAAGAGTCATGGCTGCATTCATTCCAGCCGCTCCGCCTCCAATTATCATAACCTTTTTGGGTTTATCTGTCTGAATAGTTGCTCTTGCCTTTTCATGCCCTGCTCTTGGGTTACACAGACACTCAACATGTTTGAGCTTAAAGAGGTTGTCAAAGCACCCTTGAGCACATGCGATACAGTGTATAATCTCCTCTTCTCTACCCGTTCTTGTTTTTTCAGGCAGAGACGGATCGGCAATCAGACTTCTCCCCATAGCAACCATATCACACAAGCCGTCTGCTATCATCTCTCTTGCAACTACTGGATCGTTGATTCTATGGCTTGCTATGACAGGTATCCTTACAACATCTCTGATTCCACGAGCAAGGTAACCAAAAGCACCACGCGGAACTGATGCAGTAATTTGAGGAACTCGTGCTTCATGCCATCCAACATTGATACATAGAGCATCAACTCCAGCCTCTTCCTCAAGGGCAGTTGCATACTTTAAAAGCTCCTCTCGTCCCTGCCCTTGTCGCATAAAATCATTTCCATTCATTCTGACGATTATAGGAAAATCTTCCCCTACAGCTTGACGGATTGCTAACATGATCTCAATGCCAAAGCGGATACGGTTTTCAAAAGAGCCTCCATATTCATCGGTTCTATGATTAGTCAAAGGAGAGAGAAATTCACTTATCAGATAACCTGTCCCGCTTAAAATCTCAACAGCATCAAACCCTGCTTTTTTAACCCTGAGTGCTGCATCTGCAAATCTTTTGATAATATTTTTGATATCATCTTTCTCAAGTTCCCTTGGAACCTCTCTTGTTAAATTAGATGCAATCGGAGATGGTGCTACAGGCTTTTCACCGTTGAGAAAAAAAGACATGTTATAACGCCCAGAATGGTTAAGCTGAACGCATGATCTTGCTCCATTATCCTTGATTGCTGATGCAAGCCTGCTTAATCCCTCAATAAATTCATCTTTATGAGCACCAATATTAAGGCTGTTGCCTGACAACTCATCAACAGTTGCATATCCAACCGAGATCATGCCTGCACCACCTTTTGCCCGCTCTATATAAAAATCTACTATCTGGTCTGTAACCTGAAAATTGTCTGCCATGTTAAGATGCATTGCAGGCATGAATATTCTATTTTTAACTGAAAGAAAATTGATATTAATTGGTTGAAACAGTGGATCCATTACGGGTATCTCCTTTTTGTTTATCTTGTTTTATATTTTTAAAGATTTGATGATTTTTTAGGTGCTGTCAAATCTCAAATTGTGTCACATTATTAAGTATTAAATCGTACTAAATTACGAAATATTAGATTATATCAAGTTTTAGAGTCTCGAATATGTGTCAAGATTATCATTATCTGGTTCAAAAATAGGCATTGCAGCAAAAAACTTCTCTGCTGCTTCTGCATAATGCTCCCTGTTTTTTACCTTTAAAATCTTTTTTATCTCTTTTCTATTTACAGGAAACGATGGACCAATATATGTCCAAAATCCTTTCATTCTGCCAGTTACATGCAAAGGTCCATAAAACTTACGGGAATAGGTTGCAAACAGTTCGTTGTGAAAAAGCCTGATTTTTTCTAATTTATCACTGTCCTTGTCCTTGTTCATTCTATTTTCACCCAACTTATCACTGCTCTTGCCGATTCTATCTTCAAAGCTGTAAAACCCCTGCATTTTTCCATTGTATCCTAATGCCTCTTTTATCTCTGAAGGCAGAAACGGATTTGATAAAATACCTCTTCCAATCATAAATCGCTTTATAGGCTTTGAAGATGCGGTGGAAGTTGATTGACCATATCTTCTTATGCCTTCTAAATTTCCTGCAATATTCTCAAACACTTTAACGCTTGTAATATCTCCATTGTAAACCAAATTGTGAGATGTGTTATCAGCAACCCGGATAAAAGCATTAACGTCAGCATTTCCCCCGTACATCTCAACACCTGTTCGAGGATGAACAATAATCTCCTCTAAAGGATATCGTTCAAAAATCGGTAACAGATTAAATATCTCATCTTTCTCATACCTTCCTAAACGGGTCTTAATGGAAATTTTACATTGAACAAGTTCAGAGGTTAGACCTTTAAACACATTATCAAGTAACTGGTCAACCATTTCAGGATATGGAAGCATACCAGACCCCCGCTTTTTCTTTGCAACTTTGGAGTGAGGGCAGCCCATGTTAAGATTTACGGTGCTGTAACCAAGCTCCACAAGGCGACGAGTAAGAAAGAGAAAATCTTCTGCCACATTGCCAAGTATCTGCGGAATAAGTTTAGGGCAATGAAGGTTATTTTCTGGAACAACATCTTTTAAAGATGAGATATTTATTTTATTTTGACTCATTGTTGATATAAAAGGAGACATTGCCTCATCAACACCTGTAAAGTGACGGAAATAGACATCCCTAAAGACTGCGTCAGTATAACCCTGTAGAGGTGCAAGTATTATTTGATAACTCATTTTCTCTCTTAAAAATCTCTATTTTTTTGTGTATGCAATCAGCGACACACCAGCAATTACAAGCACAATACCAGTTATACGTATAAAAGATAATGGATATCGCTGTAAACCAAATGCTCCGTAATGATCCAAAAGAAGTGCAGTTGACATCTGCCCCGCAACAGTAAGAGCCATAGCTAAAGCCGCACCAATATGCGGGGTGGCAAAAATAGTAGCCCACACATAAAACGTGCCAAGCAGACCTCCAAACCACATCCACCATGATGTAGCACTTATGCCGGCAGCAGTAGGCAAAGGATAGCGAGCCGCAATACAGATAAACAATGAAGCTACTGTTCCAACAAGAAACGAGATAAAAGTAACCTGCATTGGTGCTCCAATATGTTTTCTTAGCAGGGTATTCACCGCTACTTGAATCGGAAGAAAAATTCCACCTGACATTATTGCCAATATATAAATTAATCGAGTCACTGATATACTCCTTTTAAATGAATTATAATTCACATTATATATGAATGATTATCTGATTGCCGTAAAGTTTTTTCATGTCATCTTAACATGATTATAACCGATAATATTAAAAAATCTTTTGCTGTCAGGAGTATTTTCAGGTTAAAAGGATTAAATAATGAGATAAAAACACTTTAAATTTAAAAATCTGGAGTTGAATAATGTTAAAAACCCAAGAAGAGCTGTTACACGTATTATCAGAAATTGGCATAAATTATAAAAATCACGAACATCCGCCCGTATATACTGTTGAAGAGGCTGACCTTCACCATGAAGGCATTGAGGGTGTGCATAGCAAGAATCTTTTTTTTAAAGACAGGAAAAATAATCTGTTTTTAGTGGTAACTCTATCTGATAAACAGATTAACATCAAAGAGATTGCAAAAAAAATTGATGCTAAAAATCCATCATTTGGCAAGCCTGAACTGCTTGAAGAGGTTATGGGGGTAACTCCTGGTTCTGTAACACCATTTGCAGTGATTAACATAAAAAATCAAGATGTTAAAATTGTTTTAGATGAAGAGATGATGGAACATAGCCTTCTCAATTTTCACCCTTTAGTTAATACTGCAACTACTACTATTGCATCATGTGATCTGCTCAAATTCATGGAGCACTGCGATAAAAAGCCAGATATCATAAGGCTTTAAACTCTGTTACTAAACAAACAAAAACAGTTCTAAACAATTGAACAAAATATTGCTAAACAACTGAACAAAAATGTTTATAACCAACCTAAAATAAAGCATTTAACAGATTATTTAATACATAAGGAGGCACAGAATGACCGAAAAAGTAATTCAGTCAACAGATGAGATACTTATTATTTTATGCAAATCGGTTCAAAAAGTATTGACCAAGGCATCAGGTGAGGAGGTATCGTTCTCTCCAATTGTCCAGAAAATAAGTAAAACATGTTTAAAACCAGATATAAGCTGTTTTACTATATTTGAAGGGGGGTTGTCTGGACTTCTTGTAATGAATTTTACAGCGGAAGCTGCAATGGAAGTCTATACAAGCTATATGATAAATATGGGAATGCCTAAAGATGAGCTATCTATTTTGCACACATCCGATGATGTTGCAAATGTTTTAGGCGAGCTTATGAGTCAGACTATGGGACGTTTTCAGACTGAACTCAGACAGGAGCTTCAGGTATCAATAAAGCTGAGTCTGCCTAAAATGCTTGTTATCAATAAAGATGTTGTAATCTCTATCGACACAAAGATTGAAACTCCTCAATTTAGAAGAGTTTCGTTTGAAACTGAAAACCACCGCCCTTTTTTTCTTGAACTTGGTATTGAAAAAACCGAGTTTGAAACACTGTTCCCATTTGAAAAGGAGGAGGAGGAGGATATAGATGATATCCTTCTTGCAGCACAAACAAAACAGCGGCTAACTGAAAAGATGAACAAGGAAGCTGTTTTAGAATAATACCTGATTATTACACATGGATGATTTATAATCAAATGACCAATCATCCATGTGTAATCTATTATAGTTTCATGCACCTCTATGATTTCATTCAGTCATATTTAGAGGATTTGATAGTTACAAAATATTGTTCTACAAGTTTCTCTGCAAGCCCTGTATAGCCTGCTGGAGTTAGAAGTTTCATCTTCTCTCTGAACTCAACTGGAACCTTCTCAAGAGTGTTCACAAACATCTCAAGCTCCTGCCGTCCAATTCTATGTCCCCGTGTAAGCTCTTTTAGCCGCTCATAAGGGTTATCCTCTCCGTAAAATCTCATGGCTGTTTGAAACGGTTCTGCCAAAAGTTCAGGATTTGCCTCTAAATCTTTAGAGATGGCATCTGTATCAATAGCGATCTTACTAAGACCTTTGATGCTATTTTTAATACCAATCAAATAATAGCCGAAAGCAGACCCAAGGCTTCTTAATACAGTGCTGTCACTCAAATCCCTCTGAAAACGTGATTTTTGAAGTTTAACCGCAAGATGCTCCATCATTGAGATTGCAAGCCCCATATTTCCCTCGCTGTTTTCAAAATCAATCGGGTTGACCTTGTGCGGCATGGTTGAAGAGCCAGTCTCCCCTTTTTTAAGACGCTGCCTGAAATATCTAAGCGAGATATAACCCCACATATCCCTGTCAAAATCAATTGTAATGGCAGCAGACCTTACCATTGCGTGGAGAATGAACGACAAATGAGCATTGGGGCTTATCTGGGTTGTAAACAGAAGCGGTTCAAGTCCAAGATTTTTCTTAAGAAATCTCTGTCCAGCTTCAATCCAGTCAATTTGGGGAAATACAAAACAGTGTGCATTGTAGTTGCCTGTAGCACCGTTAATCTTTGCCTCTATAGTTGCACCTTTTAAAATATTAAGCTCACGGCGGAGACGCCACGCAAAGTTGACAAATTCTTTGCCTGTTGTTGTGGGTGTAGCAGGCTGTCCGTGAGTTCTTCCCATCATCGGGATAGATTTATACTCAAGTGCTTTCTCCTCAATCCTTTCAACCAGCTCAAAGAGATATTTCACCACAACATCTCTGCCCTTTTTTACCATAAGAGCGTAAGAGATATTGTTGATATCATCTGATGTGCAGGCAAAATGAACCCACTCCATGATAGCAGATAATCCTAAGTCAACTAATTTATCCTTTATGAAATACTCCACAGCCTTGACATCATGGTTGGTTGTTTTCTCTATATCTTTAATTTTCTGTGCATCTGATTCATTAAAGTTTTCTAAAATCAATTGAATTTTATTGATTTGCAACTTATTATCGTCAGCTTGAACCTTATCAGCAACGCTTGAAGACGACTGCTCTTTTGCAGTGAGTTCTCCCGTTGAAGCAGATAGTGAAGTCAATTTTAAGTCATCAATGATAAATTTGAGCCACTCAATCTCAACATAAACCCTATGGCGTATCAATCCATATTCAGAAAAAATATCTTTAAGTTCTGCTGTCATTTTGTCATATCTGCCATCAAGTGCAGATAGTGCTTTTAAAGAAGATTCCATCTTTATAAATTCCTTTTAAATATAATTAAATCAAACTAATTTCTATACAGTTAAGCTAACTACAATCCCATTTTGGATTTTATTATACCATAATTTATCAGAAAATATTTGACAGAAAAGAACCATTATCTAATAATACTTTTAAAAAAATCATACCACGATTTTTTTCAATACACCCATCTTTCATCATGTCTAACGCTACTTTGTTAAACTTAAGTTGTTTTTTAATATAAGGGCTAAGAAAAATGTCCATAAATCATGAAGCAGAATCAAACTCAATTGTTTTTTCCGATGAAATCCCAGATAAACAGGAGAGTAATTTCAGACAAACCAGTCACTCTATTTCAGATGATTCTATGCTGCCATGGAAAATACTCATTGTTGATGATGAAAAAGATGTCCACTATATCACGACAAAGACACTTGAAAATTACTCTTTCCAAAAAAGACCCCTCTGTTTTCTTAACAGTTTTTCATCAAAAGAGGCGGCAGAGATTCTTAAAGACAATCCTGATACTGCACTTATCCTTCTTGATGTAACTATGGAAACTGATGATGCGGGACTCAAGCTCATCCATTACATAAGAAAAGTTCTTAATAACAGCATTACCCAGATTGTCATAAGAACAGGACAGCCTGGACAGGCACCAGAACAGAAGATTATTGAGGATTATGATATTAATGACTACAGGCTCAAGACTGAACTCACATCTCAAAAACTACACACCCTTGTAACTGCATCACTGCGCTCTTTTGAACTAAAATCAAAGCTCAAAAAAGAGCTTGAATACCGTACATCTGTAGAATCATCACTTCGTGAGAGCAGAGAGCGTTTCAGAGATATTGCTTTGAGCACTGGGGATTGGATATGGGAAACGGATCAAGATGGCAGATACACATATCTTTCTGATAATGTTGAGCAGCTTATCGGTTATGCTGCTTATGAACTTATAAATAAGCACTTTTCTCATCTGATGTCGCCTGATACATCAACACACACCCTTAAAATAATTGCGGAGAAGATTGCTTCAGGCTGCCAATATGCCAATATCGAAATCATAAAAACCTCGAAAAATAACAAAAGTGTTTACCTGCTTACAAGCGGAAAGCCTGTATATGGCGAAGATGGAGTGATAACTGGATATAGAGGTGTTGACAAGGATATCACAGAAATAAAACTTGCTGAAAAGGAGAAAGAGAAGCTCTTATTTAACCTTAAAGAGTCTCAAAGGTTGGAGGCACTTGGTACTTTGGCAGGCGGGATTGCCCATGATTTCAACAATATTCTTGGTTCCATTTTAGGTTATGCCCAGCTTCTTCAGATGGATTCTGCTGGCAACGAAAAGAGTATGCGTTACACTCAGCAGATAGTTAATGGCTGTAACCGTGCAAAGAATCTTACCTTACAGATTCTTGAGTTCAGCAGGCAAAGAGAGTCACAAGGTGCAGTTAAAACACCTGTATTGGTCTCTTCAATGCTCAAAGAAAAGGTAAAACTTCTCCACGCCTCTATTCCTGCATCCATTAATATTATAACCAAGATTGATAAGGATTCGGGATACGTTCTTGCATCTCCGACAGATATCCATCAGATAATCATGAATCTTGCTACCAACTCCATGCAGGCTATGGATAACAATCAGGGCAATATTACAATCGAAATCCACAATATAACCCTTAATGATTCCAATGCTACACTCTCTCGGGAGATTGGGATTCCTTATGGAGAGTATGTAGCAATATCTGTGGAAGATGATGGTAAGGGAATGTCTCCTGAAACCATAGAAAAGGTCTTTGACCCATATTTTACAACAAAAACAGGTGGAGACGGAACAGGTCTTGGTCTATCGGTAGTGCATGGTATTGTAAAACGATGTCACGGAGGCATTAAGTTGGATAGTGCTTCTGGCAAAGGGACAAAAATCACCATCTGTTTTCCCAGGCAATTTCCTGAAAAGAAAAAAATGGCTGGAGAAGGACTACCAATTCAGACTGGCGAGGGAAAGGTGCTTTTTGTTGATGATGAACAGATGCTTGTGGATTTAGGAAAAATGATGCTTGAAAAGATAGGCTATGAGGCTTTAGCAGTCAAATCTTCAAGAAATGCTCTTGAGATTATTCAGAAAAACCCTAACAATTTTGATATTGTTATCACTGATCTCACTATGCCTGATATTCAGGGGATTCAGCTTGCTGAACAGATAAAAGCAATCCGCCCAAATCTTCCAGTTATTCTTGTAACTGGTTTCAGCGACATCACCACAACTGCAAGAGCCAGTGCATCCTGCATTGATGCTGTTCTGCCAAAACCTTTATCAATCAATGCCCTTGCTACGGCTCTTCAAAAATTTATTCCGCGAAAAAGATAAAAGGAATCTCTAAATCAAAGTAATCATTGCCTTTACTTTCACATAAAAAAACTTGACAAACACTCTGAATTTGTAGAATGTTGTTATTATCAACTAAAACAATGTTTTTTATAAAAACTATAATTCATCTTAAATTACTTTGATTTTAACTTTTTAACTTATGGAGAATATTATGAGACTTCTTAATCCTAAAACAGAAAACTTTGAACATCTTGATGCAGAATCAAAAGAGATAATGCGAAAGACCATTAATTTCTTTGAAAGCAAAGGCAAGGATAAACTTAAAGAGGATTACCACGGCAAAATTTGGTATGCCGATTTTCTTGAATTTGTAAAGCAGGAGAAGATATTTTATAAACTTCTAACCCCGTCAAAATATGGAAAAGCGGGATGCAGATGGGATACAGCAAGAAACTGCGATTTTAACGAAATACTTGGATTTTATGGTCTTCCATACTGGTACACATGGCAGGTAACCATTTTAGGTCTTGGTCCTATTTGGATGGGCAACAATGAGGCTGTCAAAAAAAAGACTGCTGAACTTTTGGAGCAGGGTGAAATATTTGCCTTTGGACTCTCGGAAAAGGAGCATGGGGCAGACCTCTACTCAAGTGAAATGACGCTGACCCAACTGTCAGAAGGAAAATATGTCGCAGACGGCGGCAAGTATTACATTGGAAATGCCAATAAAGCTGGACTTGTATCTGTATTTGCCAAAGATTCTGACACTGACGAGTATGTTTTTTTTACTGCTGATCCAAAGCATGAAAATTATGATCTGGTTAAAAATGTCGTCAGCAGTCAATCTTATGTTGCAGAGTTTGGGCTTAATGGATATCCTGTAACAGATGATAATGTCCTCTCAAGAGGCGACCATGCGTGGGATTGTGCCCTAAATACTATTAATGTTGGAAAGTATAATCTTGGCTGGGCATCCATAGGAATTTGCAGTCATGCTCTGTTTGAAGCCGTCAACCACGCCTCAAAACGAAGACTCTATGGCAAGTTTGTGACTGATTTCCCACACGTACAGGCACTTATGACAGATGCTTTTGTACGCCTTATAGCAATGAAGCTATTTGCAAGAAGAAACGCAGATTACTTGAGAACTGCATCAAAAGATGACAGACGCTATCTGCTCTACAATCCTTTGACAAAAATGAAGGTTACAACTCAAGGCGAAGAGGTAATAAACCTGATGTGGGATGTGATCGCAGCCAAAGGGTTTGAAAAAGATACCTATTTTGAGATGGCTGCTATTGATATCAGAGGGCTTCCAAAACTTGAAGGCACAGTTCATGTAAATATGGCATTGATAGTTAAATTCATGGCAAATTATCTGTTTGCACCTGCCCAAATGCCAAATATTCCTATAGTAGAGAAACCCGCAAATGATGATTTTCTGTTTGATCAGGGTGCTACAAAAGGGCTTGGAAAAACACTGTTTCACGATTTTAACAAAGCATACTCAAGCGTTGATCTGCCAAATATTGCCATTTTCAGAGAGCAGATTGCGGTGCTAAAAGAGATGCTTATGGCTGCTCCACCTGAAAAGCATCAGAGCAAAGATATTGACTTTCTGCTGATTCTCGGAGAGCTGTTTACAGTTGTAGCTTATGGGCAGTTGATAATTGAAAATGCAGTTTTAAGAGAGGTTGATAATGACATTTTGGATCAGATTTTTGATTGTATGATAAGGGATTTTTCAAAATATGCCCTTCAACTCTATTCTAAGAGCAGCAGCAATGAAAAACAGATGGAATTTGCCTTGAAAATGATCAAGAAACCTCAACTCAATCAGGAGAGATTCCAAAGAGTATGGGAAAACTACGTGTTATCATTAAAAAATACATATAATATGAACAAATAAAAAGTTGACAAACCCTCAGTAGGTAAAGTATTTTAGATTAAAATTTTTTTATGTTATGCAATTAAAAAACAGCCACTTAAGCCAAAATGGTGTCCGTATGCCTTAAAACATTTTGTCTGTGGCTGTTATAATTTTTTATTACAAATATTATAACCTGCTTGGAGGAACATTCATGGCATTAACCAAAACTGATATCACAGAAAAAATTCAACAGAATCTGAATATCTCAAGAACTACTGCATATAACATAATGGAGGACTTTTTAAAAATAATCAAAGAGAGCCTTACAGATGGTGACGATGTAATGATAAGCGGATTTGGAAAGTTCTGTGTAAATGAAAAAAAATCCAGAAAAGGCAGAAACCCTGCAACTAACGAGGAGATGAATCTTCCAGCAAGAAGAGTTGTGACATTTAAATGTTCGGGAAAACTTAGAAATCTTATTAATGGTGAACCTGCATAAGAATATACGCATAAGAATCTAAAATGATATCAGACTTTAAGATTTGACAACTTTTCAAAAGCTGTCAAATCTTATTAGATATGTCTGGTATCTCTTCCTCAACTGCTTGTGCTTCTGTTTCCATAAAACCCTCCTGTTTCAATAGTCGTTTAAAATCGCTACAAAATGCTGTTGGATTTAGCTGCTTAAAGCAAGCCATATGCCAAAGCCTTATTTTGTCAAAGAATTATTTTTCTAAAACTCAAGTATTATACAACAAAAAAACAGGATAAAACAAAAAGATGAAATTTGATGTTATTATCGTGGGTGGAGGACCAGCAGGGCTTTTTTCCGCTTACCACCTTATGGAGAACTCTAAACTTAAAGTTCTTATGATTGAAAAGGGTAAAAGACCTCTTGATAGAAAATGTCCAAACCACAATTTACAAAAATGCGTGGGGTGTCAGCCATGCAATATATTATCTGGCGTAGGCGGTGCAGGACTCTATTCTGATGGCAAGCTCAACTTTATTCCACGCCTTGGTAAAACTGATCTGACTCAATTTATGCCAATCTCATCGGCACAGGCTTTAATTGATGAGACAGAAGCCATATTTACACGGTTTGGCATGGATGGACCAGTCTATCCAACCAACATGGAAGAGGCAAAAGAGATAAGAAAAGATGCCAAAAGATTTGGAGTTGATCTTTTATTGATTAAGCAAAAGCATCTTGGCAGCGATAATCTTCCTAAATATATTGCAAATATGGCAGCTTATATTGAGTCAAAGGGAATGGAACTTCACACATCAGAAGAGGTGCTTGATATAACATCAGAAACACTCTCTTCTGATACACCAAAGAGAAAAAAGGTTACTGGCGTAATTACAAATAAAGCTGTGTATAAGGCAGATAATGTTATTCTTGCACCCGGGCGTATTGGTGCAAACTGGGTTGGAGGATTGGCACAAAAACATGGAATAAGCGTATCTCAGCGGGGAATTGAGGTTGGTGTAAGAGTTGAGGTTCATAACGATATTATGGATGATCTGTGCAACATTATCTATGACCCCACCTTTTTTATCCGCACAACCAAATACGATGACCTGACCAGAACTTTTTGCACAAATCAGGGCGGTTTTATATCCCTTGAAAATTATAAAGATTTTGTCTGTGTAAATGGTCATGCCTATACTGGAAAAAAGTCATCAAATACAAATTTTGCCTTTCTCTCCAAGGTTGTCCTTACTGAACCTGTAACTGATAATCAGGCTTATGGTGAATCAATTGGAAGGCTATCTGCAATTATCGGCGGAGGCAAGCCCATTTTACAGAGATTTGGTGATTTAAAGAGAGGAAGACGCTCTACATGGAATCGCATAAGAAAAGGATACATTGAACCGACTATGACAAATGTTGTATGCGGAGATATTGCAATGGCTCTGCCTGAACGAATCTTATCCAACCTTATTGAAGGGCTTGAAACTCTCAATCTTGTTGTACCTGGCGTATCAAATGACGAAACTTTGCTATACTCGCCTGAAATCAAATTTTTTGCCACCCAGATTGATGCTGACAATAATCTTGAAACTGCTATAAAAGGCATGTATGTTGCTGGAGATGGACCTGGTGTTGCCGGCAATATTGTCTCTGCTGCTGCAACTGGTCTTATACCTGCAAAGAAGATTATTCTATAAATCCTTTTTTTGAGATTTCAATTTCTTTTAAAGTGTAAATTTTTCCTGCCCAAAAGAGACCAAACAGCAAGATGGATTTCAAAATATGATTTTTAAAAAATCACATATTAATTTTTCTATTTTTCTCAGCACAGCCATTATACTTTTTATATTCTCAATTGGCTGTACTGAGAAGAGCTACGAAGTCTCTCATAACAGCGAGATGCTTATCTGCTTTGGGCATTCATCTGACTGGTCAGTGTTTATAAGGTGGTTATTGGGAATCGGAGCGTTTGTTATTGTAACTTTACTCATAAGCCTATTTTGGAACAGACGCCTTGTAAGACAGATAGATGAACGCGGGTTAGTAGAGAATGAGTTAAAAATCAGTCTTGAAAAATTGAATATCATCGTTGAGAAATACAGAGTCCTGTTTGAGTCGTTTCCTATAGGAGTGAGCGTTACCGATAAAGAAGGCAACATTATTGAGGCAAATCCTGAATCTGAGCTATTGCTTGGCATCTCTACGTCAAAACACTCTTCACGGAAAATAGACGGCAAAGAGTGGAAAATCATCCGCCCTGACGGCACTTTGATGCCTCCTGAAGAGTATGCAAGTGTCCGTGCCATTAAAACACAGCAGTTAGTTGAAAATGCTGAAATGGGGATTGTAAAGGGAGAAGAAGATACAACTTGGATAAATGTTCATGCAGCACCTATACCGCTTGAAGGGTATGGAGTCATAATCACCTATCATGATATCACTAAACGTAAATTTGTAGAACAAGAATTAGCAGATAATCAGACACGTTTGGACAGAAATCAGCAACTTACTCAGACAAGGCTTGATCTTGTTGAATATGCCAGAAACCATAATCTTGATGAGCTTCTTACAAAAGTTTTAGATGACGTGGTAAGCATGGTTGAAAGTCCTATAGGTTTTTATCACTTTGTGGAAGAGGATCAAAATTCAATATCTCTTCAGCAGTGGTCAACCCGTACTTTAAACGAATTTTGTAAGATGGGGGGCAAAGGGCTGCACTATCCCATTAGCAAGGCTGGAGTCTGGGTTGACTGTGTGATTCAGAAAAAACCTGTTGTACACAATGACTATAAATCTCTACCCCATAAAAGGGGACTTCCTGAAGGTCATGCTGAAGTGATACGTGAACTTGTTGTGCCTGTAATAAGACAAGGTAGCGTTTGTGCTATTCTTGGAGTGGGAAATAAAAAGGAGAATTATACAGAAAAAGATGTCGATACTATATCTTTTCTTGCTGACGTAACGTGGCAGATTGTTGAGCAGAAACAGGCTGAAGAGGCACTTGTTAAAGCTAAAGAGGTTGCAGAGGCTGCAACCCGTGCAAAATCAGACTTTCTTGCCAACATGAGCCATGAGATAAGAACTCCTATGAATGTAATTATCGGCATGAGCCGCCTTATCAGAGAGACTCCTCTTAACGAAGAGCAGCGAGAATATGCAGATATAGTTTTTAACTCATCTGAAATACTTCTCTCTCTTATAGAAGATATACTTGATTTTTCAAAAATCGAAGCTGGTAAAGTGGAGTTAGAGCATGTTAATTTTGATCTTAAAGAGTTGATTGATAGAATAACCGAAATATTGAAGATAAAAGTCTCTGAAAAAGGGTTGACTTTAAGCAGTTATATCTCTTCTGATGTTCCCCGTTTTCTTAAAGGCGATCCAAACCGATTGCGTCAGGTTATACTAAATCTTATGAACAATGCTGTAAAATTTACAGATAAAGGAGAGATAACCATATCAATTGAAGTTGAAAATAATAACGGAAACAGCATAAGCTATACCAATCAGGAGAGTAATCATGCCAATAATCGGTATAATAGCTTAAGCGTTATCAGTTTTAGCGTAACAGATACAGGTATAGGCATTCCAAATGAGCGTCTGGATCGAATGTTTCAACCTTTTTCACAGGCAGATGCTTCGACAACAAGAAAATATGGCGGAACTGGACTTGGTCTTGTGATTTCAAAACGGCTTGTCGAATTTATGGGAGGCACTATTTCAGTTGAAAGTGAATATGGAAAAGGGAGCAGATTTCAATTCACAGCATGTTTTGAAAAATGTGAAGAGGCAGTCTATATTCCTGAATCTGTATCACCTGAAAGAAAAACATCGGACCCATCAGAGCTTGCAGGGCTTCACCTTATCATGGCTGAAGATAATGAATTTAACCAGATATTAGTTTTGAAAATGTTGGGGAAAATTGGTATTATTGTAGATGTGGTGTCTAATGGCATAGAGGCAACAGAGGCTGTTAGAAAAAATAGTTATGATGCAGTTTTGATGGATATTCAGATGCCTGAAATGGATGGATTTGAAGCTGCAAGAATAATCAGATGCGAACAGCCTCATATTCCAATTATTGCCATGACGGCCAATGTAACACCAAAGGATCGGGCTGACTGCGTTGCTGCGGGTATGGATGGCTATATCTCCAAACCTATTGATCCTGAAAAACTTTGTGACCTTCTTAAAAGGCATATAAAAAAGCCTCTGTCTGATTCTCAAACTTTGCAATCTATTACTAATCTCTCTCAAGCAAATCTTTCTCAAAACTTAAGTTCACCTCAGTCTGATTCAAGAGCAGTATTTGACAAACAAGAATTTTTGAACCGTATAAGCGGAAATGAGATAGTAATGAGACAACTTCTTGATATCGTTACTAAAAACTTGCCAGATTATATAAATACATTGAAAACAGCAGCAGATAGTGATGATATTAATGGTGTTATAATACAGGCACACAACATAAAGGGTTTTGCTGCAAACTGCTCGGCTCATAGGCTCCGTGACGCTTCTTATCAAATAGAGCTTGCTGCAAAAAGCAACAATATGGAAAAGGTGAAGCTGCTTATGAATGATATTGAACAAGAGGGAAATAAACTTTTATCATTGATTCAAGTTGATGTAATAAGATAAAAGCATCATCTGACAATCTTTTAACACAAATAATTATATAAAATAAAAATATGATAGATAACACAATTTACCAATAGGAAAAATTAAAATTATGAATCTTGAAGAATATTGTCCTAAAAAACTTATGACACCTGAAAAAGCTGTCAAAAAAATTTCCAATGGCAGCAGGGTTTTTGTCGGTACCGGCTGCGGAGAACCGCAAAAACTTATTGAAGCAATGGTTGCAAATCCATCTATTCAGGATATTGTTGTCTATCAGATGCTCTCTTCAACACTTGCTAAATACGTGGATAATAAAGATTTTCTAAATAGATTTAACATTAAACTTTTTTTTATAAGTGTTGCCATGAGACAAGCAGCATTTGAGGGTAAAATAGATTACATACCTGTCTATCTTTCCCAGATTCCAGAGATATTCAAAAGCCGTGAGATTGGCTTAGATGTTGCGTTAATACAGGTTAGTCCGCCTGACAGATTCGGATTTTGCAGTCTTGGAATCTCTGTAGATATAACCCTTGCTGGAATGCAGTCTTCTGAGGTTGTCATAGCTCAGGTCAATCCGAATATGCCAAGGACTTGGGGTGACAGCTTAGTGCATGTTGATGAAATTGACTATTTGGTAATTCACGAAGAGCCTTTAGTAGAGGCACTGCCTACTGTAAAAGACCCATCAATAGCAGAACGAATAGGCCACTATATCAACCAACTTGTAGATGACGGTTCAACTATACAAGTAGGATTTGGACATCTGCCAAATGCAGTAGTCAAGTTTCTTGACAACAAAAAAGATTTAGGACTTCATACGCAGGTAATCACTGATGGTCTGCTCCCTTTGTTTGAAAAAAAGGTTATAAATAACAGACATAAATCTTACCTACCGGGCAGAGTTGTTGCATCTCTCTGCATGGGTTCTCAAAAGCTCTACGATTATGTTCATAATAACCCGATGTTCTATTTTCGAGCATCGGAGTTTGTAAATGATCCAAATGTTATCGCAAGAAATGATAATTTTATCTCCATAAGCTCTGCACTTGAGGTTGATCTGACAGGTCAGATATGCACTGATTCTCAAGGTTATCTGTTTTACAGCGGAATTGGCGACCAGGTTGATTTTATAAGGGGCAGCAGCATGTCAAAAGGGGGATTTTCAATTATCGTTATCCCTTCTACAGCAGAAAACGGCAAAGTCTCAAGAATTGTTCCCCATCTGAGTGAAGGAGCTGGAGTTGCCACAACCCGCGGCGATATTGATATTGTTGTTACTGAATATGGAATTGCCGAGCTTCGGCGTAAAAGTATATATCAAAGGGTCATTGAGCTTGCCCAGATTGCACATCCAAAATTTAGGCAGGAGCTTATTGATGAGGCAAAGAAACGAAGATACATATTCCCAGATCAGATGACTCCGTCAAGTCAAGACCTGCTGTTCTTAGATGATTATCAATACACAAAAATGCTTCCAATGGGCAAACATTTAGAATTCAGACCGCTTCTGCCGTCAGATGAATTTGAATCAAGAAATTTCTTTTACTCTCTTCAAGAGGATACGATTTATTATAGATTTTTTAATAAGAGAAAAGTCTTTTCACGAGAGATGCTGCAAAAACAGTGGGCAAGTGTAGATTACCGTAGAAATATGAGCATAATAGGGCTTCGTCAGATAGGCAGAAGAAAACAGATAATCGCAATTGGCTCCTATGCTGAGGCAGAAGAGAATACGGCTGAAGTGGCATTTTTAGTAAAAGAGGATTTGCACGGATTGGGTATTGGCTCATATCTGCTTGAAATTCTTGAAGGTATTGCAAGAAAGAATGGATATAGCCGTTTTGTCGCTACTGTTCTTGCAGAAAACAGGAAGATGATTCGGGTATTTCAGAAACACTATCCAAACGCAAAGGTTGTCCGCACAGGAGGAGGAGAGGTTGAGGTAATTATGGATTTCCCCCCGCCATTGGCTGAACAGCAAGAGCAGGCTAAAGAGTTGTTGTAAAAAGCAGATATCCATGCTATTTTAATATTAGAATTTAAAAGGGGGCGAAAAGGCTTCGACGGAGACGACGAGGTTTTGGTAGCATGCCGAGCTTTCTGTTGACTCGTAAAATCAATGGAAACTAAAGATAATCGCAGACGATTATAACTACGCTGTAGCTGCTTAGGCAGCTTCCGTCCTGCTGAAAAATTTCCTGCAGCTTTCAGTTAAAGGGCGTCGATTATGCGGGAACGCTTCACATTGGTGTCTGACTTATGTGAGGTTAAATTTATCAGGCTATGTTGATATGTATCCGTCCTGAGGGAGACTTTCAACAAAATTTAAAGTTCAGGATAAGCATGTAGAAGTCACTGCTAACTCTTTTCGGACGCGGGTTCGACTCCCGCCGCCTCCACCAATTTTTATCTGGCTCTTCTTTATATCTTGCTTTCTTTGAATTTATTCATAATTCAAGAAAGCGTGGCAAAGTCCTGCTTCACTCCCTGATTGAGTTGCTTGTAAAATAAGACCCTGAAACCCAATAAGAGCTAAAGTATATTTAGAATCTCTAAATTTTACATTCCCCCAATAATTACCTTTTTTTGTCCAAATAATTTTACTCTCCAATATCAACTTTTTCCTCTTTTCTAAAAATCTTCTCTTCCCAAGATTTACCTTCAATTCTGTCAAATATCACAAGATGCCCCTCGTCCGTGCCGCATCTATCCATATATTCAAGAGTCTGCCCAACTACATCTTTTATGGTCTTATCTAACGATTTGTGAAGATGTTACACTGTCAAATAACAAGCAAATCTGTTTTCATTCTCCCAAGCCCATATTCCCGCTCAACCTGGCCGCCTGAATTAAAATAAATAAGGGCAAACAAAATAGCTTGCCCTTATTCAATATTAGAAATTAAAATGTGTTTTTGACATACGGGAGGATATTTTTTTAAAAAAAATACTGTGAGCATTCATCTAATTTGGTATACTTTAGAGATAGTCAAAAAAAAACAAAGATACCTGAATGAAAGATGCCTCTGAATTTATAAAAGGATGAGATAAGTTACTGTGAAAATACTAATTGTTGATGACAATCCAATGGAGAGGCTGTTTTTAATCACAGCGTTAGAAAAGCTCAATTATGATATTCTTCAGGCTGTTAATGGTAATGAGGCACTCTCTATTTTAGAGGCTCAGGATATAAATATTGTGATTTCTGACTGGATGATGCCGGGCATGGACGGAATTGAGCTTTGTCAGAGAATTAGGGCAAGAAAAAATAGTGACGGGTATGTATATATCATTATGGTAACTTCGAGATCAGAAGAGGAAGACCTGATGAATGGCTTTGAAGCTGGGGTGGATGCCTATCTTCAAAAACCTATCTCCATAAAAATTCTTGATGTGCAGGTTAAAGTCGGTATCAGGATTATAAATCTTCAACAGCAGCTTACCTATGAAAAGCATAAAGTCTCACGTTTTGCCGATGAGATGGAGAATCTTGCAAAACAGAGGGCTGAACAGTTGATTCATGCTGATAGGATGGCAAGCCTTGGGGTAATGGCTGCTGGTATTGCACACGAGATCAACAATCCTGCTACATTTATCAGCGGCAACATTCAAACTTTTGCAAAATTCTGGACAGTTATTAAAAATAGGCTCTTAGATGAACGTATCGGTGAAGAAGATCAGCAAAAACAAGATAATGATACTGCGTTTATAATAGAGGAGATGCCAAGCCTGATTGATGGTATTAGAAGCGGAGCTGAAAGAATACAGAGGATTCTTAAAGGTCTTAAATCTTATGCACGTCAGGACAGCCCGAAGTTTATTGAGTATGATATTCATAAAATTATTGAAGACGCCCTTCTTTTGTGCCACAACACACTTAAATACAATGTCAGTATCACAAAAAATTTTATGAAAAACATTCCCTCTGTAAAATGTGATCCTCATCAGATAGAACAGGTTCTTGTAAATATATTTAACAATGCATCATACGCTATGATCAATATGAGTCAGGGGATTCTTAATATCAGCACCAGAACTAACATCTCAATTGACTATTCAACTGATAGCTCACTTGACAGCTCACAAGATATTAATTTTATTACAATTACTATTGATGACAGCGGTCCAGGGCTGAGTAAATATATACTAAAAAATATATGGGATCCATTTTTCACGACAAAACCAGTAGGCAAGGGTACAGGGCTTGGCATGTCGATTTCTCATGGTATCATCAAATCTCATGGCGGAAGTATCTCTGTAGAAAATAGACCTGAAGGCGGGGCAAGATTTATCATAAATCTTCCAGTTTACCTACCTGCATTAACATGAAAGGAAGGAGAAATATAATATGTCAGAAGATTCACTAACAGACAAACCCCATATTCTGATAGTTGATGACGAGATACCAGTGATTAAAATGCTGCAAAAAATTCTTCACAATACTGGATATATTGTTTCAGCAGCTCAAAATGCAGTAGGAGCATTGAAAATTCTTAAAGCTGAACCGATTGATATTGTGGTTACAGATATAAATATGCCCGGAATCAGCGGGCTTGAACTTGCAGAGATAGTGCGTGAAGATTATAGTGCCAATGTTATTGTTATGACAGCATATATTGAAGATTATAAATTTCAGGATATTATTCAAACTGGTGCAAGTGATTTTATACAAAAACCTTTATCAGTCAAGGAGCTAACCGCAAGAATTGACAGGGTTCTCAGAGAGCGTTCTATTATTGCTGACCTTAAAGAGACAGAGCAGAACCTTCGTATTGCCAAAGAGCAGGCGGAATCTGCCAATAGAGCGAAAAGCCAGTTTTTAGCAAATATGAGCCACGAAATACGAACTCCCATGAATGCTATCATGGGATTTAGCAGTCTGCTTATGTCAAATCCATACAATAGAATTCACTCTGACGATTTAGAGCAGATAGACGCAATATATAAATCTTCCAAATATTTACTTACTATTATAAATGATCTTTTAGACTGTTCAAAGATTGAATCTGGTAAAATAGATATTGAACTTACTGATTTTGATTTACGCTCAGTTATTGATAATATTATGGTAATATTGCAAGAGAGTGTTACTGAAAAAAAACTTAAACTCTCAACTGAATTTGCACCTGATATATCCTTTTTCTACAGAGGAGCTAAAGACAAACTGACCCAAGTAATTACACATCTTACCTCTAACGCAATAAAGTTTACCCCTAACGGCTTGGTATCTATACATATTCTCAATGAAAAATCTTATGGTTCAACAGTAATTCTTAAATTTATGATAAGTGATACTGGAATAGGCATTCCTGACAACCGTAAGGATTATATCTTCAATGCGTTTGTTCAAGCAGACGGCTCTGCAACAAGAAGATATGGCGGTACAGGTGCGGGTCTTTTCATATCAAAAAAGTTAGTAAATATGATGGGCGGAGAGATAGATTTTGAAAGCACTGAGGGTAAAGGCTCAACCTTCTGGTTTACCGTGCCTTTGGAAAAAATTATCGAAATTGAGGGGATGCAGATATCAAAAGACCATGAAAGCAATATCTGCCCCACCCCCTTCCCTCCTCCCCATAAGGAGATTGAGAATAGTATTACTCTCTCACCTCCTGCGGGAAGGGGTGGGGAGGGTCTGGACGTAAAGACTAAAGTTCCTTGTTTAAATATTTTGTTGGTAGAAGATCAATTTTTCAATCAACAGTTGATGATTGCTATGCTTCCAATGCACAGCCTTAAAGTTGCGGCTAATGGTAAAGAGGCGATAACCATACTCGAAAAAGAGAAATTTGATCTTATTTTCATGGATATTCAGATGCCTTTAATGGATGGATTTGAGGCAACAGCGATAATCCGTGATCAAAACTCAGGTGTGCTGGATCATGATGTATTTATTGTGGCAATGACAGCTCATGCAAGCGATCAAGACAGAGAGGATTGCCTTAATAGCGGCATGGATGACTATCTTTCAAAACCATTTGAGCCTGAACATCTTTTTGAACTCATTAGTAAACGGTTTGGAAATCAGAAAGTTTCAATTATATCAGAATCTATACAGACTATTGAGCCTGCATCAGAATCTTTGATTGATATTTGTGCATTGATGAAACGTATTGATGGCAATCATGAGCTTGCAGCACAACTCATAGGAATATTTTTATCTAACTATAAGGAAAAACAGTTAGAGATAAAAAATGCGATTGACTCTGAAAACCCTGACGGCTTAAGAATGGCAGCTCACGCCTTAAAGGGGATGCTGCTGCATTTTGGCAAATCTGTAGCTGAAATCGTTTCTAAACTTGAAAATATAGGAAAATCGGGTTCTATAGATCGAGAACAAGCCAAAAAAATTTATGATCATTTTGTTGTTAGTATAGAAAAGATGGTTAATGAGTTAAAAGAGCATCAAGAGAGAAGTTTTACATCTCTCTTAAAGTAAAGGAATGAATAGATTTGAACTACCAAATTGCTAATTATAGAAGGCTTGCATTGGCATCTGCTATTGTATTCTCTTTTTTTTTCTGTCTATGTGTCTTTTTTTATGAGAGATATGAATATGATAAAGCCTACTCCCGCATAGAGCAGCATGGAGTTGTTATCTCGAATGCCCTATGGAATTTAAGTCCAGAGGGGGCTGACGAATACCTCTCCCTTGCCTGTAAATCCCACAACTACAAAACTATATCTGTATTTGATACTAAAGGTAGGATTTTCAAAAGTGCTGATGGTAATACAAACGGATGGAGCGAAAGTATCTTCACCTTTTTACATCTAATGCCTGAAGTCTTGCTTCAATCTGATGTAATTTATGACGGCACAACGATCGGTACAATTAAGGCGATATGGAAATGCAATACTATCTATCAAGAGATATATCTCCTTTTTGCCCTTATTCTGCTCTATTTTATATGCTATCTTAATATTCGGCTGCTTAAAGCAAAAAATCTGCTTGAGCAGAAGGTCAAGTTACGGACAATGGAGCTTTCCATTGTTAACTCTTCTCTCAAGTTTGAGGTAGAAGAGCATCGTCAAGCAAGAGAGGCACTTCTTAAAAGTGAAGAGCATTACCGTATTCTTATTGAGAACATACCAGATATTCTCTACAGAACAGATATGGAAGGTAAAATTTTATTTATCTCTCCGTCATGCGAGGGAGTTTCTGGTTATAATGCTGAGGAGTTGATTGGAAAAGATGTGTCAGAGCTTTTTTACTTAGACCCAGCGGGGCGGAAAGATTTTTTTTCAATGATTCAAAAGAGCGGCTATGTCAGTAATTATGAAGAGAAGTTGAAAAAAAAAGATGGAACAATCTGGTGGGCTTCAACTAATGCCCATTTTTTCAAAGATTCTGGAGGTAATATTGCTGGTATTGAAGGTGTATATAGAGATGTAACCAGTAAAAAGCTGCTTGAAAATGAACTTCGGCAGGCTCAAAAAATGGAATCAATAGGCACTTTGACAGGCGGAATTGCACATGATTTCAACAATATCCTTAACATCATGCTCGGCAATGCTGAACTTGCTATAGAGGATATCCCGCAGTCAAGTCCTGCTCACGCTAAAGTTGAGTCTATAAGAGCGGCTGGGCATAAAGCATCAGGTATTGTTAAGCAGCTTTTAAGCTTCGGCCGAAAAACAGATATGGAGCTTAAGCCCATAGATATTGTACCAATTATAAGAGAGTCAATTCACCTATTACGTGCAACTATACCTGTATCAATAAAAATCATTGAGAATATACCGCCTGATATGGACGCTGTCGTTCTTGGACATTCAACTCAGATTCATCAAATTATTATAAATCTTTGTATCAATGCTTCTCATGCAATGGAAACTGTTGAGGGAGCTATTGTGATTAAGGTTGAAAAAGTTCTGCTTGAACCCGGAGAGTATGGGATAATTGGCGAGTATGATGGAACAGGTGAGTATATCGGCGGAGTCTTGGAGTATGCTGGAACTGGTGAACATGTAAAAATTACTGTATCAGATACAGGTCCGGGTATTCCTTCTGATATAATTGATAAGATTTTTGACCCATATTTTACCACTAAAAAGGTTGATAAAGGTACAGGTATGGGGCTTGCAGTAGTTCACGGCATTGTTAAAAACCATAATGGAGTTATTACAGTTAGCAGCAATCCGCCAGAAGGTGCAACTTTTACAGTTTTACTTCCAATTGTTACCCATGAAATAACCGCTGATATTGATAATGAAGAAGAGAGACAGCCAACAGAGATAGAACCAAAAGCAGATGTTATCTATTACGGAACAGAGCGAATATTGCTTGTCGACGACGATGAGTTTATTGTTGAGATGACCAATGAGATGCTTGAACGGCTCGGATATAAGGTTGAAAGTAAATCTGATCCTGAAGAGGCTCTTGAGCTTTTTATGGCAAATCCTGATGCTTTTGATCTTATCATCACCGATATGACCATGCCTCAGATGACAGGTGCAAAGCTCGCCGAAAGAGTAAGAGCGATTCGTTCTGACATTCCAGTTATTCTGTGCAGCGGCTACAGCTCTCTTATAAATGAGGAGAAGGCTAAAGAGATTGGTATTGCTGCATATATGATGAAACCTGTTTCAATGCAGGATTTAGGATTTACTATCCAAAATGTGCTCAAAAGAGATAAAAATGTTATCTAAATTTTTGTCAAACCCTTTGGGTCTTACCTTTGCTGCTCTGTTTTTTTACTGTTTTTCTATTTTCTCTCCAATATCTGTTTTGGCAGATCAAGGCAAAAGTTCTGTTGAAGCTCTTGCTGATTTGAGTATAGAGCAGTTGATGTCAATTGAGGTAAGTTCAACAAGTTTTTTTGATGTTGCTCCTGAAAAAGCTCCGGGTTCTCTCTATCTGATTTCACAAGAGCAGATAGAAAAATCCTATTCTTCAAGCATATCTGATTTTCTTCAATATTATGTGCCGGGTGTCCACATATCAGGTGCATATAGTTCAGGCTCTCTCTACTCAACACGAGGTATTGCATCTTCATCTAATGTAACAACGCTCTTTATGCTTAACGGTACAAACATGAATGTGAGCAGCGGAACAGGAATCAACACAAATCTTAATCTTCCTCTTCTTGGAGATGTTGAACGAATAGAGGTTCTAAAAGGTCCTTGTTCTATTATTCACGGCAGCGGCTCAATCAATGGCTTTATAAATGTAATCCCCAAAAATGGTAAAGATAACAGAGGCGGTTTTATAAATACAGAAGTCGGGCTGAAAGATGGTCTCGTAAAAGCAGAGAGCGGTTATGGCAGCTTTTCGCCTGAATATGGAGATATCTTTATTTATGCAGGCGGTGTGAAATCTGACGGCATAAATGAAAATGGGAAATATATAAAAATCGGTGATAATCCAGACAGATTTGGGAGAATAATCATAAATGACAACCATTTTTCCGATATAAACAGCCGTTTTTCATTAAACTGGAACAGAGACAATTTCAGCCTTATTGGTGTTGTTCAAAACGAAAAGGTTGAATCAACTCTTCCATGGAAACCCTATTTCAATCAGCCTTCGTCATCTAACAGCAGCCAGTCTGCTGATGCAGCAGACCAAAACTCTTTATTAGAGGAAGATATTGTATCTTATTATAATAAAAACGTTATGATGAAAAGTATGGTTCTGCTTCCAGAGCTTAAACTTGATCTGACCCAGAGTGAAAAATTGACAATCGGGCTGCCTATCCAATACTTTGAGTATGATCCTGCAGCCCACCTATCACCAGCAGCATATTCAACTGATTCAGAGCTTCATCTTAAATCCAATTTAGTATTTAGAACAACCCGCTTTTCTGATCACCTAATCGCTTTTGGAGCTTCGGCATTTTTAAAACGCTTTAGTTCTGATAGATTTTCGCTTTATATACCTGATTTGGACGAGGATAATAGTAACTTTAATATTGATGTTGAAGCTGATTTAAGGTGGATTGAAACATCGCTCTTTTTTGAGGATAACTACCATTTGACAAAAAATTTAAATCTATTTGCAGGTGTTAGATATGATAAAGTTAGAGACTCTTCGTTTAAGTTTATAACATCTGAAGCTGTTACCGTTAAAAATAATGATGAGACTAAAACTATACCTGCAAACTACAATTTATTAGATTTAGATGATGATAATGGTGATGATTATGCAATTGATGTTATAATACCAAGAGTCGGTATCTCATACGATATTGATGATAACAAAACCGTTAAATTTGTATATCAAGAGGGGTATCACTATCCTGACTATGTAACAATAATGAAATCTATTCAGTTTAGGGAGAGAGCAATACTTGAAGAAGAGGTTGAGAGCTATGAGTTGAGCTACTATCACAATTTCATGGCAGATAAACTTCAATTTCATGTAAACTTTTACAGTAATATTTTCCACAATACTATATTTTCTCTTATTGATGAAAATTTAGAGGGTATCAGCACTGCTCTTAGGGCTGACGAGTTTGCATCATCAGGATTTGAGACATCTTTGCGGATTGCTCCCAATAACACTGAAAGCATAGAAATATCTTACTCTTTTTCTCAACCGTATAATATGAAAGATGATACAGAGCTGAACCCATATCTTGTTGATAAATCAGGAGATCGCTGGAAAGCTTACCCTGAGCAGACAGTTAAAATGAATATCACCAAATCGTTTATGAATGAACGATTAGATATCTCATTAGGTGCTCTTTTCAACAATGCTACCTCTACAATAAGCAATAACTACACAGCTTCTGTTCCTATTCAGCCAGATCAAGAGAGCCAGCCGTCAGAAGAACAAAATCTGCATCTCTCTGATAACTCAATTGAAGATATGTTTGACGATAACCGTTTTATCGTCAATGTTGGAGCAAGATACCGTCTTGCAGGCAACTGTTATCTTATAATTAAAGGTGAAAACATATTTGATAACACTGTTCCAGCAGCAGGTTATTATTACAATCTGCAAAATTACGAACATATTTCATTAGAACATCCAACATATACTATTGGTTTGAGCTGGAAATTCTGATGATGATATCTGCTATCAAAAAAACTCTTCTGTTATCACTTCTTTTTTATGCCTTTTCTAATATGCCCCTATCAATTTCACAAAATCTATTTTGCTTCTCTTCTCTTTATGCTCAAGAGCCTTCAAAACAGGAGATTCAAGCAGCTATGATAATAAAATTCACAGATTTTATCGAATGGACCTCTCACTCTTTTGATGAGAATGCAGAAGAGTTTGTGATAGCTATTATGGGCGAAAATGAATATGAAGGGCTTTTTGAGCCATTCAAAAAACGGCTATTTTATGGAAAAAAACTTAAAATTGTCCATTTTGCAGATGTTGAAAATATCTACGCAGATATTGACAATCTTGGAAAGATTCAGATTTTAATCGTCAATAAATCGGAAAAAAAGAGAATAAAACAGATACTTGATAAGCTAAAAGGTAAGCCTGTTTTAACTATTGGAGATTTTCCTGAATTTGCTCTAAACGGCGGGATAATCAACTTTTTTAGAAAAGCAAATAACAGAATTGGATTTGAGATCAACATGGAAGCAAAAAATTTGTCAGGTATTAAAATAAGCTCTCATCTTCTCAAGCTCGGTAAGATAGTTGTAGAGCAAAATGGCAGTAGTCTAAAGAGCCAAAAGAGGTGAAAAAGGTGAATCCTCTATTTAATAAAAATATATGCAATTGCCCTCCTAATGCTAATTGTCTCCCCCCCTTTGATGCAAGCTGTAAAAATCCTTTGGAAGCCATGAAAATGCACAGGCGTCTTTTTCATCTTTTTCTTTCAAAACAGAGCCTTAAAACAAAAATTTTTATAATGCTTATGGCAACCAATGTCATTGCACTTGTTTTTGCAGGCACTTTTTTTGTTATCAATGATTTTCATATTATGAAGACAACCATTAACTATGTAGCTGCATCGGTTACTGATCTTGTTGAGACTCATATCGAAGCACCTCTCTACTTTAATGATACGGATGCGGCTGTAGAGACTCTGAACTCATTCAAGGAGAACAGCGATATTATGGCTTCGGCAGTATATGATGATAAAGGAAGACTTTTTGCATCATATATCAGTGATAAATCTGATATAACAACCGAACAGCTTAAAAACTGGAAACCGCATCGGGACGGACTGAATCAATCTGGGGACTTTCTTGAATCCCATAAAACAATATTGATGAAGGACAAGATACTTGGTCATCTTATAATTATTGCAGGCAAAAGCAAAATCATGGAGCTTATAAGGTGGTATATTGGATATAATATTGTCATTATTTTTGCGACTGGACTGCTTATCTATATTGTCTCTTCAAGGTTTATGAAAGTTCTTATCTCTCCTATTGTCTCATTAACCCATGCTGTTAAATTAATATCAAAAGAGAAAAATTTTTCTCTTCGGGTGCCATGCTACCATGATTCCACTGATGAAATACACTACATGATTCAGGCATTCAACCAGATGGTTGGTGAAATTCAGTTAAGAGATATTGAACTTGAAAATCATAAATCCATTTTAGAACAGAAGGTTGAAGAGAGAACCCGCCGCCTTCAAGATTTAAACCATGAACTTATGATCTCTAAAGAGAAAGCTGAAGTTGCAAACAGGGCAAAAAGTGCATTTCTTGCAAGCATGAGCCATGAACTTAGAACCCCGCTTAACGGAATTCTTGGCTATACCCAGATAATGGAGCGTAACGGCAACCTTCAAGAAAAGGAGTTAAAGCAGCTTAAGATAATCAGTCAGAGCGGAGAGCATCTTCTTATGATGATTAACGATATTCTTGATCTCTCTAAAATTGAAGCTGGCAAGATGGAGATAAATCCTGTGGAATTTTCTCTGTCAGGGCTTTTAGATGCAACATCTGCTATCACTCGTATTAAGGCAAAAAAGAAAAATATCCACTTTAAACTTAAAGTATCTGAAAACCTTCCCAAATGGGTTATTGGTGACGAGGTTAGAATACGTCAAGTGCTGTTCAATATTCTTGATAATGCTGTTAAATTCACATCAGCAGGGGGAGTTGAGTATATTGTAGAGCTAAATTCTGATATGCAGAAAAGTTCGGGTAACTGGATTCGTTTTTCAATAAAAGACAGCGGAGCTGGTATTGATGAGAAAGATTTAGAGAAGATATTTTATCCGTTTGAGCAGGCTGGAAAACCTAATGACAGTTCTCAGGGCACGGGTCTTGGTCTTGCAATATCTCAAAGGCTTGTAAGGCTTATGGGAAGCGATCTTGTTGTAAAATCAAAATTGGGAGAGGGGAGTCAATTCAGCTTTTCAATTGATCTGCCTGAAACAAGCGGCAGAGAGATTAAACTTGAATCTGGAAAGCGTATTGCAGGAATTGACAATAAAAATTTTCATATTCTTGTTGCAGATGATAACCTTAATAACAGGGAGCTTTTAAGGGATGCTCTTGAACCACTTGGATTTATAGTTGAGATGGCAGCAAATGGAAAAGAGTGTATTGACATGGCACTTGCGAATAAACCAGATGTTATTTTGATGGATCTAATGATGCCAAAGATGAACGGCTTTGAAGCGACCGAACATATAAAACAAAACCCTGCTTTAAAGGGAATACTTGTGATTGCCATATCTGCAAGCGTAGTCAATGAGTCGAGGGAAAAGAGCCTTCGTGCGGGCTGCGATGAATTTTTGACAAAACCGGTCAGCCTTAACTCTCTTTTTACAGTTATCTCAAAATATAAAGATATTGAATGGATTTATGAAGCTGAAAATAGTGATAACAATATAGATGCAGCTAATGGTTCTAAATTTATGAAAGAGGGCTTTACTTCAGATGTAAAGGCAGACTCAGGCAGCGGGGCTTCAGACAGAGGGAATGAGATTCACGATTATGCCGGTGGATGCGGATTCACCTCTGATGAAAGGCTCTATCTTATAGAAAAAATAAGAAATTTTGATGAGCTTTTACAGACAGCAAAGCAGGGCGATATTGCAGGTATTCAGGAGTGGGCAGATTCAATTAATTTAGAAGTTTATAAAGAGCTACCTGATGATAAAAATAGACAGCAGATAATATTAAGATTTAAAAATAAGATTATTGAATTTACAGAAAATTTTATGATTGATGAGATAGTTATGCTGGTCGAAAGCACCATCAAGGCATAAAAGTAGAGACCCACGGCTGTACGTCTCTACTCAATTTATGATCTTGAACAGTATATAAAGACTCAATATCTAAAAGATTGGTATTAAATCTTGATAGGAGAGTGAAAAAATATGGCTGTATCTGAACAGATTCAAAACAGAATATTGATAGTAGATGATAACCCAACAAATCTTAAGGTGCTGTTTGAATATTTGAGTGGAGAGAAAGGTTATAAGATTTTTATTGCAAAAAACGGAAGAGAAGCTCTTGAAAGAACCGCTAATGCTAAACCTGATATCATCCTTCTTGATATTATGATGCCAGAAATTGACGGATATGAGACATGTAAAAGATTAAAAGAGCAAGAAGAGACAAAAGATATACCTATAATTTTTCTAACCGCCTTTGCAGATACTGAAAATAAGATAAAAGCCTTTAACCGCGGAGCAGTTGATTTTATAGTCAAGCCTTTTAATCAAGATGAGGTGTTGGCAAGAATCAAAACTCATCTGACTATCGCAAAGCAAAAAAAAGAGCTTGAAAAGGCAAATTTTGAACTTGCAAAGGCAAATGCTTCAAAAGACAAACTATTTTCAATTATTGCCCATGATATGAGAAATAAACTCTCTGGGTTGATCGGCAGCATTGAGCTGATTGACTCCTTTTTTAATGAGCTTAGTGATGAAGAAAAGAGGGAACGGATTAAGTCAATGTCTAATACTTCTCAGCAGATGTATAAACTATTTGAAAATCTTTTTACTTGGGCAAGGATGCAGACAGGCAGTATTGAAGTAGTTACAGAGAATATAAATGTTGGGAAAATAGCTGTTGAGATAATTGATTTTTTTAGAGCTGACGCTGCAAATAAAGATATTTCTCTTATATCTGATGTAAAAGAGGGGTGTGATGTGATGTATGATAAGAACATGCTCAACTTTATCATAAGAAACCTTGTTCATAATGCTATCAAATACTGCGATAGTGGCAATTCAGTTACTATATCATGCAGTGAAGAGGGAGGATATCATCATATCTCTGTTAAAGATACAGGCATAGGAATGAAAAAAGAGGTGTGCGATTTACTCTTTCAGGTAGGGACAAAAACATCAAAACTTGGTACACGCAAAGAGGTAGGCAGCGGACTTGGGCTTATGGTTGCTAAAGAGTTTGCAGAATTGAATCAAGGCACATTGTCAGTCAGATCAGAGGAGAATGTGGGAACTGAGGTTATCTTATCCCTTCCAGCTTCATCAGCAGGCGGGGCTTGTGTTAGTAAATTATAAGCAGAGCTTTATCTGATTGTTTTAAGTCTTTTATAGGCATAGTGTTATCTGATCTCTTTCAAGTCTATTATCTTCTTTTATTTTAATCTCAATTGATGGATAAATCTCTTTTAACCGTTTGATGTTGTCGTTTTTATCCCCCCTAAGCCTTGAGATGGAAGAGTTATGAACAGTTAAAGTTATATGTATATGATGGTTATTTTCTATTTTTCTATTAGTTTCCATCTTCAACGATTTACTAATCAGATCAATGGCTTTATCAAAAAAAATTTCAGAATAGACCAAATGACCAAATGCAGGATGCCAAGGACCCGCAACCATAGATAATTTATCTTGAAGCATATCTGATGCTTGAAGTCCCATTCTGATCACTGGAATATTGTGTTCTTGAAATAGCAGAAATATCTCCTTGACCAATTTCACGCATGCGTCCAACTCCATCGGCTCATATTTTCCTTCACGATACCAACGGGCAATAAGGCTTCCTTCAAGAACAATCAACGGATAGATTCTGACAAAATCTGGTTTAAGCTCTGTTATTTTTTGTGCTGTCTCAATATCATCTTTAAATTTTGCAATATCAAAAAGGTCTGTAAATTCAACCTTTGACTTATATTCTACGGTGTCTTCTTTTCCACTATCATATTTAGAGGGAAGACCAACCATCATCTGCATACCAATTGTAAATTGTTTTCTATTTGCAGTAGTAAATTGTTTTAAAAGAGATATTGCTTTTATTGTATCTTCTGCTGTATGCCCCCGCATTGCAGCTTTAAGAACTTGATTGTTCATAGATTGAACCCCGATCTCAATAGTAGAGACAGGGTAGGGGGCTATAAGCTCAAGCCTCTCTTTGGTGATTGTATCTGGTCTTGTTGAGAAACGAACAGAGTCAATTTTTCCTTGATTTACAAGTTTTTGGGCAGACGAGAGGAGAAATATTATCTCATCTGGTTTAAGACCTAAAAAATTTCCTCCAAAAAATGCAAGCTCCACCTCTTCTCTTGAGCCTTTATAAGATAGAAAATGTTCCACCACCTGCTGTATCTCCTCAGCAGATGGAATTATATATCGTTTGCTCTTCTCTGTTATTATGGATTGGTTGCAGAATGCACATTGATGGGGGCAGCCTGAATGCGGGATAAATATTGGAATTACAAGAGGTTTGCAGTTGTTCAACAAGATAACTCTTTCTGTTTTTTGAGAATAGCCATTGCATTTGCCGCAGCGTTCTGCTCTGCTGATTTTTTATTTTTTCCCTCGCCTTTTGCCTCGATATCACAGACATTTAGGAGAATTTCAAATGTTTTGTTATGATCAGGACCAGTTTCTCGCAGAATTTTGTAACATGGAATAAAGTTACCCATCTCCTGAACCATCTCCTGAAGCATACTTTTATAATCACATGTGTCGTTGCCCGATGTTATCTGGTTCATCTGAGCGTCAAAATAGATTGAAATAAGCTCGCAGGTCTCTTTAAATCCAATCTCAAGATAGATTGCTGCAATTATCGCCTCAAATGTGTCTGCAAGAATTGAGTTTTTTTCCGATCCGCGAGTGAGTCTTTCACCTTTTCCAAGCGATATGAATCGTCCTATATCCATAAGTCTTGCCATTGATGAAAGGCTTGCCTCGCTCACAAGTGTTGATCTGAGCTTTGACAGTTCACCCTCTTTCATATTTGGAAATTTCTGCATAAGAAGATGGGCTACTGCAAGTCCAAGAACTGCATCACCAAGAAACTCAAATCTTTGATTGTCAGTTATATCAAGAGACGGCACCTCATTAATATATGAACTGTGACAGAGGGCTGTCATCAGTAAAGCTCTGTCATTAAACGAGTAGCAGAGATTGTCTTCAAGTTTTGAAATCTGGTTGCTCTCTTTTCTTGTCCGCTCAGCAGCAATCGATAGATTTTTGTAATGGTCATTGGAAATTGAAAGGTTTCCTATTCCGCTTCCCATTTTAACTTCTGGTTTCATTGTCCCGTGAAAATCAGATCCGCCTGTCATTAGAAGCCTTTTTTTCTGTGCAAGTTTTGCAAAATATTTTGTCTGCTCTTCAGAGTGGTCTGTGTGAAAAACCTCAATACCCATAAGCCCCATACCAACAAGTTGAGATATAAAATATTCTATAGGATTACACTTGTTTTGATAACAAGCAGAGACTGGTGATAAATCAGCTTCCTGCCCGGACTTTGAATGGCAGTCACCTGAAAATTCATGTTGATAAGAGTTATCTATTTTAATAAGACCAGGATGTGCCAGCACAGGTACACCGCCAGCATCTATAATCATTTTAATGGCTGCCACGCACGAGAGCCTGAATTTATCTATATATGCAGGTCGCCCCTTGCCAAGATAGTGGTCAAAAGCCTCGTCAAAAGAGGCAACATAGCCTTTTTCCACCATAGCCTTTGCAATGTGAGGTCTGCCAATCTGCCCAGGTCCGCTAATGGCTATCACCTCGTCCATTGTCAAGGTAAAGCCCAAATTTCTAAGGCGTTCAAGAATCAGCGGATTCCTGTTTGCCCGAGCATCTCCGAGTTTCTCCAAGGTTCTGGTTATCTGCCGATCATAAATGCTGAATCCATATCCAAGAATATGAATGCTTCCATCTTTTCCATATCCTGGAAGGGGTTGGGCACTAAGCTCAACCCCTGTTATGAACTCTAAATTATGCGGAATACCTGCTTCAATTGCCTCCCTTACACCGTCAATAGTGTCATGGTCTGTAATTGCAATTGCATTAAGTCCCTTGCTGACAGCGAGATTGACAATTTGAGGGGGCGTAAACGAGCCGTCTGAGGCTGTTGAATGTATGTGTAAATCAATCACAGCACACTTTCCGTCAGGTTTATATGGCTCTTATTTTTGAACTTCAATGATTCAACCTTAAATGTTAGTATGTTATCTGCATTACATTCCAAGAGCTTTCTCCATAACCTCGTCCCGCGTTTTGCACTCAATACACTGGGTTGTTACTGGTCTGGCTTTAAGCCTTGCAGTTGAAATGTCATCTCCGCAGGTTTCACAGATTCCATAGGTATTATTTTCAATTCGTATTAGAGCCTCTTTTACTTTTTTAATCAGCTTATGCTCCCTGTCTCTGATTCTAAGTTCAAAGTTGCGTTCAGCCTCATGTGATGCCCTGTCTGTCGGGTCTGCAAAGTTATCTTTAGGTACAGTCATTTCAGTTACAGTCTCGTCTGCATGAGAAATGAGATCCTTGAGCCTTTCATTCAAAAGATTTTTGAAAAAATCCAAGTCCTTATCTTCCATTTTTTTACCCTTTACCTAATTTGAGAGAGGATACTTAATCCCCATTCATGTTATTGATGTTGAAAATCTCTCTTGCTGCATTTAAATAAAACGTATCATTTCTGTGGTTTCCCGTATTTTTAAGAAACCGTATTGGGTCATGCATTATTTTACTTGTAATTGCACGGGTCATCCTTTTTATAGCCTCCTGCTCCTCCTCACCAAGGTGCAGAGAATTTAAGGTCTTTTCTGTCTCTAATTCTGTTATTGTCTCAATCTTCTCCCTAATTGCAACGATAGTTGGAACTACATCAAGGTTTTCAAGCCATCTTTGAAATTTAATTACAGCCTCATCAACAAGCCTTTCTCCCTTGACAGCCTCTTTTTTTCTCTCATCCATATTATCATCAACAATACTCTGGAGATCATCAATATCGTAAAGATATGCATTGTCGATTTTATTAACCGCAGGGTCAATATCTCTTGGTACTGCAATATCAATGAAAAACAGGGGTCTGCTTTTTCGCAGGGACATACTTTTTTTAACATGAACCGCAGTTAAGACATATTCAGTTGAACCTGTAGAACTTATAATGATATCAACATCTTTAAGCATCTGTTCCCGTTCTTCAAATCGAACAGCTTCAGCAACTACACTGGGTTTGTTATTTTCAACATTTTGAGCATTACATCTTCTATTTTTATCAGATACTTTATCAGAATTCTTGTTGCTGTCGAATTTGTCCGCAAGAACCACAGCATTTTCAAAAGTTCTGTTTGCAACAACAATATTTTTAACTCCGTGAGAAATAAGATGCTCTACTGCAAGTTCTGCCATTTCACCAGCACCAAGCAGCATAACCTTACGTTCGCTTAAATCGCTGAATATCTTGTTGGCAAGCTCAATTGCAGCGTAGCTGATTGAAACTGCATTATCTCCAATACCAGTCTCTCTTCTCACCTTTTTTGCAATACTAAATGCCTTGTGCATAAGCCTGTTGATAACAACACCTGAAGATTTGTTTGCAGATGCCAAACGATAGGCAGCCTTGACTTGACCTAAAATCTGAGGCTCTCCAATAATCATGGAGTCAAGACTTGATGCAACACGAAACAGATGTTTTATTGCATCACTTCCTTTGTAGATATACAAAGAGTCCTTAAAACGGGTTGTTGGCAGGTTTTTGTATTCAGAAAGAAAGTTTATCATTGATTGAGTTGCATCTTCGCCTGCTTCAATATTGTTGCCCTCTGACTGAATCTTTTTTGAAGGTGCAGAGACAAACAGTATCTCCATCCTGTTACAGGTAGAAAATATCATTGCCTCTTTTATCTTTGTATTGTTTCCAAGAGCGTTCAGGGCATTGGTAGCCTCTTCTGATGTAAATGCAAGTGCTTCCCGAAGTTCAACCGCCGCTGTTTTATGGTTAATTCCAATAAGTGTGATATCTGACATTCTGTTCCAGTATTAAGTTATTTTGTAAAAGGCTGATGATGTCCGCCAATCAATAGATTTACCCCAAAAAGTGTAAAGAGAAGAACTGCAAATCCAACAATAGTCATTATTGCCGATTTTCTTCCACGCCACCCTGATGTGAGCCGTCCATGAAGCAGAGCTGCATAAACAAGCCATGTTACTGCTGACCATATTTCTTTTGGATCCCAACTCCAGAATGTTCCCCAGACGCTTTTTGCATATATAAGCCCTGTAATCAAGCCAGTAGTCAACATTGTAAAACCTGTGATAACGCTGGTGTAACTTGTGCTGTCAAGCAGTGCAAGAGATGGTAGACGCTTGTAAAAAAAGCCCCGTCTCTTCTCCTTGATAGCTTTTTCCTGAATAAGATAGAGAATCCCTGCACCGCAGGCTAAAGCTAATGCCGCCTCTCCTGTAAAAATAGTAACAATATGGGAAACAAGCCAAAAGCCTTTTAAAAAAGAGGCTTTTAGCGGCGGAGTATCAGGAGACATAAAAGCTGCAATCATCATTATAACAACAAGAGGAGAGGCAAAGAGTCCAAGAATTTTGAGATTGAATTTTTGGTTAAGGACAATAAATGTTCCAGAGAGTGCAAGGGCTGCAATATAAAGAGTCTGCTGAAGATTATAGGCAGGCAGCGTTCCCATTATTATTGTAGTTACACATATACCTCCAAAATGGAGGAGTGCACCTGCACAGATTAGAAAGAACCCATAATTTTGAAACTCCTCTTTCTGCCTGAAAAGATAGGATATATAGACTGCCATGCTTCCTGTATAGAGTGCAGTTGCAATTAGAAACAGGATATATGCGATGTTTTCTAATGTCATGTTATTCTCCGAAGATAAAATCTTGATATGAAGGGAGAGTGCAATTGTCCATCAGCATAAGCTCCCTGTGGCTGCCCAGAATTTCATTTAGGGTAATCTCTATCTTTGAATAATCGTTTGATGCAATATGTTCGAGAAGTTCTGAATTAACAAGCTGCCTGAAAATCGCAGCATGGGTTTGAGGTGAATGATTTTGAGCTAACAGCCACTTTCTTATCTTGCCCATTAGCACAAGAAAAGTTGCATATTCCTGACCAAACTGCAACTTAAGCTCTTTTCTAAGTTTTTTTGCAAGTGCAGGGCTATTGCCAGATGTTGAGACAGTAATCACAAGCTCTCCTCTCTGGACAATTGAAGGGAGGACAAAAGAGCTGCCCTCTGGATAATCTGCAATATTGCACAGAATCGTCTTTTGCCTTGCATCATCAGCAATCTGGCGGTTGACATCTACATTATCAGTTGCACCAATTACCAAAAACATTGAATTAAGATCAGTTGAATCATAAGGTTTTTGAATGCAAATAATTTTCTCTTTATTATTAGAGTCAGAATGCTCTTTTTCAGAGTGTGCTTTTATTTCACAATAACTATCTGTTTTTTTGATAAACTCATCAGAAAAAAAAAGGCTTACAACAGTAACCGCTGCCCCGCATCGTGCAAGAGTTACTGCTTTTCTTGCTCCAACACTTCCGCCTCCAACCACAAGACAGCGTTTATCTGCTATATTAAGCGATATTGGGTAGTATTTAAGGTTATCAGCATGATTATAATTCAAATTCAACACACCCTTTTGATTCAAATTGATTTAAATCTAAAATCTCCTTGTTTGTGAAAAACAGGTATTATAGAGTAAAAAAATATTTTTTTTCAATCATTAAATGTTTTACAATTAAAAAAATGACGGTTTTTAACTAATTACTCTTTTGCCCCGCCCATAAGAAGAGGGGAATAATATCATTCCCTCTCCTGCGGGGAGGGCTGTGTATAAAATAAATTATTAATATTTCAAATTTGAGGGCGTTAAAAATGATTATAGATTTTCATACTCATATTTTCCCTGATAATATCCGCACTTCACGGGAAAAATACTTTGATAACGAACCTGCTTTCAAGCTGCTATACAGCTCGCCTGCCTCAAAAATAGCAGGAGTAGATGACCTAATTAATATGATGGACGAAAATGAGGTCTCCTTATCTGTCATCTTTGGGTTTCCATGGAAAGATGGCAAAATAGCAAGTCAGAATAACGATTATATAATGGAGTCAGTTGCACGGTATCCGAATCGGCTTAAAGGTTTTGCCTGCTTTGATACCCAGTGGGAAGGGGCAGCAAAAGAGACAGAGCGTTGTATAAAGGGCGGGCTTTGCGGGGTAGGGGAGCTTGCATTTTATCTTTCAGGAATAGATGATACTGCCCTATCTCAATTAAAGCCTGTAATGGAGGTCTGCCTTAAATATGGAAATCTGCCGATTATGATTCACACAAATGAGCCTGTTGGACACGTCTATCCTGGTAAAACTCCAAATACTTTAGAGCAGATTTACAAACTTGCAAAAACATTTCCTGAAAATAAAATTGTTCTTGCACATTGGGGAGGAGGAATATTTTTTTATCATCTGCTGAAAAAAGAGACAAAAGATATTTTGAAAAATATCTGGTATGACACTGCTGCATCACCATTTCTCTATGACAGTGCAATATATCGCGTTGTTAGGGAGATTGGACTTATGGACAAAGTTTTACTTGGCAGCGACTATCCTCTCTTAAAACCCTCAAGATACTATAAAGATATTAATGAGTCTGGAATATCTAAAGAAGAGAAAGAGAAAGTTATGGGTAAAAATGCAATAAATCTTATCAGATTGTAAAGATTTATGAATTCACAAATTGAAAACTACAAGACATTTCTTGCCTCTCCCATAACAATAAAAGGCAAAAAAGTTAAAAATCGTCTTTTTCTTGCTCCCATGGCAGGGCTTGGTCATGCGGCATTCAGGGAGCTAATCTCTGAGTTTGGAGGATTCGGACTTCTGTTTACTGGTATGTGCAGTGCAAAGGCAGTGCCGCAGGAGAACCGCAATATCTCGACTGTTTTTAGATGGAGAGATGAAGAACTGCCCTATCTTGTCTGCCAGATATTTGGGTCTGAGCCTGATGGCATGGCACTTGCAGCAGAGAGAATTGAACGAGAGGGATTTTTTGGTGTTGATCTCAACTTTGGATGTTGTGCTTCAGCAATCTGTAAAAAAGGAAGCGGTGCAGCACTCTTAAAAGAGCCAGAATTGGCAAAAAAAATTGTTGAGGCAGTGAGACAAACTGTATCAATCCCTCTTTTTGTGAAATTCAGAATCGGGTGGGAGGAAAATTCTCTTGATGGTGCAATTCATGCGGCAAAGATGGCGGCTATGTTTCAAGCGGCAGGGGCTGATGCACTTGTGTTTCATCCTCGGTCTGCACCAGATAGACGCTTGCGTCCTCCTAAATGGGAACATATTAGATTGATTAAAGATTCTGTCTCCATACCTGTGTTTGGTAATGGCAATATTTTTGAACCGTCAGATTGTAAAAAGATGTTGCAATTGGGCAATTGTGATGGTATTTCAATCGGACGCATGGCAGTTTCAAAACCTTGGATATTTTCTACTATCTCTAATGGATTTCTACCACACCCCGATATCTACCAACATACATCTATACGTATGATAACACTGCTTCTCAAGCATCACGATGAAAGAACAGCGGTCAAGATGTTTAAAAAATTTGTACCGTATTTTGCAGCAGGATTCAAATTTGGACATAGCATAAGCAAACAACTTCTAAAATCAGATAGTACTGATGAGATATTAAAATCTGTTAATTCTATCTTTTCAGAACACGCTCAACCTCCTGAAACTATTGATCGTCCTAATCTGCACCTTTTTTTATAGTTTTGCATATTTATAGTTTAATTAAATTGAGTGTATAGATTTTAAACGGTCATAAATTTAGTTTTTATTCAGTTTTTCAGCCGAGGGCTTCAGCTCAGGGCGATAAAAAATAAAAGTTCAAATTAAGACCGTGTAGAGTATATAAAAACGCAAAAACGCTGCACTTAATAAGGAGGAGATATTTATGGGGAAAAATAAGATTTTCGCACTCAGTTTAGTTTGCATATCTATTTTTATTGCAGACAGATATTCCTGGTCAAAAGATACTATTACATGGGGTCACAACTGTATTCCACCTTTATATATATGCGATGGCGAAAAGGTAACTGGAGTTGCTGCTGCTATTGAAAATATAATCTTTGAAAATCTTAAAGATTACGATCATCATAGGGTGAACAGCAATTTAGAAAGAATATTGGATAATCTTAAAACTCAGAGGATGTTTTGCAGTTCATCTATAGCTAAAAATCCTGAGCGGGAGAGTTTTGCTTATTATTCTATTCCAGCAGCTATAGTTCCTCCTATACATATCTTTATCAGAAAAGATGAGCATTCAGCTTTTGGGGGAACAAAAATGATATCGTTAGAGAATACGCTAAAAAACGGCAAGTTAAAATTCGGCTATCCATCGTCTCGAAGTTTTGGTCCTGAAATTGATTCAATTATAAAAGCCCATTCAACAGAGCCTCATGTATCTGCATCATATTCATCTGATGTGTCAGAACAGCAGATATCTCTATTGAACAATAAGCGTATTGACTACACAATCGGCGGTTATTTTGCAATGAAGTTTGCCGCTAAAAAGCAGGGAATAGAAGATAAAGTTTTGGGAATTAGAATCATTGAAAAGCAGGATTATTTGATTCTTTATGTCGTATGCCCAAAAAACGACTGGGGTAAAAAGATGATCGATAAAATTAATACCATTTTAAGAAAAGAGATTCCTAAGCAGCGATACTTTGATTGCTTTAAACCTTTTTATGACGAAACTACACAAGATGAGTTTCAACAGCAGTATGAAAATCTTTTGGTTAAACCCGTTTCTAAATATCGGACTTTTTACGAGACCATCACTTTTAGATAAAGCTCAATTTATGACCTTGAACAGTATAACTAAATAGAGAGACAGTTATTGTATGAAGAGTATTTTCAGAAACTCAATTTCTCAAACACTTATCGTCAGTTTAGTCGTTGTTATTTCAGTCGTATCTGTAGCAGCAATTTTTTCTATTTATATGTTCAAAACGCAAGAATCTATGTCTGCATTAGATCAAAATGCTGATGACTCTTTAAACTATCTAATTAACGCTTTAGAAGAGCCTCTCTGGCAGATGAACATAAAAGCTGTTGAAGGAATAGCCAATGCTTTTGGAAAGAACGATTTAATAGCAAAGGTGCTTATAATAGATAACACAGGCAAAGATATTTTACGCATAGATAAACAAGACAGATTTGAATTAATTAGAAGGGCGGGAGATATTAAACACGAAAATATTCTCTTAGCTTATGTTGATATAAGTCTTACCACTAAACTTTATAGAAAAGAGAGTTACCACCTTCTTAAATACTGCATCATAACCCTTATAATAGTTTTGATTACCATTATCTCTGCAACAGGATTTTTGATGCGTCTTTTTTTCAAACAACCGCTTGCTGACCTTAACGAAATCGTCAACGCTTATACATCAGGCAACTATCATTTTACCAGTAATTACAATATAATTGTGGAATTTGAGCCGTTTATCACTGTATTGAAGAGTATGGGGCAGAAGATAAATGCCCAGATAGAGGCACTTAAAATAGCAGAGGAGAAGTATAGAGGAATTTTCAATAACTCTATGGAGGGAATATTCCAAACAACCCCTGCGGGTAAGGTTATCATTGCTAACCCGGCTCTGGCGAAAATCCTTAAGTATGATTCCCCAGAAGAACTCATCTTTTCCATCCACGATCTATCAAAGAATCTTTATGTTGATTTTGTTAAAAGAGAAGAGTTGCTTGCTATGCTTTCTACCCAAGGATATGTGAAGAATTTTGAATTCAAGGCTTTGTGCAAGGATAAAAGTGAAATTGAGGTTTCTATAAATATTCAGGTGGTCTCTGATAATAATGGTAAGCATCTTTATTATGAGGGTATGTTGGAAGATATCACCGAAAAAAAACGTGTTAAAGATTTAAAGATTGCCAAAGAGGCTGCCGAGGCTTCTACAAAGGCTAAAAACGAATTTCTTGCTAATATGAGCCACGAAATACGTACTCCAATGAATGCTGTTATAGGTTTTTCTGCACTTGCACTCAAAACAGACCTTACGCCTAAACAGTATGATTACATCTCCAAAGTAGAATCATCTGCACGATCTCTGCTTGGACTTATAAACGATATCCTTGATTTCTCAAAAATTGAGGCTGGTAAATTAGAGTTAGAGAGCACCTGTTTCGACCTTGAAGATGTTATGAATAATGTTGCAAATATCGTTTCTATAAAAGCTGCTGAAAAAGATATTGAATTCATAAGCACAATAGAAGATGGTGTCCCCTTCTCATTGATTGGGGACCAGCTCCGTTTAGGTCAAGTTCTTATAAATCTTTGCAATAATGCCGTTAAATTTACCCAGTCAGGTCATGTTCTTGTAAAGACCGAAATAATTAATAAAGATGCTCATAAGTGTAAGCTTAAATTTTCTGTTTCAGATACAGGCATTGGCATGAACGAGGAACAGATAGGGAGGCTATTCACTGCTTTTGCTCAAGCTGACAGCTCTATAACCCGCAAATTTGGAGGCACAGGGCTTGGGTTGGCAATCTCCAAACATTTAACAGAGATGATGGGTGGACAAATAGCTGTTTCAAGCGAAGTAGGAAAGGGGAGTATCTTTTCGTTTACAGCAGAGTTTCATTATAAGCCTTTATCAAAGCCGCGAGAGCATAGAATAAGTAAAGACCTTAGAGGATTAAAGGTATTAATTGTTGATGACAATAAAACTGCTTTAGAGATATATGAAGAGCAGATCAAATCTTTTGGATTTATCGTGAATACTGTAGATTCAGGCTTAAAAGCTATAGAAGAGCTTGAGAGGGCATCATCAGAAGGCAGAAGTTATGATTTAGTATTGATGGATTACAGAATGCCTGAAATAGATGGAATTGAAACATCAAGGAGGATAAAACAAAATGCTAAGCTATCAGAACTGCCTACGGTAGTTATGATAACAGCTTTTGGTCGAGATCAAGTGGTCAAACGGGCAGAACAGGCTGGAATTAAAGCCTTTCTTATGAAGCCTGTAAATGTTTCATTGATGTTTGATACCATAGTGGAAGTATTTGAACGAGAGAATCATTCTGATGTGCCAAATTCAAAATTAAATGCCTGTGACGAAGAGAGTATGGACTCTTATATTAAATATACATCACAACATACTGCTGGTAGTTTTGAAGATAGTGAGATTATTAAACCTACAGATACGCTCAAAGGTGCAAGAGTGCTTATTGTTGAAGATAATATCTTGAATCAGCAGGTGGCTACAGAGATACTAAATGATGTAGGCTTAGTTGTGGAGATTGCAAATAACGGTAAAGAGGCATTAGATGCAATAATCAAAAATCAATCTGCAATAAAACAGAAATCATCTGAAACAAACCAGCAAGAGGATGCACTAATAGCAGTGGCAGAGCAGCAGTATTATTATGATCTTGTTTTAATGGATATTCAGATGCCTGTAATGGGTGGATATGAGGCTACAGCTCTGATAAGGCAAAACTCAGAATGTCAAAATCTGCCAATTGTTGCAATGACAGCTCATGCGATGACTGGAGCAAAAGAGGCGTGTATTGAGGCAGGTATGAATGATTATGTGAGCAAACCTATTGATCCTGATGAGTTATATAGAGTCCTTGCTCAATGGATTAAACCCAAAACGGTTAAAACATCAGAAGGACAAGCATTACAGCAGTCAAAAGATGAAGAATCACAAAAATTAGAAGGGCAGATTCTACCAACTGAGCAACTACAACAGAGAGTTAGCAAGGCGAAAGATAATATACATAATGATGATAATATAGATGATTATCTCCCTGAAACCTTGGAAGGCATTGATATTCAATCAGCTTTAAAAAGAATAAGAGGTAACAGACGGCTGCTTAAAAATATTCTTACTGATTTTGGTAAAAAATATGTTTCTATTACAAGAGAGATAGAATCTGAAATAGAAAAAGGCGATATTACAATTGCTGAACGTATGGCTCATACTGTAAAGGGAGTTGCTGGAAATATATCAGCTTATGCTCTCCATTCATCAGCAGACAAATTAGAAAGAGCTATTATTGAGCGTAGAGAACCTGATTATGCAACTCTTCTGTCAGATTTTGATAAATCGTTACAAGAGGTGTTAGATTCTCTTAAAACTTTAGATAAAAATGGTGTTTTAGGTGTCAATACGCAGGTCAATGTTGTTAATACTGTAAACAATCTGAACGTTGCCAATGTTGACGAGATTGATATAAACGTAATTACGCCTATTTTGATGGAGCTTTACGGTTTTATTAGAAACAGCAATCCTGAAGCCTCTGAAAGTTTTTTAAATTTTAAGAAATCTATTGCTAATTCAAAGTTTATGGCTTCTGACTCTCAATTTGCTAAATTGATGCAAGAGCTTGATGAGCAGATAGATAACTTTGACTTTCCCAAAGCTTTGAGTTCTATTAAAGATATAGCAGAAGAGCTGAAAGTTGCATTATATTGAGGATAATGGATAATAATAATGGAGACAAACTGCATAAAATCATCGATTCTTATTGTTGATGATGAGCCTTATAATTTGAAAATATTAAATGAACTGCTGAGAACAGACTACAGTATCCGTGTAGCAACAAACGGAGAGAGGGCTTTGGAGATAGTAATGTCAGATAATCCTCCAGACCTTGTTCTGCTTGATGTTATAATGCCCGGGATAGATGGATATGAAGTTTGTCAAAGGTTAAAAGCTGATACAAATACTCACGATATTCCAGTTATTTTTATAACATCAAAAACAGATGAACGGGACGAGATAAGAGGATTTGAAACAGGTGCGGTTGATTACGTTACAAAACCATTTAGACCCATTGTTGTGCAAGCCAGAGTTAGAACTCACATTGATCTGAAAAGAAAAAGCAAACTACTTGAAAATCAATCTTTACGTGATGGATTAACAGGTGTATCCAACCGCCGCCGATTTAATGAATATATAGAAATTGCATGGAATTGTGCTTGTCGAGACTCTTCTCCACTCTCAATTATCATTATTGATATTGATCATTTCAAATTGTATAATGACACTTATGGACATCAAGAGGGAGATTCGTGTCTTATCACTGTTGCTAACACTCTTGAATCTTTGATAAGACGGAAGATAGACCTTTTAGCACGTTATGGCGGTGAGGAGTTTTGCTGCATTCTGCCTAAAACAGAATCAGATGGTGCTTGTAATGTTGCTCTGCAATTTCAGAATAAGATAATTGATCTGAAGATACCTCATATTGCTTCTTCTACACACAGTTGTGTAAGTATAAGCCAGGGGGTTGCAACGGTCGTTCCATCTCAGGACAGTTCTCCAGAAGAGTTGATAAAAATGGCTGATGAGGCTCTTTACAAGGCAAAAAATAGCGGCAGAAATAGATTTTGCACATATTAAACCTTCATCAACGCTGCCGTAGTGTCAAGCATTCTGTTAGCATAAGCCCACTCATTGTCAAACCATGCAAGTATCTTGACCAAATTTCCACGACTCACCCTTGTCTGATTGCCGTCAACCACAGATGATCTTGAATCGTGGTTAAAATCGCATGATGCAAGAGGCTCTTCTGTATATCCAAGAATACCCGAAAGTCTTCCCTCTAAAAAAGAGTCTTTGCTGCCAGATGCAGCATCTTTAAGAGTTCTATTTATCTCATTTACAGATATATTCTTGCTGCTTGATAGTATAAGAGTTATATCAAGAGCAGATACATTTATGGTTGGGACTCTCATTGAGACAGCCTGAAATCTGCCTTTTAACTCAGGCAGTATTCTTTCAATTCCTCGTGCAAGACCTGTATCTACAGGAATTATTGATTGACCAGCACATCTTGTTCTCCTCAAATCGTGATGATGATATGCATCAATTACTGGCTGATCATTCATGGTAGAGTGTATGGTTGTAATAATGCCCGATTCGATTCCAAAAATATCGTTGAGCACTTTAAGAACTGGGATACCGCAATTTGTAGTGCACGAAGCATTTGATATTATGGTGTGCTCTTTTGTCAGCAGATGATCATTTATGCCAAACACAATGGTAGCATCAACGCTCTCTTCCGCTGGCTGGGAGAAGATCACCTTTTTTGCACCGTTTTTTATATGCTCTTCAGCCGTTTTGCGTGAGGTAAATGAGCCTGTGCACTCAAGGACAACATCAACGTCAAGCTCTCTCCATCTAAGATTTTTAATATCTCGCTCGTGACTAAGATGAATAAGGTTGTTGTTTACATAAAAATTATTACCACATATTTCAACCTGCCCTGAAAATCGCCCATGAGTGGTATCATACTTTGTTAGATGTGCAATGGTTTTAATATCAGACAGCTCGTTTATAGCAACAATCTCAAGCTCTCTGTAGTGGTGAGATTCATAAAGGGCACGCAGAATCGATCTTCCGATTCTTCCATATCCATTTATTGCAATTTTATAACCCATTTTAAAAACTCTTTTATCTTAACCCTTTTTGTTTTTAGTAAGAAATATTATTATTTGTTTTTTAATTACTTTCATAAATTTCAAAAGAAGGGGACTTTATCACATTATATATTTGTGTGTAATTAAAAGATTGGTGATCAATGAAAAAATTTGAAAAAAAAGAGAAATCTGAGAACCACAAAAAAACTGAAAACAGTCAGCAACCTGAAAAAAACAACTTACTCCAAAGTTTCTCTCCATTTGTTATCTTTGGGGTAGCAATAATTCTTGTGCCTATTTTTGTTATTATGACTATGGATAACATAAGAGAGCAAAATGATCGGACAATTGAGAAGCTGACAGGAAAGGGGATTTTTCTGATACGGGCATTTGAGGCTGGAACCAGAACAGGCATGTTGACCATGAGCTGGGGTGTATCAAGGGTTCAAAATCTTCTTACTGAGACTGCTCTTCAACCAGAAGTTGAATATATGATGATAACAGACTTTGATGGAACAATCCTTGCTCATAGTGAGCCTGAAAGGGTAGGGCAGAAGTATGAAAATATGCCAGATATCAAGGAGCTTAAGGCTGACTCGGTTAGAACTAATCAAAATAGCTCAAGAGCAGGTAAAGATTCAAAAAAAGTTATCTTCAGTTCAAATGTCCAGAATGGGGAGCCTGTTATCTGGCATCGTGAAATTGAATCTGAAAATGGGCAAAAGGTTTTTCAGGTTTTCAAGCGGTTCACCCCTGCACATAGACGTTTAAGACCAGGTGTTCCTGTAAGACCTTTCTGTATAATTGAGGAGGGTGGTGAGTGTAAGCCTGATTTTAATCATGAAGATGCTAACAATGGGGAGCGGGTGCGTAACAGGAATATGGACTGGTTCAGAATGCACTTTCTACCTCCTAAAACTGGCAGATTGACACCAGAGCACCAGAATCAAAATCAGATAATTTTTGCAGCACTTGACATATCAGAAGTTGAGATTGCTAAATCTAAATATCTGCGTCACGTCATTGCAATGGGTTTTATGTTTTTTGTTTTAGGTTGCACAGGTGTTTTTGGAATTATTGCACTTCAAGGTTATCGCTCTGCTAAAACATCTATCTCTGAACTCAAAAGCGAAATTGAGAGGAGCAGAAGGCTTGCTGCTGTGGGAAAACTTGCTGCAGGAGTTGCCCATGAAATAAGAAATCCTTTAAGCTCTATCAAGGGATTTGCCACCTATTTTAAAGAGCGGTACAGCAATGTAAAAGATGATACTGAAGTTGCAGATATAATGATTCAGGAGGTAGAAAGATTGAACCGTGCAGTAACACAACTGCTTGAATTTGCAAAACCTCTTCCTGTAACATCAAAAGAGGTCGATATTAAGGAGTTGATAACACACTCACTCAAGCTGATTGAATACGATAAGGCTCAAAAAAATATCAGCGTTAAAATTGATTATAAATTAAACAGATATAATATCATAACTGATCCTGATAGGTTAAACCAGATTTTGCTTAATTTGTATCTTAATGCTCTACAGGCGATGGAGGAAAATGGAGAGCTTACCATCAAAGTATCTGAATTAGACTCTCAAGGAAAAATACTTATATCAGTTTCAGATACAGGCAAAGGTATTGAGGAAAAAGATATTGAGCATATTTTTGATCCCTATTTTACAACCAGACCAGAGGGGACAGGTCTTGGGCTTGCAATGGTTCACAGGGCTATTGAGGCTCTTAACGGCGATATAACTGTTCAAAGCAGAGTCGGCAGAGGAACTACTTTTTTTATAAAGATTCCATGCGGTTGAGTATTAGATATTAGAATCAATTATTAGGGGAAAGAGTTAGAGAAGAAATAGGATTTCAGATACCAAGGAGATCATCATGCGTTACTTTAATACAGCAGGACCATTTAAGCGAACTTGGCTCTCGTGCAAGAATTTATTTAAAAGATACTGATTATAACGGATTTGGGGGAGAGCATAATTAAATCAGTTACAAAGTGTATTTAAATTGAATTTTACTGAATGTATTGTAATCTATTTT
>JADFZJ010000089.1 GCA_015232555.1 Desulfamplus sp. | reverse complement strand
AATTTCGATATGAATGAAAATCAAGGAGGATGTCATGAATATTAATCCAATCAGGGCCGGTGAAGGAATGAATGTAGTCTCTCCATCACGATCTGTAAAGCAGCCAGAGTCACAACCACAGGATATAAAAGCACAACTTAGTAATCAGACCTCTGGCACAGATACAGAGAACCAGCTTAAAACTGAACAGAACAAACAACTGAAAAACAACACAAAATTACAGGGCAAACAAAAAGAGGACGACAAAAAGCAGCCAAACATTCAGGATGCTCAGAAAATGGTTGATGAACTGAATGATTACATGGATGAGCTTCAGACAAGCCTTGGTTTTTCAGTAACTCGTGATTCTGAGAATCCGAATCAGATTATTTTTCAGATTAAAGACCGCACTACAGACGAGGTCATAAGACAGATTCCTTCCGAAGAGATTCAGAAAATCAAAGAGAAGATGAACGAGTTGACAGGATTACTTTTAGATCAACATGCTTAAATCTTTTTATTACTGTGATTTCTATTTTTATTGTTCAGGAATTTAAATCCAACAATATTTTGAAAATTTCTAAGTTCGACAATTATGTCGATATAATTATGATTTTGTCGAACTACTACCTGTCATTTACCTTCCTCCATTAAAATTCATATCATATTTTCTTATCTAAATTAATAGTAATTTCAATTAGATAGCCATACAATGCAAAGTGTGGCTATACTCATTTAAAGCATGGCATACCCATTGTATTTCTATCTATTAAACCAGTCGACGGTTAGTACCTTAATAGAGATTTTTAATCAAATTAATGGTTATCAATTTTTTACAAAAACTTATTTAATGAAAAGGAGTATTCGATGAAAAACGATAAGATCCTTTATATTTAAACAGGCTCTTATATACAAGATGAAAAGGGCAGAGATTGCAAAAAATGGTTAAATTTGATAAATGTTTATGATTGATTAATATGAATATGGCAGTTTATACCATGGTTTCTCAAAAAATGTCGGTTCGAGGAGAAGGCGAACATCAAGTTAAATGTTTGCAAAAAAATGGTAATAGAGTAAATTAATAGATTGAACATAATTAAAAGCTGATCAATTAATATTATTAACAATTGTTGAATGAAAAATTTTTTGGAGATAGTTTATGAAAAACTCAATTCGTCCTCAACATCCTGATATTACAGCAGAAATATGGGATACCATAGATGAGATAATTTCAAAATGGAAAAATACACCTGGATCCGTCATTCCTGTGCTTAGAGAGTGTCAGGAGGTGGTGCGTTATCTTCCATCTGAGCTTTTGATGTATATCAGCCGAGGCATGGGACTTCCTCTCAGTCAGGTGTTTGGAGTAGCAACCTTTTATTCCTTTTTCTCCCTTACTCCCAAAGGCAGGCATAATATTAAAGTTTGTACTGGAACTGCCTGCTATGTAAAGGGAATTAAGGAGACGATTAATAGAATATATGGGAAATATAATCTCAAAGAGGGCGGCACAACTGAAGATAGAAGATTTTCAATGGAAGGTGTCCGCTGTTTAGGTGCTTGTGGATTGGCACCCGTAATGGTTGTTAATAAAGATATCTATGGGGCAGTTTCCGCAGACAAGGTAGTGCAGATTCTCGAAAAATATGAATAGTTTTTTTAAAAACAAAAAACTTTACTGAGTCTTTGTGTGTTTTATAAAAATATAACAAAATATGCAGTTTAAACATAGTCAATTTTTAAACTGCTTTGATAAAGGAATAAATTATAATGAATCAAATAAGACTCCAACTGATGCTCTGCGGCGGGACAGGGTGTGACTCAACTGGAAGTGAAAAGGTAAGGATCGCCTTATTACACGAGATTGAAAAACAGGGCTTATCTGGTGAGGTTGGGATTGTTGTTACAGGATGCAATGGATTTTGTGCGGTGGGACCTGTAATGGTAGTCCAGCCCGAAGGTATTTTTTATCAAAAAATTCAACCTGAAGATGCAGCCGAGCTTGTAGAGTCCCATTTTCTCAAAGGCATTCCTGTTCAAAGGCTTATGTATAAAAATCCGGCTAATAAAAAGATCATTCCCAAAATGGATGATATTCCATTTTTTTCAAGTCAATTATTCCGAGCAATGAGAAACAAAGGCTTTATTGATCCTGAGGTTATCGAAGACTACATTGCAAGAGACGGCTATTTTGCTGCTTCAAAAGCTTTAAATGAAATGTCTCCAGATGATATTATAAAAGAGATGTTAGAATCTGGATTAAGGGGTAGGGGAGGGGCAGGATTTCCTGCTGGCATGAAATGGAGATTTGCTAAAGAGGCTCAAGGAGATGTAAAGTATGTCCTTTGTAATGCTGACGAGGGAGACCCTGGTGCATTTATGGACAGAAGCATCCTTGAATCTGACCCTCACTCTGTGATTGAGGGGATGATCATAGCTGCAAAGGCTATCAATGCTCATAAGGGATATATCTATTGTCGAAGTGAGTACCCGCTTGCCGTAAAAAGGCTCAATATTGCAATTGATCAAGCAAAAAATTATGGGCTGCTTGGTGAAGATATTCTGGGTTCAGGATTTGAGTTTGATGTTGAAGTTTATCAGGGAGCTGGTGCTTTTGTATGCGGAGAAGAGACAGCTTTGATGAGATCAATTGAGGGTAAAAGAGGAATGCCAATCCCAAGACCCCCATTTCCAGCTCATAAAGGTTTGTGGAAAAAACCGACCATCTTGAATAATGTTGAAACCCTTGCCAATGTACCACAGATTATTCTTAAAGGCGGCAAGTGGTATGCAAGCGTTGGGACAGCAAACAGCAAGGGCACAAAAGTATTTGCTCTATCTGGAGATGTCTGCAATATTGGGCTTGTAGAAGTTCCAATGGGTACCACAATAAGAAAATTAGTTTATGACATTGGTGGCGGAGTTCCAGACAAAAGAAAATTCAAGGCTGTACAGTTGGGGGGGCCATCAGGAGGCTGTGTTCCTGAGCAGTATTTAGATACCCCGATTGATTACGAGGAAATAAGCAAGGTCGGAGCAATCATGGGTTCAGGAGGTGCAATTGTTATGGATAACACCACCTGCATGGTTGATATGGCACGCTACTTCATGGATTTTATTCAAGATGAGTCCTGCGGAAAATGTACCCCCTGCCGTGAAGGAACAAAACGCATCTTAACTCTTCTTGAAAATATGTGTAAAGGTAAAGGACAGCCAGGAGATATTGAGCAGCTTGAAGAGCTTTGCGAGGTTGTGAAACATAGTTCTCTATGCGGTCTTGGACAGACGGCATCTAACCCTGTTCTTTCAACATTGAAGTACTTCAGAGACGAATATGAATCCCATATTTTTGATAAAACCTGTCCAGCAAAGACTTGTCCCGCACTTGTTAAGTTTGAGGTTGAGCCAAATAAATGTAAAATGTGCGGATTATGCTTTAAAGGATGTCCAGCAGAGGCGATAAAATGGGAAAAGAAGAGTGTTGCAGTGATTGATAAAACAAAGTGTATTAAATGTATGTCGTGTTATGACAAATGCAAGTTTGACGCAATTATGTAATAAAAATTTCCAAGTCAATATATTGTAATATGCTAATAGTGCAATGAAATCATAAGGGGTAAATAAATGTCATTTTACCCCTCGTGATTTCACCCAAGTGTCAAAAATTTTGCTGCAAGCTGTCTAATTTCTACTGGAATGGCTGTAACATCATCAAATGGGCGGACTCCTCTTCTATCTGCTTCTGCAATTTCATCAAATTCTGGCAAAAATCCTATGATTTCAAAGTCAGACAGCGATTCTCTTATTCTCTTTTCATCTTCGCTGTTTCTGACTCTGTTTCCAAGCACTACAATTCTTTTTATTCCAATATCTTGACCAAGCTGCCTTATCTTTTCAGCCGCAATTCTGCTTCTTTGACCTGGATTTACCACAGCCACAAGAGCATCTACAGACTTTGAAGTTGCCCTGCCAAGGTGTTCAACTCCAGCCTCCATATCCATGATGACAATATCTTTTCTCGCAAGGACTAAGTGATTCATCAATGCTTTAAGTATAGTGCTTTCAGGACAGATGCATCCTGAGCCACCTTTTTTAACTGTTCCCATGACCAATAATTTTACGCCGTCTCTCTCTCGTGAGAAGCGTTCAGGTATATCATCAACTTTAGGGTTAAGTGTGAAAAAACCGCCTATAGTTCCGGGTTTTGCACCTGTTCTCTCTTCAATCAAGTCTGCCAATTCAGATACAGGAATAATGGGTTCTTCTTCAGAGATGCCAAGTGCAGCAGCCAAATTGGTTACAGGGTCAGCATCAATTGCAATGACTCGGTTATTCGGGTCAATATTGGCAATACATCTTGCTAAAAGTGAAGTAATGGTTGTTTTTCCTACGCCGCCCTTGCCGCCGATTGCTAATTTTAAGCCCATGATTTTATTGTTCCCTTATATTGTATAGTCCTTTAATTCCTTTGAAATAGAGATTGTTATACAAACAATATTACAAAAGCTCATTTTTAACATGACTATTTTCATCTATCATAACGACTTTATATCCATTTGTTTTTGCATAGCTGATAAGGTCGTCTTTGATAATCGCCTGAATTTCGTATTTTCTTTTCATTAAATCTTTAGGCATTAAAAGAAAGCACTGTTGTGCCTCCTCTTTTGTCTCAAAAGCTGGAATAAAAGGTTCAGAAACACTTTTATCATCTGAAGAGAAGCCCATCAACTGTTCAGATGAGGTCTCTGGGTCTTGCACTACCACATAAACCCACTGTTTTTTTATAATAATATCTGGTTCCATATATTATTTCCCACCAAATCAAAAACCCCTCCCTTTTTAAAGTAAGGAAGGGGTTTTTAATTTAATCTATTCAAGTCAAACAATTATGACTAAAAAAATGATTTTAATCTAGCAAGAATTAAACGTATCCTACTATAAGATAAACAACTCTCACATTGTAAAATATCAAACTTCAAGCCATGAATCTGAATAAAGGGTATTACCAAGAATAACATTTACAGTCTTAGCATATTCCTGCATCTCTTTTGAAAGGATTGCTATATTGGGCTGATTTCCATCCATAATACCATAAATAAGATCAACAATATCCTGACGTTTGCCTTTAGCAATTTCAGTTAGCTTAGTATCAAGAGGATCAGAAATTACAGACTCCATACCATATTTTTGAAGCATAACCATGTAAGTTTGGTTCAAAATTGGTCTTAAGTTACTTGGAGGACCATTTGAAATGTTAGAAAGACCGCAGGTGCTTTTTACACCAGGAGCGATATCTTGAAGCATTCCCTGAAAGTTCATAAGGCTGATTGCCTGAGGTTGCTGAATATTGACAGGAGTTACAATACCATCAACCCAGATACGCTCATTAGCAATACCAGCTTCGTTTGCATAATAAAGAAGCTCAACAGCAAGAGCTGCTCTTTCGTTCTCATCTCTTGGAAGACCTTCTGGTCCCCACATAAGTGCTACAAAGTCAGCATCGTATTTAGCTGCCATTGGTACCATAACTTCATATCTTTCAGGTCTTGCCATGATTGAGTTGATAATATGTGGTTTGTTGGCAGGTTTTATAATTTTAAGACCAGCTTCAATAGCATCAATATTTGATGTATCTAAAAGTAGGGGCATTCCAGGAACTGCTTCTTGAACAACTTGAATTACCCATGGCATCAGCTCAACACCAAATTTTTTAGCGGGTCCAAGGTTGATGTCAATGTAATCCATACCCTTTGCCTTCTGTTCTTCAACTTCTTTTTGAATAGGCTCTGGATTACGTTTAGAAGGATCAGGTTCTTTGAACTGTTTTCCTATAACAGTGGAAATTACATTCAGACTCTCTCCGAAAAGTATCATAGTCTTTTGTTCCTTTTTTATTCTAATATTTAGGAAGTTCTATATAATAATTACAACAAGACCGCTCGCATTTGTTTATAAATAAAGCGTATTAAATATCTTATCTCTATTTTGTTTTCAAGAATGCAGGCAGATGAGCAGCCTCTCTTGGTCCAACTGTGATAGTCCAACCCGGAAGTTCCTCTTCAACATCACCAGCAATTGCTGCAGCATAACCAGGTATAATCAGCTCTTTATGTGTTACTTTATCCATAATGCCGGATTTTTTCACAAAAGCACCAACATCATCACCGCCGAATTTTCCAGCAGCCCAAGCTGTAAGAACAGAAAGACCCTCTGAATCTTTGATAAGCAGCCAGCATGGCACTTTACTTGCTTCAATTTCACCTGATACGATGAAGTATGTTAGAGCAAAGTTTGTAGTTACAGCAACTGGAGAATTTTCATTTGGATTACCAATTGGATAGATACCTTCTGTAACTGTCATTGGTCTCTGAGGATCTGTAAATATGTTGAGCCTTTCAAGAAGCAGCGAGAATAGCGATTCTGGTCTAAAATCAGATAGAACAACAATTCCGCCATATTTAGCTACAAACATCGCAGCAATCAATGTCTCCATGTCAAGGTTTGAAGCCATTTCACATGGGAATGTAATTGTTGGGAAACCAAGAGCCTTATTACCAGCTTTAAGAGCAGCACGGCGGATTGCAACCTGATCTTCAAGAGCCTGTTTAATCTCTCTTGCTCCAGAATCTATAACTATATCTTTTATTCCCATGCCAGTAAGTTTTTCTGTCAAAGGCATAAGGGCAACTACTGAATCTGCCTTAACTGCAATAGGAAGGTCGTTTGCTTTTGCAAGAGCACCCATAGCATCAATATTAGCAGCAGTTGCAGCGTAAAGTAGAGGACGTTTGAAACCAGCGGCTTCAACACCAGCTTTCATAACATCAACATCTTCTGTCATCAAAACTAAATTGAACTCAGACTCGGATGCAATCTTTTTGGCAGTTGCAGCAAATGCAGCAGCACCTTTGCCAGCATCTTTTACAACAATAAGTTCTGGTCTTAGATTAAGTCCAACACGCTCATACTGGAAAGCGTTGTAAACTTTAAGTTTTGAATCAAGAGCAGAAGCATCTATATCAGAAGGGATTGTTGCAGCAAGAACGGTTGGATTGAAAAAAGTTTTTTCATGTCTGTAAAGTACTGTCTCACCACCGGTTGTTGTCTGACGGACACCCTTTCCAAGTTTCACAGGACGAATTGGAGGTGCTGATGCTTCGGCAAGTTTTTCCCTTGCTTCATCTGAAACATAAGGGCAACTGTCTAATTCAGCCTTTCCAGATGCTAAATTCATAGCAAATGCAAGGCAGGTGGGAACACCACACTCCTTGCAGTTGGTCTTGGGAAGGAGTTTGAATATCTGTATTCCGGTTAATGCCATTGTTATCTCCTCTTTAATATATGATTTTAATAGAAGCGACTATCAATGCACCTCTAACAAAAGTCATAATATATTAATTATTTAATACAGAAATTTATTATTTTATGTATGGAGCAATTTTTTGATTTGCTCCATACATTTATTTAACTATAAATTACATGCTTATCAAATGATAGAGAGTGGTTATCCAATTATTGGATCCATGCTCAATGCAGGATGTCCTTTTTCTTGAAGGAAAGGCATAATCTCCTCTTCCGTTATTCCAACGGTCTCATCGGCAATCTTATCATAAAGATCAGGAACACCCATAGCAGCACCTCTTGCCATGATACGATCTTTCAACTCTTCTTTGAGCATCTTTGGCATCCAGACCATTCTTAAGAGTCCGCCATCACCAAGTATGAATTTACCCTGGGTGATATTATGTTTGGAATGTCCAACAAAACCAGGTGAAGATGCACCACCGCCCATAACGCCAGCAAGTGTTGTAAACTTCATACCGCATGGAGTATCTCCTGTATAATCACGACCAACAGTCATAACTCCATTGCATGATGGGAGCATTGCAGCAATACACTCGCAACATCCGCAGGTTGTCATTGGATCATACACCATTGAGTAAAAATTGTAATGGGTAACAGCCCCTCTGGAGGCTTTCTTAACAAACTCATTAACACCTTTCCACTGACCAAGTTTAGGATCAATACACTCTCCCTTCTCAATTGGCTGGTTTGGACCTGTCGGGTTGATCTCAAATGATGCACGGCAATCCATCCAGTTATATGCACCGCAAAGACCAGTTCTCTCTGGG
>JADFZJ010000088.1 GCA_015232555.1 Desulfamplus sp. | reverse complement strand
TTTGGCAGCAGTTGATTTATTCATAAACTCTCCTTGATTATCGTTTTGTCTGCAAACTAAACAATAACAGAAGATGTTTATTTTCTTCAGCTTAAAATCATTGCTCCCCCAAATCCGTTATAACCAGCTTTTTTTTTAGCCGAAGCGGTTTTAATCATCTGGAAGATAATCAGACCTCTCCAAATATGGATAATGGAAAAGGAGCAGACAGGCGATGCGAAGATATTGATGAGGAGAGGAGACTTTTTTATGTTGCCATGACGAGAGCAGAGGATATGCTCTATCTTTGTCATGCAAAAAAGAGGCAGATATTTGGAAAAACCGTAGAGACAGAGAGATCACCATTTTTAAATGATATTGAAGAGAGCTTAAAGCATTACAGCAGATCAAAGTTTAAACAGTCAGATATAACTATTTGTATTAAACAATTAGAGATGTTCTAAATATTAATTTGGTTAAGTTTCAGAATCTTCTGCAAGCAGTTGATTTACAAGCTAACTTTTTTTCATCAAATGCTGCTTCAAATGTTTTGCCATCTTGCAATCATGTTTAGCAATATGCTCTAAAAACCAGACAAGAAGTTCACTTCTGATGCTGTTTATTGTTTCACGGGTTATTATTTTGTTCTTTTTAAGTTTATGAATGTATCTCACGTAATAGACGTGCTGTTCTAAATGTTCATCAAAATCAGGGTAACATGTCTGCATCATGAGCTTTTCTTCAAGGGCAAAATGTTCAAACACATAATGAAATAGAAAATTTATTGTATCTGTAACCGCAGTAGTGTCTAGCATTCCTACCCCATTTAAGAAACCAGAGATTCTGGAGATAAGATCCTTATGTTGAATATCAATTATATCGCTTCCTGTCAGTAGTTCGTCTGTCCAGCCGATAAATATCTCTTTGCTTTGCTCAACAGGTTTCCAGTCAACAGTAGAAGCTCCAAATATCATCTGGTTCCGACCAGCCTTTTTTGCCTGATAGAGAAGTTCGTCAGCCTCTTTTATAAGAGCGTCAGTCGATTTTGCAGGAGAGGGAATAGTAGTTACTATACCTATACTGAGAGTAATATGATTTGAGACAGATGAATTTTCATGTGGTATGCGTAATGCAGAAATCGCTTGCTGAATGGTTATTGCTACTGCCCTTGCCCCTTCTGCATCTGTCTCCGGAAGTATACAGATGAACTCCTCACCGCCATATCTTGCGACAACATCAGCAGGTCTGCTTACAGAGCATCTGAGACTTTTTGCAACCTTTTTCAGACAATCATCTCCTGCAAGATGTCCATAAGTATCGTTGTACCGCTTAAAAAAATCAATATCCATCATTATCACAGAAAGAGGTTTGGGGTTTCTGATTGCCCTATGCCACTCTTGATTAAGATATTCATCAAAATATCGTCTGTTTGAAATTCCTGTTAACCCATCGATCATGGATAGATTTTTCAAATAATCATTGTAATTTTTCAGTGCAATATGATTCCTCACCCGTGCCTGGACAATGGAAGGACTGAAAGGTTTGGTAATATAGTCAATAGCCCCGATTGCCAACCCTTCTGATTCACTCTTTTCTTCATTGATGGCTGTAATAAAAATAACAGGAACAGAACTCGTCAAAGTATTGGATTTGATCTTTTTACAGACTGTATATCCATCCATTTCAGGCATCATTATATCAAGAAGTATTATATCAGGCACAACTGACTCAAGAAGGGATAAAGCATCTTTACCGTTTGTGGCAAAAAAAACTTCATATTCATTGCCAAGTGTCTCGCTCAGAGCTTGAATATTTAAGATGGTATCATCTACAATCAGTATTTTGGATCGTTTGTCAGACATTTTTTCACCATTCATTGTTGTAATTTATCAGGATTAAATTGTATATCAATAGAATCCGCAATCGTTTTCAGTAAATCCAGAGTCCCTTTGAAATCTAATCTTCCCAGCTTATTTTCAACGCTCTCTATCAACTCATTAAATCCACTACTCTCTGTAAAGTTTTCTTTGATGTTCAGGTGCGGAGAGCTTTTTAGATTATCCTTGAGCAGTTCCCACTGTTTAATTGCATCCATGCTGTTTCGTATAAGAAGAGAATGCAATTCATTGAGCATGGATGTCAATATTTTTCTATTTTCCTGTTGTGCATCTGCGTTGTTATCGCTTTTTTCTGCACCAGTGTATTTTTTCTGTTTACTACCTATATTGCTGTTTAGGTCGGTTCCTGCTGTTTCATCATTTATCTGATCCACAGATTCAAGAACTGTCTTGAGATTATTTTCAAAGCACTGCAAGGCTAATTCATGTTGAATAGTTCCATCTTGCGTACACTCTGCCTGTAATAGCACTTTTTCAAGAGATTCAATACTCCTATAAAGAGAAACCGCTGCAATGCTTCCTGAAATTCCTTTCATGGTATGGAGAAAAAATTTAAGTTCTGAAGTATCGCCACTCTTTAAAATGGAATTCATCATATCACGTATCTTCCCAGCAGCATCATGATATTCAGACGAAAAGCAACCAAGATGCTGCCTGAAAAGAGAGGTGTTCCCGTTGAGTCTTGTCAGTGCCGCCTTGACATTTATTCCGGGTAACTTAGATGGAAACAACTTGAGACTCTCTTCAATCCTGTCAGGCTGCCATTGAGTGGCTTCTGTTTTGACAACAGTGGATTTTGTTAAGTTAATAGCAGATTCTCTTTCTGTATTTTTTGAGGTATTCTTTGGGTTAATCCACTGCTTCAAAGTTGATATAAGATTTTTAGGATCAATTGGTTTTGCAATGTGATCATTTAATCCTGCATCCATACATTTCCGCCTCTCCTCCGCCATTGCGTGAGCTGTCATTGCTATAATTGGCAATCCCCTGTTTTTCTTATCCGAGCGGATGCGGCGGGTAGCTTCGTATCCGTCCATTTCAGGCATCTGTATGTCCATGAGAACAGCATCGTATGGTGTATCCACATTATCATCAATCGCTTTGATTGCCTTCTGACCGCTGTCTGCAATATCCACAACAAACCCTGCAATCTCCAGAAGTTCACGGGCAACCTGCTGATTTATAATATGATCTTCCACAACAAGTATCCTTGCTCCAGCTATACTGCCTGTTTCGTTCACTGGAATAATTTTAGTAACACCTTGCATAACATCTTTTGTATCAGGTCTCTTTCCCAATGCCGAAAGTATTGTATTAACGAGTCTGGCTGGCGTTACAGGCTTGGTGAGAAAGGCACTGATACCAGCTTCAGTAGCTTTATGCCTTATCTCTTCTGTTCCAAATGCTGTAAGCATAACAATAACAGGAATCTTTGAGAGTTTTTCATCTTTCTGAATTTTTATAGAAGTTTCAATACCGTCCATATCAGGCATCTGCATATCCATGAGAACAAGATGGTAAGGCTCCAAGTTTATCTCGGCACGTTCAATTTCATCAATTGAATCTGCTCCTGAAGCAGCAGGAGTAACACTAAAAGAGAATGTTGCTAACAATTCGCACAATAGCTCTCTTACAGAGGAATTGTCATCAACGACCAGCACCTTTAATCCTTTTAGGTCTGCGGGAATGTCGTAATCTTTTATCTGTGATCGTGTGTTATAGGCAAAATCTGCTGTAAAGGAAAAAGTACTTCCCTTCCCGATTTTGCTTGAAACCGTTATCTCTCCCCCCATCATTTCAACCAGACGCCGAGATATTGTTAAACCAAGTCCCGTTCCTCCAAACCTGCGGGTTACAGAGCTGTCTGCCTGTGTAAAAGGGTTGAACAGTTTTGCAATTTGTTCCTCTGTCATACCGATACCTGTGTCTGAAACTGAAAATTTAAGCTGGCAGTTATCATCATATTTTTTTATAAGTTCAGTCTCTATAATAACATGACCTGACTCTGTAAATTTAACAGCATTGTTAGAAAGGTTTATCAAAATCTGCCTTAAACGCATTGGGTCGCCGACTAAATAAATCGGAACATCATTTTCTATGGTGTTAATAAACTCAATCTCTTTTTCCGCTGCTTTTACAGAAATAATATTTACAACAGTATCTACAACCTCCTCAAGGTTAAAATCAATGGTTTCCATTTCAAGTCTGTCTGCCTCAATCTTTGAAAAATCAAGGATATCATTAATAAGCCCAAGAAGGGATTTGGCGGCTGAGTCCACTTTGACGATGTAGTCGTACTGTTTTGGCGTAAGTTCCGTTTTTAGTGCAAGTCCTGAAAAACCGATAATCGCATTCATTGGGGTGCGTATTTCATGGCTCATATTTGCTAAAAACTGGCTTTTAAAACCGCTTGCTTTTGCTATCTCCTCATTTTTCTGGGCTAATTCCTCATTCTTAGAGGCTAACTCCTCTGTTTTTTGCTGTAATTGACGGGTACGCTCCTGAACCTTTTCTTCCATTTGGGAATAAAGCCGAGCATTTTCAATTGAAATAGCCGCCTGAGTCGTGAGCATCTTTAACATTTCGAGACGATCTTCGGTAAACGCCCCGGGAGTAAGGTTATTTTCTAAATACAGTAGGGCTATAAATTGTCCCTGATGCAAAACAGGTTCACACAACACCGATTTCAAAGAGCATTGAATTATATATGGGTCTTTTATAAAACGAATGTCTTTACAGGCATTGTCCAAAACCAGATTTTGCTTGGTACTAATAACATATTGAACGATGGTTCTGGGTAACAGGGAAAGAGCCTCTTCTGAATCTAAAGAAATACCGTGAAGAGCTTCTACCTTATTAGCAGCCATCTCTGTATTTGTGGTTGTCTCTGTATTTGTGCCTGCCTCTGCAATCGCCTGAATCTGCCATTCCTGATTTTTTAAAAGCAGAAAACCTTTTTGAGCCCCTGCATTTTCCACCAAAATCTGCATGATTTTTTCCAGCAAGTTATCAAGATGAATCTCTTCCGATATTGTCTGTGAGTATTTTAGAAGTGTGTAAATATCCAGAGCATCGGAATTGGTTCGGTAATCTGAATTTGCCGTCAAGAGAGTCGGGCGGGCAGAGACATTTTCTGATTCTGATAAGTAACGAATTAAAAGACTTTCGTGTTCATTAAAATTTTTATAATCACGGATCATTCGTTCAACAATCGCTTTTGCTCCCCATTGCTCATACAAATAGAAGGCTTGACTCAGATAGAGTCTGGCAATTCTGGTTTTATTACGCTTTAGATAAAATTTTCCTGCAAGTTCATTTGCCATAGCTTGGTCATGGAGATACTCATTGAGATTCGACAGTTCAATCGCCTTATCATAGGCATCTTCTGCTTCAAGGATACGAGAAAGGACTCTGGCTTTTTCAGCCTCCACCAGATACCAGCGATGGAGGTTATTCATGGGGGCGTTATCTGCACTCAGTTTTACCTTTTTTTGCCATGTTTCCACATCTTCTATTATTTTGGTTTGCTCTTCAGGCTCTGCCTTTTCATAACGAGCCAATGCAATAAGACATCGATAAAACCAGAACAGGGAAGCTGCCATGAATGAACAGGTTCCTGTATTGAGAACTGATTCTGCCTGAATGATATGTTTTTCAGCTTCAGCATACTCCCCTCCCCAATAATAAAGCCAACATTGAGCAAAGTGAAATTGAAGATAAATATGCTGGTCTTTTGTATTTTCATCGTCTTTTATAAAGTTCTCTTCATGGCAAACATTTCCCTGTAAACTCCATGGTTGTTTGGGATTTTCAATCAAATTTAATATAGCCTGATGCCAAGGCTGGATATTAGACAATGTAACCCTTTGATTGAACTTTAGCATCATATAGGTGTAGTAAGAAAAGTCCTCCTCAAGCTTGTACAGAGGTTTTCCTGCAAAAAGGGAGTGCACGCAGATAAATTCTGATAACATACCTGCATATTCAAAATCTCCATTCTCCATTGCGATAGAATGTGCTTCAATTAGCTGCGGAATCGAGTTGCTCAGATGCTCTTTGTGATGCCTGATAAAGGCATGCCACATTAACATACATGGCTTGATGGTTTTGTCATCACTCCCTTTTAGCACATTCTCCTTATCTCCAAGCAACGCCAACCTATATGCTGTATCAACATCACCCGTAAAGAGAATCAATATCAGTCCATAACTCCAACTTATCGCAGGAGACGAGGGATGACTTCCCAAAGCAAGTGCCAAATCTACAGATTCTAAAATCAGCATAGGAAATAGAAGTGGAATCGCTCGATATGCAGACGGCATTATTCGTGTAAGCATATTTATAGCAGCCCGCTTATAAAGATCGTCAACAGTCAATTTATGATGATCGTCAATAACCTGCCTATGAGAATCGTAAAATGAAAGTTCCCGATTCTCTTCTAAATTATATTCGGATACTTTGGTTTGCACCACTTTAAGTTTCTGCTGAATATCCGATATGTCAGGACTTTCAGGCAGATGAACCCCTACTTCTGCCAAAACAGGCAGCAATAAACGAATCGAATCCAATAATTTTTTTTCTGTAGCGAGCCTGTTGCTTTGCAGTATATAGATCGGAATTTTATCTAAAATTGTTCGCCCTTGTTCCAAAACAGTGCTGCCTGCTACATCCATCTCCGCAAGATTTCCAGTATGAAACGCTGATTCTGTGATTTGTGTGTAAATATCTAAAGTTTCCAGATACCCTGTATTCCATGAATCCTTTTCCAGTAGTGATTGGGCAATCTTTAGACAGTTAAATTCTGTTTCATAGGCAAGAGAAAGCATAGCTTTTTTAGCAGCTCTAAGATTCAGCAAACGAATTTGGGTTTTCTCCTCCTGGATTTCAACAAGAGAGAGTGAGTAGTTGATATGATTGAGGATTTCAAAGAGTTTTTGTTCCTGCTCCTTGTCGTTCAAATGACGCAGCATCAAATGACCGATAGTGTAATGAAGTTCGAGCTTTTCGGCAGGTGTGAGAAGAGAGGCTGCGGCTTCCCGAATACGGTCATGGGCGAAAAGGAACGGAACGCTTTTACAGGTTTCCAGATAATTATTTCCCACCTTACCAGACTTCCCCAAGTGGAGTGAGTAATTATTTCTCCTCTCCATTGGGGAGGCAGGGGGTGGGACAACAGGAACTACCCACTCTTCATTAATCGCTTCTCTGAGTTCACTAAATATCTCCTTCACAGTTTTTTGATGGATAAGGGAGAGCAGCCTTAAATCAAAGAGATTTCCCATGCAAGATGCGGTCTTCAGAATAGCTTGAGTGGCAGGTTCAAGTTTTTTGATCTGATTTACCATCAAATCTACCACATTATCTGACATACCAACTTTCACTATTTTCGACAAATCCCAATTCCAGCTTAACGTAGATGGAAGAAACCTAATCATTTTATCTTCATACAATGAACTAAGTAATTGTTTGAGAAAAAAAGGATTACCTCCTGTTTTTTTTAGGAGCAATTGAGCCAGAGGAAAGGTTTGGGTTAATGGTTGATAAAATGTTTCAGAAAGCATCTGATTTACATGGATTTCTTCCAAAGGCTCAAGCTCTACAGAATGGATAACGACCCGTTTCTGCCCAATCTTATGAAGTGTTTGGGTGAGTAAGTGAACCTTATCAACTTCATTAATACGCCAAGACAAAATCATCAGCAAGTAGCGGCTGTCAGGATCAGTCATCAGAAGTTCAATCAGTTTTAATGAACAAGGATCAGCCCATTGTAAATCATCTAAAAACAATACTAATGGATGATCAGGTTGTGTGAACAGGTTCACGAAATTTTGAAAACATAAATTGAACCGATTCTGGGATTCTGTTGCTGGAAGGGGAATCGGATAGGATTGCTTACCAATAACAAATTCCAGTTCAGGCACTACTTCCACCATCAATTGTCCATTGTTTCCCAATGCTTTAAGGATTTTTCTTTCCAGTTCAGTATAAAGGGTTCAGGTTCTGTCATAATCTGCTGGACGAGTGTCCTAAGAGCCTGAATAAAGACTTGGTAAGGGATATTGCGTTGATATTGGTCAAATTTTCCTGAAATGAAATATCCCCGTTTTTCAAGAATCGGTTTACGAATTTCATGAACAATGGAGGATTTGCCGATTCCTGAATAACCACTAACCAGAACTAACTCTGATTTACCTGTCCGAGCCCGTTCAAAACTCTCCAGCAATATCTGGATTTTATGCTCCCGTCCGTAAAGTTTATTAGGAATTTCAAATCGATCAGAATGATCGGCAGCTCCCAATTCAAAGCTGGAAATAATTTTTGATGCTATCCACTGTTTTTTGCAAATTTCCAGATCATTTTTCAAAGAAACAGCACTCTGGTAACGGGAGTTTGGATTTTTTTCCATTAATCTGAGGATGATCTGTCTAAGTACAGCTCCAAGTAAATAGGTGAACAATAAAATAATTGACTTGAGGCTATATTTTAATTTAAAACCCTTCCATCTAAAATTACTTAATGATTAGGGAGGATTCTATGACCCAAGGTCGCAAA
>JADFZJ010000087.1 GCA_015232555.1 Desulfamplus sp. | reverse complement strand
GGAACTCTCATGCACATCCCTTCAACTGGTCAACAAAGTCAGTAGTAAAAGTTATGGCTCATGCTCCTGAACACTTAAAGATTGCAGCATGATTTTGTTCACCTATTTATCTGGAGCTGTACTAAGAGAACTCAAATTTATCAATGAAAATTACGGACAAACCTGGGCAAAAGATATGAGTGATTTGTTGATTGAGATTAAAAAGGAAGTCCACTCTACGAAAGCCCAGAATGACCATCTTGACTCTTCAAAAATAAGTGCCTTTGAAAAAAGGTATGATAAAATTGTTGAAGATGGACTCAAAGCCAATCCCCCACCTGAAAAACAGCCCGAAAAAAGGGTAAAGTCAAACAATCACCCCCCAAAAATTTACTGGATCGTTTAAAATCACACAAAAAGAATGTTCTTTTTTTTATGCATGACTTTTGTGTCCCTTTTGATAATAATCAAGGTGAAAGGGATGTTCGTATGATTAAGGTCAAGCAAAAAGTATCAGGAACCTTCCGCAGCGATGACGGAGCAGATGCCTTTTGTCGTATTCGTGGATATATCTCTACAGTACGAAAACATAGCCGCAATGTCATTGATGCTATCCAGATTGCTTTTAAAGGGACGCCCTTTATCCCGCTTGGCTCTCATTAAATGACTATGCCTGAGTAGTTACGTTTCCTCCATACTTCCGTGGCGAATTAACACAATACATCATTATTCAGAAAGAAAGAGGTGCTGTCTATCTATTAGAGTCAAACAGGATGACAAAATTCACAACTCGTTGGATTCGAGCAATCGTGAAGAAATACGCTGAGAGTGCCGGTATAACTAAAAGAATACATCCTCACCTGTTCCGCCATCAGATACTTACCTATTTGACGAGCAAAGGAATCGTGGATGCTAAAATACAACTTATCAGCGGACATAAGAATCGGGAAAGTTGAGTATCTATCAAAATTTGAGTTTGGCTGATATAGAAAATGAGTATTGGGATTGCAATGAAAGATTTTCCAATTCAGTGAGTTAAGAATAAAGTTCCAGTTCTGTTTTAAAAAGGGAATTTTTATTGGGTGAAATCGCAGCTATGTTATCATTACCCCTAGTTGAAAATGCTATTTCAGGCATCAAAAGATTCAATATTTTAGTACATGCTTTCCGTAATCATAAAGATAACATGGAGGATGATTCTATAGCATTGGCTGCTGGTCTATGGAACTTTTTATTATTATAAACTATTTAGGAACAACTCTATTGTTGATTTAAATTCCTGAATAACAAAATAGGGCGAACAGTTATTACTTACTGTCCGCCCTTTAATCAAGAAATATAATTTTGTAGAACTTACTCTTCTAACTCACAGGCACACCAGAATTTTTCCATTCTTTTACTCAGAGCTTTTGCATATCCATCCCAGTCTGTAATGATATTTGAGGCAAGCCCTTCTTCAATAGCTGCTTTTGCTACTGCTACAGATTCCCACTCAATAACTCTTGGATCAAAGGGTTTAGGTACAATGTAATCTCTTCCAAATGTGAAATCTTTCCCATCATAGGCATCTTTAACTATTTGAGGAACGGGCTCTTTTGCAAGAGCTGCTAATGCTTTTGCCGCGGCAAGTTTCATACCTTCTGAAATCTTCTTTGCTCCAACATCAAGTGCTCCTCTAAATATAAATGGAAATCCAAGAACATTGTTTATCTGGTTAGGATAATCTGATCTGCCTGTTGCCATTATGATATCTTTACGTGTGGCAACTGCAAGTTCATAGGTTATTTCAGGATCAGGATTAGCCATTGCAAATACGATTGGGTCTTTTGCCATGGTAAGAAGCATCTCTGGAGTTACCACATCTTTTTGTGATACACCCATAAAGACATCAGCACCTTTCATTGCATCTGCAAGAGTTCTTTTGTCTGTATCCAGAGCAAAGATATCTTTATATTTGTTCATACCTTTTGTGCGACCTTTGTATATAACACCTGATGAATCGCACATGATAAGGTTTTCATATTTTACACCTAAAGATACAAAAAGTTTGGCACAGGAGATACCCGCAGCACCAGCACCATTAAAGACAACCTTGATATCTTCAATTTTTTTGCCGGTAATTTCAAGAGCATTAAGAAGCCCTGCCGAACTGATTATAGCTGTTCCATGCTGGTCATCATGGAATACAGGAATACTACAGATATCAATCAAGGTTTCTTCAATCTCAAAGCACTCAGGAGCCTTGATATCTTCAAGGTTGATGCCTCCAAAAGTTGGTTCCATTGTCTTTACAATATCTATGATCTTTTTGGGGTCTTCAGTATCAAGCTCAATATCAAACACATCTACATCAGCAAATCTTTTAAATAAAACCCCTTTACCCTCCATTACAGGTTTACTGGCAAGTGCACCAAGATTACCAAGACCTAAAATTGCAGTTCCATTAGAAACTACAGCAACCAAATTTTGACGGCTGGTGTAAAGTCTTGCAGTATCTGGATTAGCTGCAATCTCCTTTACTGGCAGAGCAACACCTGGAGTATATGCCATTGCAAGGTCTTTTGCTGTTTGACATGGTTTCGTTGGCATTACCTGAATTTTGCCACAGATAGGTGTGCAATGATAATTGAATACATCCTGTTTAAAATTTTCCATTTTTTTAAATTATCCTTAAAATTCTGTTTTCTTAAAGCGATACCCTATACATACTACAATTAGGGTGGTTGTAAAAATTTTTAATTATTGCCGTTAGCACAGATTAATTATTACATTACATATTGCATACATAATATTATGATATTTATAATCATAAATTATAAAAGAGATTAATTCAATCTTTACTCTTCAAAAGCTGAATTTTTTTTCAAACAGTAAATGTAAATCATTAATAAAGTTGTGGACGCTCCCAATCTTGCTTGCACATGAAGTTGAGCGTGAACCTCATCCCACCCTGTAATTTTTTGGCTACATTGGCAGTAGCTGAAACAGTGATAGTATAATCTCTTTTTCTTTTGCGTCCGAAACACCCCTACGGGCGTTGGGGAAGACGGGTTTACGAACACAAGAGGGTTCTTCTCAAATAGAATCTTCAAAAATTTCTGAGATGCTGTTGTCCTCAAATAGAATCCTTTTTTTAGCCATCCTGTATTCTTGATCATCAATGAGGTTTCTTTTATAAAGGTCTGCAAGCTCTGACAACCGCCGCTCAATGTTAGTGTGTCCAGATTCAAGTTTTGGTGTCTGGCATTCATCAATAGATTCACTTTTCTGTCCAAATTGATTGGTATTTGTATCTTGCATCAGCAGATTAACATTCTGCTTGTGTTGTCCTGCAATCAGATTCTCTTCACTAAACACAGGCGCACTAAGTTTGAAGGTTGCAACTCCTCCTAAAAGTTTTATCTCAACATTTCGATTCTGAAATGCAGGATGAGACAAAACGTCCTGTATGTCTGTTGATGAGCGTTTAATTCTCAAGTAAAAAATCCAAAAAAGGGCTATTACTAACCCTGCAATACAGGACAATATCCAAGGTAGATACTCATAAACCCCTTTGAAAAGTACAACAGCAACTCCAACTCCTACGACAAGAAAAACGTGGAGAAGTAGCACAAAATATGCGGCAAAGAGGCTTTTAAAAATTCCCTCTTTATCTGTTGGTTTAAATTTCATAACATCCTTTTTAAAAGTTTTTGCCTGTATTGTGATGAAAAGGCTACAGTAGACGGGCTGCTGCCTCTGTTTGTATTTAGCTTTAGCATCAGAAAATCAAGTTTTTTCTGAATATATGCTCTTTTTTTCATAACTTCCGAATTATGACAATCTGTATTTGGATCAAAGTGCCGTTCAAACTCTGCTTGTAATGGATATTGGTCATCAATTGACCGCAGCATATCTTCAAGGTTCCGTATCTGTTTTCTTAACTCAACTTCAGGTGGAAGAAATCCTGAGTTTTTCAAAATACGATGTACCATTCTAAACTCTTCAGGAATAGTCATATCATCAAGGTTCAAAGGTTTTCCCTCTCCCGGCAGGTTGTCTAATTCTCCATTTTTTTGTGCTTTTAATATTCTCTCTTCAACTAAAGATTCAAATCCTGGAATCATCTGAATTTAATTCTCCTTAATCTGAAAATAGTTCTACAATCTGAAATTTTGCAACATCAACAAGTCCCTTATCAGTTATTTTTAATTTAGGAATTACAGGCAGGGCAAGAAATCCCAATATCATAAAAGGATCTGGTAATTGGGAGCCAAGACTTTTTACTGCATTTGTCACTCTATCCATTGATGTGTTGACCTCTTTTAGAGAACTCTCTGACATCAATCCAGCCACAGGCAGAGCAAGACTTGCAATTACATCTCCACTGCACACCACTGCAAAACCCCCTCCCATCTCTTTTATTGCTTTCACAGCACAGAGCATATCACTATCATCTGTACCCGCTACAATCACATTGTGAGAATCATGGGCAACTGTTGAGGCAATTGCACCCCGTTTAAGACCTAAACCATTGACAAATCCTTTTGTCATACCTGTTTTGCCAGAGTAGCGTTCAATTACGGCAATCTTTAGCATATCCCGATTTGTATCAGAGAGTGCATAACCATCTTTTTTAAGCACATCCATGAGAATCTCTTCTGTTAGAACCTGATGAGGAATAACTTTAATAACTCGGGCAGTATTGGTTTTAATCTGGTTAGTGTGGTCGTAAGATAGACTTTTTTTAATCGGGTAATCTATTGCAAAGTCAACTGCACTAAGATCAAAATTCATGATTTTGGGTGGTGCTGTTCCTGTAAAATCGCCAATCTCTTGATTTAAAATACCATCTTGTGCAACTAAAACCCCTTTTACAAAGACCTTCTCAATTACAGGATTTTCAATATCCTTGAACAGAACTATATCAGCTCTTCGTCCCGGAACAACTGCACCAACATCTCTCAATCCAAAATAGCGGGCAGCGTTGATAGTTGCCATTTGAATTGCTCTGACAGGAGAAACACCTGATTTTATTGCTCTTCTTATAATATGATCAACATGTCCCTCGTGCAGAATATCTTCAGGGTGACGGTCATCAGTGCACCACATCATCTGATGCCATGTGTTGTCATTGATAGCAGGAAAGAGGTCATCAAGATTTTTGGCACATGTCCCCTCTCTTACCATGATATGGATGCCAAGTCTCAGTTTCTCAAGAGCTTCGTCCGAAGTTGTGCACTCGTGATCGCTGTAAATTCCTGCGGATGCGTAAGCGTTAAGATTTTTACCTGTAACTTTGGGAGCATGTCCATCAACTGATTTACGAGTTTTATGTGCAGCCTCTATTTTTGCAATTACATCAGGGTCAGCAAAGATAACTCCTGGATAGTTCATCATTTCAGCCAATGCTACAATCTTGTCATTGCCAAGAAGCGGAGTAATTTTATCAGCATTAAGAATTGCCCCCGAAGTCTCCATATTAGTTGCTGGAACACATGATGGCAGGGTAAACAAGATATTCATCGGCTGATTATGTGCTGATTTTATCATGTATTCAATTCCCTCCACTCCCATCACATTTGCAATCTCATGCGGGTCTGCAACTACAGTGGTCGTTCCGCAAGGGACAATTCCCCTTGCAAATTGGGCAGGAGTAACCATTGAACTTTCAATATGAACATGAGCATCAATAAACCCGGGAGCAACATACATGCCCTGCAAATCAACTATTTTGTAAGCCGTATAATTATCATCTACTGCACCATAGATTTTTGAATCACATTCTGAATATGAGCCAGAATTTGTCAATCCGCAGATATAACCATCTTTTACAGCCACACTCTGCTCAAGGATTTCGCCTGTAAAGACATTTATAACTCGTCCATTTATAAAAAGTATATCTGCCTTTTCCCTACCAGATGCTGCTGCAATGACAGATTCTAAGTTCATCAAAATATTTAACTCCTCAAATTAGAATTAGGAGATTATCAATATTTAACAGATCGATTCACCTGTTTTTTAAATCAATAATCTGAGGTTTTCCCCCTGAAATATAAATATCCCATATCTGTTTAAATCCTCTTTCAAGGTGCCGTGTAAAACCCTCAGTATCAAAAAGAGGCATGGTTTGAATGTTCTTTTGCAGTTTCGCCTTTAACTGCCTAAGTGCATCTCTATCTTGTGCAAATTGTATGGCAAGTTTTTTATAATCATCAAGGTTGGTAGCAATCAGTTCATCAAGCCCTATTGCAGATAGAATACTTGCCGACATCCTTGATATAAAACGGTTTCCAAGCAGCGTGATAACTGGAACTCCGCCCCATAGAGCATCACTTGTTGTTGCAGCACCGCCAACTGTACGTGTGTCAAGAGCGAGGTCTGCCAACCCGATTCTTGCTAAATGTTTTTCAAGGGGTATGTTGTCAGTATAAATGAGCCGTTCAGGATTTATTCCGTTTTTTGCAGCCACTTTGTGCATATTATACCCGGCTCTTTTAATATCAGGCATTAACCATAAGACAGAGTTTTCTGTCTGACGTAAAATATCCATCCAAGCTGAGAATATAACAGGGTCAGTCTTATAACTTGTATTAAATGAGCAGAATACAAAACTATCTTCAGGAAGGTTAAACATCTGACGCGTTACAGGCTCTTGAGATATCTTTTTGCTTCTGTCATTTATCTGGTAAGTATAGGGCATATAGATGAACTTTTCAGCATAATGTTTCTGTTGATCTCTTGGCAGCACTATCTCATCTACAATAATATAATCAAAAAGATTGCCACCCATTGTTCCTGGCATTCCCATATACCTGACCTGAAGCGGTGCTGGACGAAGAGCGTTAATCTCAAGCCTGCTCCCCTGAGTATATCCCATCAAATCTACTAAAATATCTACCTTATCATCAAATATCAGTTGTGCTGACTCAACATGGTTTAAATTGCGTATATCTCTAAAAATATCAGAATCTTCCACAAATCTTTTTCTATATTCACTGCCATCGTCCGGTCCCATTGAGTAGCAGTTGACTTTAAACTCATCTCTATTATGATGCCTGAAAAGATTTGCCAGAAGATGGGCAAGAGGGTGATATCTGAAATTTGCAGAGATATAACCTACTGTTATTTTTTGCTTACTATTTTTTTCACGATTAGTGCGACATTTTTCAAATGAAAACACTGCTTTAAGATTTTTTGCTTTTTCTGATATTTTACGTGCAAAGTGATCCGCAACCTTTTGGTTATAAACAGGATCATCAACTCTGATAAGATTCATAAAAGGTGTCTCTCTAACAATTTTACCCGTGTCAATCTCTTTAGTTACCAGAAGATCAAGTTGCTCTTTTATCCTGTCGTATTCTTCCCACTCACAAAGCCACTTCAAAAGGTATGAATGATGGGTATAGGCGGGTGTCAAATCAGGCTCAAGTGCAATAGCCTTAATGCTGTTTTCAAAGGCTTCATCATACAAGTGTGATTCCCGTTGAATTTCAGCAAGATTATGAAAAGCCTCTCCAAATTTAGGATCAATCTCTATTGCCCTCTCAAAATGTTGCATGGCTTTCTTTTTATGCTCTAAAAGTTTATAGACAAGACCTATATTGTTATGTACTTCAGCAAAATCATCTCTAAGATTAATAGCTTTTTCATAATAGGTTAATGCGGTCTGGTTATCACCTATTTTAAAATGCACCAGCCCGATATTATTTAGTGCCTGAGTATTTTCAGGAGATAGCTTTAATGTTGCTTCAAAAAAGGGTATGGCATCTGTATATTGCCCTGATTCCATGAAGGTGGTGCCAAGGTTATAATTAATTTTTACATCATTGGTAGCTGCCTTCAGTGCTTTCTGATAACACTCTATTGCCTCGCTACTTTTATTGCTATTTTGATAAATATTACCTAAATTTAAAAGAAGCTCAGGACTATCGGGTGAGTATTCCAGAGCATCTGATAATACTTTCTCTGCCTCTTCCAACTCATTAATAGCCTGTAACGCAAGGTTTAAATTCACGCTTATAACCATATCTTGCGGTTTTAGAGTAAGAGCCTTCCTGTAAATATCAATTGCTGCCTCTGTTTTGTTCATATCCATATATATATTGCCAATATTTGTGTAAGCATCGCTGATATTTGGTCTTAACTGAATAGTTTTTTCAAAGTGAGGCAGAGCTTTTTCATTATTGCCGTCTCTCACCTCTGCAAGCCCAAGGTTAAAGTAGGCTTCAGCAAAATCTGCTCTGTATTCAATGGCTTTACTGAAAAATTTGGCTGCTGTTTCAAAGTTACCCTGCTCGAAGAGAATATTCCCTAAATTATTGTTATACATGGAAGATGTTTGATCAAATTCAAGTGCTTTGTGCATAAATTTGATGCTTTTTTCGTAATTCCCTTTTTTATGTTCAATTTGGGCAAGCAGATTATAGGAATCCCCATGCGGTTCTGAATTTATGATTTCAGTGCAGATATGTTCTGCTTCATCAAAATTACCAGCATTGTAATGTTCCGCTGCTTTGTTGAAATATCCTGGCGATAAACCTTTAGACTGTAAAAACCCGGGCTGTATTGAGTTGTCGTTTACTTTGCTGGATATTGCATTCGTATTTTCATAAGAGTTTGAGGAATGGATTTCATCAACCAATGAAAAATGTGATAACGCGTTTTTAAAGTTAAATGGTTCATTGTATAGATTGTTTTCAAGTGCAAAAACAAAACAGCGTTGTCTTATACTATAAATAATGCTGCTGATAAGTTTGTCCATTTGGGCCGTTTTCATTAAAGTATTATTTAACATACTAATATCACTCCACTAACTTGCGTTAGTTTTTAGGTATTTATGACAAAAGTTCTTTTTTAACATCCTGAAGAAATATGTTACAATATCTTTTGCTGATTATTGTAATTGTTATTTTTACATACAATT
>JADFZJ010000086.1 GCA_015232555.1 Desulfamplus sp. | reverse complement strand
TGCAACCTTGTCCGTCTTAATGGATTACTGTTTAGAATCTGCTGGAGTCATAAAAGGCTCTTTTGGCTCTATATTGGTTCGTGAGCAAAGATTTTTACATGTTGCATATAATTTTTAAACAGGCTCTAAACATAAAGCAGAAATAATGGAAGATTCTGTTGCAATTGAAGTTTTTTCTCCGCTTCGAGAGGATTATAAAAAATATGTAAATAAAGATGATATACAGCTTTCCAGATAAATATACACCGCATATTTTTTGTCAATTTCACCTATTGTTTGTATTTACCATAAAGATTACCAAACAGCACAGGCAGCCTTTTGTTGAACTCTGCAAGCAGAGGAATCATAATTTCACGCATCTGGGGATGAGAAGCCTTTGAGCAACGAAGGTTAAAGATGTGCAGCCACTCACGGATATTTGCAGTAATAATGATATCTGTTTTCAGGCTGTTTGGCAGAACACTTCTTGCCTCCTGAGCCTTTGCTCCGCTTTGGATAAGGTTCATGTAAGCATTTTCCGATGCCTGCATAGCCTTTTTCCACTCTTGATACTGAGGCGAATCTTCCTGCCAGAAAAATGGCTTTATGACTGTAATCTCACTGCCGAATTTATCTTTTGAATAGTTTGCATAACGGGTAGATTCCACTGAAAAGCTCGCAAGGCGGTGGCGGGTCAGCTCTGCTAAAACCCCTCTGTCACACACTATTCTGACAGTTATAGAAACGTGCTCAATAACGCTCTCATGTCCTGATTTCAGAATACGCTGTAAAAACTCCTCTGCTGTTCCTTCTGCTATATACTCTTCTGATTTGTAGCAGTTTCTGGCTGCAAGTTCTAAATGGCGGTAAATATCCTCAGCCTCTGCTATATGAAGTATTTCAAAATATGGTTCAATAATTTTCATCTGACCTTCACCGTTATAGAATGCAATTGTTTGTAGAGACTAACTTGCGTCTCTACGCGTAGCGTTTATCTCTATTTGCATAGAAATTTAGTATTTTTGATCCGCATAATCAACCCAGCCACCTGCTTTTACAAGGGAGAGATCATATTCACTGATTTTAAAAGGTATAACTTCACGTAAGAGATTACTGCCACTACTGTCATCTGAAATTTGGCTTGATTTATCAGCAGTAAATATAAATGTCATCTTATCCATGTCAGTCTCAACTGATGTGTTTTTATCTGCAAACATTGTAAATAGTCTGTCAATAGTAGCATTGTCAAGTTCAACTGCCATCATACCGCAGTTGAACATATTCTGCCTGAAAATTCTGGCAAACCCTGATGCAATAACCATGTTTATACCATTGACTTCAAATGCCCATGGTGCGTGTTCACGAGATGAACCACAACCGAAATTGTCTCGTGCTATCACCACAGATTTACCTTCAATATCTTTGGCTGGATTAAACCCTTTAAGGACGATATCCTCAAGCAGATAGGGTTTTAATGCTATTTTTGTACTCTCTGTAAGATATTTTGCAGGTATGATCTCATCTGTATTAATATCAGACCTATTAAGAAAAAGTACCTTGCCGTTAAAATTTTTCATCTCATCTCTACCTTATTATTTAAAAACTTAACTGTTAATAATGGGTTATAGGTTGATAATTTTGACCATTTACAGTGAGTATAGTTCTGAATTGGTAATATACCCTTTGATTGCTGACGCAGCAGCAGTAGCCGGACTCATAAGGTGAACCATTCCGCCTTTGCCCATACGCCCATTAAAATTTCTGTTGGTGGTTGATGCACAAACCTCTCCATCTGCAAGAACGCCGTTACTCATTCCAAGACAGGCACCGCACGTTGGATTAGTAACACAGAAACCTGCATCCATGAATATCTTTATAATCCCTTTATCCAATGCTTGTGAATAGATATCAGGTGTTGCAGGAGAGACAACTCCCCTTACTGAATCTGAGATTTTTTTGCCTTTCAGAATTGATGCTGCAATCTCAAGGTCTTCCAATCTGCCGTTAGTGCAAGAACCTATATAAACCTGATCAATCCTTGTTCCCTCCATCTCTGCAACTGGTTTTACCTGATCAGGCTTATAACCGAATGTCACAAGTGGCTGGAGTTCAGAGACATCCATCTGAATGGTGCTGCTGTAGATTGCATCACTGTCTGGTGTAAATCTGCTGAAATCTTCTAAAGCCATTCGTTTAGCAGAATATTCATCAACCTTAGATGAATGTTTATCTTTGAATCCATTTTGAGCGTTAGAAAGATAGTCATCTTTTATAAATTGCCAAAGATATTCCACAGTCACCATATCAGGGGCACAAATACCGCTTGTTGCACCAGCTTCAACCGCCATGTTGCAAAGAGTCATACGTTGATCCATTGTCATCTTTTCAACTACAGGACCGCAAAACTCCAAAACTTTGTTGGTTGCACCATTCACCCCAACTTGTCCTATAAGAGATAAAATAACATCTTTTGCATAAACACCTTTGGGAAGCTCACCTGAACCTCCGACACTATTTGAGATATAAACTTTAATTGATTCAGTTTTTTTAAAGGCACAGACACCTTTTAAAATTCCAACTTCAAGGTCAGTTGTTCCAACGCCTGCTGCAAATGCTCCAAAAGCTCCGTGTGTGCATGTGTGTGAATCTCCCATTATGATTGTAAATCCTGGACGGACAAAACCCTTTTCTGGAAAAATGGCGTGACATACTCCATTTCTTCCAATATCAAAAAAATCTTTTATCTTGTGCCTTACTGCCCAATCTCTGAGAATTTTGCCCTGCATAGCTGTTTTAGAATCCTTTGCAGGAGTTACATGATCAATGACAGCCTTGATTTTAGATGGATCAAATACCCTGTCTTTACCTCGTGCCATTAAATCTGTAATGGCAATCGGAGTTGTAATTTCATGGCAGAATACAGCGTCCAAACTTATGACATCAATATCTCCAAATGGCGAATCTACATGGTGTGCATCAAATATCTTTTCAGCAATTGTTTTACCCATTTATCTATGTCCTTGTGGTTATCAATTAAAAATTTTATTTTTTCTTCTTGTTTGGCTACCTATTTTTTTTCTTTATCAGCCTCTTTTTTCTTTTCTTCTTCCTTGCCTTTATCAGCCCCTTCGCCCGCTTTATTTTCAAGTACAGGCGGCGGCGAGTGCTCTATAATAAATTCATCTACCTTATCTACGCTTGATGATACCATAATATGGTTTAATATTACATCTGTAACCATTCCGTCAAAGTATGGATTAAGTATTTTTGTAAGTTTCTGAGTAACTACTTTCATTTCATCAAAAGTTTTTACATCATTATACATAAGAGAACTTAAAAATAAAATGGCTGCATCCAAAGCACGAGGATGAAGTTTTGGTACAATAGCAGTAGTGTCCATCTCTTGAAGTTGAACTTCCAGAGCAAGACATAGATAGCGGTCCTTATCATTCGAGCTGATTTTGTTCAAATTGACAACTATAGGTTTGATTGTGATTGTAGGGCTTATAGTAGTTACAACCTCTCCTTCCGCCTTTTTCTCTTTTTTAACAACACTGGCTTTTTTCCATGTTATGATCCTTGAATTGGGATATTTCAAGGTCAGCACTTTATTGTCTATCTCAACTATCTCAAGTGTCAACTCCCCAATTGCCCACACATCTTCCATTTCAGAAGTTAATACTTTCATGATCAGCTTGTTATCTTCAATACTCCATGTTCCTGTAGCCTCTCCTTTACGCTCAATTATCTTTGAGGTAGCACCTTCTACTCTAAGATCTGATGACCAATTGCCATTAGCTCTTATAATCAGCAGTGTATATACTCTGTTGTTATAGCGGCTCCAGCTTCCAAGAAGAAGCTCAACCGTAGGAGAAACTTTAGTTTCTGGAGTATCTTCAGCCTTAATATCATTGCAGCAGATAATTTGTATTAAACAAAATATCCAAAGCAGCACCGGAACGAGATAGTTTACTGCAAATCTTTTTTTATTCATAACAAACCCTCGGAGTCATAAGTTTTTTGAAAAAACTGCTTGAGCTTTTAAAAAAGAGGCTCTTGAATGGTTTAAATATAATCAATCTTTTGCTCTTTTGACACACACAACAGCGATTATAAAAAAGATAGAGCCTGTGACAGCCAGAACAATATAGGAGGATAGTGGCAGGATATTATTCAGAGATGCGGCTCTGATGGCTTTGGCAGCGTGGGTGATTGGCAGGATATGGACAAGATTTTGTCCCCAAACAGGAAAATTTTCCAGCGGGAAAAATGTTCCGCCTAAAAAAGCCATAGGGGTTATAACAAAACTTGTAAGAAGCACTTGATCTCCGTGAGATTTAACAAGCATTGCAAGTCCAACAGCAAGAGATGCAAATACAAAGCTGTTAAGGAAAACTCCAAACCAGAACATGAAGCTGCAAGATAGAACAACACCGAACATCAAGCCCAAAATCAAAATTACGCATGTTGAAAGCAGAGCACGCGTGATTCCTGCGAGAACCTCACCCGCAACATAAGAAAAATCACTTACAGGGGCAGCCTGAATCTCTTCAAATATATGCCAGTAGAATCGGGCAATGTTGATTTCGCTTGCAATGGCAAATGCCTGAGTCATACTGTTCATGGCAATAAGTCCGGGAATGAGAAACTCCATATAAGAATGACCGTCAATTGCAACATGCTTTCCCATTGCATATCCAAAGGCTATCAGATAGAGAAGCGGGGATACTGACCATGACGGCACAAGGCGGGTCAGCCTTCTTCGCATAATGAGCATTTCCCTGTAATAAACCGCAAGGAGTGAGTGAATCATTTAACTTTTTTTCCTGTAATTGAAAGAAAGGCATCTTCAAGATTGACACGGCGAAGGGTAAAACTATCCTTGTGAGCGGCAATGTAGAGATTAGCCTCTTCTCTGTCATTAAAATAGATCGGTTCCATCTTATCATCTATAAGACGATCTAAAGCCCATGTTCCAAGGCTTGACATAAGATTTGACGGAGTATTTACAACCAAAATTGTGCCAGTATCCAAAAAAGCAACCCTATCAGCCAAAAATTCTGCCTCTTCAATGTAGTGGGTGGTAAGAAATATTGTTGTCCCCTGCTGCTGAATTTTTTTTATGAGTGCCCAGATTTTACGCCTCATGCCAGCATCAAGTCCGACTGTCGGTTCGTCAAGAAAGAGTACAGAAGGGGAGTGCATTAACGCTCTTGCAATCATGAGCCGCCGTTTCATACCGCCAGAAAGCTCCTTAACAAGACTATAACTTCTTGCACTTAAATCCACGTAATTTAAAAGCTCTTCGATTTTATCATCACGCTCTTTTTTATTCATACGAAAAAGAAGCCCGTGAATGGTCATGTTTTCATAGACAGAAAGCTCCTGGTCAAGATTAATAGATTGAGGCACAAGACCGCACTGCTGACGGCTTTTGATACTGCTATTTTTCAGGTCAAAACCGTTCAAGGTGACTGTGCCTGATGTGGGCTGGGTAAGACCTGTTAATATCCTGATGGTTGTACTTTTGCCAGCACCATTAGGACCAAGATAGGCAAACAGCTCACCAGATTTCACATCAAGATTAACATCTTTGAGTGCATGAATAGATTTATATATTTTATTTAGATTTTTGACTGTTATCATTGTTTTTTTATTTCGTTGTTTTTCATTTTATTGTTTTGTATTTCATTGTTCAGGAATTTCAATCCAACAATAATTGCAGCAAAGCTGCTTATGTTCTTATTTCAGATATTTCCAGTAAAATTCATACAAAGTTGATTCTTTAAAGAGACATTATTTTTTATAGTGTATCATAACTATTTGAAAAAATAAAGATATCCTATACTTCTTCTAAGTCAGTCATATAAAATTGTGGCTAATTTTTAAGTTTAGTTTAAAATCAACAAATTCAAAAGGTTAATAATATTTTGTTTTTATTTTTTTGTCCTTTATTTACCGATCTTAATTGAGGACTTATACTTTTTTATTTATAATTTATTAGAGGCAGCGAAATTACCAATGGAATTTATAGCAGACCTTCACCTTCACTCCCATTTTTCGAGAGCTACATCAAAGAATCTTGATCTTGAGCATACTTATCAGGCAGCAATGGTTAAAGGAATCACCGTTGTGGGGACTGGCGATTTTACTCATCCTGGCTGGTTTAAGGAGCTTAAGGATAAACTTGAACCAGCAGAATCAGGGTTGTTCAAACTTAAAGATCAGATAATAAAGGATATAGATAACATATATAAGCTGCCGCTTTATATTAAGAATAATAATGATAATAAAAGCTATCAGGAACTTGATAACAACAAAGTTAGATTCATTCTTCAGTGCGAAATAAGCTCTATCTACAAAAAAGATGGCAGGGTGCGTAAAAACCACAATTTGATATATTTTTCTGATATGGCAAGTGTCCAAGCATTTAACGAAAAACTTGGCAAAATCGGCAATATAACATCTGACGGACGCCCTATTTTAGGTCTTGACTGTGAAAAACTTCTTGAGATTATGCTTGAGACATCTGAAGATGCTTTTATGATTCCTGCCCATATCTGGACGCCATGGTTTTCAATGTTCGGTTCAAAATCGGGTTTTAATTCTGTTGAAGAGTGTTTTGGTTCGCTTGCAAGCCATATTTTTGCTGTAGAGACTGGTCTTTCATCAGATTTGCCAATGAACTGGAGAGTTGAGAATTTGGACAGAATGAACTTTATCTCCTGTTCTGATGCACATTCACCAATGTTTATGGGAAGAAATGCCTCTGCTTTCAACACAATTTTATCATACAAGAGTATAAGAGATGCCCTTAAACAACCATATAATAAGGTTATCTGCGATGATAATTCTTGGAGTCAGGATTCCAACATACAAAATTTACAAGTCCAAAAATCTTTAACGCCTAATTGCCATACTCCAAACGGCTACTTAGGTACAATTGACATGTATCCTGAGGAGGGAAAGTATCACTATGATGGGCACAGAAAATGTAATGTCTGCTTTAACCCATCAGAAACTTTGCAGCATGACGGAATCTGCCCTGAATGCGGAAAACCTCTCACACTTGGAGTGCTCTACAGGGTTCAAGAGCTTGCATCAAGACCAGAGAGTTATACGCCCGATAATCGGCACGGTTATCAGAGCATAATTCCCCTTGCAGAGATTCTTTCTGAAATATGCAAAACAGGAACCAAAACAAAAAAAGTTGATTTTTACTACACCAAAGCAATATCCACCCTTGGACCAGAGCTTGATATTCTGCTTAAACAAGATATTGATGAGATTGAACGGGCAGGGATTCCGCTTTTATCCGAAGCAATCAGGAGAATGCGAAACAAGGAGATTCATTTAAGTCCTGGTTTTGATGGAGAATTTGGTCGTGTAACTGTTTTTACGCATGAAGAGAAAGAGAAACTAAAAGGCGACATCAGCATGTTTACGATGAAGTCAAGTAAAATGCAGTCAAAGGATAATAAAAAAGAAAAAAGAGAGAGAAAAAAAGATATTTTATTAGTATCTGCTGAAAAACAGCATTTGGAAAAATTGGCTCTGATTAAGAACAATCTTAAACAAGAGAATAATCGAAAAAACGAACTTAATCCAGAACAGCAGAAGGCTATAATTTCCAAGAACAGACCACTTCTGATGGAGGCAGGTCCGGGTACAGGCAAAACCCATACACTCACAGAAAAAATTGCATCACTTATCATCAATGACCATGTAAATCCTGAGTCAATATTAGCACTTACATTTACATCAAAAGCAGCAGAAGAGATGACGCATAGAATAAAAAAAATATACTGTAAAAAAGATAAGCTATCAATTAATTCTCTTGATTCAGCGTCTGCATATCCAAATGATAACGAATCAGGGCAAAATATTTCCACAAATGGAAAAGATGTGTTTATCTCCACATTTCACGGATTTTGTCTGATGGTTCTCAAAGAATACACAAATTTTAGTTTTGCAATTGCAGATGAAACATTGCGTAAGGCATTTATTAAACAGGCTATAAAACTCGCATTTCCTGATAACTGCACTCCTGATAATACAAACAACCATAAAATAAAAAAGCTGATATCTTCCTCTAAAATTGAGCTTGACATTGCAATGCTCAAACAGGTCGGTTCAGTGTATTATGATCTTACAAAAAAAACTGATAATTATGCCACAACAGCACGTTCTGGAAATGAAAAACAGAACATAATTTTGCAAGTTTTAAAACAATATCAGGAGCTTTTATCATCTTATCAGCTTGTAGATTTTGACGATTTAATAATTATGGTAATTGAGCTTCTCCAAAATAATAGTGAAAACAGCGAGATACTATCCAAATTAAAGAATAGATTTACACACATTTTTGTTGATGAATACCAAGATATAAACAAAAGCCAGTATGAATTGATTAGACTTATTGCAGGTGACGGGAAAAATCTATGTGTTATAGGCGATCCTGACCAGTCAATTTATGGATTCAGAGGTGCAGATAATAGATATTTCAAACGATTCGGTCAGGATTATCCTGATACTGAAAAGATTGTCTTTAAGCGAAACTACAGATCAACTGAGACCATACTTGAAGCGTCATTTCAACTGATTCGTAATAGCAAAGAAGAGATAAATATTATAAAAGATAAGAATAATTTAATGCACGTTGAAAATATCCAATCAAAAGAGAGGTTATTTTCAGGGATTCAGGGAGAACAGCAGATTCATATTCTTGAAGCAGCTTCTGAAGAAGCAGAGGCTGTGATGGTTGGCAAAACCATTGAGCGTCTTGTGGGCGGGATATCTATGTTTTCCATGGATTCGGGCAAAGCTGACTCTTCAACAAAAGATGAATATTCATTTTCTGATATAGCTATTCTCTACCGCACCAAAAAACAGAGTGAAGTTTTATCCAAAATTTTTGACAAGGCTGGAATTCCATTTCAGACAGCAGACAGAGACAATATTTTTTTGGAAAAAGGTATCAAAGAGCTTATATCATGCCTGCGGATACTCATCGATAGAGGAACATTTTACGACTACGATATTTTGTCAGCTTATAAAAAATCGCTTAATTTAACGGAATTTTGCAATAACAGCTATACAGACAATAAAAATATCAACAACAACCTTCATATCAACAAGAACTTGCTTCAATCCAAAAATACAGCAGAATTTTTAAAAATAATGATTGATGAACTTCAAATAGAGAAAGTTATCAACAAAAATAAAAAAAGTATTGAAATTGCTGACCTGCTTATAAAAGAGGCTGAAAAATATCCTGATCCTGCTCGTTTTTATGAACATATTACCATGAAAAGAGATATTGATACTATTGACTATCAAGCAGAAAAGGTAGCCTTGATGACCATGCATGCATCAAAGGGGCTTGAATTTAAGGTTGTATTTATTGTTGGTTGCGAAAATGGTCTGATTCCTTTTTTTAGCCGAAGCGGTTTTAATCATCTGGAAGATAATCAGACCTCTCCAAATATGGATAATGGAAAAGGAGCAGACAGGCAATGTGAAGATATTGATGAGGAGAGGAGACTTTTTTATGTTGCCATGACGAGAGCAGAGGATATGCTCTATCTTTGTCATGCAAAAAAGAGGCAGATATTTGGAAAAAC
>JADFZJ010000085.1 GCA_015232555.1 Desulfamplus sp. | reverse complement strand
CTTTTATGAAGACATTAAATACTTTTCAGTCACAGATTGCCAATTATTTCAACAAACGCTGTAACAGCGGCTTTGTGGAGGGATTGAATAATAAGATCAAGGTTATAAAACGAAGATGCTATGGGATCTTTAACATTCAACATCTCAGACAACGAATACTATTGGATACCATTGGGGCTGAGCTTCTTATTACAAAATAGGGCACTTGTCAACCACGGAAAATCTCGGAGAGCCAAAAAAGCTGGTTTGCTGGGTGACTGGATTGCCAAAAACAAACGGAAATTCAAGCCTCTATCATGACGTTTTGGAATATCGAAATGATGGGCACACATTGCTTGCCCATCCTACCGTATTTACAAGCCAGGAATATATCTGGTATCAATGCTCCAGTTTAGCTCAAAATAATTTTCCGCCATTGCCTGATATTGTATAGCACTGACTACGTTCATGGATGCTTAGATAAATAGGAATAAAAATATGAACAATACTGCTAAAGTTCATAAGCTCCTATGAACAAGTCACTCTCATCATGCTTCATGTAAATATTGAAAAGAGACTATTCAAATGACAAACAAGAAAAATCTTTCAGAGAGGGATATAGTAACACAGTATATTATACCTGCATTAAAAAAAGCTGATTGGAATATAGAGACTCAGGTCAGAGAAGAGGTTAGCTTCACTGATGGTCGAATTTTTGTTAAAGGGAATAAAACCGTTCGTGGTAGTAGAAAACAGGCTGACATTATTCTGTATTACAAGCCAAATATTCCGATAGCTATTATTGAGGCAAAAGACAACAACCATTCTCTGGGTTCCGGCATACAACAGGGTATGAAATATGCTGAAATTCTTGATATTCCAGTTGTTTTCAGTTCAAACGGCGATGGTTTCTTGGAACATGACCGTTCCGGCATGACCAGCCATCCAGAAAGAGAGCTTCACCTTGACAGCTTCCCGACTCCATATGAATTATGGCAAAAATATAAAAAATTCAAAGGAATAGAAACCACCGAACAGGAATATGTCAGTTCTTTCGATTATTTCCTGGATGGTTCTGGCAGAAAGCCCCGCTATTACCAGCAAATTGCCATCAATAGATCTGTGGAAGCTATATCCAGAGGGCAAAGACGGATTCTACTGGTAATGGCAACTGGAACTGGAAAAACATATACGGCATTTCAGATCATTTACCGCCTATGGAAGAGCAGGACAAAAAAACGAATTCTTTTCCTTGCTGATCGTAATGCCCTCATCAACCAGACCAAACGGGGTGATTTCAGGCACTTCAGGGATAAAATGACGCTAATCCGCAAGAAGGTTATTGATAAGGCTTTTGAAATCTATCTGGCTCTTTATCAAGGTCTGACAAATTATAATGAAGACAGTGACGCTTACAGGGAGTTCAGTCCTAACTTTTTTGATCTGGTTGTTATTGATGAGTGTCACCGGGGAAGTGCAGCCGAAGACAGTGCATGGAGGAGCATTCTTGAATATTTTTCCAATGCAACCCACATCGGTTTGACTGCGACTCCAAAGGAGACCAGTCAAGTCTCAAATATTGAATACTTCGGAAATCCTATTTATACATACTCTTTAAAACAGGGAATAGATGACGGCTTCCTTGCCCCATACAAGGTTATTCGTGTTGGAATTAATGTCGATCTTGAAGGGTGGCGACCTGAAGAGGGATTTCTGGATATTCACGGCAATATTGTGGAAGACAGGATTTACAACACAAAGGATTATGACCGCAACCTTGTTATTGATGAGCGTACCAAAAAAGTTGCAAACAAAATAACTGAGTACCTTCATAAAACTAATTCCCTCGACAAGACAATAGTATTCTGTGTCGATATTGAGCATGCAGAAAGAATGCGTCATGCTCTGGCAAATGAAAATCCTGAAGAGGTTCATAAATCATGGAAATATGTAATGCGTATAACAGGAGATGATGATGAGGGCAAGCGAGAGCTGGACAACTTTATCAATCCAGAAGAGACCTATCCTGTCATTGCAACTACCTCCAAGCTGATGACTACAGGAATTGATGCCCAGACCTGCAAACTCATTGTTCTGGACTCCAACATCGCTTCCATGACAGAGTTCAAACAGATCATAGGTCGGGGAACCAGAATCAACGAGGAGTATGGAAAACAATACTTCACCATTATGGACTTTCGCAATGTAACAGAGCTTTTTGCCGATCCAAATTTTGACGGCGATCCTGTGCAGGTAAGAAAAGTGTCAATTGAAGATGAGTTTACGGAAGAGGACATTAATTCAGGTAATGATGAACCAGTCTCAGACCCTGAAACCGGAGAAGAGATTGATTTTGAAGATGAAAATATTTCAGAGTCCCCTGATTCAACAACTGATACTGAAGATGAAGAGGTAACTACAGGCGGTGGAGGAATAATCGGTGATCCACCACCCGAACCAAAAGTCAAAGTCTATGTGGCAGGAGTTGATGTTTCCATCCTCAATGAGCGTGTACAGCATCTTGACATAAACGGCAAACTGATCACCCAGAGCCTGAAGGAGTACACAAAAAATGGGCTCCTACAAAAATTCCGTACTCTTGAATATTTCCTGACCATGTGGAATCAGACAGTGAAAAAGAGAACTATCATAGAGGAGCTTGAACAGCAGGGTATAATTCTGGAAAATCTCATGGGGGAGGTCAAGAAAGATATTGATCTCTTTGACCTGATCTGCCATGTAGCCTGGGACAAACCTGCCCTGACAAGGCGGGAACGGGCAAATTCGGTAAAAAAACGGGATTATTTTACAAGGTATGGAGAAAAAGCTCGGGCGGTGCTGATGGCACTGCTGGACAAATATGCCAGTGACGGAATTGAAAATATTGAGGATCTCTCTATCCTAAAAGTAGAACCATTGAATACCTTCGGTACTCTTACTGAAATTGTGGGAGCCTTTGGAGGTAAAAATAACTACCTGAAAGCGATTCAGGAACTTGAAGAGGAAATATACAAGGTTGCAGCATAAATGAAGAATATTGGAAGCATTATAAAAACCCTACAGAATATCATGCGGAAAGATCAGGGTGTCTCTGGAGATGCACAGCGGATAGAACAGCTTGGCTGGATGATTACTCTTAAAATTATAGATGATAAAGATAAAGAGCTTGAACTTATTGAGGAAAGTTATAAATCAGTCATTCCCAAGGAACTTCAGTGGCGCAACTGGGCGGCAGATGCTGAAGGACTTACCGGTGATGATCTCAAGCTGTTTATTGACCAGACTCTTTTTCCCGGATTAAAGGAACTTGATATCTCCAGCGGTAACAAACGAACACTGATCATCCGTGAGATTTTTGAAGGTACAAATAACTATATGAAGAACGGCACCATTATCAGGCAGGTGCTCAATCAGCTCAACCAGATTGACTTCAATATCTCTGAAGACCGCCACCTTTTTGGAGATATTTATGAAACTATCCTGAAAGGGCTGCAAAGTGCGGGCAATTACGGAGAGTTTTATACTCCTCGTGCTATCACTGAATTCATGACCGAGATAATCAATCCACGCCTGGGTGAAAAGGTGCTTGATCCGGCATGTGGCACAGGGGGCTTTTTAACAAGTGCCATTGAGAATATTCGCAGACAGGATGTCAAAAATGTCAATGACCTGAAAATTCTGGAAGAGACAATTCACGGTATGGAGCTCAAGCCTCTTCCATTCATGCTCTGTGTCACAAATATGATTCTTCATGATATCGAAATGCCCAACATAGAGTACACAGACAGTCTGAACAGGGAATATACAAGTATAGGAAGCAAGGAGAGGGTTGATGTAATTCTTGCAAATCCACCTTTCGGGGCTTCTGTGACAGATGGAGTACAGACGAATTTCCCCTTGAACTTCCGTACTACTGAAAGTGCTGACCTGTTTCTGCTTCTGATGATCCGTTATCTTAAAGAGGGTGGACGGGCGGCAATTGTCCTTCCTGATGGTTCTCTCACCGGAGATGGGGTAAAATCCCGCATCCGCCAGGAGTGGTTGGAAAAATGCAACCTACACACCATTGTACGTCTTCCCAATTCAGTGTTTCAGCCCTATGCCAGTGTAGCAACAAATCTTCTGTTCTTTACCAGAGGGGAATCGACCAGAGAAATCTGGTATTGGGAACACAAACTTCCAGAAGGGATGAAGTCATATTCCAAAACCAAGCCGATTCAGAAAATAGAATTCGAGAGTCTTAAAAAGTGGTGGGACAAGCGAGAGGAAAACGAACAGGCGTGGAAAATACCTATCACAACCTTACAGGAGAACGGCTACAATCTGGATATCAAAAATCCACACATCCAGGAAGAAGAGCACACCTATTCCAGCGGTAAATTGCTATCAATGCTCCACGATTCATTCACGAAGAGCAATGATTTGCTCTCAAAGTTGAATAAGGAGTTGGGTAATGAATAGATACCCAAAAGTGAGACTTCATGAAATTGCTAAATATCGAAAAGAATTTATGACAATCAAAGATTCTGAACAATATAAACGTTGTAGAGTGCAACTCCATAAAAAAGGCATTGTTCTGAGAGATGAAGTAGCAGGCGGAGATATAAAAACAAAAAAACAGAGAGTTTGTCACGAAGATGATTTTCTTGTAGCTGAGATGGATGCAAAATTCGGTGGTTATGGGATAGTACCAAAAGAATTGGAAGGTGCAATTGTTAGCAGTCATTATTATCTCTTTCAGCTCGATAAAAATAAAATAAAGCCTGAGTATTTGTTAGTACTCATTGATACTGATGTTATTCAAAACCAAATCAAAGCAAAAGGAAGTACAAATTACTCTCGAGTCAGCCCATTGGAAGTATTGGATTTTGAGATTCCTTGCCCTAAAATTAGAGATCAAGATAGAATAATTACAAAGTATCTCTTATCAAAAAAAATAGTACAAAACTTAGACAGAGAGTTCACCATACAATCCCATCTCTTAACAAAGCTCCGTCAATCTATCCTCCAGGAAGCCATTGAAGGCAAGCTCACCGCAGACTGGAGAAGAGCTAATCCAGTACGTAAAGGTGATCCAGATTATGATGCAGAAGCTCTTCTTGCTAAAATTATAGTAGAAAAACAGACACTGATCCGTAACAGGGAGCTAAAAAAAGGGAAATTACCAAAATTCATAAGATCATTCATAGGCGACCTTACACTTCCGATTGAATGGGTTAAAGTAAAAGCTGATGATATTTATTTTGTAACTAAATTGGCTGGTTTTGAATATTCAAAACATGTCACACTTAGTGCGATAGGTGAAATTCCAGTTATCAGAGCACAGAATGTAAGAAAACTTCATATATACAAAAGAAATCTTTTGTATATTGACAGAAAAACTTCATTATTACTTGATAGATGTGCTCTTACACAACAGTGTTTGTTAGTCACTTTCATTGGTGCTGGTATTGGTGATATCGCTTTATTTGATGAAAAAGAAAGATATCATTTAGCTCCAAATGTTGCAAAGATGGAACCATTTAAAGGTTGTGATCAAATGGTTAATAATCGACTATTCAATTATTTTCTCTTATCCAAATTTGGGCAAAAGGAAATTTTTAAACACATGAAGGCTACCGCACAGCCAAGTTTATCGATGGAAACAATTCGTGATATTGATTTTCCGCTTCCACCTCTTGCTGAACAGCGTGTCATTGTAGAGCGAATCGAAAAGCTACTCTCAATGGTTGATGAACTGGAAACTCAGGTGAAAGAACGTAAAGACCAAACGGCTATGCTTTTGCAGTCTGTGCTCAGGGAAGTATTTGAAGCAAAGCTGGAGCAAGAATCGGCATAATAAGGATATTCAGGAAGATATTATTTTCTCCTGCCTGGATAAAAGTCACCATTATGAAAACTTTTGTAATATCGGAACTACCTCCATCAGAAGATATTGAAACAAAGCAGATACTCCGCCAGACCGCACAGTCACACCGGTATCTTGCAGAGTTAAAGGGAATTTCCCAGACTATTCCCAACCAGTCCATATTGATAAATACCCTTCCTCTGCTGGAGGCAAAGGACAGCTCTGCAATAGAAAATATCATAACCACACATGATGAATTATATAAAGAGGATCTGTTCGGTGATTTCATTACAAATGCCAATGCAAAAGAGGTTCGTGACTATGCACAGGCACTTAAAGCAGGTTTTGAGGAGGTCAAGAGAACCGGATGTCTTACAAATAACCAGATAATTGAGATACAGGGGTGCATTGAACACAACAACGCAGGATTCCGTAAACTGCCGGGTACAGAGTTAAAAAACAACCAGACAGGTGAAACTGTTTACACTCCTCCACAGGATCACGCCGAGATTCTGAGACTCATGAGCAATCTTGAAAAATATATAAATGATGACAGCTTAAGCCCTGTTGATCCATTGATAAAGATGGCTGTCATACACTACCAGTTTGAGTCGGTTCATCCTTTTTATGATGGTAACGGAAGAACAGGAAGAATAATCAATGTACTCTATCTTGTATTAAAAGGTCTTCTCGATATCCCTGTTCTGTATCTGAGCCGGTACATCATCCGCACCAAAAGTGAGTATTACAGGTTGTTGCAGGATGTCAGGGATAATGGGCAATGGTATGAATGGCTATTGTATATGTTGCAAGGCATAGAGATGACCGCTATAGAAACAATTGATATAATCATAAAAATACGTCAGTTGATGCAGAACTACAAATTGCGTATCCGGGAAAATTACAAATTTTATTCCTAGGATCTGCTTAATAATCTGTTCTGTCACCCCTATACAAAAATAGAATTTCTTGAACATGATTTAAGAGTAAGCAGGCAGACCGCCTCAAAATACCTTGAGACACTTGCCGGAGATGGATTCCTTCAAAAAGAGAAGATAGGGAATTATAACTTTTATATCAACACTCCTCTGTTTAATATCTTTCTGCAAAAGTGAGCATGTTAAGCTTTTTCATTTTTTTTAACACTTCTCTTAAAGCATGTTAAATTTTTCTGTTTTTTTAACATGCGGGAATCCCCTTTTACGGAGTCCGAAAAGTTTTGTTTGCCAAAGATACTTCCAATCTCTCTTGTAGCATGATCCGCATTGTCATACACGGACGCAATGGTGAACATTTTTTATTGACACTGACTGGTGTTTTTTATCAAGCTGTGAATGTCACCTCTCATCTTGGGCAATTAGAGCCCTCTGATTACGTGCCATTCACGGCTTTTTTTATTCAAGCATTTAAAATATAAAACCCACTTGGACTCTCCTAAGAGATAGTTCCCCGCAATACGGAGCCAAATGGGTGTTATTATTAATAATCACGCTGGATAGTGTATTTAACCCGATAGTTTCTTTACTTCACTTATAATATTCTCTGCAAATTTAATGGTTTTAAAAGCCAACGAACGAGGTGATTCTCTGGATATCTCATCATCATAGTCAGCTTTTTTTCTATTAAAATGAATAGTGTTTAGCTGATTTGCTATTTTTCTTTTTATGAGATTTCCACTATTGCTTAAGTGTTCTCTAATCTTTAGATGAGCGTCCCCACCTTTAAATTCATTTCCATCAGTTTTTTGAATATATTGTTTGGTAACAGAAAAAGCTGCATAGTAAGCCCTGCTGACTGATGTTCTCAAACATGCCTCTTCATCTGATATCTGTTTTGAATTATCAGCAAGATACTTTGCTAATTCAAGATATTTTGACCAATCAAAAGCCACTATGCCTGCTGCCCCACAAATTCTATATTAAAATTTATCAGGTCTGTTTTCAGGTCATAATCATTTTCAATATACCAGTTTTCAAATCTGTCATATCTTTCCATACCATCATTCATATCCCCAAACCATTGAATCCATGAAACAAGATTGGGTTTATGGCTTGAATCCGGCATAATTTCCAATACAACTTTAAGGGGGACACTAAAAAAATCAATCAGCTTTGCAATACATTCTGATAAAACAGTTTCAGGACTCAGATGACCATCAGGTAATTTATCGCTGTTTGCATGGGTATCTATAAATTCACGACACTCTTTTTCATTAACATATATGAAAGATATGAAGTTTTTCATATCGTATTTTTCTCCTGTCAACTTATACCAGTTATCAGTATATTTAATTAGCTCCTCTGTTTTATTTAATTCAGCACTCAAATGAATCAACCATTGCAAGAATTCAGAGTCAGCAGGATTCTTTTCATATGCCATTAGTGCATATTTGTAAGAATCATCTTGTAAATTAAAAAAATGTAGAGATTTTGAATAATTGAACATGTGAAATGGATTACTACCTGATTGTTGAATAGCTCTTTCTGAATAACTTACCATCATATCTTTGTCGTTTTCAAGACAGGCTATCATACCTAAAAGAGCAAATCCTTCTGCCAAATCAACATTTTCTTTTATATTAATGGCTTTTTTCTTTAACCTCACAATATCAAATTCTGACCAATCCTTATTTAATCTATAAGTATTTAATTCATCAACCAATGCAGAAAATTCTGATTCTGGGAGTAATGCAGGACTCATTTTTTAACCCTCCTTTGTGAGCTAACCAACCATTTTTCCAAAAGAGATAGTGTAAAATGATAGTATTGTCAATGTCAGAGGAGATTAATTTGCCTTACCATTTCAGGCAAATAATTGGGCTGAATTTATTTATAGACTCCTACGCTCAAGTTCAGCCCATACTCGGCTTTCTATATGTTCAATTTCATACCTGATCCTGTCCCACGTTTTTTGGTGCATGTTCAATGGTTTGAACAGAGGAAGCGGACTTGAAGAGCCTGATTTTATCCCTATCTTCAGTCTTAGTTTATTGGCTTTTGCGAATTTTCTATCTATGACTGTCTGGCACTGGCTTTCATATATAAGGTTACAGCACTTCCGGCAGACAAAAGATTTCCCCCTAAAGTAGATGACAGCACATCTCCTGCCACAATCTGGACACAGAAACCAGATTCTATTTCCCCCATAATTGCAGTCTGTCCAGTCAAAATCAATACTCTGTTCCTTCTCCAACCCATTATAACTGTAGAAGAGCAGAAGATGATTTTCCATGACTCTACACTGGAGACTGGAATAAACTTTACCGCCAATTGACCATTGGGAAGTAATGATGCCACCATGGGAAAACAATCCTTGTCCGTGCAGTTTTCTGATATCCAAAGGCAAACTTTTTTCGACCTTACGTCTGGAACCACACCTTATATATGAACCTGATCCCCATCCGCCCAATGCCGTATCTCCTGTTTTTTATCCTAAATCATTAAGCAAATCATACCCCTATGTATTACCTATTATTACATTTCTATCTCAGGCAGGCAACAGCCATATCATAAATAACCCTATCCCTGTTTGCACTGCATAACCTATCAATAGGGATAGTTCGTCTGCCCTCTTCGGCTAATTCAAAAACATCAAAATCATACAGTTCTATCTGGTCTATCTCTTTCTGAATAATACTATCAACCATATCATTCAGTTTATACTGTAAACTCTCCAGAATCTGTTTTCTGATGTAGGATTTTTTTATAAAGGTGGCATACTGCTCTGTTTCAACATACTTTTTCAGACTCGTAGCAAAAATGCTTCTAATCCTCTCTGGGGGCAATGCGTCCAGTTCCAACCCCTTGAATTCTCCATTTATGCCTCCTGTGGCTTCCATCCATTTTTCCTTTTGTGTCTGGTCTTTTGCCTTTGGGGTATATTTA
>JADFZJ010000084.1 GCA_015232555.1 Desulfamplus sp. | reverse complement strand
ATAGTGATGATGATGTAACCTTCTTTGATGAGCCAGCTAAAGACTCTGATAGTGATGATGATGTAACCTTCTTTGATGAGCCAGCTAAAGACTCTGATAGTGATGATGATGTAACCTTCTTTGATGATGACGATGATAAAGATAAACATGGAGGGAATAATACCAATGGTGATACATGAGCAGCAGATAATAGAGCTTGAAAATTATTATAATGAATTGGATATGGGTATTATTCTTGTTGATATCACTTTAGATTTAATTTTCATAAATTCATGGTTTAGAAAACGGTTGCCAGAAGATTTCAGAAATTTATGGGAAACAGGTAAATCATTTAATATTAAAAAGCTTTACACTTCTTGTCATGCTGATTTTAGAAATATAGAGAAAATCCAACGGATTATAGAAAAAGTTCTTAAAGACAAATCTGTAATGGTGCTATCTCAGGCATTTCACAAGTGGATTATACCGCTTGATGATAAACGGTTTCCTGATGGAAAAATGAGACAGACATGTATTGCTCAACCTTACAGCTATTTTAAGAATATGGTGCTTGTTCAGATTAAGGATGAGTCTGATACTGTTCTCAAAAGTGAGAACCTAAGGAAGAGTAGAGAAGAGATTAAAGATAAGAATAGAGAACTTCAAGAGGCAAACCATCGGCTTGAACAGCTTAATAGTGACCTTGTAAGATTAAATAGAGAACTTACCGAGCGTGAGAAGTATGCTAAGCAAAAATCCAAAATGGAGGCAATCGGGCGTATGGCTGGAGGTATTGCCCATGATTTCAATAATTATCTTTTTATTATTCTTGGCAATACAGAATTTCTTATGAATAATATTCCAACAAATGATATTCACTATGGTTGTTTAGGAGATATTGAAGAGGCGGCTAACAATGCTAAAAATATCATAGGAGAGATAGCCACTTTCAGACGGTCTGACATGGAAGATTACACTCAATATAAAGAGGCTCGAAATCTCAACATTGACACGGTTATTCGTGCTCAAATTTCTCTTGTTAAAGCTATGCTTCCTAAGTCAATTGAGGTCGATTATTCACACAGAGATAGGACTAACTCTGTTGTTCGTGCCAATTCGTCTGAGATTCAAAGAATTTTGTTCAACCTTGTTATTAACTCAGCCCATGCAATATTGGGTAATTCATGTGATTTGGCAAAAAATGTTGAGACATCAAAGAAGCCAATTATAGTTGGAACTATCCACATTATAGTTAAATCAGCTATAGTTGGAGATGGGGCGTCTGAAGCTGCAATATATCAAGCTTTAAAACAGAGTGAAGAAGAGGATTTAATTTTGAAAGGCGAAAATATCGTCAATCAATATGATTCTATAAAACCCGGAAAGTACGTGGCTATAACAATCCATGATAGTGGCAATGGTATCTCCCCTGATAATTTAGAAAAAATATTTGATCCCTATTTTACAACCAAACCAGCGGGACAAGGTTCAGGTATTGGTCTTTCTGTTGTTCATGGTATTGTAAAACACCTTAAAGGTGCGATACATGTACAAAGTGAAGTCAATAAAGGAACAGCTTTTACAGTTTTGCTGCCTGATGTTGGTATGCTATAAAAAAAGATATGAGCATGGAAAAAGCAGAACCCACAATTATAGCATCGAGCCTAAGCAGAAGATTTGGCGATATTGTTGCTGTTGACAATTTAAGTTTTCAAGTCAATGCAGGTGAGATATTCGGGCTTGTAGGACCTGATGGTGCAGGCAAATCAACTACTCTTCGCATGTTGGCAAGCATCATGGAACCAACATCAGGCAGCGGTTCTATTGCAGGATATGATGTCATAACAGAGGCAGAACATGTTAAGGATCATCTTGCATACATGAGCCAAAAATTTGGTCTTTACCCTGATCTTACTGTAATGGAAAACATCAATTTTTATGCAGACCTTTATGGTGTGGCTCAAAAAGGGAGAGCATCAAAGGTTGATGAGCTTCTCAATTTCAGTCAAATGCTGCCGTTTAAACAACGGAGAGCTGGAAATCTGTCTGGAGGAATGAAACAGAAACTCCAGCTTGTTTGTGCATTAATTCATACTCCACGCGTTCTTCTGCTTGATGAACCTACAAACGGCGTTGATCCTGTCAGCAGAAGAGATTTCTGGAAAATACTTTATCAACTGCTTAAAGAAAATGTCTCAATTCTTGTAACCACAGCATATCTTGATGAGGCAGAAAGGTGTGATCGCATTGGATTGATTGATCATGGCAAAATGGTTGCGGTTGGCACTATGTCTGAAATAAGGCTGCTGATGAAAGGCAAGATTTTATCAATCAGAAGTTCAAGAGCAAGAGAGATTAAACGCCTTCTGCAAAGCAGTGATAATATTGCAAAGTTGAACGAACGAGAAAATATGTCCAGCGAAAACAACCTCGGAACAGACTGGCAGAATGTAAATCTTTTTGGCGACAGGGTTCATGTTGTATCTGATAATATTGAAAAAACAGAATATTACTGTCGGCTGATGTTAGAGAAATTTAAAATTGAATACAAGGAGATGAATGAGATTATTCCTAATCTTGAGGATGTTTTTGTAAGTATTCTTGGCAGTGAGAGGAAAGACAAAGTTACCTCTTCTGATTCTACGATATCTGCCAATCTTGATCCAATCTTTGCAGATAAATCTAAAATATCAGATGGCAGTTCAGCAGTAAAAGCGAATAACGCAGTAACTGTTAAAAACCTTACTCGGCGTTTTGGCGATTTCACAGCAGTCAACAGTATAAGTTTTGAAGTGCAAAAGGGTGAGATATTTGGTTTTCTTGGTCCTAACGGTGCAGGTAAAAGCACAACAATCCGTATGTTGTGCGGACTTCTTGAGCCTTCTGACGGAGAGGGAATCGTATCTGGATTTGATGTAAAAACTCAAGCTGAAGAGATTAAACAAAATATTGGATACATGAGCCAGAAATTTTCTCTGTACGAAGATTTGACAGTTGAGGAGAATATCAACTTTTACGGCGGAATCTATGGTCTTAAAGGCGGCATACTTGAATTGAGAAAAGATTGGGCAGTTGAAATGGCTGGATTAAAAGACCATCGCAAAAGCCTTACCCAAATATTGAGCGGAGGATGGAAGCAGCGGCTTGCACTTGCATGTGCAATTCTTCACGAACCTCCAATTATTTTTTTGGATGAACCGACAAGTGGAGTTGACCCTATCAGCAGAAGGGGATTTTGGGATTTAATTTATGAAATGGCTGAATCAGGAATAACAATCTTTGTTACTACCCATTACATGGATGAGGCTGAATATTGCGACAGGCTTGCTCTGATATACGGCGGAAACATGATTGCAATCGGAACTCCCATAGAGTTGAAGACAAAACTTATGCAGAATAATCCCAAACAAGAGAGAACGCCGAATATGGAAGAAGTTTTTGTTGCACTGATTGAAGAGGTTGACCAGAAAAACAAAGCTCAATTGTAAAGATTTTGTAACCACACCCCTTTGAATGGAAAATCCCTATGCCAGAGATAAACACTATAACAGGCTCAGGTCTAATAGTTGGAGAGCTTGCCGTAAAACATGGACTCATCACTGTAACTGATCTTGAAAAAGCCATGAGGATTTGTGCTGATCTTGACAACGGCTATGATGCCATACCTGAATATTTAATTGCTCAGAATCTTATTCAACAAAAAGATTGCGACAGGCTTTTTTCTCTTGCAAAGACGATGGCTGTAAGGGATCAGGATATACAATTTGGAAATGTTGCCATTGAAAAGGGATTTATTACAAAATCAATGCTTGAATTGGCTTTAGATGAACAGAGAACTCTTTTCAAGAATAAAAAAAAATATACGCTTCTTGGCGATATCCTTGTAGAAGCTGGAATGCTAACACTTCAGCAAAAAGATATTATTTTAAGTGAACAGCACCGTTACCATTCAGGCAGCAGGGGGGACTATTCAGTTAATAATGAGCAGCATTCAAACAGTGGTGACAAATCACAACAGAGTTTTAAGGGAGATAGTGCTCACAAAAACTTTGCACAATCTGAAACTTTCCCATCTGGTATAAGACTTATCATCAAAGGAGACGGTAACGCTGCATATATGATTAAAACGGAACTGTTCAACAAAGATATGAGCATAGGTCAGATAAAGCAGCTTTTAGCCTCCCGCAATATTATCCACGGCATTGTTCAAGATAGCCTTATTCAGAAGTTTATTGAATCTGATGCATACTTGACCAAGCCATTTAATATTGCTCAGGGAAATGCACCGATAGAGGGACAAAATGCTGCTGTTCAATATTTTTTCACCAAAAACCGATTAAAAGCAGGCACTATCAGAGAAGACGGCACTATAGACTTTCGGGAGCGGGGAAATATTCCACAGGTTGAGAAAGGGGCGGTTTTAGCAATCAAGAAAAGTGCTGTAGCAGGTCAGGTTGGCAAAAATATTTTTAATGATACAATAAAAGTTATGCAAACCCGAGATATTATGCTTAAAGCTGGCAAAGGAGCTGTAATATCTCCTGATAAACTAAGGGTGATTGCTGATGTGGCAGGTCATCCTAAACTTGCATCAGACGGCACTATATATGTGTATGACACCTTTGTCGTTCAGGGTGATGTTGATTTTAATACAGGCAATATTGACTATCAAGGTGATGTTACTGTCAAAGGCTCTATTAAAAATGGATTCAAGGTAAAAGCTAACAACATCCGTGCAGACGAGATAGATGGAGCAACCATTATTGCACAAGGCAACGTGATAGTTGAGCAGGGTATCAATGAATCGAAAATATATTCTCAAGGATCGCTTTCCGCAAAATTTATCCAAAACTCAACCATATCATGTGTCGGCGATGTTAAGACAGAGAGAGAGATTGTAGAATCAAATATTGAGTGCAGCGGTACATGCACCATCAAAGGCATTATAATATCTTCAAAAATTTCTGCAAAAATGGGTCTTTATGCAAAGCAGATTGGCATGGAAAAATCTGCTGTCTGCACAGTCAGGGTTGGAATAGATAGCTTTGCGTTAAAAACTCTTGAAAGGCTTGAAAAAAGTATTGAAGAGAGCAAAGAGAAAATGGTCAATTTTAGAGAAACCATTTCTTCATTCTATCAAGATATTGAGGCTGCTGAAAATAAAATCCTCCGTTTGACAGATATTAAAGAGGAGCTTGAGGATAAGCGTATGGATATTCTCTCTGCAATGTCTTCAATGGATAGTAAAGCAGCATCCTCCAGGAAAGTAAAACAGATGGAGTTTGAACTTAACTATTTGATTAAAAATATTGGAGAGACCAATCGTAAACTTGCCTTATGCCATGATAATATAAAGTCTTTGAGAGAGACAATAGTAGAGAGAAAAGAGCAGATTAAAGATAGTGAGATTCAGGCAGCATCTCTTATTAACGAGCGGAACATTCTTGTTGATTGGATGGAAAAAAATCATGGTATCCCGATTATCAAAGTAGAGTCTCAAATTATGGCTGGTACCCGTGTTTATGGCAGGTACGCAGAAGATACAATAAAATCAAGCATTAACGCTGTGGTGATAAGAGAAGAGCAGGTGAGCCGCTCAGTAAGAGAGACGATTAACAAAAAAAACTTAGGCAAAGATAATGAATCTCTTTTCTGGAAAATGTATGTTACTAAAATATGAGATGAGAATTGTATTTTATTGTTCAGAAATTTGAATCCAACATTAATTGCGGCGAAGCTGCTTATGTTCTTGTTCAGGAATTTCAATCCAACAATATTACAGCAAACTGTTTATGTTCCTTACTTTGACATTAATGAAGCAGCCCCATCCCAATTTCTGTCAGGATGAGGAGATTGATCTATTTTGTCAATTCTTTCTAATATTCCAATAGATGCCTTGTCTTCTGGCCTCAATTTGAGTGCATGTGCAAACAGAACCCTTGCACGAGTAAAATCCTGAGCCAAATATGATTCAAATCCCTGATTATAGGCTATGTAATAATCTTCATAATTGTAGTTTTGAGCATTATATTGGGCTTGAGTTTTATCACGATTTTGTTCTGTATCTTTAGCAACTAAAGATTCAACAGATTTAATATCTTGACCGGCTTCACTTAAAGGTTCAACATCTTGACGAGCTTCCCCATACACTTCATACACAAGCACTGGTTCGGTTTTTCCCTTTACCCTGATATAATCCAAAATACGTGTTTTGAATCTGCATTGTGTCAACTGTTTATATGTAAACTCAGAGATCATCAGATAAGTTCCGTAATTCTTGTTTGCCCCTTCAAGTCTTGATGCAAGATTGACAGCATCGCCAATAACAGTATAATCAAGCACATTCTTTGACCCCATATTGCCGACAATCATGTTGTTGGTATTTATTCCGATACGGCAATAGATATCGTATTTGTTTGGTTTTGCTGGAAAGTTTTTATTTTGCTCTTCAATCTGCCCGTTTTGTTCTGATATATCTTGATTTCTTTTTTTCCAAATCCCCCTTAATTCTGACAATCTGTTCAACATCTGCAAAGCTGCTGTAACAGCCCTGTCTGCATGATCTTCCAAAGGCAGGGGTACGCCAAACTCTGCCATAATCGAATCGCCCTGAAACTTGTCAATAATTCCTCCGTTCTGCATAATAATATCAACCATCTCTGTAAAGTATTCGTTCAGAAGATGTACAAGTTCGGTCGGAGAAAGTGATTCAGAAATGGTTGTAAAATTTGCAATATCTGAAAAAAGAACTGTAATGACCCGCTCCTCGCCACCTAATGTAACCATCTCAGGCTGTGCAAGCAGAGTATTAACAACCTTTTCTGGAACATATCGGGCAAATGTGTTACGGATAAATGCCCGCTCCTTTGAGCCTGATGTCTCAAGGGTTGTGATGAAAGCTAAAAATATCAACAATAAAATAGAGACAACTGTAAATACAGGAAACAACCGAAAAGAGAGAAATTCAAACCATGTGAAGAATAAAATAGAAACTATGGCTACAGAAAAAATTCCGTATAAAGACCAAGAAGAGCGTACAATTGAGGCAGATGCAAGTATTACCAAAAGCAACAAAATAAGTAAAAAAGTTTTGCCTAATTGCCATTCGCTGTAAAAAGTATTGGTAAGCAGAGCATTAAGAAGTGAAGAGTGAGTTATGACCAAAGGTGCATCGTTTTGAAGCGGAGTGTAACCCAAATCCGAAGTGCCGATTGCAATATCTCCTATAAAGACAAAATTGCCTTCAAACAGTTCAAGAAGATTGCCTCTCAGATTTTCATCTTCAAAATGGCTAAGAAACTTATTGGCAGATATGTAGATAAAATCTTTGCCCATGACATTAACAAACGGGATAAATGTTCTGCCATGCCTGTCAATGGGAATTACTACATCTTTGCCAAGAAAATTCCCTGCTGATTCAGGGTTGGCTTTTGATGCTGGAATTATTATCTTTTCTCCACATTCAACTGTAATCTCATCTAAAGAGATACCAACCCAGTCTAAAAAGACCGAAAGAGCAAGTGTTGGAAAATATTTGTCATCAATTTTGACCATCATGGTGATATGGCGGTATATACCATCAGCATCAGCCATTGCACTTATATCGCCAGACCCCTTTGCCTTGATAGCAAAGTTACTATGCTGTGTAAGAGCCTTCACTCCATAAAAGGGTTGAGATTTATCTTTTTTACCCCAACAATGCGGAGTCTCAAGATAGTCAGACCGAAGGCGTTCGTGGGCAGCATCATTCTTCCATCTGAATTTATTTGCTTTATCAGACAGAACAATAGCTGTTGGAAGATAGACATTTCCAAGCGTCTCTAAAGATTGGCTGAATGCACTGTCAGATGGCTCTGTGCTCCTTCTTGCAAAAATAATGTCGTAAATAACAGCTTCTGTATCCATCTGGCTCAAAGCATTGTTAATGGTTGCCATATCTTTTCTGTCAAGGTAGTTTTTATCAAAGAAATTATATGTTTCATCTGTGATATTAAGATAGACAACTGAAGGAGAAAACGATGCTTTGGGTCCAACTCCCTGCCTGACAGCAAGTTTATATAAAATATCCAAAGCCTTAAAATCAAACAAGGTTAAACTGTTTCCCTTGTAGCTCCAGGCAGAGTAAAAAAATATTAGTATCCCGAAAAAAAGAGCTATAGATACAAGTACAAGTGCCCGTATCTGCTTTTTGTTTCTTAAATTGATCATTTTTTAATCTGAAATTGATAGGTTTTAATGACTAAACCGTTGCCTGAAAAAATTTGAAGCTCCTTGAGAAACGGATCGTCATTAGCTCCTGACGAATTTTTGATGCTGTTCGTAATACCTCTGACATTGCCAGCAATTGATGCGACATTGCCATTAATTGCAAAAGGTTCATCTTCGTCATCTGCATTCAAAATAGCACTTTTTTTCTGAAATGAAGTTTCTAAAAATGTCCATTCTGAATTTGTGATATTTTTCTTCTCCATGCCCGACAGTTCCTGAATTTTTTCAGGAGAGCAAATAATTGTAAATTTTTCCATACTGCTTTGACCGTCTATTTCGTAAAACGCCTGAGCAGATGGCATAATAAGAGTTGAGCTCTGGATTTTCTGCTCTGTGATATTCAAGAGGCTTACGTTTTTTCCATCAGTGTGGATAATATAGACATAGCAACTTGTCTCAGAATGGACATAAAGCCTTACAGCATCTCCAGGTTTGAGTATCTCTTTTGACTTTGCCCTGATTATCCTATCTTGGCTCGATATCTGAACTCCGATTTTTGCCCTGATTCTGCTGGTATTTGCAGCATAAAGCAGGGTAGGGTAGCTAAACTCTATAACTATGGATATAATAAAAATAGTTAGACTTAATGAGATTATTGTCCAGCAAGCATCTGTTTTCATTGGTTTCTCCTTTAGTTTTCTCTTTTGAGGTTGTTTTTTTTGTAGTTACACAATAGCTATTTAAAATACTGGTTATAAATTACTCTTCACTATTTTTTTCATACATCAGCAGTTCATCAAATCTTTTGTCAATAAAATATATTGATGATGGGGAAGAGGGCATTGCAGTAAAGCCTCCACGAGCTTTTTGAATAAGAGAGCTTGCATGTGCGGTGCCAACTGTTCGGCATGGGTCTGTTGCCAACTCTACTTGACTTGAAAATTGAGACGGCACATTGATTATTGACCCGCCGATATCCAACTCGACTCCGCTGATGTTGATATCTCCTGGATATCCATCTGGTGCTGCTGATTGAATGACGTTCATATTTATACCAGGCTCAAACAGAATAATATCGTTGCCTCCAATTTTAAGTTCTTGACTTTTATCTGTAATAACACCTTTAACATCAATGTTTATCTCTCCGCCGCTTGCATCTACTCCTACTGTATTTGCTTTAATAAAACCACTTTTCATAATAAGATAATCAACTTTAGTATTATCATCTATTCCTTCAATAGTAATATCCCCGCCATTACCATTTTCTTCAAAAACAGATGTCATAATAAGCCCATTATTTAAAAATATATTTTTACCTTTAATAGTGAGATCGCCTCCGTCAGCCATATTTGCAGTAGAGAGAATGCGGCTATCATTTGAAATGATGAGTTTTTCTGCTGTTATGCCTATTAGTGAAGCAGGGACATTTTCGATACTTGATGAAATAATTATTGAGTTATTAAGTAAAATATCTCTGCTATTTATAGAAATTGACCTTTCAGGTATTTTAGTAAGTTGTTCTCCTTCAAGAGATTGAAGAGCCATAATACTTATCATGCTCTCATCCATCATTTTAATTGAATCCGCATTGATTTTAATATTACCAACATAACCTTTTGCATCTTCAGAAGCAGCACTTTCAATATAACCTTCCTTTTTCATAATAATATCATCAGCATTGACAATAACTTCTCCAGCATCTCCTTCTCCGTAAGTATCGCTTGATATCTGTCCGCCATTTAATATTTCAAGCAAACCATTTACTGACACTTCAACGATACCAGCATTACCTGCATTGGTGGTATCGCTCCAGATGCCTGTGAATTTATCAGTCAATCCACGATTAATTCTAAGATTACCAGCCTTAACAAAAACATTATTACCATCCCCTGTTGAATATGTGGCACTTGATATCTGCCCTCCGTTTAATATTTCG
>JADFZJ010000083.1 GCA_015232555.1 Desulfamplus sp. | reverse complement strand
TTATGGAAGAGATAAACGCATTTAATTGGTCAGTTGAGATTAAGTCAAAATTGCAAGAGCTTGAGCGATTGATTGGGAAATATAAGTTTAAAGAGGCGTTGGAGATATTAGAGCTATTAAAATCATAATCTATAGTTTTCCAGATAAGTATTTTGCCCCTCCCCGGCCATCCCCAAAGGGAGGGAGTAATTATTCACCCCTCCTGCTCTCCGTTGGGGAGGGGGCAGGAGGTGGGGCAACAGGAATTGCCAATTTATTTATCTGGAATACTATAATGAGGCTCTGGAGATATTAGAGATTAAGAGAATAAAGGAGAACCCATGCGTTACTTTAACACTGCGGGACCGATTAGACAAAAAGATCACTACTGTCTTAATCCACTTAAGAGAATCAATTTAAAGGAGATTTTATCTTTAATTGAGCAGAAGAAATATTTTGTTCTCCACGCCCCAAGACAGACTGGCAAAACGTCATGTCTGTTGGCATTGATGGAATATTTGAACAATCAGACAAATTTTAAATGCCTTTATATAAATGTGGAGGCAGCTCAAGGGGCAAGAGAGAATGTAAAACGTGGAGTTAAAGCCATTTTAAATGAACTTGGTTCACGCTCAAAATTTCATCTAAAAGACTCTTATATTGATAAGATTTGGACGGAAACCCTTGAAAGAAGCGGAGAAGATGGGGCATTAAATGAAGTTCTTAGCCGTTGGACAGAAGGTAGTCAAAAGCCGATAGTCTTATTTATAGATGAGATTGACTCGCTAATTGGAGATACCCTTATTTCAGTTCTTCGCCAGATAAGGGCTGGTTACGATAAACGTCCAGAAAACTTTCCTCAATCAATAATTTTGTGCGGAGTAAGAGATGTTAGGGATTACAGAATCCACTCAGACAGAGATAAATCAATTATCACAGGCGGAAGTGCTTTTAATATTAAGGCGGTATCTTTAAGACTTGGCGATTTTCTTGAATCTGAAGTTTATGAACTTCTTGAAGAGCATACAAAGGAGACGGGACAAAAATTTGATGTTAAGGCAAAAGAGCTAATTTGGCATTACACACAAGGTCAACCTTGGCTTGTAAATGCTTTAGCATATCAGACCTGTTTTGAGACAGCAGCAAAACGAGATAAAATATTGCAAAAAGAGCTAATTACAGAAGAGATGGTTATTGATGCAAAAGAGGCTCTGATTTTACGAAGAGAGACCCATCTTGACCAGTTGGCTGATAAATTACGAGAGGAGAGAGTAAGAAGAGTTATTGAGCCAATTATAACAGGTAAAATGGTTACAGCGGATATTCCAGAAGATGATGTTCAATATCTTACTGATCTTGGTCTTATTAAGAGAAAGCCCTCAATTGTTATAAGCAATCCAATATATATGGAAATAATTCCAAGAATGCTGACCTCAACCACTCAAGATTCTATTTCTCATAAGACTTTATGGTATGTAAAGCCAGATGGCTCTATTGACATGAAAAAAATAATATCAGAATTTCAGGAGTTTTTTAGAGAAAATTCAGAGAGTTGGGTTGAGAGGTTTGCATACAAAGAGGCGGGTCCCCAGCTTTTAATGCAGGCGTTTTTGCAAAGGGTTATAAATTCAGGCGGAAGAATTGAACGGGAATATGGAACTATCAAACAAAAGGGGAGGAACAGATAACGCAAGAGACCACAAAAGCTGTTCAGAAAGAGATAATCGAACTTAAAATTTTGCATAAATCCCTTGAAAAGACAATCTCAGATGGTCTTGATCAGACTTACCAATATATGGACAGATGCGGGTGTGATGAAGGGCATCTGATTGTTTTTGATAGAAGCCTATCTAAAACTTGGGAAGAGAAAATTTTTTGCAGAAACGAGATATATAAAAATAAAGTTATAATGGTTTGGGGAATGTAAAACTTAACAACTAATAAAAGAAGATAACTATTATGATTACAAAAAAGCTGTGGATTACAATTATTTGTTTGTGTTTTTTTCATTTGAGCATGGCATCAAGTTATGCCGCCCTCTTGTCCCCCATTCCTAAGGAGAAAATCCGATGATAACATCAGAAGGGAAGTATCAGATGGTTGAGGCTGTGTACAGTTCTCGAAACACTAACGTTTTTAAAGCGTTGGATACACAGACCGGACAAAATGTGATCTTGAAAACAATAAACCATGATGATTACAATCCGATCAACATTCCGAAGCTGAAAAACGAATACAGGCTCCTGGAAAAGCTGGGAAGCCAATATGTGGTAAACGTTTATGAACTGCTGCGGGTCGAAGACCGGTTTTCGATAGTGATGGAAGATTTCGGGGGGATTTCGCTTTCGGAATATATGAAAAGCGACTCGCCCGGACTCGTTGAATTATTGGATATCGCATTGAAAACAACCGCCTGTCTGGATCATATTCATCGAAACGCCATCATTCATAAGGACATCAACCCGTCCAATATCGTGTACAACCCGGATAGCGGGATCATCAAGATCATCGATCCCGGAATCGCTTCTGAATTCTCTTCCGAAACCATACAGGCGCTGAACCCGAACACGCTGGAAGGCACATTGGCGTATATTTCTCCAGAACAGACAGGCAGAATGAACCGGACCGTGGATTACCGGACCGATTTTTATTCTTTCGGAGTTACTTTATATCAATTGCTAACGGGCCGGACTCCGTTTATAACCGATGACCCGATGGAAATGGTTCATTGTCATATTGCAAAAATCCCCGAACCCGTTTCTGTTATCAAACCTGAAATACCAAGGATTCTCTCTGATATTGTCATGAAATTGCTGAACAAAAACGCGGAAAACCGTTATCAGTCGGCATTCGGGTTGCGTTATGATCTGGAGCAGGCGTTTCAGGCAGGTTTGACACCTCCTGATTTCAAACTGGGACAACGGGATGTTTCCGGGCGGTTTTGTATTCCTCAGAAGCTGTATGGCCGCGAGGCGGAAATAGAAACTCTGTTATCCGCGTTCGAACGGGTTTCCCGAGCTGTTCCGGATGGAAAATCCCAGGCGGAAATTCTCCTTGTGGCGGGCTACTCCGGGGTAGGTAAATCCTCGCTGGTTCACGAAATCTATAAACCGATTACAGAGCGGAAGGGATATTTCGTTTCCGGCAAATATGACCAGTATCAGCGGAATCTGCCGTATTTTGCCTTGACTCAGGCGTTGAATGAATTTTGCAATCATCTCCTGACAGAGCCGGAGGCAAGTCTGGAAGAGTGGAAAACGAAAAGTCTTAAAGCGGTTGGCACCAGCGGACAGGCACTGATCGAGGTGATTCCGAATCTGGAACTGGTGATCGGCGGACAGCCGGACATGCCGGCGGCGGGTCCAAGGGAGAGCCAAAACCGCTTTAATATGGTATTTCAGAATTTTATCAAAGCGATCAGTCAGCCGGAGCATCCGCTGGTCATTTTCATTGATGATTTGCAATGGGTGGACATGGCATCACTGGAACTGCTCAAACAACTGCTGACTGATACGGATAATCGTCATCTGATGCTGATCGGCGCGTATCGGGATAATGAAGTGACTGAGGGACATCCCTTCATGCTGGCAAAGGCTGAATGGGAGAAGGCGAACGTGCGAATTCACCACCTTGACCTGCCGAACCTGACCCGGGCGGATTTGACGGCCCTGGTGGCGGATACCTTGCAGAGCGAACCTGACAAGGTGTTCGATCTGGTCAATTTGCTGTATGAAAAGACACAGGGGAATGCGTTTTTCGTGGGTCAATTTCTGCATGCCCTGTATGATGAAAAACTGCTCACGTTTGATTCTGAGTTGCCGGGCTGGCAATGGGATATGGGAAAAGTCCGCGCCAAGGGGATGACCGACAATGTGGTGGAACTGATGACCCAAAAAGTGCAGAAGCTTCCCTTCGACACCCAGCAGATATTGCAGTTGGCGGCCTGTGTCGGCAGCCGTTTTGATGTCTCCGTTTTGGCCGTCGTCAGCGAGCAATCTCCGAATGCAATCATCACGCGGGTCTTGCAAGGCGTTCAGGAAGGTCTGGTATCGCCGCTGGATGACCGCTACAAATTATTGATGGTGAGCGCGGAACATATCACCGGATTCGGAGAATTCAGGTTTGTTCATGACCGGGTGCAACAGGCATCCTATTCCCTGATTCCCGAAGAACAGAAAAAAGCTGTTCATCTGAAGATAGGACGTCTGCTTCTGGCAGATACTCCGGAAGAGATGATGGATGACAGGATTTTCGATATTGTAAGTCAACTGAATCGCGGTATGGTGTTAATGATGGATCAGGGAGAAAAGCTCCGGGTGGCCGGGTTGAATCTCCAGGCAGGGCTGAAAGCCAAAACATCGGCCGCATATGATGCCGCACGGAATTTATTTCAGGAGGGAATGAATATTTTACCCACAGATTCGTGGGAACATTATCATGAGCTGACGTTCAATCTTCATATCGAAAGTGCGGAGTGCGAATATCTCACGGGAGATTTCCAGAAATCCGCCGGACTGCTCGATACGACCATGAAACATGCGAAGAGCGATATCGAGAAGGGACTGATTTATATTCAGAAAATTGCCCAGCATTCGATAAAAGGAGAGTATATCGCCTCAATCAACACAGGCATAGAGGCATTTGCCGCGTTCGGGATTGAACTTCCGCCGCTGGAAGACAGGGCGGCAATTCAGGAATATGTGAATTCGCAGGAAAAGGTCTATCAGGAAATATGGGGGGATAGACCGATTGCCGATTTATACGATCTCCCTGTCAGCGAAGATACCGCGCAGGAGATTCTGACAACCATTCTGGTTAACCTGCTTGACTGCGGTCTGATCACCTCTCCGTTTTACCTGCCGGCGCTGACTTTTACAGCGGTCATTCTTTCGATCCGGCACGGAAACACGAGTAATTCCTCGTATGCTTATGAAGGGCACGGCATGATCATGTCATCTGGTTACCGGAATTATGACGCAGCTTATGAGTTCGGTGCGCTGGGGATGAAACTGAATGAAAGCAAATTCAAAAACATGCGGGTTGTCTGCAAGGTATTGAACATGTTCGGCGGCTTTCTGAGCCATTTGAAGACCCATTTGAAAGATGTCCCGGTCATGTTGGAGAGGGGATACCACGCGGGAATGGAAGGAGGGGATCTTGTTCACGCCAGTTATTGCATGGTCAACGGACACAGAGGACTGATGTCCATGGGGATGGATTTTCCCCAGGCAAAGGAAAAAACAAAGCAATATCTGGATAATTTTAAAAAAATCAATGCAATGGTGATGCATGAGATATGCTGTGGAAGTTCAGCCGCATTTATTAAATACATGACCGGAAATACTTTCGGTGATCATACCTTTGACGACAAGGAATTCAATGTTACCGAATTTCTAAAAAAATATGAGGCTATCCGATTATTCCATGTTTTTACCAATATTTACAGAATTCTCGGGTTTTACATCATGGAGCAGGATGATGAGGCTCTGAAAGTGGTTTCCGAATTCGAGCCGGATATCTCCTTTGCCGACAATTATGTTCACGGCGAAGAATACAGGTTTTATGCTTCATTGGTCTATCTGAAACGGTATGTTGGGGCAAGTGACGGAGATAAACAGCAATATTGGGAAAAAATTCTGGAATATCAGCAGTTTGTCAAGATAATGGCTAAAAGCGCGCCAATGAATTTTCACTCCTATGAACGGTTGATTTCAGCGGAAATCGCCCGGATACAGGGAAATGACGAAGAAGCTATCCGGCTTTATGACGAAGCTGTTGCATCGGCCGCCGGAAATGAATTTATTCAATACGAAGCCATCGCAAACGAATGTGCGGCAAGGTTTTATCTGGAAAAAGGACAGACGGAAACCGCCAAATCCCATATGCAAAAAGCCCGCTATTGCTATGTAAACTGGGGAGCCACGGCGAAAATCCGGCAGATGGATGAACACTATCCCCTGCTGCTTTCCAGACCAGCCCATACGTTCGCAACCCAATCAACCCTGTCAATCGCCACAAGCAGTCCGGATATCTACTCTGTAATAAAAGCGTCTCAGACCATTTCGGGAGAAATCCAGCTTGAAAAACTCCTGGAGAAGATGATGAAAATATTGATTGAAAATGGCGGGGCTCAGAAAGGTTTTCTGATTCTGGAAAAACAGGGGGCGTGGGTAATCGAGGCAGAAGGAGATGTAGACAGAGCCGATGTAGGGATATTCATGTCTGTTGGCATTGAATCCTGTGATGACGTATCTGCGGGTATTATTCATCTTGTCCTGCGCACCCGAAAGCCGTTAGTGCTTCATGATGCGGCGATTCAGGGGAATTTCGTTCACGATCCGCATATCATGAAATCTAAGGCGAAATCCGTGTTGTGTCTGCCCTTGATCAATCAAGGAAAGGTCAGCGGAGTTCTGTACCTTGAAAACAATCTGGCAATCGGCGCATTCACGCCTGACCGTCTGAAACTTCTGGAGATACTGTCATCCCAGACCGCAATGGCCTTGGATAATGCAAGACTATACCGGAATCTGGAGGAAAAAGTCGCAGAACGCACAAAAGCATTGCAGGAAGCCAAAGAAGCAGCCGAAGTCGCCAATCAGGCAAAAAGCACATTTCTTGCCAACATGAGCCACGAACTCCGTTCACCTCTCACTGCAATTCTGGGTTTTGCACGGGTAATGACCCGCAGCCGCACATTGCCCAGAGAACATTCAGATAATGCCGGCATCATCACCCGAAGCGGCGAGCATCTTTTGACGCTTATCAATCAGGTGCTTGATCTGTCCAAGATTGAGGCAGGACGCACAACCCTGAATACTAACAGCTTCGATCTTCACCGTCTTATGGACGACACGCAAGATATGTTTCACATGAAAGCGGAGGACAACCATCTTCAACTGCTGTTTGAACGTGCTTCCAATGTTCCGCGTTATATAAGGACAGATGAGGTAAAACTGCGTCAGGTATTGATCAATTTGCTGAACAACGCGGTAAAATTTACAAAACAGGGTGGAATTTCTGTAAAGGTGGGGGGGCAGGCGGCAGGAGTTAAGAGTCTGTTTAAATATTCAGGTTCTAAAGGTAAAACCGCAGAAGAACCGGCCCTCACCCCTGATTGTTTAGAGCTTTCCTTTGAAGTCGAAGACACCGGACCCGGCATTGCCCCTGACGAACTGGACAGACTTTTTGAAGCATTTGTTCAGACAACGACCGGCAGACAGTCGCATGAAGGGACAGGGCTTGGGCTTGCAATCAGCCGTAAATTTGTCCAGCTCATGGGTGGAGAGATGATTGTGAAAAGCGAACCTGGCCGGGGGTCGATTTTTTCTTTCAATATTCTGGCGGAGATAGCTGAATCGGCTGATGTCCGGACGGTTCAGCCGGATCGATACGTGATTGCTTTGGAACCGGGACAGCCTCGTCACCGGATTCTGATTGTTGATGACAATGCGGTTAACAGACAGTTACTTGCGAGTCTCCTTAACCCGTTAGGTTTTGAGATTCGTGAGGCGGAAAATGGAAAACAGGCGGTTCAGGTATGGGAGCAATGGGAGCCTCACCTGATCTGGATGGACATGCGGATGCCTGTAATGGACGGGTATGAGGCAACCGGTAAAATCAAGGGAACAGCCAAAGGACAGGCTGCTGTCGTTATTGCCCTGACAGCAAGTGCATTTGAAGAGGAAAAAGCACTGGTTCTCTCTGCCGGCTGTGATGATTTTCTCCGCAAACCCTATAGAGAATCAGAAATATTTGAAGCTATGGAAAGACACCTTGGAATCAGGTTTGTATGGGAAACAGATATTCCTGAAAACGGGAAATCAGGACAGAAAGAGACTCACAAACCTCTGACTGCGGATGCTCTGGCTGCTCTTTCTCCGGAACTACGGTCAGCACTTGAACAGGCTGCTATCAGGGGAGATTCTCCTGCAATAGAGCGTCTGGTGGAGCAAATCCGTTCTTTAGATGCTTTGATTGCAGATACGTTACAAGATTTGTCTGATAATTTTGAGTATGATCAGATTCTGGAATTTGTTGGAAAAAGGATTTAAACCATGACCGAGATTAAAACTATCACTGCACTTAATAAAACCATCACCGATTTTAGAACAATAACTGATCATGGAACAAACACTATATCATCATCTATTATGATTGTGGATGACAAACCGGAAAATCTTCGTCTGTTATCAGGAATATTAAGAGAGAAGGGATATGAAGTCCGCACTCTTCGCAAGGGAACCATGGTTCTCTCTTCTGTTCTCAACTCTCCTCCTGATTTAATTCTACTCGATATAATGATGCCTGATATGAACGGTTATGATGTGTGCAGACAGCTAAAATCAAATGAGAATATACGGGACATTCCTGTTATATTTATAAGTGCGCTCAATGAGACAATGGATAAGACGAAAGCATTTGCTGTTGGCGGGGTGGATTATATCACCAAGCCGTTTCAGGAAGAGGAAGTGTTTGCCCGGGTTAAAAATCATTTATCATTGCGGATTGCTCAAAAACGGATAGAAGAGAAAAATGCCGAATTGAGAAATACTGAAAAAATTCTGCGCAAGGATGAGGAACGTCTGAATATTCAGTTCAGACTCAGTCAGATGAATATTTCCTACAAAGAGCTTGCGGCGATGGCTCTCGAGGAAATCGTCAATCTGACCTTCAGCAAGGTCGGTTATCTGCATTTTGTCAATAATGACCAAAAGACCATTGATCTTTTTTCATGGTCAAAAAGAACATTGGAAAACTGCACAGCTGTAAAAGATTCTCATTATCCGCTGGATTCCGCAGGCGTATGGGCAGATTGTTTAAGACAGTTAAAACCTGTAATTCATAATGAATACGCCGATCTGCCGGATAAAAAAGGACTTCCCAAGGGACATTTCCCTGTTTATCGTCATATGAGCGTACCGATTTTCGGCGGTGGCATAGTTGTTGGCATTGCCGGAGTTGGTAACAAGACGGAACCGTATGATGAATCCGATGCAAACCAGCTGACGCTTTTCACAAGAGGGATATGGGAAATATTACAGAGAAAACTTGCAGACGAGAAACTCAGCGAAGCCAAAGAGGCTGCTGATGCTGCCAATCAGGCCAAAAGCGAATTTCTCGCCAACATGAGCCACGAAATCCGCACCCCAATGAACGCTATTATTGGAATGAGCCATTTAGCACTCAAAACAGAGCTTACCCCTAAACAGAAAGATTACATAAACAAGGTTTATTTCTCTGCTCAAAATCTTTTGGGGATAATCAATGACATTTTAGATTTCTCAAAAATTGAGGCTGGCAAGCTCAACATGGAATCTGTTGACTTTGATTTGGGTGATGTATTGAACAATCTTTCAGGTGTGGTAAGTATTAAATCACAGGAAAAGGCTCTTGAACTTATATTTGAAATAGAGCCAGATGTGCCAACAGCTTTAACAGGAGATCCTCTCAGACTTGGACAGATTCTTCTCAATCTTGCCAACAATGCAGTAAAATTTACTGAAAAAGGTGAAATAACGCTATCCATCAAACCTCTTCAAGTGGATAAAGAGACAGCGTTTATTCGCTTTGCCGTTAAGGACACAGGAATTGGTTTGACAGAAGAGCAGAGAGGCAAACTCTTCCAGTCATTCCAGCAGGCTGACGCATCAACTACCCGTAAATATGGTGGAACAGGGCTGGGATTGACCATCAGTAAAAAACTTGCCGAGATGATGGGTGGCGAAATTGGAGTTGATAGTGTGGCGGGTCAGGGAAGCACATTCTGGTTTACTGCTAAGTTTGGACGACATGATAAAGTTGCACAACCTCTTCTTGTTCTTCCAGAAGATATTAAAGAGATGAGAATGCTTGTGGTTGACGATAACGAAGCATCACGTCAGGTTATAAAAAGCTATCTTGAAAGGTTGGGTTTTCATGCAGATACAGCCTCATCAGGTAGAGAAGCTCTTGAAATGATTAAAGATAAAGCTGTTTTAAGTGCTAAAAAAGACCAAGTTGGTTCAGCTAAGCAAAGTCAGCAGCCTTACGGTCTTGTATTTATGGATTGGGAGATGCCGTTAACGGACGGCATTGAGACAGCAAAACAGATACAGCAAGACCCACACCTTACTAAAATTCCCAAAATTGTTATGGTTACAGGTCATGGCAGCGAAGATTTGATGGGTAAGGCAAAACAGATAAGTCTTGATGGCTTTTTGATTAAACCAGTAAC
>JADFZJ010000082.1 GCA_015232555.1 Desulfamplus sp. | reverse complement strand
TTTAACATTCAACATCTCAGACAACGAATACTATTGGATACCATTGGGGCTGAGTTTCTTATTACAAAATAGGGCACTTGTCAACCACGGAAAATCTCGGAGAGCCTTCTTTTTGTTGTTGTGCTTAATTCTTTTTTTGTTGTTGCTGTTAAAATCAAATAATGGTAAATTTTTCAAATTAATTTTAAGTTTTCAAAGGATATTATAATTTTAAAAAATGTAAATTACTATGCTATTAAATGAATTTGTAATTTCACTTACCTTAATCGGGATTTTTATATATGGCAACTATACTGATAATTGACGATTCGTGGCTGACGAGACGCGGAGTGAAGCGGATACTCTCTTCACAAGGATATATAGTCAATGAAGCTGAAAACGGTCTTCAGGGAATGAAGCTGATTCTTGCAAAAGAGATTCCTGTAGATGCGATTATTCTTGATCTTCTTATGCCTGAAATGAGCGGTACTGAATTTCTGGAAAAGTTGAATGAGAATAATATTAAAATACCAGTAATTGTTCTAACAGCAGATATCCAGCATACTGTAAAATCAAAATGTATCGAGCTTGGTGCAAAAGGATTTATTAATAAACCGCCTGACCCTGAGCATCTTCTTAATATCGTAAGTTCACTATTTTGATAACTATCTAATATAACTGAAAATCCTAAGAATTAAAGGCTTTTAGAAACCCAATGGATAAAATAGACATATCGCATCAGCAGATTGAAGCAATCAAAGAGTTGTGCAATATTGGTGTTGGAAAAGGAGCGTCAGTACTTAACACCATGCTCTCATGTCACATAAATCTAAGCGTTCCTAATGTTAGGATTATCTCCAGCAAAGATTTTAAAGACGACTTGAGATTATTTGCCAAAGATAGCAGCATTTCTTCGGTATCTCTTGGTTTTGAAGGAAAAATAAGTGGTTCTGCCCAGTTGCTGTTTCCTACCGAAACTGCATCTTCATTAGTGGCTGTTCTGGTTGATGAAAATGATGATCTTGATATGGATGCTTTAAGAGCTGGAACATTCTGCGAAGTTGGGAATATTGTTCTTAATGGAGTTATGGGTTCTATTTCCAATATGCTCGATTTGACCTTTAATTATTCTGTTCCCGAGTACATTGAAACTGATCCTGAAAATTTTATTAATAAACCGTCAGCTAACCAGCAAGATTCTCATGTTCTCCTTGCAAGGACACGTTTTACCATAGACGAGCTTGATATTGATGGAGACATTGCCCTTTTTATGCAGATTGGAGCAATTCATACGCTTATTGAAACTATTGAAAAAAAATTTGGTTTTTAATTTGTGCATAGAATGAATTAGGATGGAAGTTAATAAATGAATATGCCTGAAATTAATGCGGAAATAGACTGCAATTACTGTGCTAATACTGAAAAATTTACCCACTGCCCTTATGGTTATCGTGTTCTTAATTATGTAACTGTTGGTATCTGTATATTTGATAAAAACTATCATGTAAGCTTCTGGAACAGATGTCTTGCAAACTGGAGTCATGTTGAACCATCTGATATTGTAGGCAAAAATATAATGGAGTATTTTCCAACACTCAACTCCCCGGGATTCAAAGAGAGGGTTGATTATGTCTTCAAAGGTGGTCCTCCCGTAATTTTTTCTTCACAACTGCACAGAAACACCATTCCCTGCACACTTTCTGACGGCTCTTATATGGTACAAAAGACTGTTATCTCATCAGTGCCCTCACCTGAAACAGGTGAGTTTTTTGCTCTCATGGCAATTGAAAATGCAACTGAGCTTTCAAGAAAAGTCTCTGAATACAGGACACTAAGAAATCAAGCTATGGAAGAGGTTAAACTTAGAAAGAAAGTTGAAGATGATTTGAGAGAATCTAATAAAATGCTTTTGGAACATCAAGAGATTACAATGCATCAGGAGAGGATTAAAGTGTTATTAGAGATGGCAGGAGCTACAGCTCATGAGTTAAATCAGCCTCTTATGACTCTTCTTGGCACTATTGAGTTGCTCAATATGACACAAAATGTTTCGGAAGAAACTGTTAAATATCTTAAAAATATAGAGAAATCCGCCAAAAGAATCGCAGATATTGTCTCTAAAATCCAGCAAATCAAACAATATCAAACTAAGCGATATCTTAATGATGTATCAATAATTGATTTTCATGGAAGTACACTTTAAATTTTCCTGATTCTAATTTTTTTGTGATCAGAATCAGGATTTTAAATTATGCCAGCATCATAGTTGCGGGCTCAATAAGGTGTCTTTCATTAACTTTTATGCCGTCTTTGAGAATAACTACTTCTATTTTATCCTCTTTAGGCTGTAGATATACTGCCTTGTCAAAGCGTCCCTGCACCCTGTCAAGCTGAACAGGAAATCCTTTATCAGTAAAAGGCTGCTCTCTGTGGCTTTTCATGGAGAACCATATAGCAAGAGAGAACTCACTGCCAAGCTCTGAAAGTCTGTCTAAAACAACAGAGCAGTCTCTGTCAAAATCAAGACCATCAACAACAATCATTGCAGGCATTTCAAGGGAATTTTTTTTCAAGCTTACAAGATAGTCCCTGATATTTTTGGGGCTGAAAGTGTTTTCATGGCAGGTTATGCCAAACTTGCATGGAGCAATGTCGTCCCAGAGGCGGGCAGCCTTCTGTGGATCAATATAGCCGATACTGTCAATAAGATTGGTATAACCCTCTTTATATCTTACGTTTATCTTATCAATAGGATCGTAAAGGCTTATATGAATTATCTTTTTGCCTTCAAGAAGCAGTGAAATTGCAATTTGTACAAGGAACTGTGTTTTACCCACCCCTGCTCTGGATACTACTGCACCAAATTTCCCCTGACCCAGATATTCACTACCTAAAATCTGCACCACAGGGCTTTTTTGAATGAGATCTTTTCTCAGCATTTTTTCCTCTCTTTTCCCTTATTTTTTCTTTTTATCTTCTTCTTTTGCCTTCATAATCGACTCTGCCACAGACTGGGGAACCTGCTTGTATGAAGAGAATTCCATTGTAAACTGTGCCTTTCCCTGAGTTGCAGAACGAAGTATTGTGGAGAAACCGAACATCTCTGAGAGAGGAACCTGAGATTCAATAACAGACATGACACCCTCTTCCTGAGAACCAAGAATAATGCCGCGGCGTTGATTGATAAGTCCCATGCAGGAACCTTGAAACTCATTTGGAGTTTCAATGACCACTTTCATGATAGGTTCATGGATAACAGGTTTTGCCTTTTGATACCCTTCAAGAAAACCACCTCTTGCCGCAGACTGAAACGCCATGTCAGACGAGTCAACCGCATGATATGCACCATCTACAAGGGTAACTCTTACGCCTGTAACAGGGAACTCAAGCTTTGGTCCCTTATCCATACAGCCTCTGAATCCCTTTTCGCATGCTGGAATATAATTGGTTGGAATTCTTCCGCCAGTAACCTTGTTTACAAACTCAAATTCCTCTTCACATGGTTCCATGAAACCTGAAACCCTTCCATACTGACCTGAGCCGCCAGTCTGTTTTTTGTGGGTATAGTTGAATTCTGCTTTCTGGGTAATAGTCTCTCTGTAGGCAACTCTTGGCTGACCAGTCTGAACCTCTGCTTTATACTCTCTTTTCATCCGCTCAACATAAACCTCAAGGTGAAGCTCTCCCATCCCCTGGATAATGGTCTCGTTGGTCTCCTTATCAACATAGGTTCTGAAGGTCGGATCCTCTTTGGTAAAGCGGTTAAGAGCCTTTGACATATTAATCTGGGATTTATTGTCAACAGGAATAATTGAAAGTGATATAACAGGCTCCATGATATGCATCGCAATCATTGAGTAGTTGATACCAGGACTTACAAAGGTGTCTCCTGAAGCACAGTCAATCCCAAACATGGCACCGATATGACCTGCCGGAATCTCCTCAATATCTTCCATTTCAGCAGCGTGCATTCTTATGAGCCGTCCTACTTTAACCTTTTTACCATCACGGCTGTTGATAATGGTATCGCCTTTTTTCAATCCCCCCTGATAAACACGGATATATGTCAATTGACCATACTGCCCATCTTCTAACTTAAATGCTAAGGCAACTGTGGGTTTGTCAAAATCGCTTGTCAAGGTGACGCTCTCGCCATTGCGGTTATGATCAATGGCTTCATTACTTATATCAATTGGAGCTGGCAGAAATTTGAGAACAGCATCTAACAGAGGCTGAACTGCCGTATTTTTATAGGCTGAACCCATGAAAACTGGAGTCATCTCTCTTGCAATAGTACCTCTTCTGACCGCATCAACAATCATTGCTTCAGTTATCTCTTTCTCTTCAAGTATAGCATCTGTAAGAGCATCAGAATACATTGAGACTGCATCGATCATCTCTTCTCGTTTGGTTGCTGCTTCATCCTGAAGTTCTGCAGGAATCTCCTTTGCAATTATATTCTCACCATTATCCCCCTCAAAATAGAGTGCTTGCATTGAGATGAGATCAACAACACCTTTGAGTTTATCCTCAAGTCCAATCGGAATCTGCATCAAAACCGAGTTGTGACCAAGTTTGTCTCTAAGCTGTTTTGCGACTCTGTACGGGTTGGCACCGCTTCTGTCGCACTTATTTACAAAGGCAATACAGGGAACTTGATACCGTTTCATCTGCTGGTCAACAGTAATAGACTGAGACTGCACTCCAGAAACCGAACAGAGCACTAATATAACTCCATCAAGCACTCTGAGAGATCTCTCCACTTCAACGGTAAAATCAACGTGTCCAGGGGTGTCAATAATATTTATGTCATTCTTGTTCCACTCACAATGGGTTGCGGCAGATGCAATGGTGATACCGCGTTCACGTTCAAGGTCCATAGAATCCATAACAGCCCCTGCACCATCTTTCCCCTTAACCTCGTGAATCTGGTGAATTCGGTTGGTGTAAAACAGAATTCTCTCTGTCAGCGTAGTTTTGCCAGAATCAATGTGGGCACTGATTCCAATATTCCTTACTCTTTTCAAATCCTTAAGCATAATAAAAAAATGTCCTTTGACTTTAAAAACTTGTCCTTTGACTTATGAAATTTTCCCTGTTAAAATCAATAAATTAAGTGTAACTTTTACATTGAGAAAAATTTTGTTAATATATTCAAAATACGCCTGTATGTCAAGATTTTAATAAGATTATGGATAAACAAGAGACAAGTAAAATATTTAATAAGCAGTGGCAGCAGACAGTTGAAGAGGGTTCAGCAGCTTTTGGAGTTAAACTTTCTCAAATGCAGCTTGAACTTTTCACTTTTCATGCTCAAGAGCTGATAAAATGGAATAGCAGGTTCAATATAACTGCTATTGTAGAACCCTTTGATGTGGCACTCAAGCATTTTATTGATTCTATTGCCGCTGCTCCATTGATTTTGGATGGTTCAAAGGTTATTGATCTTGGCTCTGGCGGTGGTTTTCCAGGCATGCCTCTAAAGATTGTAAAGCCTTCACTTGAGGTTGTAATGGCAGATTCATCAGAGAAAAAGGTAAATTTTTTGAAGTATCTTATAAGTCAAATGAGGCTGATTGAAGATAAGTTTATAAGTCAAAAGAGTTCAACTAAGGTTGCAGCAATCGGCTTTTGTGCAAAAGAAAAAAGCGTTAAAGCGATCCATTGCCGTGCAGAAGAGCTTTGCAAGAGTCCTGATTATGCTCATCAGTTTGATTATGTGATTTCAAGAGCATTTACATCTTTGAGCAAATTCACCGATATGGCATTGCCCTTTCTTAAAAATAATGGCGTTATTCTTGCCATGAAAGGGGAGTTAAAAGAAGATGAGCTAAATCTAATTATTAACCGTAAAGATATAACAACAGAGATATCTGAGTATGTTCTTCCTTTTGAGCCTCATAAAAGGTGCGTAGTTAAAATTAAATTAAAATAAAATAATAAATATTTCAGAATAATAACAACTATCCCGGGAAATTAAATTAATAATGGATAAAATCGAAATAACAGGCGGAATACCCTTAGAAGGAAAAGTTATGATAAGCGGTGCTAAAAATGCAGCTCTGCCCCTTCTTGCAGCATCTATTCTTGTTCAGGGACCCGTAGATTACACAAATATTCCTAACCTTATGGATATTAAAAGTATAAAACTGCTGCTTGAAGACCTTGGAGCAAGCATAGAGAGTAACGGTTCAAAGGTAAGAATTAATGCCGCATCAATCTATAAAGCGGAAGCTGAATATGATCTTGTTAGAAAAATGAGAGCATCAATTCTTGTTTTAGGACCTTTGGTTGCAAGGTTTGGACATGCAAAGGTGTCGCTTCCAGGAGGCTGTGCAATTGGAGCAAGACCTGTTGATCTCCATCTTAAAGGGCTTGAAGCTCTTGGTGCAACAATCTCCATTGAACATGGATATATTGAGGCAACTACTGATGGTCGGCTTAAAGGGAATGAATTTTACTTTGATATACCAACTGTGACTGGAACCGAGAATTTGATGATGGCTGCTACCCTTGCAACAGGCACAACGGTTCTTAGAAACTGTGCAAGAGAGCCAGAAATCACTGCCCTTGCCGATGCTTTGAATCAAATGGGGGCTGATATCACAGGTGCGGGAACTGCTGCTATTAGGATAAACGGGGTTGGAGAGAGTCTTGGGCAAACTCAATCAATTCTAAATTCCGCTAATTCACGCAATTCATCCACAGAGTCCAACCCTTCACTTAAACCAGCCACAATAAATGTGATTCCTGACAGAATCGAGGCTGGAACTTTTATGGTAGCTGCTGCTGCGACAAAAGGAGATGTGCTGATACAGGGTGCTGAACCTGAACATATGGGCGGAATTATCAGCAAGTTAAGACAAAGCGGTGCATCAGTGGATATCACAGAAGAGGGGATACGGGTAAAAGGGGGAGAAAAAATTAAGAGCACTGATATCAAAACCCTTCCATATCCAGGATTCCCAACCGATATGCAGGCACAGTTCATGGTTTTAATGTCAATTGCCGAGGGAAACAGCGTTGTTCACGAAACCATATTTGAAAACAGATTTATCCATGTGAATGAACTCCAGAGAATGGGTGCTGATATCTCTATTTCAGGTGGTAACTACGCTATGGTCAGAGGTGTAAAATCTCTATCTGGTGCTCAGGTAATGGCATCAGACTTGCGTGCAAGTGCTTCTCTTGTGATTGCTGGGCTTGTTGCAAAAGGTGTTACAACCATCAGCAGGGTTTATCACATTGACCGCGGCTATGAATCAATTGAGAAGAAATTCTCAAACCTTGGGGCACAGATAAAACGGTGCTGATTTTTGCTTGTCATAATCAAGATAGTTTGAGAATCAGGCTAAATGAAATTCAAGAGTTGTCAGGATATTATCCATTTGTCCTGACAATCCTGATTCTGCCATCGCATATTAGGGGGGAGTGGCTGGCAGTTAGTGAGAATTTTTTTTAAATACGGAATTCCCCCTCTTATTCCCCTATTTTTCTTCCTTTGTATAACCATTACAGCCGCAAATTATCTGCCTGTTTTTAACGGCACACCTCTTTTTGACCTCTTTGACCGCCTTCCTGAAAATCATGTCTCAAAATTTGTCGATAAAGGCATTATGAATATTACTGGTACAGTCGTTTCCAAGCCAGAAAAGTTTGATAACCAATCTGAAAACCTTGATAAATCTAAACAGTTCATTGCTGACAATAATTCTAAAAATGAAAAATCTAACAATAAAAAGTCTGACCGTTTTGACATACGGGTTAGATTTGATCTGTCAGTTGAAAATATTGTTCCAATAGATGCTAAATCAACTCAAGAAGTAAACCAAACAGATAGTAAAAAAGTTAGCGGTACTGTTCAGATGAATGTTTATAATCCGCTTGTACAGTACAAACAGGGAGATACCATTCAATTCAAGGGAAAGGTAAAATCTCTTCGTAATTTCAACAATCCAGGTGGATTTGATTATGTAAGATACATGCAAAACAGGGGCTTATGGGGCAGGGTAAATGCCAATGGAAAGGATATTGTCTTATCTAATCTTCACAAAGCTGACTCACAAAGCCTTGTTTCTCAAAATTTTGCTGTACATACTTTCCTTAATAGTTTCAGAGATGATTTCACAATACACATTTTTAACAATCTTAAAGATAAAGACTCAGGGGCAATTCTTTGTGCACTGATCGCGGGTAATACAGGATTTATTTCAAAAGAACTTGCACTCAATTTTTCTGCAACTGGTGTGAGCCACGTACTTTCTGTATCTGGGCTGCATCTTTCCATTGTTGCAACACTATTTTTTTATCTGTTCAACATGTCGCTCTCATGTTTCAACTGGATACTGATCCGCGGGTGGAGTCGAAAAATGGCGGCATTGCTTACCATTATTCCAATTGTGGGTTACGCATTGCTTTCAGGCAATTCGGATGCTACCCAGCGATCTATGATCATGATTATCATTTTTATGACAGCGGCTATTGTTGAGCGAGAGAGTGACATGTTCAATTCACTTGCAGCGGCCGGCATTATAATTCTTCTGTTTGATCCTCTCTCCCTTTTTGCTGTCTCTTTTCAGCTCTCATTTTCAGCTGTTTTTTTTATTCTGATGGGGTTGTCGTTATCTAAAGAGTATCGGGTTGAAATTGGGGAAAAACTTAATAAAATCAACAATAAGAGCGGTAATAGATTTAACTTTTTAATTCAAAACAGATTTTTTAAAATATTTGTAAGCTTTATTTTCATATCTATCTGTGCAACTGCCGGGACACAGATACTGGTGATGCATTATTTTAATCTTTTTTCATTTTCTGGAATATTGGCTAATTTTGTTATTGTTCCAGGAGTGGGATTTGCGGCTCTCTATCTTGGACTTGCAGCACTTTTTTTCTATCCTTTTTCCGCTGTTGTTTCAGGATTTTTGATTAAGTGTTCAGGCTTTATTCTGACACCTTGCATCACATTCATCAGAACGATTGCAAATTTAACAGGAAGCTATACTGAAACTTTCACACCAGATATTGTTGAAATCACCTGTTATTATTTGTTTATAGGCTTTCTGTTTATTGTTGCAAGGTCATGGAGAAAACGGAGTGTGTCTTTCAGGATTGGTGTGTTAGGAGCTGCCGTTTCATCTCTTATATTTCTGATCTATGAGGGAGTGTGGATTAACAAGAGATTTTTTAATGATAATCTTTCCGTTACTGTTTTGGACGTGGGACAGGGAAATTCAGCTCTGATTGAGATGCCAAAAGGTAAAACCATTTTGGTTGATGGAGGAGGTTTCTCCTACATTGGCAGCTTTGATACTGGAGCTAATATAATTGCACCATTCTTGAGACAGAAAAAAATCATGACCTTAGATGCAGTAGTCTTGACCCACCCTGATTCGGATCATCTGAATGGACTTGTCTATATTGTAGAGCATTTCAAGGTGAACAAATTTATTAAAAACCGTGATGAGCAGGATAACAGTGCCTACAAAAATCTTATGACAGCCATTGAAAAGATTGGTTCTCTGGTAATTACAATTGATGATAATGCAAAACCGCTGAAGATTGGAAATGTAGAACTCTATTTTTTTAATCCATTAAAATCTTGCTCAAATAAGTTGTATGAAACTTTAAGTCATAAGAGTTATGAGGAAAATATAAATGATAACTCTATAGTATTTAAATTATTATTTGGTCAAACATCAATTCTATTTCCAGGAGATATCACAAAAAAAGCTGAGACAGAAATTGTGGATAAATATAAAAATGAATCTGCTGAAAATATTAAGTTCAAAGATGCAGGCTATCCAAACAACAATATGGGATATCTGCAAAAGGATATCAACTATCTGAAATCTGATATCTTAATCTCTCCACATCATGGAAGTGCTGGTTCAAGCAGCGATTTTTTTCTTGATATGGTTGCTCCTGAAAGTATAATCATATCCTGTGGGTGGCAAAATCGTTTTGGCTTTCCACGAACTATTGTGTTAAACAGTTATCAAAATAGAGGAATAAAGATATTTAGAACTGATTTGAATGGAGCTGTAACACTCTCCTCAGACGGAACTGCATGGGAAATACACTCGTTTCTTTGATCTGAGATTTGTTAGCCGCCCCTTATCGTGGCAGGGCTGTTAAGTTCTGACAAAATATTGACAAAGTATGTGAGTTTTCATAAAGCGATTCAGAGTATATCAGAGTATGCAGGATATAAAGCTGAAAAAATATGGAGGCTCTTAATATGAATTTAC
>JADFZJ010000081.1 GCA_015232555.1 Desulfamplus sp. | reverse complement strand
GTGGAACTCTCATGCACATCCCTTCAACTGGTCAACAAAGTCAGTAGTAAAAGTTATGGCTCATGCTCCTGAACATTTAAAGATTGCAGCATGATTTTGTTCACCTATTTGTCTGGAGCTGTACTAAAGAATTTGTATTATCTGCATTTGATAAGGCAAACAGCGAACACACAGTAGCTTTTGTCAAGCAATTACAAGAATTAAGAGATGGGAAAAAAACTTTTACTTATTTGGGAACAGGCGAGTTATCACCGTTATTCGGAGATGAAAGCTTATTTAGAACAGTTGAACAAGGGGTTGGAAGAGAAAGATTGGAAGGTTACCTGTCTGTTATTTGAATCTAATGCTCCAGAGCAAAATCCAGTAGAAGATATTTGGTTAAAGGCAAAAAATTTCTTAAGGAGTCATTTTTATCAAAAAAAGACTTTTCAACAGGTCAAAGACAGTTTTTCTAATTTTCTGAATCATCAGATTTTTGATTTCAATAAGTTGGGCTGGTATTGGTAAAATTACACAAATCATTTAGGAAAGCTATATGTAGTAGTTCAAACTTGATCCGACAAAATGCTTGCCCAAAAGAGGTTTATCGGTTCTGATAAAGCTGAAAGACAATAAGAATGAAAGAAGAATTATCAAAATAGTAATGGAAACTCTTAAACAAGGAAAGGTTATTTGTGAACAAAAAATTATAGCTTAAACTTAATCTGACAGACACCTTATCAAAATCGGTACTTGTCAGATCAAGTTTGATCTACTACAATTTTCTTTAAACTACAGGTCTTGGCAGCACTCCTGCCCGTTCTGCTATCTCAGGCACCATGTGTTCCCACTCAATTGCCATCAAATGCACTCCAGCAACCCCTTTCATCTCTTTAAACTCCTCAATCTGTTCAAGGGCAAATTTAATTCCCTCTTCTGCCTGTTTCCCTTTTTCAGCCCCTTTTAGACGATTGATGAGAGATTCTGGCACATCCATTCCCGGAACCATTTTCCCCATAAAAGTTGCCATTCTTGCACTCTTCATAGGTGTTACACCGGCAAGAATATAGCATTTTTCATGCAACCCCATATCAACAACTTGTTTCATAAATGTTCTGAATTTTTCCATGTTGTAAATGCACTGGGTTTGAATAAAATCTGCTCCTGCTGCAATCTTGTTGGCAAGTCTGTAAACCCTATATTCAAATGGGTCGGCAAATGGGTTACATGCCGCCCCAACAAAAAGTTTTGGGGCAACATCAATCTTTTCACCATTTAAAAATTCTTCTTTGTCCCGCATGGTGGTTACAAGGTTTATAAGCTGCATGGAGTCTATATCATGGACATTTTTGGCTTCTGGGTGGTTACCAAAAGATTGATGATCTCCAGAAAGGCATAGCATGTTACGAATACCAAGTGAATAAGCCCCTAAAATATCGCTTGTTATGGCAAGACGGTTTCTGTCACGGCAGACCATCTGGAAATTCGGCTCAAGTCCATGATCAATCATCAAGTGTGATGCAGCAAGGCTTGACATTCTTACCACTGCGGTCTGGTTATCGGTCATGTTGACAGCATCAACATTTCCTTTTAAATGCTGGAATTTTTCCACAAGATGAGCAACATTAGCCCCTTTTGGTGGTCCGCACTCTCCTGTAAATGCAAAATGTCCAGCTTTTAAGACTTTTTCAAGATTGCTTCCAGACTTAAAATTGTTGTCTGATTTGATATTATTTTCTGAGTTGGTTTCACTCATGGTTAAATCTCCTTATATCAATTGCCAATAATCAATCATTTGGTTAGCTCTTCTCTAATGCTTCTTCTTGGTCCGCCGTCTCTTGCCGTTCTCCAATCTTTTACAGCTCTTACTTTTAAAAGATCATTGAGCCTTCCCTGTTCCATTTTTTTTGACACTATGGAATCCCATATACAGGTGGTCTCTTTAGATATTTCGCATTTGCCTTTTGAAGAGCCTCCGCATGGTCCATGAAGAAGGCTTTTTGCACAACGAGCAACTGGACATAGTCCGTCAAAATCGTGGATAATACATGTTCCGCAACCTGCACACCGCTCTTCCCAGATTCCATGTGCAACAGCTCCTCCAAAAAAGGTTGTATTGACTGCTGGATAAAACTTCTGCTCTCTGTATGCTTCGGATAAAAATTGAGGACCAACTCCACAAGCCATTGAAACAACGGCTTCATAGTTGCCAACACTATCTTTTATTTGAGCCACATATTCATTGTCGCACTGCCGTTCAATCACGTTAGTGTCAATGTTTATCTCATTTTCCTCTTTCTGTCTTGCAATTCTCAAGGCAGAAGCAAGAATCTCAACCTCTTTGACGCCTCCTACATTGCAGACTGTAACACAGCCCTTACAACCCAAAATAAGTATATTTTTGTAATCTTTGACCATGCTTAATATTTCTTCAAGAGATTTCCGATCTGCTACTATCATTTCTCACCTCTTATAATTTTATTTCTATAGATTTATAGATTAAAAATCGCCCTGAGCTAAAGCTCTGGGCTAATTCTCATCCAAGCCCACTTAAGTGGGCTTTTTTATGAGTTAGCCGAGGGTTTTAGGCGGCAAAATTTTAAAAAAATATTCTTCCCGATTTAATTATTGGACTTATGTGAAAAATATTGATCAAGCCGCTTCTTTTTTCCTTACAGGTGTAGGTCCAAGAGCTTTTATTTTTTCGTCCATTTCGCGGGCAATCTCCGCAAATCTAAGCCCCATTGCAGAAGATAGATTAAACATCGCAACTCGTTCGGGTTCAATGCCAATTTCCTGCAAAACCCTTTTCACGTAATTCACTTTCTTTCTGGTCTTTATATTTCCTGTCAAATAGTGGCATTCACCTTCAAGGCAGCCTGCCACATATACACCGTCTGCACCGTTTTCAATGGCATTTAGCAGATGAAGAATATCTACTCTGCCAGTGCATGGCACCTGAATCACCTTTATATTTGAAGGGTAGGAAAGTCTCATGGAACCTGCCAGGTCCCCAGCAGCATAAGCTCAATATTGGCAGCAAAAGGCGATAATCATAGGTTCAAAAGAGGTCGTCATTTATTTCTTCCTCCATATTTATTATAATGGAATATCTAAAATTATAATTTTGAAGATTGTTATATTCATATTTTTATGCCCTAAGCTAAAGAGCTATGGGATAATTAGAATTAATCATGCAGCGTTAAACAAGGCATCGGTTTTTGCCATTATCTGGTCATCGGTGAAATGGTTGAGCTTTATTGCCTTGCCCGGACACTCTGATACGCAAAGACCGCATCCATGACACTCACTTGCATCAACCACGGCATACCCGTCTTGATGAATATATGGAATTTCGTAAGGACAGGTTCTGACACAGGTGAGGCAGACTGCACATTTTTCAGGCTGAACAACAGCCACAACCCCACCCACCATGATCGAATCCCGTGCCACAATTCTCATTGCCCTTGATGCTGATGCCTTTGCTTGGGCAATGCACTCTTCAAGAGGTTTTGGATAGTGTGCAAGACCTGCCACAAACAGACCATCAGAAGCAAAATCAACGGGTCTTAGCTTTGCGTGAGCCTCCACAAGAAAGCCTTCTGCATTGACAGGAATCTTAAAAGCCTCAAACAGATGTTTATTTGCATTTGGCACAATACCTGATGCAAGCACAAGAATATCAGGATTGATCTTTACAGGCATTCTCAAAACATGGTCAATGACAGTAAGTTCAAGATTACCATATCTCTCCTTGTAATACCTGTTAGTATCGCCTTCTGTCCCTTGTGGCATTACAGCCTTGACCTGCGGCAGATTCTCAAGGTCATACCTGATAAAGATAACCCCTTTCTGACGTGCCTCCTGATAAAGGTCTTCTCTGAATCCATAGGAACGAATATCACGATAGATAATGTAAACCCTTGTTCCTGGTCTTCTGTTTTTCACCTCAATCGCACTTTTCAGGCTGTGCGTGCAGCAGATTTTACTGCAATAGGGTTTATCGCTGTTTCTTGACCCTACACACTGGATAAACACTACTGCCTTTGCCTTTGAAATCCTTTTATCCCCATGTTCAAGAACCTGATCCATCTCAAGGTGAGTCAATACATTGGGGTGTTCTCCATGCAGATATTGAGTTGGTTTATCCTCTTTTCCACCTGTTGCAATGATTGCAGCACCATGCTCAATGGTTGTAAGCGTTGAAGATGACAAAGTTGTGATGAAATTGCCAAGACTTCCTGTGGTGTTTTTAACCTCTGTATTAAGATAAAGCTCAATATTTGGATTTCTACCAACCCTTGTAACCAGCTCATTAAGCCACGGTTGGATAGCCTCACCTTGCCACGTTGCTCTCAAGTGTTTTGCATTGCCTCCAAGCTCTTCACTCTTTTCTACGAGAATTGCCTTAAACCCCTGTTCAGCAACGCTTAAAGCTGCCTCCATGCCCGATACTCCACCACCTATAACCAACACTGATTTTTTAATGGCAAGTTTTACCTGATGCAAAGGCTCAACATGGGCAGCTTTTGCAACAGCCATGCGAACCAAATCTTTTGCTTTTTGGGTTGCCTTTTCTGGGCTGTTCATGTGAACCCAAGTATTTTGATCCCTTATATTTGCCATTTCAAAGAGATACTTGTTAAGCCCCGCTTCTCTTATTGTCTCCTGAAACAAAGGCTCATGCGTTCTTGGAGAGCATGATGCCACAACTACTCGATTTATCTCCTTATCAATTATCACCTTTTTTATGTGATCCTGAGAATCTTGCGAACAGGTAAAAAGATTATCCTCAACATGAACCACATAAGGCAATGTTCCAGCATAGTCTCGCACTGCTGGCACATCAGCAACCCCACCTATATTTATTCCGCAGTTGCAGACAAAGACACCGATACGTGGAGACATTCCAGAGAAATCTCTTTCAGGAGGAAGCTCTTTGGTGCACGTCAGACTCCACCTCGCACCTGCAAGTGTTTGAGCAGCCATTGCAGCGGCAGCAGATGCCTCCATAACTGACATTGGAATATCTTTTGGCTCTTGGAATGCTCCGCAGACATAAACTCCATCTCTTGTTGTGCTTACAGGAGATAAGTTAGATGTTTTTGCAAATTGATGGCGATTGAGTTCAATTCCCATAGTTTTGGCAAGTTCAACGGCATCAGAACATGGGGCAAGACCTATTGAAAGCACAACCATATCAAAGACCTCTTCAGCAGTTGAGCCTGATTCTGTGGCATAAACAAGACGCAATCTGTCATCTCTCATGGGAAAGATTGAATGAATTCTGGAACGGACAAATCTTACACCGCTCTCGTCTTCTGCCCTGATATTGTATTTATCAAACTCTTTTCCATGAGTTCTCATATCCATAAAAAAGATTGCAGTATCTAAATCATGATCGCTATGCTCTTTTGCAATAACAGCCTGTTTGTTAGCATACATACAGCAAACACCTGAGCAGTAGCTGTGTCCACCTCTGTTTATATCTCTTGATCCTACACATTGAAGCCATGCTATTTTCTTGGGTTCTGTCTCATCTGATGGTCTGACAAGATGCCCTCTGTATGGACCTGATGCAGAAAGAAGCCGCTCAAATTCAATACTTGTAACAATATTGGGATTAGAACCATATCCGTAAGTCTCATACACAGCGGGGTTAAATGGTGTAAATCCAGGAGAGAGAATCACCGCCCCGACTTCAATTTCGTGAGTTTTTGGAGTCATTGAGTGGTTGACAGCGTTGGCAAGACAGGCATCAACGCAAGCCATACATTCGGAACAGTATCCACAGTTGAGACAACGTTCAGCCTCTTTTTGTCCATCTTGCTCATCAAGTCCAAGCTCAACCTCATTGAAATTGCCTTGTCTTTGATCTAAGTGAATTTCCCGAACTTTTGCCCGTTCAGCCTTGGGGATATTTTCAGAGATGGGTGTATAGTCGGGAAGGTTGGAATCACCGATTTCATCTTGTTGCTTGGACGGATGTATCTTGCTGTTTTTAGTCCTTCCAAGAGTCATATCCTCACCCTTGAGATACCTTGCAATCGACTCAGCCGCCTCCATGCCAGCAGCAATGGCAGCAATGGCAACTCCTGGTCCAGTTTGTAGATCACCACCAGCAAAAACTCCTTTTTTGCCAGTCTCAAAAGTGATGGGATTCACCTCAGTGGTTGCCCATTTTGTGATTTTGATCTCACCTGTTTCTTTGGTTTTATCGCCGGTCTTGCTGCTTTGGTCAATCGTGCTGCCTTGTGCAGTGGCAGAAGTCTCCTTAATTCCAGAAACATCAGGTTGTTGACCTATTGCACAGATGAGCTGGTCAACTTTTATATCATATTCGCTTCCCGGAATAGGAATTGGTCGCCGTCTTCCAGAAGAGTCAGGCTCACCAAGCTCCATTTTTATACAGCGAACTGCTGACAATTTGCCCTGCTGTTTTCCAGAACCATCAACACTTGTTCCAATTGCCTGCTGAGGTGCTGATAAATAGATTATCTCAACGCCTTCATGCTCAGCCGCACAAATTTCCTCTTCCCATGCAGGCATCTCTTTGCGTGTTCTGCGATAGATTATAGTTACTTTCTCAGCCCCTAAACGCACAGCACTTCTTGCCACATCAATTGCAACATTACCGCCGCCTATAATTGCAACTCTTTTGCCTGTTTTAGTGTTGCCTGTAAGATTTAACTCTCTTAGGTAATCAACGCCTTGTCTTACTCCATCAAGGTGATCACCTGGGATTGCAATATCAATACCTTTATGTGCCCCCATGCCAAGAAAGACAGCATCAAAGCCATTTGCAAGCAGGGAGTCAATTGTCATGCACTCCCTCTGTTTATTGCAATCATTTTGTTTATTATATTTTTCAGATTCAGTGTTGGTAAATGATGTGTTGACTCCAAGGGGAGTATTTAGTCGTATCTCAACCCCAAGGTTGGTGATAACTTCAATGTCACGGTCAAGAACTTCAGGAGGGAGGCGATGGTCAGGAATTCCAACTCTTAACATTCCGCCAGCTTTGGGCAGAGCTTCAAATATAGTGGATTTTATTCCCTTTTTGGCAAGATGATACGCAGCAGAGAGTCCAGCAGGTCCTGAACCTATTATAGCAACTTTTTTTCCAATTAAAGACTCACACTCAATCTTAATTTGCCTTGCATCAAATTTATCTGCTGCAAGACGCTTAAGGTCTCTTATCGCGATTGGCTGATCAACTTCACGCCTGCGACAGCCGTTTTCGCACTCATGCGGACAAATTCGTCCTAACACTCCTGGCAGAGGCAACTGCTCCATTATAATCTCAAGAGCCTCTTTATATTTGCCCTTTTTCACCATCTGGACATAGCCCTGAACATTTAAGCCAGCAGGGCAGGTGAGTTTACAGGGGGCGCGGTCGCCTTTTTCAATTGTATATGCACTTGGCATTGCTTGGGGATAAAGTTTAAATGCAGCTTTACGATCTCCTAAACCTTCATCAAATTGATTTGGTAGTTCAACAGGACATACGCTTGAACACTCTCCGCAGGCTGTGCATTTTTCAGTATCTATGAATCTTGGCTCTTCAAGAAGTTTTACTTTAAAATTGCCAGCAGTGCCGCTAACTTCTTGAACACGGGTTTTATTTAAAAGTTCAATGTTGAGGTGTCTTCCTGCTTCCACAAGTTTTGGAGAGATAATACACATGGAGCAATCATTGGTCGGAAAAGTCTTGTCAAGTTTTGCCATTACACCGCCAATTGCAGAGTTAGTATCAACAAGATAGACAAGATAACCTGAGTCTGCAAGGTCAAGAGATGCCTGAATCCCAGCAATACCAGCACCAACAACCAGCACTGAACCATTATTTTGTTGGGTCATTGGATACCTCCTTCAATATCTAAACCTAATTCTGCAAGATCAGGTCCAAGATAAGTTCGTTCGTTTTCGCCAAGAATGCCCATTGCAAGACAGATGACTGTCCAAAGATGCAAGGTGTGATAATCGCCTCCATGATGGTGGCACATATCTTCAATCTGGGCATGGCAATTGTGGCACGGAGTTATCACATATTTAGCACCTGTTTCGATGATCTGGTCAAATTTTACCTTTCCATAGGCTCTTCTCTGTTCGGTATGACCTCCCTGCAAGGCACCGCCACCACCTCCGCAGCAGAAGTTATTTGATCTGTTGGGAACCATATCAACAAAGTTCTCCTCACCAACTACTGCTTTGACCACAAATCGCAAATCATCAACAATCTTGTTAGTTCCAATTTTTCTGCCAATATTACACGGATCTTGAACCGTAAATTTTATCTTTAAATCCTTGTTCCAGTCTGAATTAACTTTCAGGGTGCCATCTTTAATCCACTGGGCATATAGTTCGATTATGCTTTTAAATTCAAATGTGTGCGGTATTTTGTATTTTTTCAATCCTTCCAGGATTGAGAAGTATGAGTGTCCTCACTCGGTGTTGACTACAACCTTACATTTCAGATTATGCTCAATGTGGTAAACAAATTCCTCCATGATGTATCGCCAGCCCTCTTCGTCAGCTAAAAACATGCAGTAATTTTCACCGCCCCACATGACCGTGGGGTGTGTCCAGTCTGCCTTTACCTTGTGAAGAATCTTCCATAACGGACCAAGTTCATCAGGTTCTGTTACAGGCTCTCGGGAGTTCTGGTTCAGAACCATATAAGCACCGACCCTGTCTGCCGTAACTTCAAGGTCGCTGAATTCTGGCTGGGTTTCCCTGATTTCTCTTGCCACATCTTCAATGGTGAACACAAAATCCTCTTTGGGCACCCCCATTGCATTGCCTGATTTTATGTGCTGATCACATGAGCCTCTAATACCTTTGGGACGCTTGTCTCTATCCCAGCTTGCCCTCACATTGTAGATCAATTTGGGAATATTTATTTTCATCGGGCAGGCTGACATACACCGTCCGCACATGGTGCAGACCCATGCCCAGGGACTTTTTCTTATTTCATCATCCATGCCGAGGAGCAGCATCCGCAGGAATTTCCTCGGATCCATGCCATACTGCTCGGATGCAGGGCATCCGCCAGTGCATGTTCCGCAGGTGAGACACAGATCAAAGTTTGCCTCTGGTATGCGGCTTGAGACATCCTCTTTAAAATCGCATGTAAACTCTTCCAATTTCATTGCTTCTATCATAATTGACGTTTCCCTCCTAAAACCCCCAGTTGACTCTTAATATGGATTTAATGCTAACAAGATAGAAAAACAATCATTTGAGTTTGGCTGCATTAAGATACTCTGCGAGTTTATCCTCTCCACCAATCGTAATAATGTGAACTCCCTGACAAATATTCTTGAGGCTGTTTACTATATCTGCAAAAAGTTCGATGCTTGCCTTCATTTTATCAGGTGCTTTCAAAAGTTTCTGAATAGCCCACTCAGGCACAAGCCCTGATTTAAAATGGCGATTCAAAAATTTGCCCATTCCACCTGTTCGCAGAATCATGACTTCTGCAATAACAGGGACATTAAAGGTGTTTGCCTGTTTCATGAATTTCTCAAACTGATCCACATCAAAAATAGGCGTGGTGAGAAAATATCCGGTTCCGATATTCATCATATCTTCCATCTCTTCCATCCCTTTCTTGGGGATATTTTTACCCCATGGAGCTTCAACTCCTGAACCAAGGACAAATTCGATCTTCTTGTCCATTGCATTGCCGTCAATGGTCTGTCCCTGTCGCATGTGTTCTAAAACCGACGCAAGTTTTCCCGAATCAACATGAAAAAACATGGACTCCTGAAGGCTCTCTCCTGAAATCCGATAATCTTCTGTAAAAACAAGGAGATTCTCCACACCTGTCTCATGGGCAAGGGTTAAATCCTTGTGCAGTTGAAAGCGGTTTTTGTCACGGGTAGTTGTCTGATAGATGGCATTAAAACGGTTTTTACGCAGCATATCACATGTCTGGATTGAGTCTCCCACCACACCCTCAAGCTCAACGTCAGAAACAGCCACTCCATCTATTCTGCCTCTTACTTTATTCAAACTATTTATAATCTCTTCAGGATTATCCTCTCCGAGCGGAGCCTGGATCTCCGATGTTACAACAAATTTCTTTTTTTCCAGGGATTCTTTTAGGTTCATAACCAACCTCCTTATATTCAATATTTTTCTATTTAACTTTAAGTCCAAGCAGTGTGGCAACTTCGTCTTTTAGGCGTGAGAGTGGTAACGGTTTGGAAAGACAGATATCCGCACCATTATCCTTCATCTGCTGAAATTTTTCATCATCAAGGTAGGCAGACAAAACTATGATTTTAATATGCTCTGTCTCCGTAGTGCTTTTGATCTTCTTGCAAACCTCATAGCCTTTGATGTCGGGCATCATTATATCAAGAATAAGAAGATCAGGCTTGAAGTGGTTGACCTGAAGACCTGCTTCAAATCCATCTGATGCAGAGATAACCTCATAGTCATATTCATCCTCCTCAAGACACTGCACAATGGACTCAACAATAATGAGATCATCATCTACAACTAATATTTTCTTTCTGGCTGTTTCGTCATTTCCCTTTGGGACAGGGATTCGTTGATTTTCCATAAAACTCTCCAGATCACTTTTTTTGATTCTGCGATGTCCGCCCACTGTTTTGTAGGCTTTGATGTGTCCTGCGTCTATCCAGTTGATTATAGTCTTGGATGAGACATTGCAGTACTTACTTGCCGTAAATACGGTCATGGTGTCTTCCATGGCTTAAGCCCTCCTTTGTTAGATTAATAATTTGGCTGATCACTTGTTTGTTGATTATAGACAATCTCTTTTCTATATAG
>JADFZJ010000080.1 GCA_015232555.1 Desulfamplus sp. | reverse complement strand
TTGGATGGTTTCAATGGGACAGACGCCTTATGATTGACTATGAAAGACAACATCTTACATCTGAAACCATGGTATATATAGCATCTATTGGTAAAATGCTTAGACGTTACAAATAATTTTTAAACAGACTCTTAGCAACTGGTTCAGATTATGGGGTCCATTATAATCCAACTATCTCCAATTTATCCGAAGCGTAATCCATGGCCCTTTCAGAATAGTTATCTACCGTCAGTTTAATAAGCTCCAATACACTCTCATCAAACTGACGTTTAATCTTTCCAGGAATCCCTGCAACCAATGAAAATGGTGGAATCTCTGTATTTTCAAGGATAACAGAACCCGCAGCCACAATGCTTCCTCTGCCAATCTTTGCACCGTTCATAATAATTGATCCCATGCCGATAAGACACTGGTCTTCAATTGTACATCCATGTACCACACATTTATGACCAATAGTAACCCCATCCCCAATAGTCAGGGGTTTTCCGTAATCTTCATGGCACATTGTCATATCCTGAATGTTTGTATTTTTGCCAATCACAATGGCATCGCAGTCTGCCCGTAGGATACAGTTGAACCAAATTGATGAATATTCTCCTATGGTAATATTTCCGATTATAGTCGCATTAGGTGCAATATAAACTGTGGAATGGATGGAAGGTGTCTGATTATTAAAACGATAGATTGCCATTTCTCTCCTTTTTATTTATAAAAATTTGGTGTTTTTTTTCAAATTAAAACTTAAATATAGTTTATCCTAATAATCAAGTAAAAGATTTTTTGAAGTTTTGTTTAACTATCCTAATATAAAAAGCTTAGCCTTAACCATTTTTTGATACTTAAAATATTTTAAGGAGTGTAAATTTTGAAGATAGCTTTAGCTCAAATAGATTGTGTGCCCGGAGATATAGATAAAAATATTCAAAAATTTGATAAATTTGCTCTGGAGGCAAAAAGTATGGGATGCGATTTAATAGCTTTTCCAGAGATGTCCGATACAGGGTATGTCACATCTTTGATACCTCAATATGCACAGCCTTGGACAGGAAAATCTTATATTCAAGCAGCAAATGCAGCTTGTTCCAATTCAATTCACCTTATCTGCGGTATCTCTGAAAAGGTTGATGATATAATTTATAATTCAGTCGCACACTTTGACACAAACGGAGAACTAAAAGCACATTACAGAAAGACTCATCTATTCTCTCCTGAACCTGTTTGTGAGAATAGATGTTTTAAAGCTGGAAAAGAGCTTTGTATTACAGAAGTTTGCGGCGTAAAATTGGGAATTTCCATCTGTTTTGATCTAAGATTTCCAGAGGTTTACCGCTATATGACACTTAAAGGTGCTCAAGTTTTACTAAATTGCAGTGCGTGGCCCTCTGTTCGTAATAGCCACTGGAATTATCTGACATGTGCAAGAGCAATAGAAAATCAGGCATTTTTTATTGGAGTTGGTCGTGTAGGAACTGATGAAGAATTGACCTTTAATGGACGAAGCAGAATTGTTTCGCCACTTGGGGAGATTATTGTTGAGGGCAGCAATGATAATGAAGAGCTGGTTACAGGCAAAATTGATATAGAGAAAGTAACAGAATTTCGCCGTGCAATTCCAGCGGTCAGTTCCAGACGTGATGATATCTATGGTAACTTTAATATCATCACCCCCCAATACCTGAATAATAAAAAACACAATAATAAAAAACTTAATTGACAACAGACCACTTTAAAATTATATAGTCATTCATTGTCTAAATCATATTTATTTAACGCTGGCTGTTCAATATATCCATTGTATTTAAATGGATATTGTGTTCCTTAACTGTTTTTCCACCACTAATTTAAAGGAGAAATTCATGAAAAGAGTTGCGTTAATCAGTTTAGTATTGCTTCTTGGTCTTTGTGTTCCATTTTCTGCTATTGCAGCAGACAAAGAGGCAATAGAAAAAGGAGTATCTGCGGTTGTCTCTTCAGGAAAACTTGATGATGAGACATGCAAAGCTAATGCCCCTGAATCTTTGTACATTTTTGTAATGGAAGAGGGTGGTAAGCTGCTTGTCCATCCAAAAAAAGATGCTATTCAAAATTTAAATGCCCCCAAGTATCAGGTTATTTACGATGAGGTCAAAAAAGCATCACCAGAGGGGGTTTGGGTAAAATATAATTGGGACGGCAAAGAGAAAAACACTTTTGTCAAAAAAGTTGGGGATAAAATTGTTGGATGCGGATATTGATTTGTCAAAAGTATATTATCAAAATATATTTATGTAAAATGTGGATTTAATTTAACACTTAAATATTGTTAAATATTAGAGTAAAGGCTGCTTGAGTTATTTAAAGCAGCCTTTTTTATAACTTGCAGATTATAATGGTGGAGCAGCCATTACACGGTTGCGTCCTCCGTTCTTGGCAGCATAAAGTGCTACATCAGCCGCTGAACATATTCTTTCCATTCGATCATTAGACAGCACATCCTTGCACCTGTAACTATCTGACAATGTAGCCACTCCGCAACTAAAAGATGAAGAAAAAGTCGATTTACCAGACCTGAAACATATTGCTGCAAAATTTTTTCGCAGTTGATCAAGTATCTCTACCGCCTTATTTATAGAACAGTCGGGCAGAATGACGGCAAACTCTTCACCTCCATAGCGACCTATAACATCAGATTTGCGAAGACGCTGCTTCAAAAGGCTGGCTAATGAGACCAGAACCTGATCGCCTACTGGATGTCCATAGGTGTCGTTCACTGTTTTGAATCTGTCTATGTCGATCATAGCAAAACTTATATTAGAACCATTGCGTATGGCACGTTCTATATGAGTAGATAGATACTCCTTGATTGCACTGTGGTTGTAAAGACCTGTCATACTGTCTTTTATCATAAAAGAGCGGATAAGTTTCATACGTTCTGCACGCACAGAGACAGCAGATATTAGATGGTGCGGTTTTATAGGCTTAAGCAAAAACTCATCGCCACCCATCCGCCTTGCATCAAAATGGAGATCAATGTCTGTCTCGCTTGATAGAAATACAATAGGAATACTTATGTACTCCTCCATCTGACGGATGGATTTTGCAAGCTCCATGCCGTTGCACCCTGGCATGTGCATATCCATAAGAATCAAATCTGGTCTAAATTCGGCAAGAACAGGCATAGCTTTTAGAGGATCGTTCAATATAGTAATCTCCATGCCTGCATCTTTGAGAATCGTGGCATACATTTCAGACAGAAAGGTGTCATCTTCAACAATCATAATACGAGATGATTCGCTCTCCTCTGTAGTGGTGAGAGCGTGAAGAGCTGCACACAAGGAAGAAGGGTTGGCAGGTTTAACAAAATAGGCACTGGAACCTGCACGAACAGCGGCTAAACGTGACAGGAGATCGGTTTGAGCTGAAACAAAGACCACTGGTGTTGAGATTTTCTGTTTTGTCATCAGGTCGATTATAACTTCTGCTCCGCCAGTCTGCCGATTATTGTGCATCATGTCCATTACAATAACATCAGGCGGAGCATCAGCAACAGCATCTTTAAATTTTTCTAAATCGTTAAAGGCAGAGACATTAAAACCAAAACATCTTATCTGATCAGCAAGATTTGCACATTGAAATGGGTCGTCTTCGCAGATATAGACAAGCCGTTCTAATGAATGTATTTTTTCACCTTTTTCATCTAAAGAGTATTGGTCTTCACTTTTGACATGCTCAAGGCACTCTTTTGGTTTTTGTTTGATTTCAATATACCCGACTGGCGTGTTGTCAATACTATTAGATAACGAGGGATTGCTGCACTCTTTAGACTCTTCAGCTTCAATACGGCTAATTTCAATCCCTAATCTGTCAATCCGAGCAGATACAAGAATTTTCCATTGGGATAGTATATTATCTGATTGAAGCTCATCGTCTGATAATTTTGATTGTTTGAATGATTCAATCGAATCATCTGAATAGTCTGCTGGGTAAAATTCGCCTTTAAGCATTTTTTTTGCTAATTCCTCAGCTAAAGAGGCTTCAACGCTCAAATCTTTTAAACCAAAAGAGGCAGACGAACCTTTGAGGGTGTGTATGCTCCGATGCAGTTCTTCAAGCTCTTTTTTAGTGGGACGAGTAATATCGTTATCTGTTGCAGATAAAGCAGCATCAATCTCTTTTAGAGGCAATGAAAGCTCAAGAGCTAAAAATTTATCTTTTATACCGCGTAGTTGAGCAGGAAGTTGAGCAATAAACGATTTTTTAAGTCTTTTTAAGCGTTCTGCTGCTGATGGTTTTTCGTTTTTCATACTGCTTTATCCTTTGACCATGTTTCTTTGGGTTTTAACTCAAAAAGGCTGCACCCACTAAATAGTTGAACATCCCGCCTGATATGGTAGATGGAAAAAATTACCTTGCAAGAAGTCTCTCTATCAATTGAGGCAAAACATCTTGAAACTGTTCGTCTTTGGCGATTACTGCATCGATAGCAGGATAGGCATTTTTAAGAGATTCAGCCTCTTCACCAGTCAGAAGCACAAACGGTTGAACCATTCCAAGTTTCCTAATCTCCTCAAAAAGCTCAACTCCGCTTACCATGGGCATATTCATGTCAGAGACAACAATGCGGATTAAAGGGTCGTCAGCAATCTTTTCCAGAGCATCAATTCCGCCTTCTGCTAAAACAACATCGTATCCTGCTGATTCCAATGTGATTCCTGTCAACTCTGCTGCAAAAGCGTCATCATCAACAACTAATATTTTATACTCTTCGCTCATAATTAAAGTATCTCCGATGAAATCTCTTTATATTTAAATAGCTCTTATCTGTTATGTTATGTGCTAATCTTATCTTATATTTTTATCAGCCGATAAGGCTTTTGACAGTATCCAACAGATTTGACTGATCAAACGCCCGTTTGACAATATAAGCGTCTGCACCAACCATTATCCCTCGTTTTTTGTCTGACTCTTTATCCAATGAAGTTACAATAATAATTGGAACATTTTTGTATCGTGAGTCTGCTCGAAGCTGTTCTGTTAATGAGAATCCGCTTAATCGAGGCATCTCAACATCAGTTATTACAAGATCATATAATTTATTGTCTGCCTTTTCCAAAGCATCTTGACCATCATCAGCAGTTTCAACATTGTAACCATATGCTTCAAGAATGCTCTTCTCTATCTCCCTCGTATTGACAGAGTCATCAACGACTAAAATGTTAGTTGCAGATACTTTTGAACTAAAATCACCTGCATCTGATCTATGTAGCTTGTCATAAGACAAACTATAGTCAGAGTGTTTGCTTGCAAGCCTTACTATTTCAGGAATATGAAGCACATTGACAATGCTGTCTCCAGTGCCGATAGTTCCTCCAGTAACGATTTTAAGATTTGAAAGGTGGGAAGGCAGAGGCTTTACAACCATCTCTTCACGTCCAATTATATCATCAACCATAACCCCGAGTTTATTTGCACCATCTTTTACCACAACTACTGACACAGAAGCTGATTGCTGAGACAATGCTGTCTTTTTTTCAATAGTATCTGAAACATCATTAAGTTTTAAAATTATAGTTAGATACTCAACTGGAATAATCTCTTCGCGTAATCTAATAGCCTTTTTACCAATTATCTCAATTATTTCATCTATATTAACAGTGCAAAGCTCTGCAATTGAAGTTGCTGGAAGGGCAAATATCCTGCCTCCCGCTGATACCATACAAAGCGGAAACACAGCAAGATTGAGAGGAAGACGCAGCATAAAGGATGTCCCCTCCCCTTCCAAGCTTTCCATGACAACAGTGCCCTTAAGCTCATCAACAATATTTTTACGCACAACATCCATTCCAACACCCCGTCCAGATAAATCTGTGATAATGAGGCTTGTGCTAAAACCTGGAAGAAATATAAGATTTAGAATTTCAGTGCGGGACATCATGTTGAGAGTTTCAGCATCAAACAGATTTTTAGCTGATGCTTTTGCCTTGATCTTTTCAGGATTAATTCCCTGTCCGTCATCTTTAAGGGCAATAGTTACGCCTCCGCTGTCATAAAATGCTGATAAAATGATAGTTCCTTTAGGAGATTTGCCAGCGGCTATACGCTCGTCTGGACTCTCTATTCCATGATCAAGCGAGTTGCGGATCATGTGTAATAGAGAGTCTCCAATACGTTCGGCAATTTTACGGTCAAGCTCGGTTTCGCCTCCAGTAACAATAAACTGAACCTCTTTGCCAGCCTCTTTAGCCAAATCACGAACCGCTCTTCTTAAAGGCTCAAAGACCGTAGCTAACGGCATCATGCAGAGTTTTAAAGTTGTCTCTTGCAATTCACCCATAAGATGCGACTGCATTAGAACAGCATCAGCAATTCTTCTTGCTGCATGTTGAAGACCAATTTGAGCTGCTATACTGCTTTCAGTGGCTCGCTTAATCTCATTTGATTTTATGTTGTGCTGTTCAATCAAAGCACTTACAGTATTAATTGAGTGTGTAGCTAAACGGGCATTTTCTTGTAAAATGCGGACATCTTGTTTAAAACGGTTGTGATCAGAAATTATCTCACCCATCAAATGAATAAGATCATCTAATTTAGCTGTGTTAATGTGTAGATATTGGGCTTGAGGGGTTTGTATTTGAGGAGATATATTTGGCTGCAAAGGAGCTTGGGCTTGCAGACTCTTTGTTTCTGTTTGTGTTTTCTGATTTACTGGAAATATATCGGCATCTGATTTTTGATCAATCGGCAGCATCTTCGTATCTGGTGCTTTTAAAATTTCCGTCTCTGCTAATAAAGGTTTTGCGGCAGGAGTTGGCAAATCATTTGAAGGGGTTATCTCGCTGACGGCAGCCTCTTTTAATATTGCAGCCTCTTTGAGTGCGGCACAGAGATCAACTGGTGCTTCTGGCGGTCCCTCTGGAGTTGTTACCTTTTCCACCATTAATAAAAGAGCATCTACGCTCTTGAAAAGAAGTTCAAAAAACTGACTGTTCAGCCTTATTTTACCGCCTCTGACTCCGTCTAATAAGTCCTCCATTCCATGAGCAAGCTCTCCTATGCTGCCAAGTTTCATCATACGGGCAGAACCCTTGATAGTATGAGCAGAACGAAATAAAGAATTTATTGTTTCAGTATCAACTTGAGCCTCTCCAACAGCTTCAGAATTAGTATTGACTCCTTTATTGGCAGATACGGTATTTTCTAAATAGAGCAGCCCGTCAGTTATTTTTGCACAATGCTCTCGAGCCTCATCTGCAAATCTTGCTAAAAATTTTGAACGATCTATTGCCATATCGTATATATTTCAGCCTTTTATGACTATGGTGTTATTAATTCTATCTCTCTATATATAAGTGGTATTTTTTTGCTTATTTAGATTTTTTCAAAATTTTCAGTTTGTAGCGGCATAAGTTGCTGAACTGTTCAGCATTAAACTGAAGTGGAAAAAAAGAGTCATCTTTTTCAAGAAGATTTCTTTTTTCAATTATATCCAAAGCAGATTGATATGCACTTAAAGCTCTCTTTTTATCGCCCATCATATTCGCAGTTTCAGCTAAATAGAAATGGGCAGGCCAGCAGTTTGAGTCTATATATATAGTTTCTCTTAAACGATTAAAACTTTCATCATTTCTGCCAGTTTGATGGGCTATAATTCCTAACATAAGATATGCAGGAAGGCAGAACTCATCTTGAGATAAAGCAGCATTACAAGCTGATTCTGCCTCTATAAATTGCTGAGTATCAATAAAAATCGCTGCTAAAAGAAGATAGGCGTTAACAAAACACGGCTCTTGTTCGATCAACTGTTTAAGTATTGTTACAGCCTCTACTTTTCTATTGTTTTTAACATACTCAACAGCAGTATCAAAAGCTCTTTTAAAAGATATATCCTGTTCTTTAGATTGTAGCTTCTCTGCTGCCTTATCTTTGTTTGCCTCTAATATATTTCTATCTTTAAGCTGATTTATACTCTTTTTTATCCTTAAAGGATTTTTTAATATTTTATCTGTTTTTATAGATTTTTTAATTTTATCTCTGATGCCCTCGTTTAAGCGGCAACTATTTCGTGCTTCAGCAGACGGCATTTTTTTATAAACAAACAGATTGTCAATCTCAACCAAAGAGAGAATACCAATATTATGGTGCATAGTCTCGGTTGAACTTACTATCAGATAACCTCCCGTATTAAGAGTCTCTGCTAAACGGCTGAAAATAGAACGCTGTACGTCACTATGAAAGTAGATTGATACATTACGATATAGGATAATGTCAGGATTCCACACTGCTGGCGGATAGGGCTCAGCATTTAAGTTAGCAATCTGAAAATAGACATGTTTTCTTATAATTTCTTTGATTCTGAACAACTTATGTTCAAGAGGAACAAAATATTTTTCTAAAAAAAAGCTGTCCATACCTCTGAAAGAGTGTTTGTTGTAAACTCCTTTAAGTGCAGATGAAATAGCGGTAGAGTCAATATCAACACCCACTATTGAAAAGAGGTTGAGGCTCTCTGCTCTATATTTATCATGCAAAAGCATAGCAATTGAATAAGGCTCTTCACCAGTGGAACAGCCTGCACTAACTATTCTAATTGGTGCAGCCCTCCCTTTTTTCATAAGTTCTGGTATTAATTTGTCGATCATCAGCCTTAACTGATCAGGTTCTCGAAAAAAATAGGTTTCGTTGACTGTTAAAAGCTCAACCAAAGCATCCATCTCAGCCTGATCTTGCGTTAAAAGTTCATGGTAAGCAGTAAGAGAGTTTATTTTATGGGCAGCTATCCTTTGAGTAAGACCATTACGCAATGTCTGCTCTCGGTCATTTGAAAATGTGAAACCGCAGGTATCAAGCAGCAATGTCTTGAACGGTTCAAGATTCATCAATAGCTCCCCCTGCGGTAGTCTGCTAAACGTATCAGATAATCAGGAATCATAGATAATGAGAGAACACGCTGAACAGCACCCTGCTGTACAGCAAGACCGTTCATACCAAACACCACAGAACTTTGCTCATCTTGTGCAATTGTAGTTCCGCCGACAGATTTTATTGCCTTCATGCCAGCTACGCCATCACTGCCCATACCGCTCAAAATAACACCGATTGACTTCTCTTTAAAGGCATCTGCTACAGACCTAAGAAGCTGGTCACATGATGGGTGATATAGCTGTCCTGCACTGCTCTCTGACAACATGATAACCCCTTTACTTGTGATCCGCATGTCTAATTCTGACGGATTGAGATAGACCCTGCCTGGAGCTACAATCTCTCCACTATTTGCCGATGTTACAGTAAGCTGAGTGCAGGTATTTAGCCATTCAGCCATACCTTGAGTAAAACCAGCAGCAACATGCTGGGCAACTACAATTGGGACTGGAAACGAGGCTGGTAATTTTGAGAGAATAGCACTTAACGCATAAGGTCCGCCAGTTGATGAGGCAATGGCAACTATGCTCTTTCTAAGAGCTGAATCTCTTTTAAAACTTTTTGCCTGTTCACTGCTCTCAATTGGTCTGTTCATTTTGGCAATATGAGCTGCAACATCAACACCAGCAAGCATCTTAACTTTTCGTATAAGCCTGCTGCCATCGTCAGAATCAATATCTGACTTTTCAACTACATCTAATGCACCCTTTGATACAGCACAAAAAGCAGTCCGAACACCTGAGAGAGATGTGATAACAAGAATCGGAATTGGACGCTCTGCCATTATCTTTGGAATTGCCTCAAGCCCGTTGAGCAGAGGCATCTCTATATCCATAGTAATAATATCTGGCTTTAGAGAGACAGCCTTAGCTACAGCCTGTATTCCGTCTGACGCTTCACCTACAACCTTAATTTCAGGATCAGAAGTGAGGATATCACGCACCATCTCTCTTATCAAAGAGCTGTCATCTACAACAAGCACTCTTATCATTATGAGCCTCCTCCTTCATTAAGTTTAGATTCGACTTTATTATCAGCAGCAACAGTTACACTATCATTCAGACTGGATATCTTTTGAGATTCTATTTTAAAGGTTTTTACCAATTTTTTCAGCCGTCCTGCTAATTCTGCTAACTCTCCTGTTATAAGATTTGACTGTCGTGCAGAGTCTGTAGATTGACGGACACCTTGATCAATCTCTCTTATAGCAAGCAATACCTGACTGCTTGCTATCTGCTGCTGCTGAGTTGACAGAGATATTTGACGAGCAGAATCGGCTGCCTGCTCAACTCCGTCAACCATGTTCATAAGCATCTCAACAGTATGTATAGAAGCGTCTTGGCTCTCCTGCATCATAACGGAAGTCTTTTCAGAAGACATGACAAGTCTGTTTACTGCATCAAGTATCTCTGTAATTTTACTCTCAATTTCAGCAGTTGATTCAACTACGCTGTCTGCAAGCCTCCGTATCTCCACAGCTACAACACCAAAACGCTTGCCAACTTCACCAGCACTTGCAGCTTCAAGAGCGGCATTAAATGCAATAAGCCGTGTCTGGTTGGCAATGTTATTTATAATTTCCATTATCTTGTTTATCTCTTTAGATTTACGTCCCAATGCCACAATTTCAGCTAAATTTGCCTGCATATCTCGGTTTATATTGTCAATTTTTGCTGTCAGATGTTCAACCTCTGCCGCACCTTGACGGGTTTCGTTGAGAGTCTTATCCGTGTGGGCAACCACTCCCTGGCTGTGCTGTGCAATTTGGGCAGCAGAAGATGATAGCTCCTCCATTGTTGATGTTATCTCAGTAACAGAGCTTGCAAGTTGCACAGCAAAACTTGATTGATGCTGCATGTTGGAAGATATAACCCCAGCATGAGTATGAAGATCGTTGGTAACGCCGGATACCATAAGCACACTATGACGAAGTTTGCCAATAAGATCGTTAAACCATGAGGCAAGTTCGCCCACCTCATCATTTGAGATTACAGGTACAGAGACAGTAAGATCGTTTTTAAACCCCTGCATGGTGCGGGTTATACTCTCAATCGGACCCGTTATGTATTTAGTAACAAAGAATTTAGAAGCAAGCATCAAAAATATAGCTAATGCAAATGCTATTAAAAGCTGAAAAGATATATTATTTATTATATCTTTTTTAATTAAATTCCTTTCTTTGACTACAGCTTCATCAATGTCATCAATATATATGCCAGTAACTACTACCCATTGATATTGTGGAATTGCTTTGGCAAAAGCGAGTTTAGGTCTTAAAATATCTTGTCCAGGAATTTTCCATGAATAGGTTATAAAACCACCCCCCTCATTTTCTCTTCCCGCTTTGGTAAGTTCTCGGACAATGTAAACGCCGTTGTGATCTTTTAAATTGGTCTGATCTTTACCTTCTAATGCTGGATCAGGGTGGACAAGCATAATATTGTCGTAATCATGCACTGAGATATAGCCTTTGTCTCCATACCTCATTGCACGAACAGCCTCTTTAGCACCTTCTAAAGGGAGCTTTTCGATCTGTTTAGCTGCCATCTCCACGTAACCCTTAATCTGATTTTTTCTCTCTTCTATCAGAATCTCCTTATAGGCTTTAACCCTTTCTTCTACCCGTTTAACAATGCTTACTGCTGAAATAGTGCTGATTATAAAAGCTGTAAAAAACACTGAGAAAGCACTCAGCCACATGAGCTTTTTACGTAATGTCATTTTTAGCTGTTTTTCCATTAAATTAATTTCTCCTTAAATCAACTGTCATTTACGTCAGACTGAGTTATTATAAGTTCCCCATTAAAAAGGGTGTATTGCAATTTTTTATTAGGCGGAACAGATTCTTTATAAGACATACAAGAATTGTCATTACAAGACAGAGCAGATTCTTTATCAACCATATAAGAATTATCATTACAAAGAGGAAAGTTTTTTTCAGATAGAGAAGCAATAAGATATTTGAAATCTAAAAGTATATATATCCTGTTGTTACGAGGCATAACTGCCCACATTCCCCATTTTATTGCCCAAGGCTCAATAATAGCCGGAAAAGCTGCGATATCATTTTTTGTGACAGAAATAATATCTTCAATAACACCAATTTGAACACGGTATTTATGACCGTCAGATGGTGAAATAATAAGTTCTGTTTTTAAAAGCCTATTTGTTGTGCCTTTATCATAATTGGAAGCGTCAACTGTTTTTACCTGAGACGAATATATTCCAAAAAAGAATCCTCCTGCTGAGAATAGGAGAATATTGAAGGGAAAAAAGAAGTCTTCATCAACATTAACATGATAATTGTTATCTGTTATATTGAATCTATTTTCTCTCATACTGAAACCTTAGATGCAAGTTTTTCAATATCAAGAAGGGCTACTGTCATATCAGAAAATTCTATAGTGCCAGAAATAAGCTCTTTTGCAGCACCAGACAAGGTTGACAGAGCAGGTTTAACAGCAGAAAGCGGTATATCAACAACATCTTCAATATTATCAACAATAATCCCAGAAGAGAATCCTTCTCGTTTTACCATCATAATCAGCACTCTATCCTGAACATCTCTTTTGCCACCCAAAAAGAAGCAGATATCCAGAGCAGACTCTATATCGCCTCGGACATTAATAAGACCAGGCAGATACTCTGGCAGAAAAGGGACGGGATAAATCTCTCTGCTTGGCAAAATTTCACGAACATCAGAACCATAAGATGCGTAAAGATTACCTCCAGCTCGAAATATAACAAGTTTAACCTGCTCTTCTTCAACATCAACAACGCCTCTGTTGTTGATAGAGCTTCTTACCGCAGCAAGAATAGCTTTACTGTTTATCTCATTATCAGCCTTATTTTGGCTCGTTTGTGTCGTATTATCTTGGCTGCTCATCAATAAAATTTTATCTCCATAATGGTGGATTTGGGCAGTTTGTTATTTAATTATTTAAGAATTTGGATCCAACAGTAATTGTAATAAAGCTGCTTATGTTTTTTTATTAGGCTCTATTATTGCAGAGTTAAAACATACCAGTTGATTCCAATCTATCTCTCCGTTATCTTTGCAAAATTTATTCGTAAATTCTTTTGTGAATTTGTTAATCATTTGACAATACGACTTTACAAAATCATCATTTCTCTCTTTGGCTTTGTGACCAAGTGGTTCGACTATTTCTGTAAACAACTCACTATTTCCTGATATAAATTCCCAAAAACGTTGACCACAATATTTGAAATAATCCCCTTTATCTGGTTTGTTATCCCTACCGTAACAGCAACCATTTACTGCGATTATGTTCAATTGTGAGTTACTGGTTCTCAATGCTTTTTTAGCCGTCTTAAAATCAGCTACCATTTTAGCTATTTGTGAACTATTACCCCAGTC
>JADFZJ010000007.1 GCA_015232555.1 Desulfamplus sp. | reverse complement strand
TTGAGCCGAAATTTGTGTATTTTGGGTATTTTGATTTTCAGAATTCTGACTTGCTTCGACTGCATTAGCAATTGCTGTCTCAATATTTTCTCCTGCAGCTAAAGATTCTACTAACGCCTGTTGAAATGCTTCTGTATTCACAACTCCTGAATCAGAGGAAAGATTTTCTTGACCAGACGCTGAGACTATTGATGATATTACTTCAGCTACATTTTCTCCTGAAGCTAATGCGGTTAAAAGCTCATTTTGAGTTTCTGTCTGGACACTATTTTCTGCAGCAGTTTCAGATAAAACAGACTGAGCTGCACTGCTGACAGCATTCTCAATGTTCTCTCCTGACGAAAGAGACTGAGTCAAAGCCTGTTCAAAACTTGCAGTATTCAGGGCTTCACCGCTATCAGCTCTGCTGTTCTCTTGTAATGCTTGAACAAGATTGCTAACAACTTCCGCGACATTTTCACCAGATGCAAGTGCTGATAGAAGTGCCGCTTCTGAACTGACCGTGCCAGACTCTACATTTGCCAAAGTCTCCATAACGGTCGAAGCTGCCTCAACAGCTTGAGTTACAGCATTTTCAACGTTACCGCCGTTCTCTAAAGCATTTATCAAACTCTCCTGAAAGGCTTGAGCCATTGCAGCAGCAGCTTCAGGAGAGACATCTGCACCAGACGGAATAATAGAATTAACTATTGCTGCGACATTTTCACCAGAGGCAAGAGCAGCAAGAAGCTCTTGACTGTTTCCTGATGACTCTGATTGAACAGCACCAGCAGCGGCTGCCATCTGAGAAGATTCACTTTGAGCCTGATTTAAAGCATCAGCAGCAGACGAGCCTTCTGCAAGTGCCTGTGTCATAGCTTGTGCAAAAACTTCGGAATCGCCCCCCTGTTGAATGTTGGATAAAGTTTCAGCGACATTTTCACCAGAGGCAAGAGCAGCAGCAAGTTTTGCATCTGGAGTCATCTCTCCTTGAATCGCACTTTGGGCACTATCCATAGCTTCTACTTTAGCATTAGCAGACTCAACAGCCTGTTCTGCCGATTCTCCTGATGCCAAAGATTTCATAAAAGCATCAATAAACGTGGCTATTTGATCAGGAGACATTCCTTCTGTAAACTTACCCAGAACCTGATCAATATTTTCACCATTAGCAAGCGACATCACCAATTTGCCAGCATCGCCGATCTCGCCTTGAGTTGAAGATTCTGCCTGAATATTCTGTTCTAATGCAGTTTGTGCCTCAAAGAGTGCATCTGATGTAGATTTTCCTGAATCAAGCGATCGCTGCAAATCTGACATCAATTCACCAGCAGCATCGCTCTCTTTAGATACACCTTCGGGTAGATGTTTATCTATTTCACTATCAACATTCTCACCAGATGCAAGTGCTGAGGTTAGACTATCTTCTTTTGATTCAGATTCAATCTGTTGTTCAATCTTCTCCTGAACAACAGAGAGTTGGGCTTCATTCACAGCTTGGCGTAATGACTCTTCTGGTGAGATTCCTTGATTGAGATCATTTGAGAGCTTGTCCATGAAGTTATTAGCTGCGGCTTCAACCTCTTTAGGAGTGCCTCCTTGAGCAACAACGTGATCCATGACAATTTTTCTAATCTCGGCAAGTTTAGATTCAGAGCCAGTGCTGGTGCTCTCCATTAGTTTTATCAAAAGAGTATCGAAGAGTCCACCACTGTCTGTAGCAGGCGGTTGCGTATTTGAATCAGAACTCTGCTGTGTGCTGTCTGATAAATTATTGTTGTTCTCAGGCATGGTTTCCTCCTTGTTTATCTTTCGTGCAGGGCTGTTTCAAAGGATAGCAGAAATGGTGAAAGAAGATACTCAATTACAGTTCTTTTATCGGTTATAATACTGCATTGCATAAGCATTCCCGGAAAAAGATTGTATGGTTTTTCAGATTTGCCAAAGTAATCTTTTTCTGTAGTTATTTTGATTTTATAAAATGGCGGTCCTTCCTCTAATATTGTAGAGTCTGGGCTTATGTGTATAACCTCTCCGTTGATATGACCAAATCTTGACCCGTCTGCTGAAGTGAGACGAACATTAACTGGCTGTCCTGTATGAACATAGCCTATATCTCCAATTGGAAGGCGGGCTTCAATAATCAGACGATCATCTATTGGAACAACTTCTGCTACTGCACCGCCCGGGGGAACTATTCCGCCGATAGTTACAAAAAGAAGAGATTTTATAGTTCCATCTACAGGAGAGCGAAGAACCGTTCTTCTTAAGCTGTCCTCATTTTTATTTAAACGCTCATAGATTATCTGGGCTGTTCTTTGAACCTCGCGAAGCTCATCTTGTGCCTCTTCAATAAATGTATTTTTAACAAGAGCAAGACGACCTTCAGCCTCTTTAATTGATGCTGCAATCTTTTTTAAAGATGCTTGATCAACTCTTTGCTGACCTTTTATGTCAGCAAGCTGTTTTAATAGATCAAGGTGGTTCATACGATTTGAAAGGCTGTGCTGAAGAAGTTTCTGGCTTATTCCTACCTGCTCTTCAACAAAATTTTTCATGCTTGTATTGCCCTCAAGCCTTGCATTTATCTCCTCAATCTGAAATTTATACTGATTTATAAGCTCTTTTTGCACCCTTATCTGATTCTCAACTCTCTGCTGTCTTGTCTGAAACATTGCAACTGCATTTCTTGCCAAATCTGGTGCTGATTTTTTCATCTCTTCAGGTATTATAAGATTTTTCTCTCCTCTTATTTCAGCATTGAGTCTCATAATTGTTATTTCAAGAGATTTCAGATGGATAGTCTGCTCTGCAACATCAGCATTGCTGCTTGTAGATTCTAAAATTACCAAAGACTGCCCAGATTTTACCTTTTCTCCTTCTTTAACCAAAATCTCTCTGATTATCCCGCCTTCAAGATGCTGAATCGTCTTAACCCTGCTCGATGGAACAACTTCACCAGGAGCAAAACTTACAACATCAAGCTCTCCATAAGCAGACCATACAACAAGAGAGATGACTGTAAACATTGCCATCACAAGAAAAAACTGGCTCTTTACAGTTTTATTATGAGATATAATTTTAACCATTATAACTGGCTCTTTACAGGGTTATTGTGAAAAATAACTTTAACCATTCGATTTACTTTCCAAAGTTTTAGGATCCGAAATAACTATTTTGGGAACAGGTTTGCTGTTTAGATCAAGAATACGTGTTGCACCTCTGATTATATTGGAGTCTTGCGTAAATATGATCATGGTATGCCCCTTTTTTGAAAGCTCTACAAGCAGTGAATAGATAGTATTGCAGCCTTGTCTGTCAAGCCCTTCGGTCGGCTCGTCAAAAAGAACCAATCTGCCGCCCACTGCCAATGCCCTTGCAAGTACAAGCCGTTTACGATGACCAGTTGAAAGGTTTGCTCCGTTGTTTATAATTTGAGTATCAAGACCTTGCTGGCTCTGATCAATAAAATTTATCAATCCTGCATCTTTGATTATCTTATTTAAATTTACAACCGCATGTTCTTCAGACTCCGACAAATTAGAATTTTCAATTTTATTATCAGATACTTTATCTACAGATGCTTTCACTGCATTGAAATCTACATCTGCTCTCTTAGCATTAAAATAGGATACTGCTGCTAAAAGGTTCTCTCTAATTGACGCAGGCAGAAACTGTACATCTTGCGGCATATATGTAAGCTGTAATCTCCACCATGCAGGAGATAATTGCCGCAGATCCACCCCGTCAGCAAGAATCTGTCCTCTGTCCGGCTCAAGAAGACCAGCAATAAGTCTGCAAAGCGTAGTTTTGCCTGTTCCATTCTCTCCAGTAACCACAAGAACCGCACCGGGTAGAATTTCAAGATCAAGAGATTCAAACAGCGGGTGGGACATGCCTTGATGAGTAAAAGCCACATCTTTAAACTGAATCCGTCCTTGATAGCTTTTAAGGGCAATACCTCCTTGACGTTCAGTCTCAATTTGCCCAAACTGTTTTATCCGTTCAAGAGCTTGCTCTGCCATAGTAAAAGCCTCTCCAAGATATGTAAAACGGCTGATAGGTCCAAGAGCACGCATAGCAAGAATGTTAGCACCAATAAGAGAGCCGACTGTAATATCTCCGTTTACAGTAAGAACTGCACCAGCCGCATAAATTGCAACGCTCATCAATGATTGGGCACTGCGGGTAATGCTCTGGATAAGGTCCTGCTGTTCTGATACTGCTGCTCTTTTATCTAAAAACTCATTGCAGTTTTTACCCCATTCATTGAGCATAAACTGATTATTGTCAAAAAGGCGGACAGTGTCCAACGACTGATTTGCAGTGCTGAAAAGCCCATTACCCTTTACAGATGCCTCTGTAACTTTGTTAAGATTTTTTTTAACTACCTGTCTGCTTATTATGCCGAGTATGAATATCAAAAGCATGAAGATGAGCGTTATTATGCTAAGAGTTGATGAGAGCCATGTTAAGACAGCTATAAAAATGAATGCAAACGGAAGATCGAAAATCGCTGCTATGTTAGAAGATTTATAAGCATCTTCAACTGTATTTGTCCCTTTTACGATCTCCTGTCTAAGACGCTGCGGAATCCTATCTAAAAATTTCATCTTGCCGTTAGTTAAGATTCCAAAAGTTCCTATCATCAACTCATAGTTTCTTTTAGCTCCAAGATATGTAGCAAGAGATGAGCGTGCTCGTCTAAATCCAAATTCAAGCAGGATAGCTATACATACACCAATTGTAAGTGTGTATAGAGTAGCATCAACGCCATGAGATACATAACGGTTGAGAAGCTGGATAATGTAAAGAGAAGATGCAAGACCAAGAAAGTTGACAAAAAACGAGGCAACGATAAGTTCAATTGTAATAACAGGGTGATTTTTCAGGCGAAGCAGCAGTTCATTCATGGAGAAGCTCTCCTTACTCCTTTTCGTTAAACATCTCTATATCTATATTTCCCATAATTTCAAGCAGGGCAAACACTCCAAAAGAGATATCTATTTTTGCAGCATAACTATCACTTTTAGCATTTATAAGAGATGTTTCACCAGCAAGAATGTCCATTAATGAGCGGTTGCCTAAATCTCTCTCCTCTCTTGCAAGTTTCAAAAATGCTGCTGTCAAATTTGCCTGCTCGCTTAAAGTTTGAGTTGTTATTTCTGCTGTTTTGAGCCGCTGCCATGCACTTCGGGCTGTCTTTTCAATAACTTTCTCTTTGTCTGCAACCAAATTCTTCTCTTTTAGCATTGTCTCTCTTGCAGCTCTTATCTTATTATTTTCTATTAACCCTAAATTTATCCTTTTTCTAAGCATCACGCTTGCCTTATACTCTTTGACATTTCCAAATGTTGCGTTGTAATTGTCTGAAACATCTCCTTCAAGTGCAAACTCAATGTCTGGGAAGAGTGCCTTATTTTTTTCGGCTCTTACATCAGTTTCAACAACAGACTCTCTATTCTTTGCTAACAAAATTTCAACGTTATTATTTTTTGCAATATTAACAACTGACTCAAGATTTTCAGGAACAGAGAGCATCTTATAAGGCTCAATCGGCTGCATCTTAGAGATATCTTCTGGAAGAGCATCAAAAATTTCCAAATATGCACTCTCTGCTAAGCCATACTCGCCTTCATTTCGCTGCCGTCTTGACATAGCACCTGCAAGCTGTGATTTAGATTGAAGAACATCAGTTGTATAACCATAACCTTCAGCAACACGAATCTCCTCAAGACCAGTCTGGCGGCGGATGTTAGCCTCTGATTCGATAGAATACTGAAGCACCACGTATGCCCTGTGAAGTCTCTGATACGCTGTGGCTGCATCAACTATAAGCTGCTGGCGGGTCTTTTTAAGGTTTAACTCCTGTTCAACAAGCTGACGTCTTGCCTTGTCAACTGCTGCATCAGTTTTGCCAAAATCCCAAAGAAGCTGGGTCAACTTTAACTTGCTTTGATTATATTGATCAGGAATTGTCTCCTCATACTCATCTTCTCTGCCTGCCTCAAGTGTAAGTTCAAGTTCTGGATAACGAGCTCCAAGTCTAACCCGTATCTGCTCTTTTGCAGCTCTGACTCCTGCTTGGGCACTCAAAATTCGTTCATTTGAGGTAAGAATGGGTTTAAGAAGATTATAAAAATATTGATTCCCCGATGTCTCAGGTATGGTAGGAAGGGTTGATTCAGAGTGTTTAGAATCTAAATTTGTTTTATCTTTATCTGTTTTATCTTTGGACTCTGACGCAAAAGATGCTGTCAGCCCGAAAGTTAAAAAAGCAATTGAACATAATAAGTATATAAGAGAAATTTTTATCTGTTTGTAAAACATAGTTTACCTGATTAGAAATATTGTTTAGAATTTTAAATAAAAGTTCTGTTTGAGGTTAAAAAAACGATAAAATTTAACGGCTGCACTCAATTTATTTTGATAAATTGGTCTCATTTTTACTCATCGAAGAACTCTTTTCAACTTCAGATGGTGCAGGCAGAAGATATTGAGGCTGATTATCTCCAATCGGATCCAAAGAGATTCCGTTTTCTGTAAATTTTTTCCATACAGCGCTCCAGATTTTTCCCTTTAAAGCAAATTGATTTTTCCAGTTAGACACCCATACACGAACCACATACTCTGCAACCCAGCTATTTCCAAGTGCTTTAGTACCAAGAAATGCGTGTGCAGCTGGTTTTACCGAAGTTGCATCTGGAATACTGTCAAGCACCTCTTTAAGATATTTTAGAACTTTTTCTGGTTCATGCTGAGTAGAAATTTGGATTGGTATATCAATACGTATGCTGTCTTTTGAGTAGTTTATAACCACTTCGTTTGCAACAGTTCCATTTGGAATTGCAACAACATGGTTGGTAAGCGTTTGAAGCCGTACCGTTCTCCATGTCATATCAACCACATTTACAGCATCAATATCTTTAACTTTAATCCAGTCGCCGATTGAAAAAGGGCGTTCTAAATTTATGATTATACCAGAGAATATGTTTGCAATATTTCCCTGTAGAGCCAATCCTATAATCATGGTAAAAAGACCGCTTGTAGCAAGAAGGCTTGTAAGTGGTTTGTTTAACACAAATGCAACAATAGCGAAAAATGCAAATAGATATACAATCGCTGCTGTAAAATGGCGGATAAGGTTGGGAACTTTGCGTTTTGTCCTATTTTCAAGAGGATTCCACACAAAACGTACGGTAGCAATGTTAATAAGCTTTGCAGCCATTATCCACCATAACATATCATAACCCATTATCAACTGACGGATATAGTGGACAGAGATATTATGGTTGATTGCATAATTGACAGATAGATTGCCGAGCGAGATAAGAAACAGGGGCCAAAAAGCTATCCTTATAAACCAAGATGAGGTGAGCCAAAACATACCTTTAAGCTGTTGATCCATAATCCATGCCACAATGCTTCCTATAAAACCAAATATCCCTATATAAATAAGATACTCATTAGGTACAAGCGATCTGATATCAATTCTATTTTTGCTAAACACAACACCGTAATCAATGCGTGAGAAATCAGGGTCAGTAGAGCCGTAACCCACATACATAGGAATACCAAAAGATGAAGTTGTAAATATACGCTGTGACAGCCATGCATCATCAATTCTCCAGCCAAGTGAAGGGTTTAGTGCCCTTTTTGAGTTTAGCTGCCGTCTAAGAGTCATCTGTTTATCAAAATTCATTCCAAGCATATCAACAACATATATAACGTTGTTACGGTTTAATTTTTTATGGTGAAATGAAAGTCCCACCAGCCACTTGCCATAACTTAATTTAGTATCCAAAAAATCAAGATTAAACCGCCCCTTTACACGATAAAGCTGAAATGAGATTCCTTTCTGTTCAGTGCTTTCAACAGGCTCTGTCAATTTTATCTCTTTAACCGAATTTTTAATATCCTCAATGGCGTTTGTAAATTCTACATCTGCTGGATTGAACTTTCCTCTGTAACGAAACCATATTGAGAAATCAATTACTGCACTGTAGTTTTCAATGCTGATATCTGTAACTTCATGCACCTCGATACCAGTATAGATAACATTGGTTTTATACATAAATCGGTCGTTCACATAGAGCATTCTGCCGCTTTTTATCTCTTCAAAATAGTTGACAGAACTGCTGCTTTTAATCGGCTGAAGCTGAGTCGGAGCTGCAATAATATTGTATCCATTATAAATACCAACCTGCACAGGTTTTTGATGTTTATCTGTATTTGAAAACCATGTTTTACCAGTAACTCCATCAACAGCACTTTCAGGGGTTTTTAGTGCATTAAGAAATTTTATCACTGCCAAACGACATTTCTCTACTGAAGGCTTGTCTTCCGACTCATCTTTTAATATGCCGATAAAAGAACTCTTTACAGCATCATAAGCATAACCGGCGAGCCAGTCAGGCGGAGTGCCGAATTTTTCCATATAACGGTTTTTAAACTGCTGCGCCCTTGCTCCTGCTGTATCGTAAAGAAGAGGAGCAGATATAAAAATACCGTCAGTGTATGCAGAAACTCTATCTTTATCCTTTACAATGGCTTCAATTGTATCTTTAAAGGCTGCGGTTGCAACAACATTAGTTCCGACTATAAGGTTTCTAATGCCGGCATCTCTTGCCTGAACTACAAAGTTTGCAGCAGAAGATGTCTCTCCTGCAAAGAATATTGTTCCCATATCTTTGAGGTCTTTTATCTGAGTTATTATATCCCCTATTGATGCAGCATAATTTTCAGCATTAAATTCATACGTATAGTGAATCTGAGTTCCAAATCTTGCATAAACAGATGTAAAAGTATCAGCCATCTTTCTGCCATGATCAGAAGAAGAGTGAATAATAGTGACTATTTTGTTGCCAAGAACATTTCGAGTATAGTTGGCAATAAATCCTGTTTCTGTATTGGAATCTGTAACTGTTGAGTATATATTTGGGTATTTATTAATATTAATTATAGATTCTGTGGAAGAGATATTTATAAGAGGAATATTGGCATTTTCATATATCTTGCTCACAGAATTAACTGCATTCCCCCCCATATAACCTACAACTGCAACCATTTTATCTATTTTAGTCAACTCTTCAGCAGATTTTACAGCACTATCAGGGCTGTTTTGATTGTCAGCTTTTTTAATTTCAAGACCTAAATCCTGCCTTGACACAGCTTTATTTGCATTAACTTCGTCAACTAAAATACTGATGCCTCGCTCCATTGCAGCTCCAATACCAGCGTCTGCCTCTTCAAATGGTGCTGATATTCCAACATAATAGACTTCGCCACTGGAACGAAATAATGTCTTTTTTACAATTAATGAAGCAATGGTACCTAAAACTATAATAGATAGAATTATTATAGTTAATCTGTATTGCTTTTTCACTACGACTCCTTGAAAAATTTTATAGAGTTTTAGAGGGTTTAATTTTTTAGAATTTTTGTCTGATTAAACAATAGGCAATATTTTGTCAAGTATTGTCATACTCAGGATTTTCAATCCAACAATAATTGCAGCAAAGCTGCTTATGTTCTTTAAAGCATCAGGGCAAATGCACTTAGTTTGAATAATAACTATCAAAACACACATTCTGTATCTTGCATGTCATATTCAGGAACAATGGCTTTAAGTTTTTCTTTTATAAGGCATGCGTCACAAGTTTCGGCTGCTGCATAAAGCTCCGACAGCCTCTCATCAAGCCAGAACTTGTACCCATTTTGATCTCCATAGCTCTCAAAACATCCATTGGGCTTTAATACCATAATTTTTTTATGAGACGTAACCACAATTCCTTCGCCTTCTGTAATAAGCTCCTCATAGAGTTTTTCCCCTGGTCGTAGTTTGTCAAACCTGATTTCAATATCTCGATCTGGCTCTTTTCCAGAGAGTCTTATCAAATCTCTTGCCATATCTGCAATTTTGACGGGTGTACCCATTTCGAGGATAAAAACCTCACCTCCAGTTCCAAGTGCACCTGCCTGAAGAATAAGCTGTGATGCCTCTGGGATTGTCATAAAAAAACGGGTTACTTCAGGGTGAGTTATAGTAACAGGTCCGCCAGCTTCAATCTGTTTGCGGAAAAGAGGTATAACAGAACCTGCCGATCCTACCACATTGCCAAACCGTACAGCCATGAGACGAGTGGTGTTGCCCATAAAAGAGTACATGAGGCGTTCGCAAATACGCTTACTGGCTCCCATCACGTTTGTTGGTCTCACCGCCTTGTCAGTTGAGACTAAAATAAACCTCTCTACAAGATATTTAACAGAGAGCTCCATCATGGTCTGTGCCCCAAGAATATTGTTCTGGACAGCCTGCCAAGGGTTACGCTCCAGCATTGGTACATGTTTATACGCAGCCGCATGAAATATCACATCAGGCTTGTATGTTTTCATAGTCCATTCCATGACATTGCGATCATTAACATTTGCAAGAACCGTGACATAATCAAGATATCTGACATGATGCTTCATATCCATCTGAATTCCATACAGATTCGAGTCAGACGCATCTACTAAAACCATCAGGGCAGGTTTATAGTTGATAATTCTCCTGCACAATTCAGAACCTATGGAACCTCCTGCCCCTGTTACTAACACCACCTTTTGAGCAAGATATCCTCTTATAGCCTCTCCTTGCAGTGTCACTTGTGGTCTGCCCAAAAGATCCTCATAACAGACATCTCGAAGTGATTTGATACTGACCCTGCCATCAATAATTTCACTCATACCCGGCAGTGTCTTGAAATGCAGTCCGCATGATTTACAAATATCCACAACTCTAAGTTTCTGTGCCCCGCTTGCAGATGGTATGGCTATCAATGCCTCTACAATCTTCTTTTTCTCTGCAATCTCAGGCAGATCATCAAATCTTCCCATAACTTTTACACCATGTATGGATTTACCGATTTTTTTAACATCATCATCAACAAATCCTACTACACGATAGTCTAATGCCCTGTTATCCCTGATCTCTCGTAGTATCTTTTCCCCTGCATCTCCCGCACCAATAATAATTACGTTTTTCTCTATCTGTTTGGTTTTATATATATATTCTTTATTGCGGCTGTTTTTAAAGAACTCAGAATTAAATCCCTGTCTGATAAGTATCCTTGAGCCTCCAACCAGCACAAAGGTCAACAACCAGTCCAGCATAAACATTCCGCGGGAAAAACCCTCAAACCTATATATACCAAGAATCATAGTTACCAAAATAAGAGATGAAACTGTAGTAGCCTTCAAGATCGTAAACAGATCATTTATACTTACATATCTCCACATGCCCCGATAGACCCCAGTTGTTATAAAACAAAGAAGTTTGATCACTATAATCAAAGGCAGCAGAGACCAAAGATGAGTCCATTCCGTTCCAGCCAGCATCAGATCAAATCTGATCACATAGGCACCAGCATGGGCAAGGAGAAAAAGCAGGAGATCAATAGTTAGGATGAGATAAAAATCAGGGTTTCTCAGTTGAGTTATCATAATTCATTTACCTTGCTGGTACAGATAAAACTAACCTCATTGCTTTTGAGAAAAAACACTTGCAACTTTCTCCTGTTCCGCCTCTGTTAGATATGGAGACATTGGCAGACTTAAGCATTGAGCTGATACCTGTTCAGCGACTGGAAAATCACCTGATTTATAGCCTAAATATAAAAATGCACCTTGCAGATGCAAAGGAGCTGTGTAGTAGGCTACAGAGGGAATTTTGTTTGATTTGAGTCTGTTTATAACTTCATCTCTATCAGGAGTCAGGATTGTATATTGTGCATAGACTGAGGTGTTACCCTCTGAAATAACTGGAGTTCTGATTTCATAAGCTGATGATAGAAGCTCACTGTATCTATTTCCTACAGTTGCTCTCAGTTCACACTCTTGAGGAAAAATGCGAAATTTTTCAAGTAATATGGCAGCCTGAAGCGTATCCAATCTGCCGTTAATTCCAATTAAAGGGTGCTGATGTTTGATCTTCTGACCGTGAATTCGGATTTGACGCAGCTTTTCAGCTATGGTGTCATCATGGGTAAAGATTGCACCACCATCGCCATAGCAGCCCAATGGCTTGGTTGGGAAAAAGGATGTACAGCCGATTATCGACTGGTTACAGGCTTTTTTCCCGTTATGGGTAGCACCAAAACATTGGGCAGCATCTTCTATAACTGGAATGTTATGTCTGTTTGCTATTGCATTTATTCGTGTCATATCTGCACACTGCCCGTAAATTCCAACAGGTATTATAGCTCGGGTGCGTGGTGTGATGGCAGATTCTAATCGCTCAGGGTCCATATTAAAGGTATCGGGCAGTATATCTACAAATACAGGTTTTGCGTGCAGTAAAGCTATAACTTCGGCTGTGGATATCCATGTATATGGAACTGTAATAACTTCATCATCAGGGGCAATATCAAGAGCCATCAAAGCCATGAGCAGGGCATCAGTTCCGCTTGAACAGGTTATGCAGTGTTTTACCTCAGTATATTCTTGAAGCTGGCTTTCCAACTCACCTATCTCTTTACCCATGATATATTGTCCATGACGCAGTACTGTAAAGATGCTTTTTTCAATAGGATTTCTAATAATAGATTGTTGCAGATTCAAATCAATAAAAGAGATAGTGTCAGAATCACTTTTTGACAAAAGGTTTGCTGCATAAATGTCATTAATAACATGAACATTTTTTGATACTGGATCAAACTCTCTATCGTTTGTCCAAATATAAACCGGTTCAGGTAATGCTGAGGCAGAAAGACCAATCATTGCATCTTCCCTGTCAGTATGGTCAGGTGGTATATCTTTCCAGATATACCCTGGAGAAGAGAGAATCTGAACTTGTCCAAAAAAAGTATCAAGTTGTTTTTTTGCAAAGATACGGGCAGATATATCTGTTTTCAGACAACCTTCCCGAATAAGCCTTGCAACTTCCCTTTGATGAATATACTCTAAACTCGGAAGCGAACAGGTGGCAACATAAAAAATGGCACCTGACTGTTTCAATTGAGAAAAAAGGGTTGCTTTTGCACTTGCAGCCGGAGGACGTTTCAGTAGCAGATCAAGCACAATACTAACATCCATAACTATACTGGGATTCATCGACTATATTTCTCCTCAAGGGCATCAAGTAGTATATCATTGTCTGTCAAACCTGATGGTACATATTTATAATCATTCCCAAGCATATTGTAAATTTCGTTTAACATTGGATCTATATTTTCTATTATTGTATCAAGAAGCTCATCTGGTATTTCCAGAACAAACTTTACATGATCTCTTTTTAATTTTATTGGAGTAATAATTTTTACTTCACCTTGATCATAAATGGCTTCTATTTGCATGATTTCCTCTCCTTTTCTACACAGCTACATATACTATTTTCAAGTTCATATTGCTCTCCTGTATGTGGACAGATTGCCACGCCATCGCCCTCAATTGGCAGGTCAAGACGTTCGCCAAACTTGCTCATCCATCCAATCTGTTTAGCTGGAACGCCAGCCATAAGGGCAAAATCAGGCACGTCTCTGTTAATCACAGCACCAGCAGCTACAAAAGCATATCTACCAATTGTAACCCCACAAACAATAGTGCAGTTAGCCCCAAGTGTAGCCCCCTGTTTTACAATGGTGTTGCGGTACTCATCTTTTCGGGAGATTGCAGAACGGGGATTATAAACATTAGTAAATACCATGCTTGGACCGCAGAATACGTCATCTTCTAAGGTCACATTATCATATACAGAGACATTATTCTGAATTTTGACATTATTGCCTATAACAACACTGTTTCCAACAAAAACATTCTGTCCTAATGAGCAGCTCTTACCAATTGATGCACCTGATGAGATGTGTACCCAGTGCCAGATACGGGTTTCCTCTCCAATACGGGCACCAGAGTCTATAATAGCAGTAGGATGAGTTTGATAAGTCATTTTAATACTCCAAAGGCAGGGATACCGTTTTACCATCTCTGGCAGAAAGATATGCTGCAATCAGAACTTCTAAGCTCTTTAACCCCTCTCTGCCGTCTGTTTCAGGTTCAGCCTCACCACGAAGTACATCAATTACATTTTTATAGTAAAGTGGATGACCAAAACCGTAAACAGATGTGGTCTGGTAGTTGGCAGATTTAATGTCAGCATCATAATCTTTTGCTTCATCAAACTCCCATGTCTGAATATCATTAACAGCCATACCGCCTATTCTGACAGTACCTTTTTCACCTAAAATCGTTATAGAACCTTCGTAGTTTTTTGGATATGCGAGCATGGTTACAGCCATTGAGCCAAGAGCACCTGTACGCCAACGGACATTTAAAACACCAGTATCTTCAACCTCAATATCTCTTGCAAGTGTTCCAGTCATAGCCTGGACATCAGCAATAGGTCCTATCAACCACTCCAACAGATCGACATAATGGGAAGATTGATTCATTAATGCCCCACCATCAAGCTCCCAGGTACCTCGCCAGCCACCTTGATCATAGTATGATTGAGGGCGAGTCCAGAAAACATTAATATGTACCATATATATGCGTCCAAACCGTTTCTCTGTTACAGCACGTTTAAGAAGCTGTAACGTGGCATTACGACGATTCTGTTTAATTACAAAAAGCCTCACTCTTGCCTCATCACACGCTCTAACCATATCCATACCATCTTTCCATCGTGTAGCCATGGGTTTTTCTGTCATAACGTGTTTACCAGCTTTTGCAGCAGCAATTGTCTGGGCAGGATGTATTCCGCTGGGGGTACAAAGAATAATAATATCTGCATCAGATTTAATCAGAAGTTCATCATAGTTATGATATGCTGCCACATTATATTTTTTTTCCATCTCTGAAAGTATAGCTCTGCTGGTGTCGCACACTGCAACTAATTTCATATTATCTGCATGTTTTTCAATGGAATCGAAATGGTTTTTTGAAATACGCCCACAGCCTATAAGTGCAGATTTTATTTTTCTATCTTTTATTATACCGAACATCTGTTTTGTCCTTTATAAGATTATTAATGTCCACTGTTTTGAAACTCAAGAACTATAACACTAAACAAACGGCAAAACCACCATCTCATAAACAGCACCAGTAGTTTCCCGCAATCTTTCACTATCAATGTTCCTATAACTTTGTTGGGAAGAGTGTTTTCTGTTCTCTTCATATATTTTGCAGCCCGCCAAATCACGTTTAAGTAGAATCCGAGATTTGCTGCCTGCTACAACTGTTCCAGCCATAATATTATGATTGACGCTTAACTCTGCCGTTGCTTCACTTCTCAGGGAAAATTCTTTTAATCCCCTCTGCTTAAGCTGGATGTTGCTGATTTCACTCTCAATCTCATCAATTTTACGCTGCTTTATCAATGTCTGTTCAACAATTATATCCTGACGTTCAAATGCTTCATTAATAACTTTTTCTGAACTCTCTATCTGTTCATGGAGTTCGCTGACCATCTTGAGCATCTGCTGAACCTCCATAATATCTTCAGATGCCTCTATTTGGGGAAGCTGTTTTGCAATTCCTTTCAAATCTATCTGTGCCCTGTCCTGAATAGAGACAGAGTCAGAAATTTTACCATGCAATATATTCTCTTCGGATTCAAAACTTAATATTTCACCTTTGAGCGATTTAATCTCATCTGATTTTTTTTGAATCCTCTCATCCAAATCAGCAATCATCATCTCAATTATACCTTCTGTTCCAACTTCAATTTTGGAGGGAGATGATTTTGCAGTGCCAATTTTTCCCGCAGATACTCCTCTTCTGGCGTTGATAAATGATGAAGTGATCCGTCCGTTTTTATTAATACATTGACCTGCTGTGAACAGCTCAGAATCAATAATCTCCTTTTGAACAACAATATCTCCCAAAGCCTTGATTCTTGAATTATGAATATACCTTGCATTCACATTGCCTTGAACATTTACAATATCAGCATCAATAATTCCTGATGAGATGTTAAGATCACCAATTATATTGATTTGTGCCATTTCAACTGCCTGTGCTGTAAGATTTGCACATTTTACGCTGCATCCAGCCTTTACAACTCCATCTACAGTGATGTTACCATTAAAATTGATATCTCCTGTCTCATAATTTAAATCTCCTTTGATAGTAAGTTCAGGAAAGACAGATACAGCACCCATGAAATCAAGATGAGGCTGACCATCGGCAGTGGCAAATATTTTAAGTTTATCATCAGAAAAACGGGTATTTATCCCTGTAGTGAAAAGAGGCTCTTGTGATTCTGACAATCGTATTAAATTATTTGACTCATCAACATCCAAAAGCCCTGCCCTGCCGGGGACTTTTTCTGCTAACAGGCTGTTTTTACTGACAAAAGATTTCTCTCCGCTGCTGTTAAAATTTTTAAAAAAATATACGATAGTGCTGTCACTTCTCTCTGCTGGAGTTTTTAAAATTGAAGTTCTATGCTCAAGGTCAGATTCAATGGTTAACGAGTTGTATTTATTAATTTGTGGTATTTGATTATCAAAAAATAGATTGATGATAGTATCAACAAGCTCTCTGTAAGACTCTGTCAGAGTATATTCAGATGGTGCATTGGTGGGATTAATTTGGAGTTTATTGTCAAATGCCACATATTCAAGAAAAGTCTTGATGTAATTCTCAGCTTTTTTAAATTCATTGAACATAAAGTCATTCTGAATTTGAATATCTGCTTGCATCTGTGGCTCTATTTCGGGTGGATTAACAGATATTAACATCTTGATTATGTTCTGTTTGTCGTCAATCTGCCGTTTGAACTGCTCTCTCTTTCTTTTAAGGCTTAATGCAATTTTATACATCTGGCGGTTCTGATGTTCTGTCAGCTTTCTTAAACTCTCCCGTTTCTGAATCTGTCTGAAGTGTTCGCATCTTCTTGAAACTTCGGAGATAAACATTTCATCTTCAAACGGTACAGCAATACAACTGTGTATAGCCGCTCGGTTAATGGCGTTAAGCAGTATCTCCATGTCAGAAGTCTCTGCAAAGAGCATCCTTTGGGTATCAGGGGCGATAGAGCGGGCATGTTCAAGCAGATCATCACCATTCATTCCGGGTATTCTGTAAGACGATATCACAAGTGCAAAAGGCAGGGCAGCAGAGCCTTCAAGTGTGGCAATGGCTGGATATGACGATTTTAACAATCTTACCTCATACCCTGCATGAGTTAATAATCTTTCGATTCTCTCCCCCATGCTCTTCTGACTCTCTACAACAAGTATTTTTTCATTTTTTTTATCTGCCATTATTTTTCCGTTCTATCTTTTTTGTTGTAAACGATTTGCCAGTTCACCGAGTACAATACCATAAAACATGCTCATGCTTTCATAGTCAAGCAGACCGTTTTTCTTAAGCAACTCTCTAATCCTTTTTACAGTGGCATCAATATCCTGTTCACTTCTGCTATTTTTTTCTGCTCCGAAATGTTTTTCCCTGCTACTTTTTTCTCCTGTTTTGTTTTTGCGACTCGACTCTTCTGCTATCCTTGCATCCAACTCTTGAAGCTTCCTTGCCTGTTTTTCGGCTGACTCACTCAACATACGATTAAGCTCAACCAATTTGGTATTTTGCTCTTTGGCAAGATTAAAAAGCCTTATATTCTCCATTGTAAGTTCATACTGCTCAAGCCCCTCTTTTACACATGCCAAAAAATCTTCATTCTGCCACGGTTTGGTAATATATTTATGAACTTCGCCTCTGTTTACAGCATCAATCATGGAGTGGATATTGGCATAGCCTGTGATCATAAACCTTATTGAGTTAGGAGCAATCATAGTAACCTTTTCAAAAAACTCTGTTCCATTCATCTCGGGCATCCTATGATCTGAAATAATCAGGGCAAAGGGCTTTAGGCTGTTTTTAATTATCTCCAGAGCCTCCTTGCCATTTGATGCGTATAATGAGGCAACTGGAATTTTTTTGAGAAGATTAGATATTACCATGCCAATCTGTACCTCATCATCAACAATCAAAACCATATAATCTTTGTTCATCTCATATCATCCTGTCAATATCTTCACATATTTTATCTAATCTGCTGGCAGAGACCTTTACCGCTGTTTTAAGCTCTTGAGCAAACAGAGAGACTTTATACTCTTCAACCATCCAAAAAAGATTTTCCACTGCATCTACCTTCTCCTTTGAGCAGTATGATCTCTCTGATCTCAAATCCCCTGATGACGATTCTGATGGCTGATATGATATGCTTTTTCGTATTGTTTCAAGCTGCTGGACATACTTTACTACATCTGCCCACCGTTTTTGATCTCTTGCCATATCTACAACAGCCCGCTCTGCCCTCATCTTGATGGCTGCAATATAGCGTTTAAGTTCTGGAATTCTACCATACTTATATATTTGAAGAAAATCAGGTGGCACAAGCTCCTCAAGGTTTTGCTTCAAACTTTTCATAAGGGCAGTCAGCGGTTCACGGTTCATATTTTTAATGCTGATGTTCTGCAAAACAGTCATGGTTGATTGATACTCTTCACAAACTTCTGTTACCCTTGAAATAAGCTCCTGCCCTGTCAGATAGAGTTTTGGTACAGTTGCGGCTGCATGAGATTTAAACGCATCTTTTGATCTTATGTTATAAGAAAAAAGATAACTTGTGATACAGTTAAAGAGAGCCTGATTGAGTCGGTCAACCCCTCCGAAAAACGGGGAGTAACCTTTAAGCCTTGCAGTACCTTTTATATCTTTTTTTAGGGCATTCATATCATTTTCATAACAGAGAATAAACAGTGTTCTTACCCCCTCAACATGAGATATATTTGCAATATCTTCTCTCTTGAACAGACGCAGTGCAAGCCGCACCTGTCCAGAAGTGCTATTTTCAGCCGTAAGTGCTGGAAACAGCTCATATAAAATCAGATCATCTTGCTTCAAGGTTATGGAACAAGGCACCAAAGCAGGGTCATACAACCCAAACTCAGACCAATCTGACAATTTTATACAATCCCAAGATGTTATATTTTCTATCTCCCACCGTTTTTTTGCTGTTTTAAAACCATCTCCTGGATTAAGAGAAGAGTTTGCAGAGTCAACATAATCCTGCAAAGCCTCCCAGCTTCTTGATGCAACTATCTCTTTATCCTCCTCATCTCTTAGAGATATCCTCATTTTAAGATGCGGCTCAAGCCCCTCATCTGACCAGACAGAGGGGGGGATATCTGCATTAAAACGCATCTTTACAAATCTGCTCAATTCAGAAAAAAGCGGGCGACCTCTGTTCTCAATCTCTTGTGAAATAATATCAGCCTTTTCCGATGCAGGCAGAAGTTTTATTCTGTAAGATTTGGGAAGATTTTTTATAAGAGCCATCATTTTTTCACGGAAAAGACCAGGAACTAACCAATCTATTGCGGATACAGTTTTATTAGTAGTTGGATAACTTGAAATATTTGAACAGCTTGAATCTCCCAATTGGTCATACCATGAAGAGATAAGATTACCGGCAGATAGAGCAGGCACTTTGATTGTAACTCCGTCTTTTTCAGAACCAGGATTAAAATCGTATTCTAAATGAAAGGCTAAATTACCTATCTTAATTGTATCTGGAAATCCCGCAAGATGCTCCTCGTCAACCGATTTTTGGCGTAAATCTTCTAAGGTCATGTAAAGAAAAGAGTCATCAGTTTTATCTCTATTTTTATTGGTCTTATCGGTCATTCTATCCTTGAGATATTTTGCAAATGTCCTGATGTTATAGAAATCTCGATCAAGATGTTTCTGGTAAAAGAGATAAATATCCTCATCAGTAACAAGAATATCCCGTTTACGCGTCTTCTCCTCCAGTTCCTGAATCTCCTCAATCAACCGCTGATTGTGCACCATAAATGGGAATTGCATATCAATTTCACACTGAACAAGAGCGTGACGGATAAAAATTTCTCCAGCCTCCACAGGATTTATCTTGCCATAAGCTACTGTTCTTTCTGGTACAATCACAAGCCCAAAAAGAGATACCTGCTCCTTTGCCACCACCTCACCACGCTTTTTCTCCCAATGAGGAGACGACCATGTATAGGTACAAAGAGATTTGCCAAGCTCCTCAAGCCAGTCAACATCAATGGTTGCAGCAGTTCTTGCAAACAACTGAGATGTTTCGACATATTCAGCAGCAACAATCCAGTTTCCAGCTTTATTAAATATCGAGGAACCCGGAAATATCATCGCTTTTTGACCTTTTGCAGCGTGATAGAGATTTTTCTCCTTTTTATTGGCAATATTACCAAGATAGCCTGCAAGAATAGATTTGTGAAGCTGGGCGTAAAACTCTCCTCCAATATCAAACTTTTTTGAATCCGTGCTTATTTGTGAATTATTACCTGTTTTTAAATTGCTGTTTGTCTTTGAAGCACTATTGGTTTTTGAATTGACGTTTGTTTTTGGCTCGTTGTTTATTGTTGGATTAAGCGGTTCTGCTGTTTTTCTACTGCCCTTGATTCCATGTTCATTTAACACAGAGATGATTTGACTATATATATCGCTCCACTCTCTCATACGTCTAAATGAGAGATAGTGTTCCTTGCAGAATTTTCTGATACTGTTCCTGCTTTTCAAAGTATTTTGCATTTCACCCTTTTTGCTCTGAGACCCTTTGAAACTACCTTGTTCACCGTAACAGCTATTCCATATATTTAAAAGAGAGATAAAATCAGAAGCAGGGTCTTTAAAAATAGCATGTTTCTGGTCTGCCTGCTGTGCTTTATCTTGAGGTCTCTGCCTTGGGTCAGATATTGAGAGGGCAGATGCAATAATTACTGCCTCTTCAAGACAGCCTCTCTCATCGGCTTCAATAAGAATTCGAGACAGCTTAGGATCAACTGGAATACGTGCCATTATCTCACCTTTCTTTGTGAGAATATAACCTCTTGCCGATTTTTTTCGACTTTTTGATTTTCTTATTGCAGATTTAGCAGGTTGCCCATCTACAGAGCTTTCCCCCGATCTGTTTTGACTACTACCCTGCCCTCCCTCTTCTGATAATAGACTGTTCGATATTTTTCTTTCAAGCTCAATTGCCCCAAGCTCAAGCAGAGTGTCAAAACCATCTTTTATAGATTTAGGGGAAGGCATGTCAATAAATGGAAATGCTGATACATCACCAAGATTGAGCGATATCATCCTCAAGATAACCTCAGCAAGATTGCTTCTTAAGATTTCAGGAGATGTGAACAACGCCCTTGAGTTGTAGTTTTCCTCATCATAGAGCCTGATACATATACCGTTTTCGACACGACCGCATCTGCCTTTACGCTGATCCGCACTGCTTCTTGATATGGGCGTTACAGGTAAAGCAGTTGTTCTGGTTCTTGGCGAGTAGTGTGGAATTCTTGCAAGTCCTGTATCAATTACATATTTAATACCCGGAATAGTTAAAGATGTTTCAGCCACATTTGTTGAGACAATAATTTTTCTGCCAGGACCACGGTGAAATATCTTTGCCTGTTCAGAAGCCGAGAGCCGTGCATAAAGGGGAAGAACAGTTACACCAACCCAGTTTCTGCCTCGTAAAAGCTCAATTGTCTCTGTGATATCCTGTTCAGTTGGCATGAACATCAAAATATCGCCATTCCGTGATTCCCTGTTAATTGACTCAACAGCTTCAACTGCTGCCTCAACATAGCTCTGGTCATCTTGATCAGGATCATATTTAGCTCTATTAAATTGGTTAGAACTATAATTAGAGTTATTATAACCGATCTGACTTTGACATATATATCCTTCTGATAACAATAAGTTATCTTGACTCTGTTCAGATAATCCTTGAGGAGGAAGATAACGCAACTCAACTGGATACATTCTGCCTGAAACCTCAATTATGGGTGCACTGTCAAAGGCTTTGGAGAACTTTTCAGTATCAATAGTCGCTGAGGTTATTATAACTTTAAGATTTTTTCTCTTTCTTATCAGGGTTCTTAAAATGCCGAGGGTAAAATCTATGTTTAGACTTCTTTCGTGTGCCTCATCAACGATTATGGTGTCATACTCATTCAAAAACGGATCTCGCTGGGTTTCGGCGAGAAGAATGCCGTCTGTCATAACTTTTATGATTGTATCTGATACGGACGTGTCATCAAAACGGATTTTATATCCTACAAACTGCTGTTGAACATCATTTCCAAATCTTAGTTCTTCAGCTATTCTTGCAGCAACATTGATTGCAGCAATTCTTCGAGGCTGTGTACAGCCAATCTTTCCATCAACTCCTCTGCCTGCTGCAATGCAAAATTTGGGAATCTGAGTGGTTTTTCCTGAACCTGTTTCACCAGCAATAATAACTACCCGATGATTTTTTATAGCTTCAATAATCTCATCTTTTTTGTCAGTGATAGGCAATTCAGGGATATAGCTGATTGCTGGTAGGTTCTTATGTTTGACTATTTTTTTATCTCTACTTTTATTTTTATTCATACTTCCAGTTAATAAATCTCTTTTAAATAGATGATTTGAAACGTATTTAATTTTATTAAAGCTAAAGTTTTCAATAAAGTTATTAGTTTTGTTAAAATTGGTTATTGATTTTGTTAAAATTGGTTGACATGAAGTTGATAATAAGAGAAAAATATAAAAATTTAAATGATGCTTTATAAATTTTACAAAAATATGTGCATCAGAAACTTTTAACAATATTTATCATAAAAGTTTTTAATTTATTAAACGTAGTTTTAAAGTAATATTAGTTCTTAAATTGATTTTACATAATATGACCAATATGTAAACGAACTACCATTTTTAATATAATATGGAGGAAATTTAAAGCATGGGGGAAGCGGCAATTAAAATTGGAAGAAAACACAAGAGTGTTTTCAAAGACAAGGTTATGGAGATTCTGCCAAACGGCGGCAATCTCAATGCCTGTCTTACATGCGGTGCATGTGCGTCAGGCTGTCCTGCCACAGGTCTTGAGGGAATGGACCCAAGAAAATTCCTGAGAATGGCAGCACTTGGAATGGATGAGGAGATATTGAGTACAAACTGGGTATGGATGTGCTCCATGTGCCAGAGGTGCATTTATGTGTGCCCCATGGAAATCAACATTCCACAATTAGTATTTCATGCAAGAAAATCCTGGCCCAGAGAAAAGAAGCCCAGAGGTATTGCGGGTTCTTGTGACCAAGCCTTGAAAAATGACACATGTAGTGCCATGGGTGCAACAGAAGAGGATTTTGAATTTGTTGTTAATGATGTTCTTGAGGAATACAGAGAAGGTCAGCCAGAATTTGCTGAAATGACAGCAGATATCAACCGAGAAGGGGCATATTATGTTCTTAACCAGAACTCAAGAGAGCCTGTAACAGAACCAGATGAGATGGTGCCTTTATGGAAAATCCTCCATCTTGCAGGAGCAGACTGGACATACAGCTCAAAAGGATTTGCAGCAGAAAACTATTGTCTTTTCATGGCAGAAGATGAAAATTGGGAAAAGATTGTAAGAATAAAAGCAAAGGCAGTAGATGATCTTGGAGCCAAAGTGTGGCTCAACACTGAGTGAGGGCACGAACTATTTGCAGTCCTGGCAGGACTGAAAAAATTTAAAATTGAACATAAATTTGAGATTAAAAGTATAATTCAACTTTACGCCCAGTGGATAAAAGAAGGAAAGCTCAAACCAAGTTCAGAGTGGAATAAAGATAGAAAAATCAAATTCACGGTACAAGATCCATGTCAGCTTGTAAGAAAAACCTTTGGAGACCCTGTTGCTGATGATCTGCGTTATATAGTCAAGGCTGTTGTTGGTGAAGAGAACTTTGTTGATATGACTCCCAACAAATCCAACAACTTCTGCTGCGGCGGCGGTGGAGGTTTCCTTCAGTCAGGTTTTACCGAGGCAAGACGGGCTTATGGAGAGACAAAAGCAAATCAGATACTTGCAACAAAAGCTGCTTACTGCATCACTCCATGTCATAATTGCCATGCTCAGGTGCATGATCTGAGTGATGTGCATGGACATGCATGGCAGACAGTTCATCTCTGGACACTGCTGTGCCTCTCTCTTGGTATTCTTGGTCCTAAAGAAAGAGCTTATCTTGGTGATGATCTTGTTGATGTTGATGTATTCCATCCTGAAATGGCAGACGAGTAAAACCTAAAATAAACCGTAGAGACGCACGGCGGTGCGTCTCTACTTTCAATAAAAATGCAAAGGCTACATCAAAAAGAACAAAATTTATTAATATAAAAAAAGCCTGTTACAGATGATTCTGTAACAGGCTTTTTTTATAATGTGTATAACGCTTCACCCACAATAAAATGTAAAAAAATCTTGCAATTGAGAAAACCTACCAGTATTCATAAAAAACTGCCGATAAAAAATAGAAGAAATTACAATTCAAAATCTTCGATACTGATAAAAATTGCTCTAAAAACTGCTCTACTTATAACTGTAAGGAGCTAAAATATGAGAGATACCGCCACCCAAAACATCATACTGATTGTTGATGATCAGGAATCTATTATAAAATCTTTAAAGAGGCTATTACTTCCAGAACCATACATTATTCTCTCTGCAACAGACGGACAGAGTGCACTTGAACTTATCAAGAAGCATCAAAATAGCATTAAGGAAGATAAAGAGAATATTTTTCTAATCATATCTGATCAGCGTATGCCAAATATGACAGGAGTTCAGTTTTTAGAAAAGACAGTAGATATGCTGCCTGATGCCATAAGATTTATCCTATCAGGATATTCTGACGAACACAGTGCAGTAAATGCAATGAAGCAAGGCATTGTACAACGCTACATTACCAAGCCATGGAAAAATGATGAACTTTTGTTTCTCATTAATCAGGCATTTAAATCTCCTGATAAGATAAGAAGTCTTATAACTTCAAATTATCCCAATGATGGGGCTTTCCGAGAGCAGGAGTCTAATATCATGGAGCGGGAGATAAGAGAATTTGATCAACGCAGCAAGGACCGCTCGCTTGGAAGAATGGCAGTTCATCATGGATTCATTGATCAAAAGCAGTTGGAAGCATCAATGACCGCAATGCAGATTGAACGTCAGGCTGGAAGAAATGTCTCTCTTGAAAACATACTGTTTGAGAAGGGTTTTATCTCATCAGATGCTATAGGAAAACTCGTTGCAGCCACACGCAGAAAACTTGGGAAATCGTTCGGCTCTATTGCAATAAAAGATTATGGCGTTAAGTTAGAAGATATTGACAGGTGCTTTGCTATTCAGGCAAAAGAATTCAGTAACACCACCACCTGCCGTCTTCTTGGGGATATTCTTGTTGCAGAGAAAATACTTACAGAGGATCAGAAAGATTCTATTGTAATTGATATGACATACTCGGAAAGAGAGATGTTAGGCTCTGATAGTAATATGCCCTCTCAATCGCAAAAAGATGTGAGTACTGATACATCAGGGGGTGAAAGTGTTATAGCTAATAAGGTAAATGAGAAGCTCATACTGAATCAAAGGAAAAAAAAATTTTTCAGGCAGCGTGCTCTTGATAAGATATTCTGTAAATCTGCTATAAAAAAGAACTTTGTAACAGAATCAGAGGTGCTCAAAGCCCTTGAAGAGCAGCTTCTCCACTTTACGAAAACATTTGAAATCAAGCTAATCAAGGATATCTTGCTTGAACGAGCCATAATTTCACCAGCACAATCTTACGACATTGCTACCTTGATCTCAGGAGATACGGCTCATCAAACATCTCAACATATTCAGACTCAAACAGATAAAACACCATTACAAAACAAAGATGAACCGCCGAGTTCCCTAAAGAGTGAAAAGAAAAAAGAGAGTGCTATTGAATCCCAAAGGGCATCTGAAGAACCAACGAGGGGGAAGCAGAAAAATACCATAACAATTGGTCAGAACGGGGTATTTGAATTAACCTTAAGTGATGATGAGATGGAGGCATCAATAAATATTAGTGGTGATCTGTCTGAAGATATGACAGCAGAAAAATTGAAAAAACTTGTTGCCGAAAATCAGATAAGTTACGGTTTAGCTGATGATCTATCAATTGAACTTTTCTTACGTACCTGTAAAGATAAATCAACGTCTCATAATAGTTTTACTATTGCAAAAGGCAAGCCTGTAAAATTTGGACGCAATGCCTCAATTAAATATTTTTTTGAAAATCATAATGCTGATTTTGGTAAAGAGCTTGATTCAGGACAATTTGATTATCGTGAAAGAGGGGAGATGCCCATGGTTGAACAAGGGGCAATTTTGGCTGAAAAAATTCCACTTATATCAGGAGTCAATGGTGTTACTGTACGGGGCACTGAAATTGAGGCTTTTGCTTCGGTTGACGCTCTTCTTGACTGTGGAAAAGGAGCTGAGGTATCCAAAGACGGCTTAAAGGTAATTGCCACGGCTAATGGTCGCCCAGATATCTCACTTACAGGTAAAATAAGCGTACTGCCTGAACTGTTAATCAAGGGGGATGTTGATTTTAAAACAGGCAATGTCAAATTCAACGGAGATGTAACTGTAAAGGGTAATATACTGGCGGGGTTCAGCGTAGCCGCTAATAACCTTACTGTCAGTGATATTGAGGAGGCTGAGGTTAATATTAAAAACACTCTTGTTGTCAAAAGCGGTGCGAATGATTCCAAAATCAAAACAGGCGGAACAGTTACAGCCCAAATATTGAAAAAATGCACAGTTATTGCACAAGGTGATGTTGTAGTACAAAAAGAGATTATCGACTGTATCATTATAACGAGCGGTAAAGTAAAAGTGCCTCGAGGCAGAATTGTGGCAAGCCAGATTCGTGCTGCAAAAGGGATCGAAGCTATGAATATCGGAAGTGATGTCTCCTCTCCATGTCATCTTTTTCCTGGTGTTGATGATCATGCACTTGATATTATCAAGCAGTTTAATGATAAAATTGATTCTAAAAAAGAGCAATTAGTAAAATTTGAGGCATCTAAAGAGCAATATGAACAGCAGAGCTGGAATCAGTTGAATAATTTATCAGAACTATCTAAAGTGCAAGAGCAGCTTGCAATAAACAAAAAAAATATTTTAAATCAGATAAAGAGTGTGACAAACGAAGCTGTAAAAAAACAGATGGCTGAATCCATAGCAGATATTGATAAAAAAATATTAAGGGCAGATGAAACCGTAAATAGACTGTTTGATGAACATGATAATACAGAAAATAGAGCTAATGAAACAAAAGCAAGAATAAAAGAGCTGCAGAGTCAGATACAGGCAGTTCTTAAAGAGAAAAACACATTTGAAACATGGTTCAAGGCTCAAAAAGAGGATACTCGCAAAGAGGGTTCTGTTGCTGTTGTTGTCCAAGGAACAATATTTGCCAGAACTCAAATCACAAGCAGCAACTGTTCTGTTACGCTGAAAAACTCTATTAAAAATTCTACAATCCATCAGGTTATGAACAGTGAAAATCCTGCAAATCCATTCTATGAGATGAGGATAGACCCGCTCAGTGCAAAGACAAATCAGGCTCATGTTTACAGAAACACATGATTAACAGTGAAAATCCTGCAAATCAATTTTATCAAATAATTTGATGTGGTCAGTGGAATTTAACTGAATTTAAGGAAAAAATATGGAAGAAAAAAATACCATAATAATTGTTGATGATCAGGAATCTATCATAAAATCCTTAAAAAGACTTCTATTGCCAGAACCATATCATATCTTATCTGCTTCAGGAGGAGATGATGCACTTGAGATTATTAAAAAAAATAATCAATCGATTGAAGAGGAGCGAAAAAATATCTTTTTAATAATCTCTGATCAGAGAATGCCAAATATGACTGGCACACAGTTTTTAGAAAAGACTGTAAACATGCTTCCTAATGCCATGAGATTTATTCTGTCTGGATATGCAGATAGAGATGATATTTTACAATCAATCAATCAGGGAGTTACTCACAGATATCTTACTAAACCATGGAACAGTGACGAGCTTATTATTATGATCAGTCAGGCACTTGAATCTCCTGACAAGGTACGTGAACTTGCAATTTCTCGTCCTGCCGAATCTGAACTTCCAGAGATAAACAGAATGGATATGGAGATCCAAAAGTTTGAAGAGCATAGAAAAGATCTATTTTTAGGAAGAGTAGCTCTTCATCATGGGTTTATTACACAAGATCAGCTCGATAGCTCACTCACTGCCATGCAGATCGCCCGCCAATCTGGAAGAAATGTCTCTCTTGAAAATATCTTGTTTGAAAAAAATCTCATATCATCAGAGGATATGAGCAAAATTGTTGCTGTTACCCGTAGAAGAATGGGTAAAACTTTTGCCAAAACAGCTATTCAGAACTTTGGAGTCACACAGTTTGATATTGAACGAGGGCTTCAGATTCAGGCTCAAGAGTTCAACAACACAACTACCTGCCGCCTTCTTGGTGATATTCTTGTTGCAGAAAAGATAATTACAGAAGAGCAGAAAGAGTCCATTATAATTGATCAGATATACTCAGAAAGAGAGATGCTTGCCTCTGAGGGTGGCAATGAAACGGCTTCCTTGCCAAACGATAACATAGAAGATGGCGTAGTAGGTGTAGGTATTAGCGATAGAAGCAACGAACTTATACTCAAACGGAAGAAAAAGAGTTTTTTAAGACAGCGTGCTCTTGATAAAATATTTTCCAAAGCAGTTATTAACAGAAATTTTTCAACTGAATCTGAAATATTAAATGCTCTTGAATTTCAAATGCTCCATTTTACAAAGACATTTCAGCTAAGGTTAATTAAAGATATTTTAGTTGAACGCTCTATAATCTCACAAACTCAAGCAGATGATATTAGCAATTCTATTGCACAGCCCCATCAACAACATACTTCAACACAAAAGCAAGAGCAGACAGATCATGCAGATTCAATTGGAAATATAATTTCAACAGATAAAAGAGAACCATTTGAGATATCTGTATCAGAAGATGGCTTGGACGCAACTATAAGGCTTGCTGGTGATATGCCAAAAAATATGAGTGTAGAAGCTCTAAAAAAGACGCTTGGCATTAAACATCAGATAGTTTATGGACTTGTTGATGATGTATCAATTGAGCTGTTTCTTCGTCAAGTAGCATCAAAAAAAGATAAGTTTATAATTGCAAGAGGAAAGCCGGCAAAGAGCGGTCGTAATGGAGTTATAAAATATCTGTTTGAGAGTGAAAACAGCCATTTTGGCAAAGAGCTTGCGTCTGGCAGATTTGATTACAGGGATAGAGGAGAGATTCCTAATGTAACACAAGGGACGATTTTAGCTGAAAAGATTCCCCCTATACTACCAATTAACGGGATTACGGTCAGGGGAACAGAGATTACAGTTCCAACTCCGACTGATGTGAATCTTGATTGCGGACAAGGCGTAGAGATATCAAAAGATGGATTAAAAGCTGTTGCAGCCGCAAATGGCAGACCAGATATCAGCCTTACTGGTAAGATAAGTGTTTTTCCAGAAAAGATCATTAAGGGAAACGTTGATTTTAGAACTGGAAACGTAAAGTTTAGTGGAGATATCATTATTCATGGAAGCATACTTCCAGGATTTAGCGTAACTGGAGGAAATCTTACAGTAAACGATATTGATGAGGCTGATGTAAATATCAGCAACAGTTTATCTGTTAAAAATAATATCAACGGCTCGCTGATTAAAACGGGGGTTCTTTTAACAGCCCAAACAATAAAAAAGAGCAAAGTTATTGCACTTGGTGATGTTGTGGTACAAAAAGAGATAATTGACTGCACAATTATTACAAGCGGTAAGGTTATTGTGCCGCGGGGAAGAATTGTGGCATCTACAATTTATGCGGCAAAAGGGATAGAGGCGATGAATATCGGCAGCGAGGTATCTCCTCCCTGCCGTCTGTTTCCTGGGGCTGATGACCATGCAAGAGATATTATTAAGGCTTTTGATGAAAACATTAACCGCCATAAAGAGAATATAGTCAAACTTGAAGCTGTGGAAAAGCAATATCAACATCAGAGCTTGAGGCAGTTGAACGATCTGTCGGAACTTTCCAGACTTCAAGAGAGGCTTGCAGTCGAAAGACAAAAGACATTAGAAGACAAAAAATTTGCCACAAGTTCTATTGTCAAAAAACAGATGGATGAATTTTTGGCTGATCTTGACAAAAGGGCGTTGAAAATGGATGAGACGATTAATAGCCTGTTTGATGAAAATGATACTCTCCAGACAAAAATTTCTGAACTCAAAGCTAAACTAAAATCTATCAGAACAGATATGCAGGGCATTTTAAAAGATAAGAACGGTTTTAAGAAATGGCATCAGGAGCAAAAAGAGTTAAGCAGTAAACAGGGTGTGGGGCTTACTGTTCATGGAACCGTCTTTGCAGGCACACAAATTACAGGTAATAATTGTTCCATGACTGTAAAGAACAACATTAAGAACTCCATAATTCAACAAACTGTAAATATGAATGACCCCAATAATCCATTTAATGAAATGCTTGTAGTGCCTCTGAGTGCAGCAGGTAAACCTCATGTTTATAGGACATGAACCATTAATACAAAATCCAGTGGACGGTAATAGCCGCTCCACTGGAGTGTATATTTCCAAAATTTTTAAAAATCAACCCTGACTTATTGAGAAGTTACCGATTTTTTATAGTCATGGGAATTCCCGCAACTGTGTAGATAACCTGATCCGCTGTCTGTGCAATCTTTTGATTGACCATGCCTGCCATATCTCTAAAACGCCGTGCTAAAGCGTTTTCTGGTACAACACCCATTCCAACCTCGTTTGAGACCAAAAAAATTGGTGATGTCGAATTTGTAAGCAAATCTTGGAACTCTTGGGTTATTTTTAAGATTGCATCATCATCAAAGTTGTTAAACATAAGGTTAGATACCCACAAGGTGAGGCAGTCAACAAGAATAACGTCAGCAGATTTAAAGAATTCTTTAATTTTTAATGGAACTTCAACTGGCACTTCAGCAGTAATCCAATCATCTCCCCGCTCTTTTTGGTGTTTTATCACGCGGGCATCCATCTCTTTATCTGTAGGCACTGATGTTGCCATAAATATTTTTCTTCTACTGGATAGACTCTTATTATTGCATTCTATCTGTTTTTTGTTTTGTGCAATCTGATTGGCAAGATATAGGGCATGGCTGCTTTTGCCGCTTCTACATCCGCCAATTACAAGGGTAATTTTATTGTTCATAATCAAGGTGTTCCTATTTTATTATTCAGAAATTTCAATCCAACAATAATTGCAACGAAGCTGCTTATGTTTTGTTAGTTGCATTCTAAATGCTCAATCACTGGCAGCCAAACAGAATTAGATAGTGAACAGAACTCATTGTCCAATGGTGTCTCAAGGTGTCTAAAACAAAGCTTTACCTCTTCTGATTGACCTTCAGCATTACTTGTATAACTAATATTATTACCTTGAAACTCTTTTTCAGCTTTCTCAATCCCCTTTCCCTCTGCATAAACCTTTGATGCTGCTGGAAAAAAACGGAGAGGAGTCTTAATTCCATGTTTATACAGTTTTATGAGGCTATCCAGAATCGCAAGAGGCTCTTCTGGAGTTGTAAAATAACAATGCTTATCACTGCCTATGAGTAGTGTGCTATTTATATCTATCTTGCATTTAGGAGAGCAGAGGCAGGATAGATGTATAATCCATGCCCGTAAAATATCTTTTGGTTTTACAGATGCAATTCTAAATCTTACCAATCTATCACCCCATATATCAGCAACTATACCCTTTAACCGCCAGCCATTGCCTGTAATATCAACTTCAATAGACTCTGATCTACCCTGTGCAACATATTGGTTTATTTTAGTGTAAAAGGCTTTGACTTTGTTTACTGTATCCTCAAAGAAAGCTGCCCCTGCTGTTCCGTGTGGAAGCACACCTTTAGCTCTGTATGTATCTATTTTTATATCGCTTCCTTTTATCATTCGGTTTAGCATCTCATCTTTTAGATTATAATTCTCAAGATAATCCAGACAGAATGGTTCACAATCATCAAGAGTTTCTCCCTGATCTTTGAGGTGGATTCCCAGAGTGTTTTCAAGAAAATATCTCTGAGGTGCACTGAAAAAACGGAGCAGATTACTAAGTGAAATTAAATCAGAACTTGCCTGCCCACTTGTAAGGGAAGATTGGGTATTATTAACATCAACGGATTCATTTCTATTTATATCTTGCTCAATTTCCACTTTATCTTGCTCCTTTATAATTACATTTTTATTGAGCTTTGATAGTGATGATATCAGGGAGATAATTTAGAGCCTGAATATTTAAACAGGCTCTGAAAATGCAACTATTTTAAATTATAGTCAATTTTAAAAATGTTTTTTTTCTGAAAACCCCAGAGGAAAGGTCTGTCAGAAATAATATTTAAACAGGCTCTTAATCAATTAACTGTCTTGTTGTCCTATAAACCTGTAGAGCCTGTTTAAATATTCAGACTCTATATGAAAGTCTCTTAACTAACTTTCATTTTTCGTTGTGTAAGTTATTGCATGTTTATTATACAAAACAACTAATCTTCAATTACCTGAATAACAGGAATTTGATAAGTTGGAACAGTCACATTCCATTTTTTATAAATAGCCTCCATTGTACCACCAGATTTAAGCTGGTCATAGGCTACTGCCCATTTATCAACAATATCATCAGGAGTCTCTGCGTTAAATACGATAAACAACCCCTTTTCGACCATTTTTAAAACAGGCTCAATACTCTCCATAGGAATTCCCATTTCATTGGCAACAAAGGGTACCCTGTCACGGCTGGAGACCCATAGATCAATGCTGTTATCCATAAGTTTTTTAAGATTAAGAGAATCGTCGGTTACACTCTCTAAGTTTGTAAAGCCCTTTTCTTTCAAAAATTGCTCACGAACATCATCTTTGTATGTACCAATTTTTTTCAAACGCTTTGCAGCTTCAAGAGATTTCAGTTTAATGCCTGATCCAGCTTTAGCGTAAAGAACCCAGACAGATTCTGCAACAGGACCTACCCATTTAAATAGAGTACGTCTCTCTTCTGTAAAAGTGGTTGAAAAAAGGACAACATTTGGTTTTGTTGATGCAAGATTATACCCTTGATCCCATGAAACCATTTGAATAGGAGTTTTATCGCCCATCTTTTTCTGCATAGCTAAAACAAATTCATAAACATATCCTGTGATTTTTCCATCTTTATCTTTAAAATGGGCTTTTGGCGAATCTTCTGTATAAATAGTCAACTGACCAGAGAATCCAGACGAGACAAACAGCATTACTAAGGCAATCGCAGTAATAAACAGAGTAATAGATTTGCAATAAAAATCTTTGTTCATTTTTTATCTTCTCCTGTTAAATCAACATTTCAATTATTTGGTCATGTTACGCATTAATATACCCCACCCACTCCCATTGCTCCCTCACCATAATAAAATGAACGAGGCAAAATAATATCACCCAAGATAAAATCCTAACCTTTTTGAAAAATTGTCATCCTGAAATTTTGCTCCAATAAATTTCTCTGTTTTTGCACGAACTATACATCTTTTTGTTATCAGCTCTTCTTGTTTTGTGTCTAATTTAAATTCAATCTCAACTACATCATCTATATCAATAGATGCCATATATTTGCTGCAAATATGGAGAAACTCAAATCTTATGCCCTGCATAGAGAGGTCTCTTACAATGATTTCACATTTTTTGTTATTTTTCTTTAAAAGACAGATTCCAAAAAGCTCCACTTTTTTCCTGAAATGTTTTCTAAACTCAATCTCCATTTCAGTAGCATTGCCACACCTGCATTTAATAGTAATGGTTTTCTTTTTGGTCTTAAAAGGAGATGCATCAAACTGTTTTTCAAATCCGCAGTTAGGGCAGATAAAAACCGTCTTATTTTGTTCATCAACATATCCTTTTACCATTTTTACACCGCCTGTTTAAATATTGCATTTATCTTCTTAAAGAACATAATCGGCTCTGCTGCAATTATTGTTGGATTGAAATTTCTGAATAATCATTAAGATAAGCAGATTCTCTGCAATTATTGTCAGATTTAAATTTCCGAATAAAAATATAAAATTAAACAATCTTGAACTTTCCAACCATCGAAGCCAACCTGCCTGCAAGCTCTGAAAGCTCGTCTGCACTACTGCTGACTTTTACACTGCTTTTTGACATCATATCTGCTGCATAGGTAACATCAGATATATCTTTTGCAATTGTGCCAGAAAGTAGGTTGCTTTGAGAAACATTGTCATTGATTTCGCTGATACCTGTTGATGCTTGAGTAATATTTGCAGTAATCTCTTTTGTCGTAACAGACTGTTCTTCCACCGCTGCTGCTATTGAAGATACTGTATCATTAATATCTGTAACAATCTTGGAAATACTTAGAATCTGGCTGACTGTAGATTCTGTTGAACTTTGAATCCCTTCTACTCTTGATTTTATCTCTCCTGCGGCATCAGATGTCTGTTTAGCAAGCTCCTTAATTTCATTTGCAACTACTGCAAACCCTTTTCCAGCCTCCCCTGCTCTTGCAGCCTCAATTGTGGCATTTAGTGCAAGAAGATTAACCTGATTAGAAATATCAGTAATGGACTCAACCACCTTGCCAATCTCTTTTGCAGCTATACCAAGTTTGTTTACCTGTTCAGATGCACTTTTTGCAATCGATACCGCACTGCCTGTCGTTGTTCTTGCATTTTCAGTACTTTTTGCCACTTCGCTTATACTCATAGACATCTGCTCTGAAGATGATGCTACCATATTTATATTTACAGATGCCTCCTCCATGGCAGCAGCAATAGAACTCATATTTGAGTGCATCTCTTCACCAGCAGAAGCTGCAGATTCTGCCTTAATGCTTGTCTGTTCTGTGCCTTTTGCCATCTCGTCAGACACCTTTGCAAGGCTGACTGACGATTGATTGAGAGCCTTTGCATTACCTGCAACATCAGATATTATGGTTTGAATTTTTGCTATAAAAGTGTTGAACCATGATGCCATCTCACCAATTTCGTCCTTTGAGGCAACATTTAGCCGTTTCGTAAGATCGCCTTCACCTTCAGCAATATCTTTGAGCATTGAAACTGCATTGTTAAGAGGGCGTATAATGGCTCTTGTTATAATCAAACTAAAAAGAAATAAAACTGCGATCCCTGCTGCCGATACTGTAATACTAAATATATCACCTTTACGACTCTGCTCTGCCATCTTATTTTGAACCATACTTGCAATCGTTGAGGTTGAAGACTGCATTTCTGCTGATGTTTGCTCAAGCTCTTTGGCTAAAGCGTTATTGTTCTGCCAGAGAGAATATAATTTCGCTTCAATCTCTTTAATTATAGGTAATAGTTTGTCTACTTCTGCCCAAATAGGTTTTATTTTTTCAGACTCTTCAGAATTTATAGATTTAATTATCTCGATTATATTGCTGTCTTTAAGTTTTATTTTATCGTCTATATATTTTGTTTTTGTCTGGTAATCTTCACCATTACTGTTTAAAAAGAGATTTTGGATTATAATAAGTTTTGAATACCAGTAAGTTGTAAAATCCTTAAACTCTACTCGAAGATTTGCTTTTGAAGCATCAAGAACATCTCCAGTAGGAACAAGCATTGCCTCCTCTTTGTCAATATCTTGAACCATTTGTGTAAGAATTGTATTTATAGACTGGATATTTTTTATAATTTCATCTTTTGCACTATTGATTTCAAAAGTATTTGAGCCGACTGTTCTAAAATTTTTGCTATGTTTCTGCTGAACCTGAACAATCTTTTTTGCAAGAGATGTAATATCATCATCGTAAGATAGTGCTTCAATTTCTCCAACTAAACTCTCTATCTTTTTATTATTTGTATCGTGGTTATTCAAAAGTGCCTGATCTGGTGAATTACGAAACTTTTCCTCAATCTGACTGTTGTGCAGAACACTTTTTGCTATATCATCACTTTGACGGGCAATCTCAATCTCGATATTTTTTATAGAATCTAAATATTTATTTGCTCCTGTAATTACACACATTCCTAACATTCCCAAGAAGGAGAGAAGAATAATCCTAAATTTTATACTTTTATTTGAAATCATTAGAAACCTCAATCGTCTAAAATTGTTAAAAAGGAAAGTGCACTATAAAGAATACGATATGCAGATAAAAAATATAAAAATCATGTATGCCATAATATTTAAGTTTTTATGGCATACATGAAATATATTACAACGCTGTGATGAAAAAAGAATGTGGTTAAGAGAATTATGATTTAAATCTAAAAGTTACGTATTATTCGTTTATACCAGCACCCATCAAAATATTATGCCCATCAACTTTTAGAACATAACTTGATTTTTTACTCGGCTCTTTTTCTCCTGGTTTGGGCCACATGTAGTCAACCCAGCCTTCGCCTTTTTCTTTGGCAACATTGATGAATTCAACAAAAAAGAGTTTTCCATTCACATCTTTCAACCCTTTCATCGGTCTTCCAAGCATTTTAGGATTTAGATGTGCCAAAATAATACCAGATTCTGTGTCTATGCAGAAAACATAGGAATCTTTCCATACAAACGGACCCTTAGGATCATTTATTTTTGCCATAGTTGCATCAAAGCCTATCTCTTTAACTAATGCTGCCGCCTCTTTGCATTTAGCGACGCACTCCTCTTTTGTGGCTTTGTCACCTGCAAAAGCGTTTACAGCAAAACACAAGCAGATAAACAGAGCCATAATCCCAAAAATTCTACTAATGATTTTTTGCACTTGTCGTTCTCCTTTTCGATTGATTGATGTTTATATGACATATGACGGTCATACTTTTTAAGTATAGACCATGAATAACCTATTTAGCAGTATTTAAGAGTGAATATCAAACAAAATTTTTTTGAGACGTTTTTCTCCAAATTTTACAGGTAGAATTGTTGTAAGAATGCAGATAAGCAGAGCACCTACAAACGAGATACCAATCCACGCAATGTCAAAAAGAGCTAACGGCTTTGATTTAAACTGAGATGAGAGAATCATATAGACAGGACCTGCTTGAAGTATGATCACTACACCAATAAATAGAGCACTTAAAATCATAAAAAGAAGTCCACCGTAGCTTGTAACACTCTGTGCAGGATTTTCAGACTTAAAAGAGGGAAAGGCAGCACCAAGTCCAATACCAAGAGATAAAACTCCCGGAACAATAAAAATTGTGTTGATACAAGATAATACCATCATAAACGGAACAACTTTAAGTAAAATATTTGTGCCGATAATAAGTATTAAAGTAAGAATCATCAAAGGAAACAGATAGATAAAATATTTTATCCACATAAAGGAATTTAGATTTATAGGGCAGGAGCGGATAATCCATATTGCCTCTCCTTCCATGCTGATCGCTGGAAAAGCAAATCTGCCTGTTATTGCAATAAGAACAAAAAAGGCAAGCCCCATATTAAGAAATGCAAGCATGTTCTGAAGATATATGGTCTGAATCGGCGATCTCTCCAATGGCAGTACCTTGAAATTATAGATATAAATACAGATTAAGGCTCCTATTAAAAAAAGCTGTGACCACTGCGTCTGATCTCTAAAAAAGGTTTTAATCTCCTTTTCTACAAGTGCCCGAACAGGAGATGACAACCATCCTGTAAATGGAATCCGAAATCTTGCTGATCCAAAGAGACGTGCAGCAGATGTCTGTGCCTTGGAAACTCCGTTGAAATAGACCATATCTGCTATAAACACAATTATGAATCCGACAAACAGAACAAAACTTAATGCTATGATTATATGAAAATAGGCAATCAAGATTTCGCTTTTAAGAGCTGCCAAAACAGCGTCATAACACCATGTGCTTGGCAAAAATGGTGAAGATGGCGTGCTCATTGATTTAAAATAGAATAGCGTAGCTGAAAAGACCTCTGGATCAACAAGGCGTTCAGGTCTTAAAATTCTGAATGAAATATAAAGCAGTATAAAAAGCGACAGCCCCAAAAATACAAACAGTGTGCGGATACGGCTGGCAGGCACAATCACCACAGCAGCCATTACTAAAATTGAGCCGATTTCTGATGCACCGATGGCAAGAAGCAAAAGCGAGATTATAGTGATCAGATAAAAAGAGATTCCGGGAGAATATATCCAGCCATAGCCAACAAATACAGGTAAAGTATAGAGAATTACCATCCACGAACTGTCAATTGTGGTCTCAATCCATCGGGCAAGAAAAATCCTATAACTATGAACAGGCATGGAATGGACAAGTTTGAGGTCTTTTGCAAGATAAAGCTTTGAGAGAGCATTTAAGATATTGCTAAATATCAGCAGAGAAAATATTGTGATAATAACCATTGAGAGGAGCTTGAATGCAAGAATATCGCCCATCTCCTCAATCTGGCTGAAATATCGTAAAACCCGAAGAGATACATAGAGAGCCCCCCCCCAGAAGCTCACTCCGAGCGAGATGATTAGAATGTATTTATAGATGCCTCCACTGCCTGACGAGGCACGTCCCTGATTATAAATGGAGCGAAAACGGGGAGTTAAAAGTGTAATTATATCCTGCATTGTATAAATTTCTTGTTCTTAAGATTAAGGGTTTTAGGTGTTAGATTTTGACTTTTCGATTTCAGATGAAAAAATTATCAAATCTGTTCGGATTCTGTCAGCATCATGAATAGCTGCTCCAGATCAACATTATCTCCGTTTTCATGCTGTTGGTTTTTTGCCTGCCTCTTCAATACTGCCTGCTGCTTGAGTTCCTTCACGCTCCCCTTTGCAATCAATCTGCCCTTATGGATAACTCCAATACGATCGCAGACATCCTCGGCAATTTTAAGAGTATGCGTTGACATAAAAATCGTAGTGCCTGAATCAGCAAGCTCGATAAGCATCTGCTTGACCATTTTGATGGCTGATGGATCAAGCCCCACCATTGGTTCGTCCACCACAAGCACCTTTGGTTCATGAATAAGTGCTGCTGCCATTATCAGACGCTGCTTCATGCCGTGTGAAAACGATTCAATCAACGCATCTGCCCAGTCAAGAAGAGAAAATATTTTTAACTGTGACTCTGCTCTCTGTCTAAACTCCTCTTTTGTCATGGAATTTGTCATAGAAAAGAGATCCGCTGTAAATTGCAGAAACTCGATTGCAGTCAGTTTTTCGTATATGTAGGGGCGATCAGGAATATAACCAATATTCTGTTTTGCCTGCTTAGGCTCTTTAAGCATATCAATCCCGCAGATTTCAACTGAACCCGAAGTTGGTGCAAGAAGTCCTGCAATCATGCTGATTGTTGTGGTTTTTCCTGCACCATTTGGACCTATAAAGCCAAATATCTCACCAGCAGGAATTGAAAGGGTCAAGTTATCCACTGCCGTAAGTTTGCCATACTGTTTTGTCAAATCTTTAATCTCAATCATTTGTCCATTCCGTAAGGATAATCCTTTTTTCAGTAGAGACGCACAGCTGTGCGTTTGTATCTAAAAGGCTGTGCATCTCTACTTTTTCGTTTTCTGTTGTGACGGTCAGGATATGCCCCTTAAAAATCGAGAGGGATGTTTTTTTAAAAAAGGCACAAAAAGTGTATAAAAGCCAAAAGAGACTCACTTAGTCATTACTGTTAAGACAATGAATCTTTTTATCTTGAAATTGCAGAAGGTTATTATGACAATGTAAAGTGTCGACTAATTTTGGGGACATATGAAGAATGCCAACGATAAATGTAATTTAGTATAAGCTAAACTTTGTAAAGCAGTGTTGAATTCACTCCTCGCTCCTCCATTGGAATATATTCTCTTGCAGTCTCACCAGTATAAATCTGTCTTGGTCTGCTTATTCTCTGGTTGGGATCAAGAGCATCCTCTCTCCACTGGGCAATCCAGCCAGGAAGCCTTCCAATTGCAAACATCACTGTAAACATTTTAGTAGGAATCCCCATAGCCCGCAATACAATGCCACTGTAAAAATCGACATTTGGATATAAATTTTTATCCTTAAAATAGGCATCTTTCAATGCAGCCTCTTCAAGCTCCATTGCAATGTCAAGCAGATCGTCTTTTATCTGAAGTCTGTTGAGAATCTTGTCACACATCTTTTTCATAATTTTTGCCCTTGGATCGTAAGTTTTATAAACTCGATGTCCAAATCCCATGAGCTTGAACGGATCATTTTTATCCTTAGCTTTTTCAATCACCTGTGCAGGTGTAAGTTTCTCTGTTTCCATAGTTTCAAGCATTTGAATGACTGCCTGATTTGCTCCTCCGTGCAGAGGTCCCCAAAGAGCAGAAATACCAGCAGAAAGAGCTGCATATATATTGACCTTTCCGCTGCCAACAACTCTTACCGCCGCTGTTGAACAGTTCTGCTCATGATCTGCATGGAGTATCCAAAAGGCATTTAGAGCATCTACAAGGTCTTGATCCATTCTATAGGGAATAACAGGGTTATCAAACATCATGTGCAGAAAATTGGCACAATAAGAGTAGTCTGGTCTTGGATATACTGTGGCGTGCCCTCTTGAAATCTTATACGCCATAGCAGCCATTGTTCTAACTTTTGATATGATACGCAAAAAGGTGCTGTTTACATCATCTTCTAAATCAACAAGTTCAGGATAAAAACTTCTAAGAGCATTGACCATAGCGGAAAGAATCCCCATAGGGTGGGCTTTGCTCGGAAAATTTTGATAAAAGAACTTCATATCTTCATGAAGAAGAGAAAAATCGTTGAGCATAACACTCGTTCGTGTAAGAGCAGCCCTGTCAGGCAGATAGCCGTTTATAAGAAGAAAGGCTGTCTCAACAAATGTAGAGTTCTCGGCAAGCTGTTCAATCGGGATTCCTCTGTACCGTAGGATACCTTTTTCTCCATCCATAAATGTTATAGCACTTTTGCAACTGCCAGTATTTCCAAATCCAGGGTCAAAGGTAATGAGGCTGGTCTCCTGACGAAGTTTTCGTATGTCAATTGCTCTTTCCCCTTCACTCCCCACAATTACAGGCAGTTTGTACTCTTTTCCGTCAATAAGCAGCGTTGCAAATTCAGTCATTTTTCTCTTTATCTCCTTTTCAATAAACTACTTGGTAAAACTTTTTCATGTGATATTAATTTCATTTTCTTAATTTGAACTTAAAATTATAGGATATCTCTGCTCATCGGCAAAGGCTTATCGTGCTCAACCCCTTGTTTCACCCGGCACAGTATATGTTGTACACGAGCCGCTTGAACATTGACGTGTCTGAGTTCCAACTGCCTGAGCTTTACTCACAGCCGATCCTCCCATAACATAGTTTGTTGCACTTACAACCCGCTCTATAGCAAAAGATGAGCATTTCGGGCATTTAAGCTCTTTTTCATCGTCTCCGCTCATAAAAAGTATTTCAAAAAACTCTTTGCAGTCTGAACATTTAAATTCAAATATTGGCATGGTTAAAGATTCCTTATGTTTGTTATGTAATTTATTACTGTTTATTTTATTTAATTTAATATCAAAATTACGGATTATATACACAAAGTTCATCTACATAAAGCAAACCCTTCTTTAAAAGGATCGTCATCGTCTGCAATAAAATTATGAAAACCCGTGATATGTGCTCTGCCTGTAATCTCAGGAAGAATTGCCTTTCTGTTTCCAACTTTAGTCTCTCCAATTATTTTTCCTGTAAAAAGAGTATTGATGATGCTTGCATTAACGTAAGGCTCATCAATGGCAAGTTTTCCTTTTTCGTAAAGATATGCCATCTTGGCACATGTTCCTGTGCCGCAGGGAGAACGGTCAATCTGTCCATTACCAAAGACTACAACATTTTTAGAATTGTATAAAGTTTCATTGTGATTTTCAGAAGAGAGATTTTTATAAAAACCATCTACACAAGAATCTCTGTTAAAAGCCTTATCAGTTAGAACATCTTGATAAATTTCTGTTAATCCAACTTCATTTTTTTCACCAGTTACAGGGTGAACTACTATAATAAGCTCATTAACACGATCTCTGATTTGCATACCAAGCTCTGTTAATTGCCTAAGGTTTGCAACGTCAACATCAATATTTAAATCTCTTGAATTGACAAGACCAAAGAAATTGCCTCCATAAGAGATATTTACATTAACTTTCCCAATTTCAGGCAAATCAACGACCACACTGTCATAATAAAACGCGGGCACGTTGCAGATTTTTACCTCAGTTACGACGCCATTTTCAATGGTCGCATGTGCTGTAACTTTACCGGCAGGCGTATCAATAACTACTTTCTGACATATGCTATTATTATTCGCTCTATTCTGACCTGCACTGTTTTTTTCATCGCTATTTTCACTATCTACTTGGTTTAGCTGCTTAATGGGTATCATGCCGGTATTCAGAAGCATAGTTACAGACCCAATAGAGCCATGTCCGCACATATCTAAGTAACCTTTGGCATCCATGAATATAACTCCTATATCAGCCTCCTCAGAAACTGGGTCTGTGATAATAGCTCCAAACATATCTTTGTGCCCTCTTGGCTCTAACATCACCATTCTTCTGACACCATCATTATTTTGAAGCCACCGCTTCTTTTCCATCATTGTTCGCCCATGAATATGGGGAATGCCGGCGGTTACAATACGAGTGGGTTCTCCAGCCGTATGAGTATCAATGGTTGATATCATTCGCTTTATTTGCATTTGTTTTAATCCTGTTAAATCGGCTTTTTATATTCAAGTGAGGTTAATCAATTGTTTCAATAGTGTTTTTCCTCAAGAACTCTCTGGATGCTTACAATAGCATGTTGCTTGACATTGGAAATATGCTGCCTAAGTATCTCAGATGCTCCAGACACATCTCCATGAGCAATACGATCATAGAGTCTGCTATGCTCATCATCAACCCTCTCCATTGGAGTTACAAATAGAATATTTCCTCTGTATTTGAGATAAAGTAGATCAAACAGGTGTTTGAGAGTATTTATTTGAAGTGTACATTTGGAGAGTTCTGCCAAAGTCAGGTGAAACTCCATATCTTTCATCAGACGCTCTTTAAGATATATATCTCTCACAGCAGATAGATGGCTGTTCAAGGCTTGTTTTAGTATTTGAAGTCCGTCAGATGTCATATTTCTGATCGTTACAGGCAGCAGAGACAGTTCAATAAGTTCTCTAAAATCGTATATTTCAGTTATCTCGTTAAGGCTTATTTTCTCTGTATAGTAGCCACGATTTGGTTCATGTCTGACAAATCCTTGAAATTCAAGCCTTTTTAGTGCCTGAATAATAGGTGTAGAACTCATGTTAAGTCTTTCTGCAAGATCTCGGTAGGATATCTTCTGACCGGGTATAATCTCATTGTGAAAAAACATTCTTCTTATACCTATATATGCTTCATGGGTATAATCTTCTCTATCTCTTTTTTTTGTTACTCTTTTCAGATTTTTCTCCATAAAATTTTATCCGTCATCAGATGAATGTCAAATCAGATTTGTCAATAACGATTCTTAAATTTAAAATCAATCAAATATATAATTAGATCAATCTAAATATATGAAAATAATTATAAAATCAAGAAGTAAGAGCTTGAGTTAAGGAAGTAACTGATACGATCTATATCTACTTTATGGGCTGCTACATTATCACATATTACCACATTACCACTTTTTAGTTGCGGAACTAAAAAAACCAGAACGGTCATATTAATCCCAAACCACACGGAGGAGGCAGAAATTTGGCAATAGATGATGAAGGATGCCGTTATATTACTGACCTTGTCAGATGTAATATAGACTTGACGCTGGAGGAGCTTTGCGGTCGTTATGAAGAGAAGTCCGGTAATATTGTTGAATAAATCGGGAAACGCTATAATGGCATTGGGGGGGCTTTAGCCTACGGCTGAAAGATTGAATGGTAACACAATTTATAGCCGTTGAGCTTATATAATCTATGAATAAACAATAGAGATAAAATAATAAAAAACGCCTCTGGAAAGTTTATCTCCAGAGGCGTCTTCGGATTAAATCAATTTATCAGGAATTAATTTAAGTTATCAAGTCCTAATTTGTTGTTACTGCAGCAAGCTCATTACATTCTGTGAAGAAGCATTTGCCTGAGACATTGCATAAGAGCCTGATTGAGCAAGAATCTGAAGTTTTGAGAAGTTCTGTGATTCTGCGGCAAAGTCAACATCTCTTATCGCAGATTCAGCAGCCTGAACATTAACCTGAGTTACGCTTATGTTGTTAATGGTTGCTGTCAACTGATTCTGAGTAGAACCCAAATTTGCCCTTATCTTGTCGTAATCTTTCAAGGCTGAGTCTGCGACCGCAATGGCAATCTGTGCCCCCTCCTGACTGGTTACGTCAATATCTTTGAGTCGAGTTACCTTGGTGTCTTCAAACGAGATGTCAGATGCCGTACCTCCGCCGGTTGAGGCAATAATGCTGTTCGTTGCAAGAGTAGAGTTTTTTGACAATGTCATATTCTCTGTAAGAAAAAGGTCTTGGTTTATTGTGGCATCCTGCTCCAGAGTTACCCCAGGCCCTACCTGCCCGTTGGCTGTCATAATACCGTTTGTCAGATAAGTTCCAGCAGCAATCACTGAGCCTGATTCAAGAGTAGAACCTGACCCAAGAGTCAATTCTGCATCAATAGTTTTGTTGGTAGTAGTATTGACAATTTTTCCTCCAATAGTTGAACCGGAATTTAAAACCGAGTTAGTAGCAAGACTTGAGCCCGCTGATAGTGTCATTCCTTCCGATGATGTAACTGTGATACCAGCAGCTGTTGTTTCAGCGTATCCCATAACAGAACCCGTTTGCAATATTGTACCGGTAGATAAAACTGAACCTTTGAGAAGTGTGGAATCTTGAATTATGGTAGAAGTTGTATCAAGAACTATATCATCATTTAAAGTTGAGCCAGCAGCAATAACAGAATTGGTACTAAGTGTACTGTTCAAAGCAGCACTACCCTTGAGAATCATATCTGAACTCAGAGTTACATCACCTTTGGTAGTAGTTGAAACAGCAAGAGTTGTTCCAGCTTTAATTAGCTCATTACTACTATTTGTGATATCATCTGTAATGACAGTACCAGCAGCAAGGACACTGCCACTTGCAATGAGTGAACCTTTAGCAAGTGTTGCGTCGGCACTAATTGTCTGGATTGTTAATCCAAGTACATTGCCTCCAACAGTTGTTCCACTTTTTATTGAGCTTCCAGTAAATAATGTTGAGCCTGCGGTGATTTTATGATCCATTATAGAAGTTATACCACCTGTAACCGTTGTATAAGTTGCTCCCAGTTCTGTACCAGTATGAAGAACTGTTCCAGTTGCAATATTAGAACCTTTGGCAGCCAACATATCATTAGAAACAATAAGTGTATTCTCTACCGCCAATGTAGAAACTTTGGTAAGAATTCCACTGTCTGAATCTTTAATCAGCAGTGAATTTGAACCGAACTGTGTCAGCTTTATCTCACCAAATGTTGACATATCAGCAGCATTTTTGTTCATAACATCTGCTACATCGCCAGTAAGCTCAATTCCTCTTCCATCAGCAGAAGAAAGTGTAAGTTTTCCAGTTGAGTCTACTGATGCTGAAACTCCAGTCTGGTCGCTTTTTGAATTTATTGCCTTTGCTAATGCTCCGTCTGTATCGTTTTCTTGAACAGTAACAGCTCCAATCTCAATACCATTAATTTTGAAATCATCACCAATACTACCAGCACTTACACTGCCGCTTGAAGATGTCTCAACAACTGCCTGAGCAGTAATACCAAGCTGATCTGACATTTTGTTGATTCCTGCCGCAACAGCAGCAGCACCACTTTCTGAGGAGTTATTAAACTGTAAATTTACACTTTGAAGTGTATAATCTTTATTTTCTGTATTACTGTGGATAACAAGAGAGAGTGGTCCTGTGTCATTGAGTTGCATATTGGATGTGGTTACATGACCAGTTTTTGAAGTCTCTGCTGAACCAATAGAGATTTTTGCTACTTCGCCAGAACTCGCACCAATCTGGAAACTCTTGTTGGTAAACTCACCAGAGAGCAGCTTCTTTCCGTTAAAAGATGTTGAAGATGCAAGCAGATCAACCTCTTCCAAAAGTTTATTTATATCTTCCTGAATGATCTTTCTTGATTCAAAAGTCTGACCATCTTGAGCTGCCTGAATTGATTTGGTTTTAATTGTGTTGGTAATTTTGATAGCTTCATCAAGAGCACCGTCAGCAGTCTGAACAATGTTAATACCGTCATTTGCATTACGTATAGCCTGTCCAAGACCAAGCCCCTGAGCCTTTAGAGAATCGGCAATTGCCATGCCTGACGCATCGTCAGCAGCCTTGTTGATTCTCATACCAGTAGAAAGTCTTTCCAAAGAGCCGGAAAGGGCGTTATCATTCTTTTTCATGTTCATGTGTGCATTTAATGCAGCCACATTCGTATTAATCGTAAGTGCCATAGTCGTTCTCCTCCATGAATTTAATTTATGCGGGCGTCATTGCCCTTTTGTTAAAACTAAAACCTAATTAAAACATCACTTAAAATACAGTATCGTCATCACCTTTTATAACTTTATAAAAAAAATAGCGATTAGATAAATTTAGTTTTTATCAATCTTTGCAGCCGTGGGGCTAAAGCCCTCGGCTAACCAATAAAAGAAGCCCCCTTAAGAGAGCTTGGGTAAAAAATTAGCCCTGAGCTTTAGCTCTTGGGCGATAAAAATTAAAAGCAATTGTTTTGACTATCATTTTATGTTGTATTGTATTAATTTTAGGCAAAAAAATGAAAATAGAACATAAAATTGGAAAATAAGAATGGACGAATTCATACTTGATAGAAGAAACCTTGAGCTTGTGCTGGATAACTTGAGAGATGGTATTATTGCACATGATATTAAACGAAAAATCATCTTTTTCAATAAGGCAGCAGAAAATATAACTGGATACTCAAAATCAGACGTTATAGGGAAAGATTGTCATGATATTTTTGGTGCACCTTTTTGCGGGGAACACTGCTCATTTTGCAATAAAACTGCAATAGATGAATCAAATAAAGATGACTCTGACTCAGCAATATTAAATAAATTTCTAAATTGTAAATTAAAATTGGATAGATGTCTTGAATATCCAATTACCATAACAACAAAAGATGGAGAGCTTCGCCGTGTTGAAATGAGTGTTACTGGAATTATTGATAATCAAATCTTAAAAGGTGTTGTTGCCTCATTTAGAGATATGACAGCTTATGAAGCTCTAAGTGTAAAGGCTCAAGAGATGACATCGTTTGCAGGAATAGTTGGAAAAGATAAGGTGATGCTGAATCTTTTTCAGCAGATACGCGATGCTGCATCTTATGACTATCCAGTTCATATTCATGGAGAGACTGGCACAGGCAAAGAGAGAGTTGCTTATGCTCTGCACAATGAAAGCAGGCGTGCTGGTGCTATGTTTGTTCCTGTCAACTGCGGTGCAATTCCTGAAGGACTTGTGGAGAGTGAGCTTTTTGGTCATGTAAAAGGTGCTTTTTCAGGAGCAGTCAAGGATCGGAAAGGAAGGTTTGAACTTGCTCACAAAGGCACTCTTTTTCTTGATGAGGTGGCAGAGCTTCCCAAACAGATTCAGGTTAAATTATTAAGATTTCTTCAAGAGGGGATTCTTGAGAGGGTAGGAGGAGAAAAGAGCATACAAGTTGATGCAAGGATCATCAGTGCAACCAACAAAGACCTTGCCAAAGAGGTGGGAAAAGGCAATTTTAGAAAAGATTTATATTACAGGCTTAATGTTATTCCTATTGAACTGCCTCCATTGCGAAAACGGCGTAACGATATTCCGCTTTTAACTGCCCATTTTCTTGAAATGGCAAGAAGTGAGAATAAAAATGGTAATGGTGCTGTAATTCCTAATTTTTCAAAAGATGCTGTCCGTGTGATGATGGATTATTCGTGGCCAGGAAATGTGCGAGAGCTTCAAAATGCGGTGCAGTTTGCAATTGTCAGATCCAAACAGAGTCAGATTATGCCATCAGATTTGCCGATGGAGCTTAGAAACATGGGGGAAAATTATAAGCAACTGGAAGAGCAAAGAGAAGTTTATTCAGATAAGCAACAAAGTTATGAGGATAATTATGCAGGTAAACTTGATGCAGATTCAGTAAAAAGAGCACTTAAAATTACAGGCGGTAACAAAGCAAAAGCTGCCCGTTACCTCAAAGTTGGTCGGGCAACGCTTTACCGTTTTATAGAGAGATTTCCAGAAGCAGCAGACATTGATGGCTATTTCTGAAAAATTTGTTGTTGTGCCATTGCCAAACTGACCATACTAAGTTAGATAGAACCTTTTATTTCAATATAGGCTTGAGCCTGTAAAGAGAGACCATCTTTTCCTTACCCTTTAATTTTACATCATTAAGCCGTGTAACATTTTCAAGGTTTTCAAGGTTTTCAAGGTGGTTATCTATCTTGTCATATACGCTGCCTGACAGAAAAATTTCATTGCTTCCAGCTAACGACTGAATTCTTTGGGCAGCGTTGACTACATCTCCGACAACTGTATAGTTAAGATGCTGCTCTGATCCCATAAAGCCAGCGACCAACTCCCCATAATTTATGCCGATACCCATCTCAAGACCATTTTTTATCTCAAATTCTCTTCTCATCTCTATGCCACTGACCATTTCAATACTACCTCTCTCTATGCCACTGACTATTTCGATATTACCTTCAACTAAAATATTATTAATATCTGTGGATGGTTCAATATCAACATTAATATCAGAAAAGTCTCCCGCTTCAACAAAGCTTTTCCTATGAGACATAACGTTTTGCGTTCTAAGAGAGTTCTGTGCATGTTGCAGGTCTCTATTAAAGGTATTAAGCACTGTAAACATTTCAAGAGCAGCCTTCACAGCATTAAGGCAGCTCTCAGTATCCTCAATGGGGCTTCCGAAAACCGCCATTATTCCATCGCCAAGCAGCTTATCAAGCGTTCCCTTATGCCTGAAAATAATTGGGATCATGTAGGAGAAGAAACGGTTAAGCAAAGTTACTACATCTTCTGGCTCCATATTCTCTGAAAGCCTTGTAAATCCTTTTAAATCAACAAACATAACTGCAACTTGCTTTTTTTCCCCGCCTAATTTGAGCTGTCCTCTTTTAAATATCTCTGCAATTACATTTTTTGAAAAAAATCGGCTAAGCTGAATCATCTGCTTCTCTTCATCCAATTTCCCGTAGTAGAGCCTTAAAAATAGGATATGGTTATAAAGATGCTCACAGACAATAGTATAAAAGAATTGGTTTGACTGCTCAAATGCCTTTTTATGCCTTGAAAAGAGCATCAGCACAGCGATAACTTTTCCACCAGATAAAATGGGCTGCCCATAAAATGAATAGCTAAGGTCATTAAAAAGGTAGGGTTCATCAAGAGAGTCTATTACTACGGTCGTTTTTTCTAGCAATATTTTTTTAAAAAAAGAGATATTTTTGAATGAGGTGCAGTCAAACGGTTCTTCAAAATCAGTATAAAAAAAATGATCCCGTTTAATTGCATTGTGTGTAGAAAAATATAGTACAGCAGCAGCAAGGTTCTTATATTTTTTAATACACTCAAGATGGCGTATCCATATAAGGTCTTGATCAATATGGTCAATCTGCTGCATGGTAGTGTTCATCTCTTTTATTATTGACAACTCACCAATCTTCTCCTCATATTTTGCCTGAACAGAGAGATAGTTTTTTCTAAATATTGCAAATTGAGACGCAGTTATATATTTTTCATCCATTGAATTTAGCTTTTTAATTATCCAATCGTTTTAAAATGTCAGCACTATCACTAAGAATTTTTGATGTCTCTTCAAAAGCATTTTCAATAAATTTTGTGCCAAAGTCACTGAAAACTTTTTTCATCATAATCATGTGATCAACTTTGAAAAGCTGTTTGAGCTTTGAGTGCTTTATATCTTGTTCGGCTGAAGCCATATTCACTAAATAATCTGCAAAACCTATTATAGCTGCAAATGTGGGATAGTCAGGAGCTCCTGACGGCTGATGGTGAAAGCCTATTGCTTGAACAAGAGCACCTGGAAGATTCCAGTGATCACCTATCATACGCCCGATTGCTCCATGATCCATGCCAAGCAGCTCCTGCTCAATAGCACTTATTAGTATATCGTGATCTTCTGACCTATCAATGACCAATGTGTAGAGTTCTGAAAAATTCTCTATCAAATAGACCTTGCCAAGATCATGGAGAAGACCAGCAGTAAAAGCACCTAAATTTTTAAATTCAGGAATATCATAGCAGAGATATCTTGCAATAAATGCTGTTTCCAATGAGTGTTTCCAAAGAGTTTCAGGATTAAGAAGCCCTTTAAGGTCTGCATCTAAAAAAGATTTAGAGAGAGAGAGTCCAAACGCCATATTGATAACCTCTTCTCTGCCAAGCAGAACAACAGCCTCTTTGATTGAATTCATCTGACCTGATCGTCTATAAAACGGAGAGTTTACAATTTTAAGTATTTTCATGGTAAGGGATGGGTCAATCAGAATACTTTCAGCAACATCATCTGTATCAGATTCAGGATCAGATGCCAACCGATATACCCGTAATGCAACATCTGGTATGTTGAAAATAGACTCCACATGCTGGAGAGATGCAACTATCTGTTTCTGGTTCTCGCTTCGCTCTTTAAGATTTTCTACAAGCTGCATTTCGCTTATAACCCTGCGGACCTTTTTTCTTGCAGTTTCAACATCTGCCTGATCAGACTGGTTCTTTATCTTTTCAGCTAAAAACGATGTCAAATGAGAGTCATGGGGAAGTTTTAGAAAAAATTTCTTCTGATCTGATATTGAGATACGGCTTAAAGCACCCCATAAGACATCAGGTGGAAGTGCCGTAAGCTCATTATAGAATTTCCCCCTTGCCTTGTTAAAACAGAGGGTGAAAACCTGAATATCAGAAAGAGATGCCTCTTTTTTACGAGGCTGAGAAGTATCTTGAAGAACTTCAATTTTCTGGGATATTCCAGCCTCATCTTTCCTGAATGAAAAACGGTTCTTCTTCGCAACTGCCATGAGATCATAAAAAGATTTGCCGTCTTCAGGTATAATTGACATACCTATGTGGACAATAATCTCGCGGTATATGTGCGTCTCCATAGAATTGACAATTTTCTCAAAGATAACATCAGAACCATCCCTGTCACTTGCAAAACCAAGAAGAATAAAAGTTGTGTCATCAATTACAAAAACTGAGTCACTGTATCTAAAAGCATCTTCAAGTGTCTCTTTTTTTCCGATAAGAGAGGGTAAAAATATATCTTTACGGATAGGTTCAACAGTTACATAAAAAAGAGTTGTTTCTACGCACGCCCTCAGAGTTTTGCTGAACTCCTTGGATATCCATTTCAACTGCTGCTGTCTTATGCTGAATGGAAGTCTTTTGTCTTTAACAACTGTATTGACACAACATTCTGCGTTAAACCCTTTAAGATGCTGAAGAGCAAGTTCTGCATTTTCCTGATTACTCATATCACCCAATATAGCAGGTGGATTATGAACTATAAACTCCGCCTTTTCATAGGTGAGTTTGAAATCTTTAACCAAAAAACGAGATAGAGCCTTAATATTGTCCTCTGTGCCACACTTTTTCAGGACAACTCTATAAAAAGTATCAATCATGTTTGTTTATTCCAGTGGAGAAAGGATAACACTAATTGCAGCGAAGCTGCTTATGTTCAAAAGTGTATTAAGATTCCATAGCACAGGTCTCATATTCAAGCAACATGAAATACATTTTTTTTCTTTCAGGCAGTAATATCGACTACATTTCCGCCGAGCTTTTTTATCTTCTCATCAATAGCTTCAAGTGATTTTTCAATAGTCTGGTAGGCTATATCAGGCATTTTTCCTCCCCAAACCTTTTCTGCATCCCTCAACCCCCGCTGAATACCCTCTCTGCCTGCTTTGAGCTTTTCAATGTCATCGCCAGCACCGCTCATTACAAAATCGCTGATTCGACCCGCTGTCTTATTAACTCCCCAATAGCCGTCTTCTCCAAAAAGATCGTCTGGTTTGCTTGATGGTTTAGCTGATGCAGCAGAAAAATCAGATGATTGGGTGTTAAGGTTTTCATAAGTATTTAAAGATACCTGAACCTTGAAACTGCTCATCATTACATTGAATGCAGTATCTTTTTCTACTTTGCTGCCGCCTTCATTGCTTCCGTAAGAGCTTCTTACAGAACCTGAAAATTTACGTGCCTCATAGCTTAAATTTGCTGACATTGTGTTGCTGATATTTCCTGTTTCCATGATGAACCTCCTGTTTTTTAAAGTTAAGGGTTGTATCTATAATTTACTTTTTTTTCACATAAATCTTGGCAATGCACACCTAACCAATTAGACACAATGTGTATGTCAAATAATCTCTATTATAATCTAATCGTCTAAATAAAAAGATACTTGAGCACAGAGCATCAATAATGCACTTAACCATTTAGAGCCTGAATATTTAAACAGGCTCTAATATACTCAAATGGTTCTTGACTTTATTATGATATTCTCACATATTTTTCATATTTTTTTACAAAGTAATATATATCAAAGTAACATATATATTTATATAATAGTTAACCGCTTCTAAAGCATACCATAATAACAGCTTACTAAAGCATACTATAATTCAAGAGGAAGCAAGAGATGAAAGTATCACCAGAGAACACAGTGGTTGGATTTATTGGAATTGGAGTGATGGGTAACAGTATGGCAGGGCATATTCTTAATGCAGGATATGAGCTTCATGTTTACAGCCGCAGCAGAGCAAAGGCAGAGCTAATATGTCAAAAAGGTGCGGTATGGGAAGATACAACCTCACAGCTTGCAAAAAAATGTAATGTCATTATAACAATTGTTGGCTTTCCAAAAGATGTTGAAGAGGTTTATTTAGGACCAGACGGTATTATTGAAAACGCTGCCCCAGAAGCTATAGTGATTGACATGACAACATCAAGCCCTTCTCTTGCTGTTAAAATATATGATACCGCACAAAAACGTTCGATTCATGCTTTGGATGCACCTGTATCAGGCGGAGATATTGGAGCAAGAAACGCAGCTCTTTCTATAATGGTAGGAGGCGATACAGCGAGCTTTGAGGCTGTTATGCCGCTTTTTGAGATAATGGGGAAAAATATCCATTTTCAAGGCAAGTCTGGCAGCGGTCAGCACACAAAAATGGTCAATCAGATATCGATTGCTGCTGGAATGGTAGGTTTGTGCGAATCGCTTGCATACGCTGTAAAATCGGGGCTTGATCCTGAAACGGTTCTACGAAGCATTGGAGCTGGTGCAGCAGCAAGCTGGACATTGAATAACTTAGGTCCCCGAATCATAAAAGGCGATTTTGCACCTGGCTTTTATGTCAGACATTTTATCAAGGATATGGGTATTGCTATTGAATCTGCACAGGAGATGGGGCTTGATTTGCCAGGACTTATGCTTGCAAAATCACTGTATGATAAACTTGCCCAAAAGGGTTATGAGTATGATGGAACTCAAGCTCTTTACAGGCTTTTTATTTAAAGCCGATTGAAATATTCCATATGCTTAATGAAAATATGACTTTAAATATTCTTGTGGTTGACGATGAAATCAATATACGCAGAACGCTATCATACTGTCTGACATCAGAAAAACATCATGTTATTTCTGTCAGCAACCCTGCAGATGCTCTTGATGAAGTACGTCAAAGAGCTTTTGATATGGCTCTTATAGATATTAGACTTGGTGAAGAGAGTGGAATGGATTTAATATCACCTCTACTTGCAAGCTCTCCCTGGACAAAAATAGTTGTAATAACTGCATACGCTTCAATTAAAAATGCAGTTGAGGCGATGCGGCGGGGAGCTGCCGATTACATTGAAAAACCTTTTACTCCTGCTCAGATAAGGCTTTTAACCAACAAGATAGGAAAAATACGTGAGCTTGAAAACCAGATTGCTGTTCTTAAGGAAAATGTTAGGAGTATCGATACACCAGATATTCTGACCAGCCATAATTCAGGGGTGCAAAGGGTTATAGAAAATGCAAAAAAGGCAGCATCTTCAGAAGCTATTATCCTTATTCAGGGAGAGAGCGGTACTGGAAAGTCTGTGTTGGCAAGGGCTATTCATGGCTGGAGTCTAAGAGCATCTAAACCTATTGCAGTTGTATCATGTCCATCTGTTCCATCAGAACTGCTTGAGAGTGAACTTTTTGGACATGTTAAAGGTGCTTTTACAGGTGCGGTTAAAGACAATCTCGGTCGTATTGCAGCATGTGAAGGAGGAACTCTTTTTTTAGATGAAATCGGCGATATGGCACTATCTTTACAGCCTAAATTACTGCGTTTTATTCAGGATAAAGAGTATGAACGCCTTGGTGATGCAACAACCAGAAAAGCAAATGTACGTATCATTACCGCAACCAATGTTGATCTTGCAGCTCGAGTGTCTGAAGGGCTGTTTCGTGAAGACCTATTTTACAGAATTAATGTGATAACACTTACACTTCCCCCTCTGAGAGAACACCCTGAAGATATAGTTCCTATGGCACTGGATTTCATGGTTTTGTTCTGCCGTACGAACCACAAAAACTTTTTAGGATTTGAACCAGAAGCAGAAAATATGCTTATAAAGCATAATTGGGCAGGAAATATACGAGAACTTAGGAATGCTGTTGAGAGGGCAGTAATACTTGGTAGCGGCAGGTATATCGGTGCAGGTGATCTGCCTGACAACATCACACTTTATCCTTCAGGCAGCAGACAAAATAGCCCGTCAATTGGCGATCCTGTAGCTCTCGCAGCAATTGAGGAGATGCACATCAGAAGATTACTTGCTAGAACTTCATCAATCCAAGAGGCAGCAGAGATTCTCGGTATTGATCAGGCTACCTTATGGAGAAGAAGAAAGATTTATGGTATATGAGTGGTGATTAATAGCTATATATTTGACTGTTTAATCTTCCCACCTTCTGGTATCAAATTCTTCTATCTTCTGTTACCAATTAAGTTGCTTCTTTTTGAACCTTGCATAATGCAAGGTAAATCCCCCCCTCTTACTGCAATATGCAATCTTTCGTGCAGCTACTATATATAACTCTACGCTCATAACCCTATATTTATCTAATTCCCTAATCCCCAACTACAAAGTATTATTTAAAAAAACAATAAATTATCAGTATCTTTTTCTTGATTTCTATTTATAGCAAGCAGTTATTTTGTGTTAAAACTCTATGGCATGGGTATTGCTAATAATGGCATAGGTGTTGTTATCAGAACAGATTACAAATAGTGAGTTGTTCTGACATAATATAATTCAGGATGGGTTTAATGACTCTTAGAGCCTGTTTAAAAATTAATTGTAACCCTCAGTTTGCTTTGCAAGTAATCACAATTTTTAACATGTTTGCTCAAATGAAGTCTTTATATTGCAACCTTGTCCGTCTTAATGGATTACTGTGTAGAATCTGCTTGAGTCACAAAAGGCTCTTTTGGCTCTATATTGGTTCGTGAGGAAAGATTTTTACATGTTACAAATAATTTTTAAACAGGCTCTTAAGAAAAAAATACTTCTTGGTTATGGTGTCGCGTTTGCCCTTATGGGTTTTGTGGTTGCATGGGGAGTTATCAATCTTGTCTCTTTAGGAAAAGCAAGTGATGCCATTTTACACGAAAACTACAGAAGTATTTTAGCAGCTCACAATATGCTCAACTCCCTTGAACGGCAAGACAGTGCAATGCTGCTCACCTTTCTTGGTGATAGTAAAATGGGGATAGCACAGTTTCGTCAAAATGATGCCAATTTTCTTCAATGGTTAGAACGGGCAAAAGGAAACATCACGATTAACGGTGAATCCGAGCTTGTTCATTCCATTGATACAGATTATGAATCATATCGACAACTATATTCAAAAATAACTGAACTTAAGGAGATAGACACATCTTCTTTGACTGCTGCACTGAAGCTATACAAGAATTCTGTTTATCCCCTGTTTATTCAAATCCGTGATACCTGCACACAGCTTCTTAATCTGAATGAAAAGACAATGTATTCAGCAAGCGTCAGAGCAGAACAGGTTGCAGATCGTGCCATCTGGTCAACCGTATTTGTGGCTCTTTCCGCATTTATTATTGCATTGAGTTTCAGCCTGTTTATCTCGGAACGCATTGTCAGACCTGTCAGGCAATTAATAGATGCGTCAAGGAAAATATCTTCCGGTAACTATGAGGTTCAGGTGCCCGTTGAGACTATAGATGAGCTTGGAACACTTGCAGGAGAGTTCAACATTATGGCTTCACAGCTTAAAGATTACAATGAGATGACAATAAACAAAGAAGTGGAACGTATGAAGAATGAATTTATCATGGCAGTATCACATGAATTAAGAACTCCACTGACCAGTATGGGTATGAGTGTTGATCTGCTTATGGAACATGCTATTGATTCCCTTGCTGAAAAAGAGCAGGAACTTCTCAAGGTTACTCAAGAGGAGATAGATAGAATGAAAGTTCTTGTTAATGACCTTCTTGAACTCTCTAAAAGTGAAAGCGGTAATATAAAAATGGAGTTTGAAAGCGTTCCTGTTAATACACTTTTTCAGCACGTTCAGGCTATTTTCAAAGGGCAGAGTGAGATAAAGCGGGTTACTCTGGCTGTTTGTAAGGAATTTTTAACTGATACTGATGCTGTTCTTCCAAATGTCCGTGCAGATGCTAATAAAATCACATGGGTACTTAGTAATCTTATATCAAACGCACTTCGATATGTTCAAGAAGGTGGCATCATTGAACTTATGGCAGCCAGAATGGGTAGAAATATTCATATCTCTGTTCGTGATAATGGACCCGGCATTCCTCATGAATACCAGACAAAAATTTTCCAGAAGTTTGTTCAGGTAAAAGAGCGTTCTACTGGAGGATCGGGATTAGGGCTTGCGATCTGCAAAGAGATTGTGCGTGCTCATGGCGGAACTATCTGGGTGGAATCTGAGTCTGGGAGTGGAAGCACTTTTACCTTTACTCTTCCAATTTATAATTAAGATTTAATTTACAGATATTCTTTTATCTAACAGTTGAGTTGTTCGCTCTCTCACACCACAACTTAGGCTATTCTGATAAAACAGCTAAAATAAAGGAAACCGAACAAAATGAATATAAGTCGTATTATAAAATTGAACAGACGACCTCCGATTCAGATTTTATCAGTAGGATTTATTCTGATAAGTCTTATCGGCGGTATTTTATTATCTCTGCCTGTTTCGTCCTGTTCAGGTGAAATGACTCCATTCACTGATGCCGTGTTTACTGCCTCTTCTGCCGTCACTACTACAGGACTGATTGTTGTGGATACAGGTTCTTACTATAGTATGTTCGGACAGATTGTGATTATGATACTTATCCAGATAGGTGGACTTGGATACATGCTCTTCTTTGTCTTCTTTGTTCTACTTTTAGGAAACGAGCTTTCCATGAAAAGTACATTACTGCTTCGTGAGTCAGTCAAGCGACCTTTTACGGTTGAGGTAACGAAATTTACTATATTTATTATAGCATATACGTTTATAACAGAATTGGTTGGTGCTATTTTATTAGCGTTTTATCTTTCTAAAGATTTCCCACTATCTGAGGCTATATATTCCGCCATATTTCACTCTATTTCTGCATTTAATACGGCAGGTTTTTCAATTTATGTAGATAGTTTTGTCAGATATAACAATAATATATTACTACATATTATTGTAAATTTGATCTGCATAGCGGGATGTATAGGATTCTGTGTTGTTTTTGACAGTTTTGAGTATATTTATAATACAATAAAAAAAAAGAGACCTAATACATTATCGGTACACAGCAAATTAGTTTATTTTATAACCATAGCTCTTTCTGTCACTGGGACACTAATAGTCTATTTTGCGGAATATGGAGATTCTGACTTGTCATTTAAAGAAAAAACGCTCAACTCAAGTTTCCAGGTTTTGACTGCTGTCAGTACAACAGGGTTCAATACGATTGATATAGGAAAAATGAGCGAGACAAGCCTGTTTCTGCTTACTGGCTTGATGTTTATTGGCTCTGGTTCTGGAAGCACAGGAGGCGGTATTAAAATACCCACATTTGGCGTGTTGCTCTCTTTGCTCTATTCTGTATTAAAACAAAAAGAGGAGGTCAACATATTCAAGCGGCGTGTAAGTTCAGAAGTTATTAGACACTCTTTAGCCATAGGACTTCTGTCAGGCTTGTGGATGTTTATAGCAACTCTTGTATTATCAGCTACGAAAAGCGGAACATTTATTCAAGTTTTATTTGAAGTCGGTTCTGCATTGGGTACTGTTGGGCTTTCTACAGGCATCACCGCAAATCTGACCTTTATTGGGAAATGGGTTATTATCATTACTATGCTCATTGGACGAATAGGTCCTTTAGGAATAGGTCTATCTGTTGGGCTTTCATTGTTTAAACAACAGAAAGATAAATATCAATATCCTATTGGTGATATTTATGTAGGATAAAAGGTTGTTTTTAAATGCCATTGTTTTCTTAGCTTTTGTGATATTATGAAGTTCAACGGGTTCATTATGTTTTCTGAGTTTTTTATGAAAATAACAGAAATTAAGGAGTTTTTTTATGCGTCAATTTGCAGTTATAGGGTTGGGTAATTTTGGATTCAGCCTTGCCGTATCTCTTGCTCGTAAAGGTCATGAAGTTTTAGTTATTGATTCTGACAGCAGTAGAATCGAAGCGATTAAGGATTTGGTAACTAATGCCATAGTGCATGATGTAAAAACAGGTGAATATCTTAAAGAGTATCTTAATGGAAACATAGATACTGTTATACTAAATCTCGGTGAGACAATTGAAGCAAACAGTCTTGCAATTTACCATTTAAAGAAAATCGGAATAAAAAACATTATCGTAAAAGCAGTGAATGAGATTCAGGCAATACTATATCAAAAAATAGGTGCAACTGAAATTATCAATCCTGAAAAGATGGCTGGTGAGAGGTTAGCAGAGCGACTAAGCTCACCAAATCTTATTGAATATATTCCACTTGCACCTGAATACGGTATCTTTGAAATTGCCTTGCCTGATAAACTCAGCGGTAAAACAATCAAAGAGATTGGATTTCGTAAAAAGTATCATATTGAAATACTCTCTATGAAAAATATCTTAACAGACACCATGAGATTGATGCCTGACCCTGACTCAAAGATAGAGCCGGATTCTATTATTTTGTGTCTTTGTAAAAAAGAGGATTTTGAAAAGTTAAGTTTTTGATAGTGGAAGCAGTTATAAGATTGTAAAGAATAAACGTCTCTTAAATATTTCCTCTTAGACAGGCAGCTCTATAATAAACTTTGCACCTGTGGGTTTATTATCTTGAACCCTTATCATCCCCTTATGATCGGTAATGATTGAGTTTACAATAGCAAGACCTAAACCCATGCCTGACTTTTTAGTCGAGAAATAAGGCTCAAACAGCCTTGTCTTTTCGTTATCTGAAATACCTTTTCCATTATCAGCCATCTCAATTCTTACAAATTTCAAGATACGGTCATAAGTAATATCAATGTTGATTGTGCCATGTTTATTTAGTGCAGCAACAGCATTGTCAAAAAGATTTATAAATGCCTGTTTCATCTGCTGGCGATCAAGTTGAAGCTCTGGAAGATCAGATGGATATGAAAATTGTATATCCACATTCTCAAGTCCCTCCTTATAAAGGGCAATAGTCTCTTGAATAATAGTCTCTATTCTTGCTGAAACCATCCTTGTATCAGGAAATTTTGCAAAGGTTGAAAATTCGTTCACAAGATTTCTGATAAGATCAACGTGCTCAACAATTGTCTCTGTACATTGATCAAAAACATCCTCTTGAATAATTTTCGAGTATTTCCGTTTTAACCTCTGGGCTGACAGCTTTATGGGTGTAAGAGGATTTTTAACCTCATGGGCAATACGGCGGGCGACTTCACGCCATGCCACAATACGCTGTGCTTTTTCAAGTTCCGTTACATCATCAAACACCATTACTGTGCCTACGATCTCTACTGTATTTGCATCTACATTCAGCCTGTTACTGTTTTCTGTATTACTTCCGCTATTAATTACATCAGCATCATGGGGGCGTTGCTGCTTATTATCTAAACCTTCAGCCCTTAAAGCCGTGAAATGTGCAAGAAAATATCTTGGGGAGCCGTTTATTGTAAAAGTGAGAGGAAGCTGAACATGATTTAATGAAGATGGTATCTCCCTATAAATTTTTTCAGCTAACTCTAAAAGTTCATCTTTTAAGGTCTCCCGATAGTGGCGGTTAAGTATATTTTCGCTGATGATGTTAAGCATCTTTTCAGCAGCTTTGTTTATGGTTGTAATAATTCCGTCACGGTCAACAGAGATTACACCAGCAGATATGTTTCTTAATACAATCTCCATGTACTGCCTGCTCTTCTCAATCTCTTCATTCTGTTTTTCCACCATCTTCTTTGACTCTGCAAGTTTTGCCCTGCCGCTTGCAAGCTCTCTTGTCATGGAGTTAAACGAGTCAACAAGCGTTGCGATTTCGTCATCCCCTTCAAAATCTATGGTATAACTCAAATCTCCTTGAGTTACCCTTTGAGTGCCTTCTGCAAATTTCATAATTGGAATGGTAATTGATTTTGCAAGATGAAATCCAAACCAGATGGCACAAAAGACGACTAAAAGTGCAACTATGGAAAGAGCAATATAATTTGATAACTGCACAGGTTTTTTAATCATAGTAAGCTGCTGATACTCCTCCACCCCTTTGGATATAGATGCAAGATGAGAGGAGAGTTCAGAAGAGATTAGTGCAGAAGCAACGAGAAATGCACGAGCCTTTTCAACAGTAGAACCTGAAGGTATGATCGCAACTGTTTTGATTATCTCGCCTGTAGGTATATGCTCGGAAAATGTTTTTGTGCCAGTCAAAGGATCAACCTGCATAAGAGCATCAGTAGTCATAGGATCAAGCGTAGCAATATCGGGCGAGAGTGATACAATTACACGGCTGCCATCTTTTTTATATATCTCCAGAGCATGAAGATCAAAGGTTCGGCGGAGTACATCGCCATAAAGATTCAAGGTATCTTTCTTATCAGGAGATAAAAAATTGTCCGTATCTATATGCTCTACAGCCCGTTCTGCAAAATAGATATTTTTATTTTCTAAATGTTTGTAAAGAAGCCTCCCCACTGATAGAGAGTTCACAAGTGCCTGCTCTACAGGAGCATTGAACCAGAATGCAAGACTTGTTGAGATAAAATGGATGGAGAAAAAAAAGAGAACACTTGTTGGAACAAGTGAGAGAGTTATAAATGCAGCAACTAATTTTGTTTTAAATTTACTTCCAAGTATTTTGCTCTTTTTTTCATAGTATAGTTTGGCTAAATTTCTGAATACAAGGAGAATAAGGGCAAGCAGGAGTAAAAGGTTGGTGTTGATAAGAATAAACATCAACACAGCATTTGATACAGGAATAGCCTCACCAAGACCAGTTATCTTCATTTCAGCAAAGGTGAGAAGAGAAACAGTGAGCAAAATAACAGCTATCATTATCAGCTCTTTTTTCCGCCTGCTCTTTTCTAAGTCAATATTGTCCATCTTACCTTTTCTGCGAGTTCTTTCATAGAGAAGGGTTTTTGGATAAAATTTACTCCACTATCAAGAACCCCATGATGAGATATAACATTGGCAGTGTAACCAGACATGAACATAAGTTTGATGTCTGGAAAAATAGAGCGAAGTTTATTGGCAACCTCCTGACCGTTCATTTCAGGCATTATAACGTCAGTAATCAGCAGATCAATTTCTCCTTTGTAGTCGTTTGCTAAACGAATAGCTTCGTCAGGTCGATCAGCAGCAATTACGTTATACCCCAGCATCTCAAGCATTACTTGGCTGACTTCTAAGATTGCTGATTCATCCTCTACCAGCAGTATGGTCTCAGTTCCGCCCATTGCCTCTTTATCAACAATTTCATATGAAGCAAGCTCTCTTTGATTTTCTTCATCATAAATTCGAGGCAGGTATATTCTAAAAGTAGTTCCGCTCCCCAATTCGCTATAAACATTTATGAAACCACCGTTCTGTTTAACAATACCGTATATTGTTGCAAGTCCAAGACCTGTCCCTTTGCCAAGCTCTTTAGTTGTGAAAAATGGTTCAAAAATATTATCCAAAGTCTTTTTATCCATACCACAGCCGTTGTCGCTCACTGCCATAACGACATACTCACCTGGTATAGAGCAAGAATTTAATTCACAGTAACTATTATCAACTATTACGTTATTGGTCTCTATAATGATTTTACCACCACCGTTTATTATAGCATCTCTTGCATTAATAATGAGATTGGCAAAAACTTGGTCAAGCTGGGCAGTATCCATTTTTACTAAAAACAACTCAGAAAAAGGTCTCCAAACAAACTCAATATCTTCGCCTATAAGCCGTCTCAACATATTTAGCATTTCTTCAATAGAGTTATTAAGATTGATTACTTGAGGAGCTATTGTCTGTTTTCGTGCAAAAGCAAGAAGTTGATTAGTCAGATCAGCAGAACGTTTAGCTACAGATTCTATTTCAAACAGAGAATTATAAAGCGGATCAGAGACAGATATACTTAATCTTGCCAATTCTGTTCGCCCTATAATTATTGACAGCATGTTATTAAAATCGTGGGCAACTCCACCTGCAAGATGACCTATAGCGTCCATCTTTCGAGCTTGAAAAAGCTGCTCTTGAAGTTTCTGTCTCTCCTCCTCTGCCTTTTTTCGCTCTGTTATATCACGGGCAATTCCAAGCACTCCGATAACATGCCCATCGCTTCCGTAAAAAGGCGTCTTTATAGTTTCGACAATTTCAGTATGTCCATCATGGTATGTAAGTTGTTCTTCTCGTATAAATATAGTTCTCTGTTCCATAGATATCTTATCGTCTCTTCTATATATATCTGCCATCTCTTTTGGTACCAAATCGTAATCAGTTTTTCCTATAACATCTTTCTCTTCCATATTTACAAAATTTTCAAACTTCAGATTACAGGCAAGGTAAATTCCGTCAATATCTTTAAACCACACAAGATCGGGAATTGTTTTAATTAGTGCCCTAAGATGAGCTTCGCTCTTTATAAGTGCACTTTCTGCATGTTTACGCTCTTCAATCTCTTTTCTTAAATCTTCGGTTTTAAGTCTTACTACACTTTGCAACATTCGGTTCCAGAACAAAAATATAACAATAATAATGAACACAATACTAATTATTATCAGGATTATCTTTTTGAGTTGAGCCATTGTAACCCCGGGTTCTGGTCCTAAACGGATCCATCTGCTGAAAATTTCCTTCTGCTCCTCTTCAGTTAAAAGAGCTATACCTTTTTCTAAAATCTCGCTCAGTGCAAGCCAGTCAGAGCGGACAGCAAAACCTGAAATGTTTGGTGGTTCAGTCTCTCCAGCAAGTCTTAAATTTGAGATACCTTCTGATTCTATATAAAAACTTGCTGTGGCAAGATCACCTACAAAGGCATCTGCCATACCAAAAGAGACTTTTCTTAATGCGGATTTAAGATCAGGAAGAAGTTCGATATTAATTTCAGGATATTTATTGCGGAGAAGATCAACATAGCCATAGCCGGAGACCATTACAACATTCATACCTTTTAACATCTCAAAAGTGAGATTTGCAGTAACCTTATTTCTGACAATAATAACTGACGGTATTTTGAGATAAGGTGTGGGAAAGAGCAAATACTCCTCTCGTTGAGGAGTTTTGACAGCATTTCCTAAGACATCAACTTCTCTGTTTTTTGCCTGTTCAATTACCTCATCCCAATTTTTACAACGGACAATTTGAAACTTTATACCAAGTTTCTGCTCGATCAGCCTCACATAATCAGCACCAATACCTGTATAATTGCCATTTTCATCAAAAAATTCAATCGGCTGAAACTCAGGATCAGGTGCAAGGCGAATTACTGGATGTGCCTTTATCCACTCTTTTTCAAGATCAGTGAGTTTTACTGAATTTGGAATATTTGCAGAGTTTGAAATATTTCCCGAATTTAGATCTTCTTTTGCATCAATATTTTGTGTTGGATGTGCAAAAGATATATTAAACGATATGCTAATGAGAGCAAATAGAGCTATGCAATTTTTCAGCATCATTAAAATTCTTCTGTTAAATTTTGTCTGCTTTGTCATAGAAGTTCGCTTAAATATTACTTAAAGAGAGAGAGATTTCACAGACGGAAATCTTGAAATATCAGTATGAGGATAGAACTTTGCACCGCTGAATATGTTCATAAACTCCTGATTTACATTAAGTTCAATATAGGTTATTGACTGCCTTATCTGTTCAATCTCGTCAAATGCGTCTGGATTTATCAGAAGTTTTGCAGCCCCTTCAAGTGAAGAGTTCCCCAAAACTTCAAATTTATCAATAGGTATATCAGGCAGCATACCGATTGATATTGCAGATTTAGGATTTATAAAAGAGCCAAAAGTGCCTGCAACATAAAATTTTGCAAGATCATCAAACTGCAAACCCGCTGTCTTTTCGATAATAACCTGTAAAATAGAGTACATGGCAGCTTTAGAGCTTGTTAAAGAGTTCATCTCAACTTGACTCAATACAATACCACCTGCCACACGAAAAGAGCCGACTCCATCTTTTTCAAAATATCTATCTTTGCAACGCTCAGGCACAAATTTACCCCTTATATCAAGCATTCCAGATATAAAAAGTTCTGCTGCCAAATCGATCATGCCTGACCCGCATATACCAATTGGCGGTTTATCATCAATAGTGTGGACATCAACAACACCAGTTACTGGATCGATCTTTATCCGATCGATAACCCCTGGTTTTGCGGTCATGCCCATATTGCTAATTCCACCTTCAAGAGCAGGACCAGCAGCACCTGCACAGGCAATAAGCCAGTCACGGTATCCAACAATAACTTCGGCATTTGTTCCAACATCTACCATTATACAGGGGGAATCTTTTTTGTGCAGTTGTGCAAAGAGTATCCCTGAGATAAGATCGCCGCCAAAATATGAACCAATATTGGGAAACAGATAGACCATACCACGCTGATTAATCTCAATTCCAAGCTCTCGTGCATCAAGAGGTTCTGGTACATTTACTGCTGGAATATAGGGTTCTCGAATTAGAAAAGATGGATCAATCCCAAGAAACAGATGTGTCATAGCACTGTTTCCAGCAACTGTAAGCAGATGTATAGAGTGGGCAATAAGAAGAGATTCAGAATCATCAATATGGTTACTAAAAAGATAATTTTTGCAAAGTTCATGGATATGCTGATTCATGTCAGATATGACAAGCTGTTGAAGCTCCTTTAATCCATCTTCTGTGCGTGCGTGATGAATCCTTGCAAGTACATCAGGTGCAATTTTTGCTTGAGGGTTATCAAATCCAATCTCCCCACAAGAGGCGAGAGTCTCAAGGTTGATAAGACGAAGCACTATACGTGTTGTTCCAAGGTCAACTGCAACGCCAAATACTGGATTATCCCTTTCAGGAGCAAGAACATCAACAACTCTCCAGCCCATAGAGTCTTTGAAAAGAACAACCTTTGCCTTATGGTTCCACTGCCTTAGCTTTAAAGGAATATCTGCTGCAAGAGTTGTGGGAAAATAGAACTTTTCTTGGATACGCTCGTTCTCAGGATATCCTCTCCCTTTTTCAATAGTTCCAATATTCTTTGCAAGAGCAGCTTTAAGCCTCTCAACATCTGCTGTGTTGTTGCCAAGTCTTGGTTCTTCCAACTCAATATATTGCACAAAATTTTTAATCATATTAAAAAATAACCTTTAGCTGTTCTATTTTTCTTACTCATTCTTACCTATTTGGTCAGAATGATGAAAACTTCCTTTCGTTATCTTTTTAACCATTACACTCTAATCATGATTCAGAACAGTTACATCTTGGAAAATAAATTCTAAAAGTTGTTCCCATATCAAGTTTGCTGTCAACCTTGATAAAGCCTTGATTCTGCTTTACGATACCATAAACTGTAGCAAGACCGAGACCAGTTCCCTTTCCGACCTCTTTGGTAGTAAAAAACGGCTCAAAGATTTTCTCAAGATACTCTCTCTCCATACCGCACCCATCATCAGAGACTATAAGCTGAACATATTCTCCAGCAGTTACACCAGGGTTAGCATCACAATACTCTTGATCACAAACTGTATTCTCTGTTTCTATGGTTACTTTACCGTTGCCTGATATGGCATCTCTTGCATTTACGCACAAATTGGTCAATATCTGGTCAAGCTGGGTAGGATCAATCTTAACCAGCCAGAGTGCATAATCAGGCAGAAGGATAATCTCTATGTGGTTTCCCATAAGGTCTCTCAACACTTTTAGCATTCCTTCAAGTAACTCGTTGATATTAACAACTTTTGGGGTTATTGTCTGTTTTCTGGCATAAGCGAGTAACTGACGTGTCAGATTCATCGAGCGTTCAGTAGCATTACGAATCTGTGTAAGTTTGTTTTTAAGAAGCGCAACATCGTGAATCTGAGCCATAGCAAGCTCTGTCTGTCCTAAAATCACCCCAAGCATATTGTTAAAATCGTGGGCAATACCACCTGCAAGTCTGCCGATAGACTCCATCTTTTGAGCTTGATATAGTTGTTCGCGAAGTCTCTCACGCTCCTCTTCTGCAAGATTTCGTGAGGTAATATCTCTAACTATTCCCCATAAATAATAGGGTTCGCCTGACTCATCAAAAAAAGTATAACTTTGCAATTCTACAGGAAATATTGTCCCGTCTTTTCGGATATACTCTTTCTCGTAAATACCTGAATATCCTTCTTTGAGTAATCTTTTCTCCCATATCTCTTTTAGTTCCCAATCTCTCCAGATTCGCGGTGTTATCTCATAAAAATTGGCTTTATGCGTCAACTCTTCCAAAGTATATCCTAACATAGTGCAGTAAGCCTGATTAGCATCTATAAATTTGCCTTCTGAATCGACAAATACAAATCCATCTCTACTGGTTTCAAAAATTTCACTGTACCGTCTTTGGCTCTCACTCAAAGCATTTTCAACACGCTTGCGTTCAGCTATCTCAAGTTTAAGTCTTCTGTTCCAGAAAATTATCAATGAAATAATAATAAAAAGAGGTGTGCCGATAATTAAACCCCATCTTTTCAAATCATCAGGGCTTATTCCATATTCGTATCTAACAGAGAGCCATCTGTTGCGAATCTGTGTATGTTGGTCGGAAGTTAATCTTTTCAGCAGTTTGTTGATAATAGATGACAGTTCTGGAAAGTCTTTACGGACAGCAATATGGAGATCATAGTTCTGATAGGCAGTTGGAGCAGCAACTTTAAGGTTGGTTAAACCATATTTTTCAATAAAATATACTGCACTTGCCAAATTATCAATATAGGCTTCAGCCTTGCCAGATGATACAGATTTAATACAATCAAGTGCAGACTCTTCAAAATGGGAAACAACCGCTATCTTATCTCTGTTAAGCCATTCATAAACAATATTTTTTTTAACCATAGCGACCTTACGCCCTTTCAAATCGTCAAGACCGCCGATAAATTCACTCTCTCTTCTGCTTATGATAACTAACGGAAATGTAAGATATGGATCTGAAAAGCTCAGATACTCTTCTCGGTCAGGAGCTTTTGCAACACATGAGATAATATCAATCTCTTTTGCCTTAGCTTTATTGAGAACTTCTGGCCAAGGCAAAGGGCTTGCAACCTCCAACTTGATACCAATTTGCCCCATGATTAACATAAGGTAGTCATAAGCTATACCTTTTGCATCTCCTGTATCTTCAAAAAAACTGAATGGTGGAAATGCCTTAGGCCCGTTTACTTTTAAAACAGGATGGTTAGATATCCATGTTTTTTCCTCTGGTGTAAGAATAGAACTTACATCAGACAAATCGGAAGAATTTACAGTCTGGTATGGCATCAAAAAATTGAGAATCAATATAAAACAGATAATATAGATAGTATTAACTGAGCTTTTGATCATAAATTGTTCCTATCTTTTTTGTTCTTTGTTCTGTTACTTAGTTCTTGTTCAGGAATTTCAATCCAACAATAATTGTAGCCAAGCTGCTTATGTTCTATTCTTTCCAAGTGCTATCCTTTGTAAGTGCATATCTTACGCTATTTGCCAACTCATCTTTAGAAAATGGCTTTTGAAGAAAATTGACCCCAGGATCAAGTACCCCATGGTGGGCAATTACATTTGCTGTGTAACCTGACATAAATAATACCTTAATATCAGGATATATAGTTAAGATATTTTTTGCAAGTTCTCGTCCATTCATCGTAGGCATTACTACATCTGTCACAAGTAGTTCAATAATTTCAGACTCTCTTTTTGCTATATCTATTGCCTGCTGCGGTGTTGATGCGGCTAAAACTTTATACCCCTGCTTTTCAAGTAAAATCTTGGTAAGCTGCAATATTGAATATTCATCTTCAACAAGAAGAATGGTCTCACTGCCATTTTCAACTGATTGGTTAAGATTTTTATGCTCAAGAATATCTCCACCCTTTTTGTAACGTGGAAAGTATATTTTAAAGGTTGTTCCCTGATTAAGCTCACTGTAAACATTAATAAAACCGCCGTTCTGCTTCACAATTCCATAGACCATAGCAAGTCCAAGTCCAGTTCCCTTGCCCATCTCCTTTGTAGTGAAAAATGGCTCAAATATATTTTCAATAGTTATTTTGTCCATTCCGCAACCGTTGTCACTGATAGCAAGAATTACATACTCGCCAGGCAAAAATCCGTAGTGTTTATCGCAATAGGCATTATCAAAGATTTGTATTCCAGTTTCAATAGTAATTTTACCTACATCAGCAATAGCATCACGGGCATTGACACATAGGTTGACAATTATCTGATCAATCTGTGAAGGATCGATATTTACAGTCCATATATTTTCACAAGGGGACCAGACAAGATCAATATCTTCCCCAATAAGTCTTTGTACAATCTTGATCATACTTTCAACTGCCTGATTTATATCAAGCACTTCAGGGGCAATGTTCTGTTTACGGGCAAATGCAAGCAGTTGTCGTGTAAGCTCAACAGAGCGTTCCGCAGCTTTCCGTATCTCCTGAAGAGTTGCAAAGACAGGGTGATCAGTATCAATATCTTCCATAGCAAGCTCAATGTTGCCAAGAATCACGCCAAGCATATTGTTAAAGTCATGTGCAACACCGCCTGCAAGCCTTCCGACTGACTCCATTTTTTGAGCCTGTATAAGCTGCTTGTGAAGTTTATCCTTTTCTGATCCTATCTGTCTGTTCTCCTTCTCTATTCTTCTATTTTCATTCAGTTCCCATATTCCATCCATCAAGAGAGAGACCTGCAATATATCTGTTTCATCATAATCAAGCTCTTTGTTGGCAAGACCTATCACTCCAACAATCTTATCTCCTCTAAATATAGGAACAGTCATAAATTTTATAAGATTAACGTGCCCCTCAGGATACCCTTTTTTTAAAGGATTATCTGCCTTGAAATCATTGAGAATAATAGCTTTACTCTGCCTGACAGCTTCACCCCAAATACCTGTTTTTTCCAAAGTGTAGCATGATTGAGGTTCAAGAACTTTACATTCAGGCATCACATTTTTTGACCATGTGTTCAGAACAAACTCTTTACGATCTTCATGATAGTGGTAAATGTAGCCGATTTTACTTTTAGTAAGCTCAATGGTTTTTTCAAGGGCATAATCAAGAAATTCCTGTGTTGTATTTGCTGGATACTTAAGAATATCAACAAGTTTTCTCAGGCGGGATTCGTTCAGCTCATGCTCTTTTTCAGCACGTCTGATTTCATTTATATCGCGGCTTACTCCGATGATACCTATAAGTTTGCCAGTTGAATCAAAGTAAGGCGTTTTGATGGTATCAATTACTTTTTTTTGCCCATCAGGATAGGATATACACTCTTCACTATGACGGGGAGCCATCAAATCTAACATTTTTTTGTCATTTTCTCTGAAAAATTCTGCATCTTCTTTGGTGTATAGGTCGTAATCTGTTTTACCAACTATACTTTCAACTGGTATTCCAAGATGATCTGTAAATGCTTTGTTACACCCTAAATAAACACCATTTATATCTTTGAAGAAAACTATATCGTGAATAGAGTTAATAAGAGAGGTTAGCAAGGCTTTGCTCTGTTCTAACTCGTTCATCTGCTTTCTGGATTGAATCTGATCTGATAAAATTTTGCCTGCAAGAATAGTTGCAAGAGGGTAAAGCAGCATTACAGGTAGACCGATTCTTGCCACAACAGACATTCCAGCACCTTTGGGCAGGGTAAACATCATGGCAAGCATAGCAACATGAACAATAAAACCAAACAAATAGAGATGCCAAAATAGCGGGGGTTTAGATTCTGGTTTGAAATAGAAGCGGGTAACTATTCCTATTGTAAAAGATGAAAAAACAACCAACACACCTGTTACTGCTCCAGCCCCGCCAATATACATACGATAGGCAGAGGGCATAATTGCGGCAATCACTCCTGACAAGGGACCAAAAAAAAGTGTGCACAAACTCACCATTACAGAACGCCCATCAAATATAAGACCAGGTCCAAGATTTAGAGGACGCATCATTCCTAATACAGCCGCACCTCCAAATAGAAGCCCTTGAAGAGTAAGAGCAAGAGTAGGAGCTACGTTTACTGTTTTATAGTGCCGTTCAATAAATCCTGAAACAATGCTTAATGAGACCAGCAGTGAGAGATTTAAAATAAGATCAATATAAATCATTCTTTTTTAATCCTTTATGTCAATTTTCGTAAATTTGAGCATTTAGAGCCTGAATATTTAAACAGCTTCTTGGATTCATCCATATTTACATCACATCTTTAAGTTTTGCAGCCAAATCCTTTCTTGAAAACGGTTTTTGAATAAAATGAGCACCTTCAATCATATCCTGCTGACTTTGAATAACATCTGCTGTGTAGCCAGACATGAACAGCAGGTTGATATTAGGATAGATAGACAATATCTTTTCAGCAAGCTCACGTCCGTTCATCTGAGGCATGATAACATCAGTAATAAGCAGGTCTATTTCTCCATGATAATTTTTTGCTATATCTACTGCATCTGAAGGAGAAGCAGCAGCAACTACTTTATAACCCTCTTTTGTAAGTATCATTTTAGTCAATTTAAGTATTGCTGGTTCATCTTCAACAAGAAGGATAGTAGGAGCCTGATTTGCATCTGGCTCAAACGAAGAAAATTCTATTTTGAGATGCTCTACATCTGACTGGCTTGAGTTACTGTCAATATATCGTGGAATATAAATATTGAATGTAGTGCCCTCGTTGAGTATGCTCTCAACATTTATAAAGCCGTTATTTTGCTTTACAATACCATACACTGTGGAGAGACCTAAACCCGTACCTTTTCCAATCTCCTTTGTAGTGAAAAAAGGCTCAAAGATACTTTTCATTACCTCTTTATCCATACCGCAGCCATTATCACTGACAGAAAGTAAAACATAATAACCAGTTACAGCTTCTTGATTGTCAGTTGAGCATATTTTATCATTACAGCAGATTGGTTCTATGTAGGAAGTTTTATCTATGTAACAGATTTGATCTGTATAAAGGCTCTGATTTAAAACAATATTTTGAGTTTTTATGGTTAAACTTCCCACACCATTTATTGCATCACGGGCATTTACACAGAGATTTGCAAGTATCTGGTCAATCTGAGACGGATCCATTTTCACTCTCCACAGACCATTTTGCGGTTGCCATTTAAGGTCTATATCTTCACCTATGATGCGTCCTAACATTTTGAGCATCTCTTCCACTGTCTTGTTAAAATCAAGAACTTTGGGTTCAATAGTCTGTTTTCTTGCAAATGTGAGCAGTTGGCGGGTAAGGTTTGCAGAGCGTTTAGCAGCATCCATTATCTCTTTAAGCTCATCAAAGAGATGGTGAGAAGGGTCTATTTGATCAATAACCATCTCAGTATTGCCAATAATTACACTTAACATATTGTTCAAATCATGTGCAACACCGCCTGCAAGCCGCCCAATAGATTCCAGTTTCTGAGACTGATTTAACTGTGTCTGTAGTTTCTCTTTTTCTGATTCTGCTTGTTTACGCTCTGTAATATCTATGAAGATACATGCAAACTGATTAGGAAGAGGTCTAAAAGCAGTTACTTCAAAATATTTACATATTTGATTAGAGTAATTCTCAAAAAACACTGGCTCGCCAGTAAGGGCAACCTTACCGTAAATTTCAATCCAATATTTTTCAGTATCTGGAAAAACTTCTAAAACTCTTTTTCCAACTATGTCATAAGATTTAACACTTGTCATACGCTCAAAGGCTGGATTTACAGCTAAAAATTTATAGTCTATCGGATTTTGGTTATCATCACAGATGATCTCATGCAGGGCAAAACCATCAAGCATTTCGTTAAATAACGTATGATAATCACGTTCTGCCTTTCGATGTTTGGTTATATCACGGCTGATAGATAATACAGACTCAATATCTCTACTGCTGTTACGTTCCGCTAAAAGACGCCAGTTTACAATATGTTCTTTTCCACCTTTGCCAATGAAAGAGAACTCACTCTCAAAGGGGATGCCGCTGTCAAACACCTCTTTTATTGCAGCCTCCCAGAAACAACAAAGCTCTTCAGGAAATCCAAGCTCTTTATGGGTTTTGCCTATAAACTGTTCAGCATTAAGGTCAACTTCTCTGTTTACATTATCAGATACAAACAGGTGACGACCTTCTCTGTCAAAACGCATAATTACATCAGGCAGACCTTCAACCAATGCCCGATATTTCTCTTCGCTCTTTCGTAATTCATCTTCACTTTTTTTAAGCTCTTGTGTCTGCGTTTCAAGAAGAGTCTGCACACTTGACAAAGCACGTTCACGCCGTGCTCTTGAGCAAAGCTCAATGAGATATTCAGGTTCAAACGGCTTGCGAATATAAGCAGATGCCCCTTGTTTTATCCACTCCAATGCCAGTGAAGGATTTGGATCACTGGTCATAATCAGAGATACGCAGTGCAAATTTTTTTTGTGGAATAGCTCAAGTAGAGTATCTCCCATATTATCTGGCAGATGGTAATCAATAACTGCAACATCGTATTGTTTCGTTTGAAATAAGACCTCTGCATCTTTAGCAGTTAAAGCAATATCTGCAAAATACCCTTTAGCTTCAAAAGCTCTTTTGAGTATTCCAGCAATCGTAAGGCTGTCCTCAACAATCAAAACAAATGGATTATCAACAAACTTGCCATTTTCAAGAATTTCAATAACCTGTTTAGCAAAAGCTCTGCTGTCAACACCCATCTGACGTTCTCCTGTTTAGGAATTTGTTTTTTTATTAGGAAAAAATTCAATTGAATCAACGTCAATACCCTTTTCTCTTAATATTTTAAGATATAGCTCTTTATCTTTTAAGGCTTTTTCACGTTCTTTTTCAGCGTTTTTACGTTCTTTTTCAGCGTTTTTACGTTCTTTTTCAGCCTTTTTACGTTCTTTTTCAGCCTTTTTACGTTCTTTTTCAGCCTTTTTACGGTCTCTTTCAGCTTTTTTAAGCTGCTGTGAAGCATCTTTTAACATTTTTTTCCATGTATTACGCTCTAATTGTGCATCAAGCCTGCTTTGATAAAGCAGATAATTTTTTTGATTTTCTGAGAAATCTTGTAAAGTTCCCATAGCTTGTTTCATCTCCTTTGTTTTAAGCATATCTGGCAGATTGTTAATGTCATAATGCTCTGCCTTTTTAAAGAAATATAACCAGCGTTCTGTTTCATTGCAAATCTCCTTATATTCGTTAAAAAACGAAAGTTGAAGCAGATGAATTGTAAGATGATCGCTTAGATAAATGTTATTGATTGAATCGTGTAATCTAAACTTAAGATGATAGCTGTCAGAATCCTTAAAAAGAGGGCTGTCGAGAATCCAGATTGAAACTACAGGTTTAAGTTCAGTGTAGGTCTCTTTTTTGTTTAGCTGTGAGTGGTAAATCGTACTCCAATTATAAACTATCCTTGATGGCAGTGCAGGATAGACAGCGAGCTGAATCTCTACTTGGTATTTGAAATTATTCTGGCATTTTGCCTTTATATCTACAATTGAGAGCTTACCATCTATAAATTCTCTTTCATTATAAGGATTTATGATTTCAACATCAGTAATTGTATCATCTCCTTGAAGTCCAGTAACTGCATTTAAAAAGTGAATCAGCAAATTTTTGTTCTTCTCTGAGCCAAGAAGAGCTTTAAATACGCAGTCAACTATGGGATTTATTTTATGTTTCATATTGAAAGCATTCCTTTTTCAATCGCCTCTTTCAGCAGCTTAAACTCTGACTCAAGCTCTGACATAAGTGAATTGACTTTGACCATATCTCCAGATTTGGCTAATTTTTCCATTCTGTATGCCAATTCCCGCATAGCCTCACCTCCAATGTTGGCACAGGCACCCTTGATAGAGTGAGCTTGAAGTTCTGTCTTATGAGTATCTCCTGAATGTATATAACCTTTAAGTATCTCTATCTGTTCAGGGACATCTTCAATAAAAACATCAATCAGCATAGATGCAAGACTATCATCGTCCATGATTCGCTGCATAAAGCCAGATTTATCAAAAATAGGTAGTGCTTGTACGACTGATTGCTTATAATTGAGATTATCCATAATATATATACTTTTAGGTATCTCATCTGGAATCTCTTCAAGTTCAGCCTGCGATTTAGCATCTATTGCACTATGCTGCGGCAGCCATTTTTCCAAAACTGACGCAATAGCTTCAAAAGATATCGGTTTGGCTACATAGTCATTCATACCAGCTTGAATACATTTTTCACGATCTCCTTGCATGGCGTGGGCTGTCATGGCAATTATAGGAATATTCGGATTTAAAGTTTTAGGCAGTTCTTCTATCTTTATATGAGAGTTTATTAACTGGCTTTCATCAACATTTCTTATTCTACGTGCTGCCTCAAATCCATCCATCACAGGCATTTGAACATCCATAAAAACAAGATCATAATGTGTATTCACAAGAGATTTAATAACATCTTCACCGTTTACAACCAAATCAACTGACAAACCCAATCTTTTCAAAATGCCAATAGCTACCCTCTGATTTGTGATATTATCTTCAGCAAGAAGGATGCGTGCATTTCTATCTGCAAACATGTTGTTCTTTACAACCACTTCAGATGGACTTATCAATGCTAAATCTCTATTGCCAATAAAATTTTTTATTGCTGTCTCAGACTGCTTAGCCAAACGGGCTGTGAACCAAAATTCTGAGCCTTTACCCTCTTTGCTTTTTGCCCCTATCTGTCCGCCCATAAGCTCTGCCAACTGTTTTGATATTGCTAAACCAAGACCAGTTCCGCCATATTTTCTGGTGGTTGAAGTATCTGCCTGACTGAATTTTTCAAAGAGCATATCAATTTTATCTTCAACAATACCAATACCTGTGTCGTGGACAGAAAATTTTAGCGTTACAGTATCTGAATCTTCTTGAACTTTTGAAATAGAGAGTGTCACGCTTCCTTGATGTGTGAATTTTATCGCATTTCCAGTCAAATTGGTGAGAATCTGCCGCAGACGTCCCGAGTCGCCGCAAAGCAAGACAGGAACATCAGTATCAATATTGCATACAAATGTAAGTCCCTTTTCTTGTGCACGTATAGCAACAATAGCTGTAAAATCGTGAAGCATTACAGAGAGATCAAAATCTATCGACTCAAAATCAAGTTTTTTTGCCTCAATTTTGGAAAAATCAAGAATATCGTTGATAATACTAAGAAGTGATTCAGCACTTGACTTTACTATTTCACTGTATCGTCTCTGTTCGTCAGTAAGTCCAGTATCAAGCAGAAGCTCTGTCATGCCAATAACTCCGTTCATTGGAGTTCGGATTTCATGGCTCATGTTTGCTAAAAATTCGCTTTTGGCAATATCTGCCATCTGTGCCTCTATAGCCATCTGGTTAGCTCTGCCGATTGCCTCTTCAAGCTGCCGATTGGTCTCCATAAGCTCTTCTTCAACACGTTTAAGTTCAGATATATCGACAAAAGACTCTAACAGCTTATTCTTGCCATTAAGCTCCACCCATTTGACTGTTTTTAGTATTTTAACGCTGCTGCCGTCACTTCTGAGCATCACTCTTTCAGAATTATCTATTTCTTTACCAAGGTCGCAGACAGGACACTGCCCTTTTTCAGTTGGGCATAAAAATGAGTGGCAGCTCTTACCCAGCATACTTTCGGCAGTTCCTCCAAAAAGATTTACGACATAGTTATTTACACGTTCTATAACATTTTTTTCAGGATCAAGAATCACAACTCCAGCAGGAAGATTATCAAGCAAGATTCGCTGCATTGATTCACTTGCGTTAAGTTCTTCTGTTCTTTTAACTACAATCAGTTCTAATCTGTCTCTGCTATAAAGGATTGCCAAAATTATAATAACAATTGCAGTGGTAAGTATTATACCTGTAAGGGCGGTCAAGAAACCATGGAATATAGGATAAAGTTTTAAAAACTCGTCTCCTGCGTGTGCAGTCAGGGTAAAAACCTTGCCAAAAACAAATATGGGAATAGTTAAACTAAGCTCTGATGCCGATTGCAGTTCACCTTTGTTCCACCCCTCTGCAATCTGTTCAGGAGGAGAAGCATTACGAATAAAAGATATTTCCATAAACAACAAGTTGTCAATAGCGTTAGATATAAGAAGATTGCCCAAGCTGACAGTTGCTACAGCAAAAGCTCGGGGGATTTTTTTATTATCGTGGGTCGTCAAATAATCATAGCTTCCAAAGACAGGACGAAAGATAAGCAGCCCCTTTTGAGTGCCTCTCTCCAAAACTAAATCTATCGGTTCTGTGCATGTGGTTAAACCTGTTTTTATTGTATCTTCCAAAGCAGCTTTACGTAAAGGGTCTGATCCAAGATCGTAGCCCAATATCGTCTTTTTACCCTCAATTGGAGATACATATAAAACAGGATAGTAGACTTTTCGATCATAAACTGGTATCCGTTTCCCCTGCTCATCTTTCTGCCAGATTTCAAAATCAGTAAAACCTTCAGAACTTACACTCTCTTCAAATTTTGCTTTATCTTCTGCATTTACAACAGTAACCCACATCCAATGGACAGATTGGTTTTTTGTCAGATAGCGGGTAAAGTGTGAGAACTCCTCTGATGAAACATAGCCTCTTCCTTCGTAAAAGTTGGCAAGTCCCTCAAGTTCTGTATCTCGAAGTTTGTAAATCTTTTCGGCAATTGAGTCAGCCTTGTTTGTTGCAAGCTGTATAAATGCCTCTTTTCGATGTACAATATTGTTTTGATGGAATATCCACGCCGCAAAAATTGTTATAACAAATCCAAAAATTGCTGCCAAAATAGGCTCAAGATACTTCATCTGCTGATTAGCTCGACCATTGGGAAGCGATTCTCTGCATTCCAAGGACTCTAAAGATGACCTTATGGAAAAAAGCCTCCAGCCCGACAGTATTATTATAACCAGAACTATCGTAAATATAATTGGTGGAATTGCTGCACGAAGAACTATCATCTTCCATTTGTATGATGGAATGTCCATCCCAAGAACAGCTATAATCCCCCCTGTTCCTTTGTAAGCCCCTGAACAGATGATAATGTCATCAATTTTTTGGATATATGTGCTTTTGGGTTCTACCTGCCTGTTGACAGGATTTTCATATTCGTAGTCAACCCAGCCGCTGCCTTTAGAGAGAGCAATTTCCTGTATCTCTTTTCTGAAATATTTCTCTCCAGAGCCATCTGTTTTATTAATAAGGTTCTTTCCAATAAGTTCAGGTTTTACAGGGTGGGCAATAATGCTCATATTTGAGTCATAAGCAAAAGCGTAGAGTTCTCTATTGCTAAACTGACCTTCACGATTGTTTAACTCCTTTAATAGACGCTCTTTTCCATTGGTCTTATAAAATTCTACTGCCTTTTTAACCATCTTATAGGCATCATCTTTTGTGGAAAATATCTGTATAGCAGTTTTAGGATCGTGTACAGGGGCAAATGCCGATACCCAACTACCCCATCGGTCAGAGTAAGTATCTTGAATAGCCGCATTTCTGGTTTTAAATACACAGCGTCCACCCTCTGGAACTTCGTCATAAAGCTCTCCTGGGGGCGAGTAATCTTTTGAATCAGGCTGTTCACTGTCCAGAAAAAAAAATATTCTTCCGTCATTTTTTCTACCCATAAGATAGATAAACCGACAGTCATCATAAAGCTGTTTTATTGTGGAAAGCTGGTCCTTTAACCGCCTATACTGAGGAGTTTCCAAATCTGACTTATCACCTTTAAGTGCCTTTATGTGGACAAGATTCATACCTTTTGCAACTGTACGAGTCTCACGAAGCAGTCTGTTGTTTAACTCCTGCTTTGACTGTAAAACTGCCCACCATGTAGAAAAACCGCCGATTAGCAGCACAACAGTTATGGTTGAAAATAGCCAGAGTCTTTTGTTGTTCATAGTGCGTCTATACCTTATTATGATTTCAGAGATGACTTTATACTGTTAAATGTCATAAGTTGTTGTTCAAAAAATAAAATCCAACAATAGTTGTAACGAAGCTGCTCATATTCTCCTGCAAAATTGTTAATATACTCTAATTATAACGAATTTAGGAGATTTTTTTAATGCCAACATTGAAAAGTAATCAAGGGTTGTGCGGAACATGACTAATCAGATTAAAACAAGGAAAGAGCTGTGAGGGAAAAGATTAAAATAGCTATTTTATAAAAAGCCACGCTGCTTGAGGTTGTATCGGACTTAAACAAAGAGGAGCACTTGGTTCATGCTCCTCCCAAAAAAGTTATGACTGACAGAAGCACTTGCTTCATGCTTCCCTCAAAAAAGTTATGACTGACGAGATTGAACCATCGCATCAACAAGTCCGGGGATAGTGTATTCTGTGGCAATAATATCGGGTTTAAAACCTTCTGCTACGGCTGTATCAGCAGTTATGGGACCTATGCAGGCAATGGTTACCCCTTTCATAAGCTCAGCGAAACTATCTTGAGGAAGCAGTGCTTTAAAGTTCTTTACAGTTGATGAACTTGTAAAGGTAACAATATCAATGCCTCTATTGTCATCATCACCGCCATTTTCAAGAAGTTTTAAAAGCTCGTCTTTAGCTTCTGTAACCTGTTCTGTAACGTAGGCTGTAACATCATCAAGAACTGCTCCCATTTTCTGAAGCTCGTCTGGTAATACTGACCTTGCCTCTTTTGCTCGCGGCAGAAGAATTCTTTTACCTTTAATATCTATCCGTTCGCCTTGAATAGTAACTCCTTGACTATTAACACCTTTAAACGCCTCAACTATTGATTCTGCTCTGTAGCTTTCAGGCAGGATATCAGTTATAATTCCATGACTTCTAAGCTCCTCTTTAGTCACTGGACCTATGCAGGCACACTTTAAATGACCTAACACCCGTACATCTTTACCCATTTTAAACAGAGTATCAAAAAAGAATTTAACTCCGTTTACGCTGGTGAATATAAGCCAGTCGTAGATTGTAATATTTTCAATTGCCTGTTCAAGAGGATTGTTATCAGGCGGAGCAACAACCTTAATTGTCGGAATCTCAATGCAATCTGCACCAAGTTCTGTCAATGCTGCAACTAAATCGCTTGCCTGCTCTCTTGCACGGGTTACAACAACTCTTTTTCCATGAAACGGACGTAGTTCAAACCACTGCATCTGTTCACGCAGAGATACTACATCACCAACCACAATTAATGATGGCGGTTTTAGTTTAGCCTCTGCAACCTTTTGAACAATATTAGAGAGATTGCCGCTTACAGTCTGCTGTTTTGGCGTTGTTCCCCATCTGACCAACGCAACTGGTGTATCAGGAGATTTTCCGTTTTTAACCAACTGCTGGCATATATTAGGAAGATTTTTAACGCCCATAAAAAATACAAGAGTGCTGCCGCTCTGTGCAAGAGTATCCCACCTGATGCTGCTCTCCTCTTTTAACGGGTCTTCGTGTCCAGTAATCAAGGAGACAGATGATGTGTAATCTCTATGAGTCAGAGGAATGCCTGCATAAGCTGGAGCTGCAACTGCTGAAGTTACACCAGGGACAACTTCAAACGGAACGCCCGCTTCAATAAGCGTCTCAGCCTCTTCTCCGCCTCTGCCAAAAATAAACGGGTCTCCACCTTTGAGGCGTGCAACTACAAGACCCTCTTTTCCCTTATCTGCCAAAAGTTGATTTATCTTATCTTGGGACATGGTGTGATCACCGCCCTTTTTCCCAACATAGATAATCTGAGCATCTTTGCGAGCATATTTAAGAAGTGCTGGAGCAGCAAGATAATCATAGACAACAACATCAGCCTTTTGAATGCACTCCATTCCTCTGATTGTAATAAGTTTTGGGTCTCCGGGACCTGCACCAATAAGATAGACTCTGCCTTTTTTAGTATTCATCAGTTTTTTTCAACCTTTCCATTCATATATAAAAGTAGAGACGCACGGCTGTTGGTCTATCCTTAGCTGTGCGTCTCTAAAGTTTGATTTTTAATATAAAAGAAAATTCAATTTAAATTTTTAAACTTTCTAATATCTCTCTGCCGCCTTTTTGCAAAATCAGTTCAGCAAGCTCGGTGCCGATTGCATTCGCCTTTGATAGCTCTACTGAACAGGTCAGAGTCTCCTTTATTATTGTTGAGCCATCTTCAGATGCTACCAAACCAGTTAAAATAAGACTATTTTGACCATTTTCTGCCGTATGCGGAGCATCTTTTTTTATGTTTTCAAGTTTACCAAAACAGGCTACTGGTATATGGCAGCTTCCTTCCATTTTTCTCAAAAAAGCTCTCTCTGCCTCAACTGGAATACGGGTATTTATATCATCAAGTTTTGCCATAATATTAGAAATCATCAGATCGTGAGTATCTGATTGTGCACTAACCAAACGAGACTCAACGCACAAAGCACCCTGCCCTACTGCCGGCACCATAATATCTTCATCAAGATATTGTGAAATTTTCTCTTTCATTCCAAGCCTGATAAGACCCGCAGCAGCAAGAATAATAGCGTCATACTCTCCAGAGTCCAACTTTCTTAAACGTGTATCTAAATTACCGCGTATTGAAACTGGAACAACGTCTGGACGGACACTTTTTATCTGTGATGCACGCCTTAAGCTGCTTGTGCCGATTTTTGAGCCGGCAGGCAGATCATTTAAAGGAATATTATCTTTTGATATTAAAACATCAAACGGATTTACCCTTACTGGTATTGCACCAACCCTCAAACCTTCTGGCAGTTCTGCCGGCATATCTTTCATGCTGTGGACTGCAATATCAATATCTTTGTCAAGAAGCTGCTGCTCAATCTCTTTGACAAAAAGCCCTTTTCCGCCCACCATTGATAGCGGACGGTCAGTTATCTGATCTCCTGTGGTCTTTATCTTTACGATTTCAATTGAAGGAATAGAAACTAAACCATCTATATTTGAATTTGTTCCGCTATTTGAACGGCTTATTGCGTTTAATTGGCTTAATATTCTCTCAATCTCACCTTTCACCCAATTTGCCTGCCATAGTGCAAGCTGACTGCCTCTTGTGCCTATCTTAATTATTTTTGTCATTGTTTTATTTACTTCCACAAGTCCCGCAACTTGTTGCTGAACACCCGCTGCATGATGCGCCAGCCGATGATTTTGTTTGAACAGCACCAGCAGCACCTGATGGTGTGATAGATATAAAACCACACGCGGACATAAGTTTCTCAAGGTCATTGCTCTGGCAGGACGGGCATGATGGAATATCACTTCCAATCACCAGTTTTTCAAAGTTATTACCGCATGTTTTACATTTATACTCGTATATAGGCATTTTTTCCTCTTTTAAAAATTTAGTCTAAAATTTTTTATATATTAATTCTCAATCACTATTTATTGTTAATTGATATGATATTTAATTCACTGTATTTTAATTGCCATTCCTTAAATTTTTTCAAAGCGTCTTTATTTATATCTTCGATAGTTTTCTGACTGAATTTTTTATGTAATTGATTCCTTATTTCGTGAAGCTCCCACAGCATTAAATCTTCATTTTTATCATAACTGTTTTTATATATTTCCATATTTCGCTCCTCCAAATATTTCCAATGATCCTATTTCAATTGGAGAATAGTTATATTTCCTGTTAATCTCATGAATTTTTCTTATCGGATTGATACTTACAATATGCTTGAAATTCCAAGATGCTAATGCGTCTATTTGATTGATTGTAGCTATGGCAATATGATAGGCATCTTGTGGTTCTGATCGTGGAATTGCCCCTTTAAGCATATATTCATCGGCTAAAGTTCTTGCTTTATCTGAAAAATCAAGAAGTTGCATATTATGTTTTATTGTTAGTTGAATGATATTCTGTTTTTTTAAATCATTCTTTAGCTCTCCGATCTCCTCAATCGTTATAACGGATATATAAAGCTCGTATAAAAAAGCCTCATTCTCAAACCATTTCTGAGTTATAAGTTGTCTTATAGGTTTAGAAGTATCGTAATATGCGCTCGGCACTGAGGTATCGAGATATAGTTTTATTTTATTTTCTTCACTCATAACATTTTCTTTCTTATAAAATCATAATATTATTTTACATTAAGTAATTATAGCTTAATACTATCTATCTTCTAAAACCAATCTCTCTGTCAAATCACATAAAATATGTATAAGTGTTATGTGTGACTCCTGAATTCTTGCAGTAACTGCACAGTTTACACAAAAGGCAATATCTGAAATCTCTTTTAGCTCTCCTTTAGCTCCTGATAAGCCTATAATATGCAGACCCATTTTTTTTGCCTCAACTGCTGCTTTAATGACATTTCGTGAATTTCCGCTTGTTGAGATGCAGACAGCAATGTCCCCTTTTTTGCCAAAAGCCTGAATCTGTTTGAGGAAGATATCATCAAATGAGTAGTCGTTGCCAATGCTTGTTATGATTGATGTGTCGGTTGTTAAAGCAAGTGCTGCAAGCGGAGGACGCTCAATCTGAAAACGATTTACAAACTCTGCTGCAAAATGCTGTGCATCTGCGGCACTGCCTCCATTGCCAAAAATCAGAAGTTTGCCGCCATGTTTTAGAGTTTCAACTATAAGAGCAACACAACTTTGAATCTGTTCAAGATGGCTGTTTATAAATTCCTGTTTTACCCTGATACTCTCATTTAGAGTGTCAATTATTAAATGCTCAATTATTAACTGGCTGTTGTTCATCTTCTTCCTGTTGTAATTTAGAAATCAGGCTGATCTCTTTTTAAAATCATCTTCTTTAGAATCTTCATATTCAAAAAGTCTATCTATCTCTATACTGCCCTGTTTAACTATAGCCTGTTTAAATTCAAATTCTGAAGAATCAAACATTAAAGAGTCTGTCTCTTTGCTTTCCTCTTTTTTAGAATAGTTTTGAGCCTCTTTAAATTGCATATATGCCTCGGAAAATTCAATATCTGCAAAATCATACCGTCCCTTTTTAAGATATATTTTTGCAAGGCGAGTTCTAAAATAGGGATTATCAGGGGTAATTGCAAGGCTATTAAGTGCAAGGGTAAGGGCAATATCAAGGTTTTTATTCTGAATCTCCAAAGCCCTTGCAAGCCCTGACATTGAGCTTGAATCACACGGGTTAAGTTTAAGTGCCAGCGTATATTCATGGACAGATTTGGCTGGCAGATTTGTTTGCAGATAGAGATCACCAAGAATCCTATGAGCCACAGCGGATTCAGGTTTTAGCTTAACTGCCTTATTTAGATGAACTAAAGCATCCTCTTTTGTATTGGCTTTTAAAAAGAGAATACCAGCAGTCAATTCTGCTTCAAAAAAGTCCTTGTGCATCTTTGTCGCCTGGTTGATATACTCAATCCCCTTTTCAATATCACCTACAAGATTACAGGTAAGGGCTGCATTATAAAAAATCATAAATTGGCTGTCATCAGTTTCATCATCATCATTTTTACTAATTGGGGTTGTACTGATTTCATTAGTATCATCAGTTGATTTAAATTTACTGATTTTTTCAGGCTGACTTGATTTGTAGAGGTGAATCGCCTTGTCAAATTGTTCTCGTGCAAGGTCAAGGCGGTTCATAAGGCTGTAGCACACACCAAGACTGTTAAGAAGATTAAGGTTATCACCTCTTATTTCAAGACCTTTTTCATACTCTCTTGCTGCATCCTCTACTCTTCCAAGCTGATATAGTCTGTCTCCATAGATATTCTGAGTAACATCGTCAAAAAATGTAAGAGTACCCGGCACAAAAAAAGCAGAGTGATCAAGAGCTTTGACTGCATTGCACAAAGTCATTTCGGGCGAAAAATCAAAGAATGGAAAGACTGCTGCACCGGCATGAGACTTAATTTTAAGAGTTGTCTCTGTAAATATTATAAAGTCTTTGATGGTCTCTTCTGCTTGAAACTTATCACCCCATAATGCAATTATTAGAGTTGACTCAGATAGCCACTGCCACACTCCATCTTTATCCATAATAGCGGAATTAAGTGCATGAACCAACGTCTCCATCTGATTCTTATCATTACAGATAGTATTATTATGGCAATTATCGCTCTTTGCACATTTAAATCTTATTACAGCACAAGTAAAAGAAGAGATATCAGAAATCTGAAGCATATCCTTGACAAACGAATTGAACTGAGTAAGCCATTGGTTATCAAAATTATCAATATCCAACGACTTATCCTCAAATAATGGCTGTTCTCTTTTTTTCTTTTCAATAGGAAAGCATACTTTTCCGATAAGAAAATCAGAAAAATAGTGATCTGGCGTAAAATCAGAATGAGATACAGCATCAGAATCTGATTTCATAAATGATATCTCTTTGGAGGAAAAATTAGTACCTTTATATAAAAGTTCCATGTTGCTTTCCATCTATTACTTTATGTTTATTATTCAAGAATTTCAATCCAACAACAATTACAGCTAAGTTGCTTATTTTCTGTTTAAAATATCTGCAAGAGCAGAGCAAATTATCTGATCTTCACCTGACTGTAAGGTTCTGGTATCAATAATAAAGCGGTTATTATCAATTCTTCCTATGATTGCTGGTTTATACATTCTCATCTTTCGTTCAAGCAGTGCTGCGGATATATGCTTTGATTCAATGGTTACACATCTGCTTGGTATTGAATATTCAGGATATGAACCTCCTCCTGTGCGAGAGGCAAGATCTGCATAACCAACAACAACATTATTTTTTCCGCTATCTTCGGTGCTGTTTGCCATATTACATGTTGCATTTGTATTTTTAGATTTATATAATATTTTTAGTTTTATATCATTAATAAGTTTGTTTGCTCTCTCAACAGTCTCCTCAAACGGAAGGGTAAGCATTCTTAAGGTAGGAATCTTTCTGATTGCATCTGCCTCATCTCTATAAAGATTTAAAGTGGCTTCCAATGCTGCTAAAGTTAGCTTGTCAATACGAAGTGCCCGAGTTAGAGGATTTAATTTTATCTGCTTTATAGCATCAGCACGACCAACTATTATTCCAGCTTGTGGACCGCCAAGCAGTTTATCTCCGCTAAATGTTACAACATCAGCACCAGCAGCAACAGAGTCAGATACGGTTGGTTCTCTGGCAAGTCCATATTTTGAAAGATCAATCAATGAACCGCTTCCCAAATCTTCCATAACAGAAAGTTGATGCTTTTTACCAAGCAGAACAAGTTCAGACAAAGGAACACTTGCTGTAAAACCTTCAATTGTATAGTTGCTTGTGTGAACTTTAAGCAACAGAGCCGTCTTTTCACTTATTGCAGACCCATAATCACGTAGATGAGTTCTGTTAGTTGTTCCTACCTCTTTTAGTTTGCAGCCACTCTTTTCCATAACATCAGGGATTCTAAAAGAGCCGCCTATTTCAACAAGCTCTCCGCGAGATACTACAACTTCACGCTCTCTTGCCAAAGTGTTTAAAGATAAGAAAACAGCACCAGCATTGTTATTGACTGCCATAGCAGATTCAGCACCAGTTAAATCACATAAAAGCTCCTCTACAGCACTGTAACGCTCCCCACGCTTCCCCTTTTTTATATCAAATTCAAGATTGGAAAATCCTCCTGCAATCTGAGTTATCCTCTCAAGAGCGTCTTGACATAAGATCGATCTACCAAGATTTGTATGGATAACAACTCCAGTTGCATTGATTGTGGGAACAAGTCTTGGAGCTATGATCTCACGGGCATGGTTGAGAATGTCATGTATAATTGTTTCATGGAAGAGACCCTTCTCATTCTGGATATTATCAGAAAGAGTTTTCTCATCTCCATCAATAATACTTTTTCTGACACGTTCAAGAACTGCTCTTATTGAGGATTTTATTACAGAAAGGGGGATATACTGAAAATCATAATCGTTTTTGAGCTTTTCAAGAAGATAATCTACCCCGGGAATGTTTCTTAAAATGGTCTGTGTGTCATTGTTAGTCATAAGGATAAATTCTTTATATTAGCTATTTAAATCAAATACATACAATGGAATATTATCAATAATTTTAGTCAGATCAGATTCTACTAACCCTACTTCAAATAAAATCTGATCAAAATTATCAGATTTTATCTTATCTATCTCAAAGCCTGTGTTAAATCTTGACATTAAAAGATCAGCAATATGGACTATACTGACAATATGCCTGTTTTGTGGTGAACTTTTCTCAGGGGTGTGATGGTATTGGATTACATCAATCAGCAGATCGGAAAAACACCATTTTTTTGCTAACATAGCTCCAGTCTCACAATGTGTTATTCCAAGTATATCCTTTTCAGTGGTCAAATAATCTGATTTATTTTGATATATCTCGCGACAAAAGAGAGGATGCAAATTTGCAATATATTGATCCAGAACCACCTTTCCGATATCGTGTAAAAGTCCTGCTGTATATGCTACAAGCTCTGCATTATAGCCTATCTTATAATCTGTTTTAGCTGTTATTTTTGCAATAATTCCAGATGTAACCGCACACCCAACAGAGTGAAAAAACATCCCTCCTCTGCACAGAGAGTAGCCGTTAAAATCAGACTGTTTAAAATAGCTTTTTATTGTAGCTGTAATCACAGAGTTAATTAAAGTATTTTCTCCAAGAATAAGCAGTGCATCTTTTAGACTCTCTATTTTAATTTTGCCTGTAAAAATAACAGAATTACACATCTTAATGGTTCTTGCTGCTAACACCTGATCTTTTTGAAGTTCCTTAAGAATACTTTCAATGGTATAATTATCTTGCTGAACAATTCTCATAATTTTAAGAGCAGTCTGAGGGATGGGACTTAAAGACTCCATAGTATATTCAATATTCTCTTTAGAAATAATTGATACTTTAATACTATCATTGTATTTATCAAAAATAAAAGGAGAAAAATTGTAATTCCAGGCTGGGCTTATTGTAGTTACACCATTGCTAAGATTAAGCTCCAGCGTACAGGTAAAAAACCCTCCTGTTTCAGACTTGATTATTTTTATCCCCTCTTTACGGAGAATCTTCATGGCAATATCAGTTGAACGCCCGCCGATATCTAAATTTATATCCTGATGGCTCAAAGGACCAACAAGAGCACCTCCTGCAACTGTAGCAGCCATTGTTGCAGGTTTTGCCCCCATTGCATACATCTCTTGCAAAAATAGAGGAAGACCTGTTGACGCATATTTTTCAGGATATTCAGGTGCAAAGCTGCTGACTGGCTCTGGTAAAAGTATATGAATAATCCCCCCGACATTTACGTTAGTATCAAAAAGAGCAATTCCAACACATGTGCCAAGATGTGCCTTAAACAGCACATTGCTCTGCTTTGATGTTTTGAAACTTCCCGAAGGGATGTGTTGATTCGTAAAATGAAGCATTCTTATCTATCCATGGTGTGCTCAAAATTATTCAAATGATAGAGAACAAAATTCCAGAGTAACCTACAAAACTTACACCAGGATGTTTGTCATAACTTGTAGTATAATCAAACGCAATCCCTTTTACAGCACCCATACATTTTGCAGCAGCAGCAGCGGCAGCCACAGCACCAGAACAGCATAAATTACGATTTTGAAGTCCTTCAAAAATTATGTCGGAGCAGTTCATTGAGCACATAGCGTTGATAGCTTTGGGATCATTATCATTTTTCACCCAGTCAAGAGCTTTTGTCAAATCAGTGTATTTTGTGCCCGAACCAGCAGGAGTAAAACTGTAGTTACTCCCATAATGAGTCATATCTGTAGAACCCAGAACCACCACATTAAGCCCTAATTTCTCAGCACTTTTAAACGCAGCATTGCCGACTGTTTCCGCAATATCGCAAGGTGGAATACCCACAGGAACAATAGCAGAGTCAGGAAAAAAGTATTTAATAAATGGCAGTTGAAGTTCAATTGTATTCTCTTCAGGAAACGAATAGGGAGATTCGCTTCTTACACTGACCTTATTGTTTAACTTAGACATCTCTTTTATAAATTGAGCTGCAAGTTGTTCATGGACAGGCAAATCTCCGAAAGGGGTCTGCCACGCACCGTTGACCATCACACAAGGGTTAGCTTCGGGATTTAGATGCATACCAAAAACAAACACCACATCAACTTTTTTCGGAGTTAATATATCTGCCACACCTTTTTGTTCGGAGGCTATAGTCTGTGCTGTAGATAATGCAATTGAGGCAATCACACGGCAGGCAATTGAACCTGAAAAAAACCAGCCTGCATGAGGCACA
>JADFZJ010000079.1 GCA_015232555.1 Desulfamplus sp. | reverse complement strand
CTTGCAAGACCTTGACTAATTGTTGTAGATTTCTGCCATGATTCAAGAATACGTCTCTCTTCAGTAGACAGTAGTATATGGATATTGGTTTTGCGACCTTGGGTCATAGAATCCTCCCTAATCATTAAGTAATTTTAGATGGAAGGGTTTTGAATTAAAATATAGCCTCAAGTCAATTATTTTATTGTTCACCTATTTACTTGGAGCTGTACTAAGAAAATAACTCCACTGTGCAAGCTCTTTGCCAAAAGGTATCTTAGCTTTATCAGCCCCTGCCATATTTTTATGATACATTCAGGCTCATATCACCTTTCAATAAGTGCCATTTTATCATTATACCAATTCATAAACAGAGAGGTTAGAAGGCTTATAGTTAAATACATTATCATTATTAAAGCAACGCCTTCTATTGCCTGACCAGTCTGACTGATGGTGGTGTTTGAAGTTGATACAAAATCAGGATAGCCTATAGCAACAGCAAGGGAGCTGTTTTTGGTAAGGTTGAGCAATTGACTTGTTAAAGGGGGAATAATAACTCTGAGAGCCTGAGGTAGAATAACAAGATTCATTATAAAAATCGGTCGTAAACCAAGAGATTCAGCAGCTTCCCTCTGCCCTTTAGAAATTGACTGAATCCCAGCTCTTACAATTTCAGCAACAAAAGCAGATGTATAAAGTACAAGCCCAAGCAATAGAGAGCCAAATTCAGGGCTTACATTATACCCTCCAACAAAATTAAAACCCTTTAATGTTGGCATATTCATTTGAGTAGGTGAACCCATTACAAACCATGCGGCAAAGGGAAAAAGAATAATTAATGCACTTGAGACAGTCATAATTGGAAATATCTGACCAGTTCTCTCCTGTCTCTTTTTTGCCCATCGTCTGATAAAAAAAGATATTAGACATGCAGCAATAAAAGCGTAACCCATATATGTAAAAGCAGGATGGTCTGCTGGAATGGCAAAATATGCACCTCGATTACACAGAACTATTCCGTCAAATGGAATAATTGCTTGTCTTGGTGATGGCATAACATTATTGAAAATTGTGTACCAGAAAAAAAGCTGCAAAAGAACGGGGATATCCTGAAGCACCTCAATATAAACTGCTGATATTCTTGAAACAAGCCAGTTAGTTGATAGTCTTGTGATTCCGACAATTATTCCTAATATTACAGTTAAAATAATGCCGATAAAAGAGACCTTAATTGTATTTAATGCCCCTACCACAAGTGCTCTTAAGTATGTATCAGAAGATGAGAAGGATATCATGGATTCGCCAATTTCAAATGATGCCTCTCTTGACAAAAAGCCAAATCCTGTAGCAATAGCCTGTTTTGCGAGGTTTGCAGTGGTATTTGTGAAAAGGTAGTAGGCTGTCAGAGCCACAATGACAATAGCTGCAATCTGATAAACGGTTGATCTGAATGTTGCGTTAGTCCATATAGGTTCTTTTATCTGTTCTGTCTGCATGACACACCTGTTTTTTAAGCCTTAAGCATTTATAATGGGCGAACATTGTGTCCACCCACTATTTTAATAAAAACCTGTATAGGCAGTTGATTTAATGGTTATTTGAATGGAGGGGCATACATTAAACCACCGTTTGTCCAGAGGGCATTAAGACCTCTTTCAATGGCAAGCGGAGTAGATGTACCAACATTACGATCAAAAGATTCACCGTAATTTCCAACATGTTTGATAATATTGTATGCAAACTTTTCATCAAGACCTAAGGCAGCACCATTACCAGGCGTTACACCAAGAAATCTTTTAATCTGTGGGTCTTCACTTTTGAGCATCTCATCAACATTTTTTGATGTTATTCCATACTCTTCTGCTTGAATCATTGCAAGCACTGCAAAATTGACAATATCATACCACTGATCATCTCCGTGTCTTACTGCTGGTGCAAGAGGCTCTTTGGAGATTATCTCTGGAAGAATAATGTAATCTGCTGGCTTTCCAGTGCTGATACGCTGACTTGCAAGCTGTGAGGCATCAGAGGTAAGGCAATCACATCTGCCTGATGCGAACGCCTGAACAATCGCTGTGGTACTTTCAACTACAACTGGTTTCCATTCTAAACCATTTTTCTTAAAATAGTCGGCAGCATTCTGCTCAGTAGTTGTCCCTTGAAGAACGCATACTGTTGCACCGCTTAACTCTTTGGCAGACTTAATGCCAAGAGATTTTGGCACCATAAAGCCTTGACCATCATAATAATTTACTGTGACAAAGTTAAGTCCGAGTTGAGATTCTCTTGTCAAATTTCTGGTTGCATTACGGCAGAGAACATCAATTTCACCTGACTGAAGTGCTGTAAATCTTGTCTGTGATGAAAGTGGAATAAATTTGAGTTTATCCGGTGTTCCAAAAACAGCACATGATACAGCTTTTGCTGAATCTATATCAAGCCCTTGCCATACACCTTTTGCGTCAGGACTTGCAAAACCGAAAAGTCCCTCATTTACACCAACCTGAATGAACCCCTTTTTTTTCACATTGTCGAGTGTTCCTGCAAATACAGTTACAGATGCAAGGATAAACAGAACAGACAACAGCATGGTCAACATTTTAAAATACTTCATTTTTTAACTCTCCTTATTAAAAATAAAAACGGTTAAAGAAGACAATGACTCATAAAATGAATCATTGTCAGTGAGTAAAACTACATTTAAAAATTATTAAAACAGATGTCTTATTAATGTCAAAGGAAAAATTTAACTTTATCTCATATAGGTGTGCTGTTTATACCGACTGTAGGGAGCTAATGATTTTTACATCTACTTTTTTAAAGCTATACTGCTGTTTAGCATCTTAATGGCGAGTTTTGCTGTTCTTTCTGACGCTCCAGCAGCACCTAAGCATTTTGTCATCATAAGAAGTCGTTTTCTTATAGAGGCAAGTGTTTCTGGATTGAGCATTGATAAAACCTGCTCAGAGATTTTTTCAGGTGTTGCATCATTCTGAATAAGTTCTGGAAGAATAGAATATTTAGCAATAATATTGGGCAGACCAATATATGATATTCTTACAAAGTTTTTTGCAAGAAAATATGTCAAAGGGGAGGTTTTATAAACAATTACCGTTGGAATACCGCAGATAGCAGCTTCAAGGGTAACGGTTCCAGATGCAGCAATTAGCAGATCACAACGTCTGAAAAGTTCTGTTGGATTTCCTCGCACTACCTCAAACATGTTGTTCTTATTGTATGGTTCTAATATCTTGTTGAATTTATGGATATTTACCGATGAGGCAGCAGAGAGAAGAAATTGAACATTTCTCTTCTTCTCACAATTTATGCCACGATCTCTATCACAAGCTATAAAAGCATCATTTATATCATGAGCTAAACCTTGATTTATAAGTATTGCAGATTTAAGCATTGTTTCAAGGAGTTTTGAGATTTCAGATTCTCTTGAACCAGGCAAAATAGCAATTACAGTTGGCGAGCCAATAATACAAGGAGTTTTTTTTTGTGATTGAGACGTTTCTGGATAAAATTCGCTGTAATAATCTAAAAGAGGATTTCCCACATAAGTAGCTGGTATGTTTTCCTTTTTGAATATAGAATCTTCAAATGGAAAAATAAGTGCTGCATGCTCAACATACTGTTTTATCTTTTTTAATCTTGACCTGTTCCATGCCCACACTTTTGGGGTGATATAGTAAAGAACTGAAACTTTTATTTTTTTGGCATAAGCAGCAGCCTTAAGGTTAAAGCCTGGATAGTCAATAAGTATAAGAAGAGCAGGTCTTTCAAAGAATACTTTTTCGCGGAACAGATCAAAAGCCTCTTTAATTCGCTTGAACTGCATTATAACCTCAGTTACACCCATTGCAGAGAGGTCTTTTATGTGAAAAAAGAGACGCATACCAGCCTGTTCCATAAGTTCTCCGCCAATACCTGTAATAATCAAAGAACGATCTTTTTTTCTTAACTCCTTGATTAAACTTGCACCGTGCAGATCACCAGAAGGTTCGCCTGCAATAATCATAATATGTTTCTCTTTTTTCATCTGTTCACTTAAAATCGTCATCATCCATTGCAGTTATAGATATTTTATGAGTATCTGCTAAAGCAATCATCCTCTCTCTGTCAAATGAGATACTTTTGCCAGCCTCTATGACTAAAACAGAAGCATGATATTGTGCCATAACCCTTATAGTTTCTGCACCTACTGATGGGAGATCAAATCGTAAATCTTGCTGCGGTTTGGAAAGTTTAACCACTACAGCCCCCTTGTCTGTAAGAGAAGCTCCTCGCTTTATAGTTTCATCTGTGCCGTCAGCTCCTTCAAGAGCTAAAACAGTTCCGTTTGAGATCACAACACATTGACCAATATCAAGTTTACCTATCTCTTTTGCAATCTTCCAGCCAATACCAATATCTTTCTGTTCCGCATTGTCAGGCTTTTTACGTGTCCAACATCCCTTTGGAGAGATAAGATCAGGCAGAAGAAAGGTTGAGGGAATTACAGAAATCCCCTCTTTTCCAAGAAGATCTGCAAATGAGCGTAAAATAGAGTCATCGTGTGTATGTCCTTTGGTCGCAATAAAGGCTATCGCCTTAAAATCAGGTTTAATGTCTGTAAATATCTTTGTCTTTTTTACACTTCCCATCATAACCGATTCTGTAACATCATTCGTTTTAAAAAATTTCAACAATTTACCAACTTGCCCTAAATGCATCCACTCAATTTCAGAAACATATTTTTCAAGTTCCCGTGATGCCTCTTTGATATATGCAGCAGCACAGACTCTATAACCTTTTTCAGATGCCTTTTTAGCAAATAGAAGTGGAAACTGTCCACCTCCAGCAATTAATCCAATTGATTTTATCATACGTTAATAAGCTCAGAATCTCCTTGCTGTTGCCTCTCCAATTAATTTAATTAAAAGGGCAGGTGTAAGTTCTGCCCTTTTAAAGTTTAGTATATCAAATTAAGCCATAATTATATCTGAAAGCCCTTTATCCTTGAGATATTGAGGATACAGTCTGTAAGCAGGTTTTAGCACTGGCAGAAGTTTAAGAGTTTTAGGTACATTCCCCTTTGCCACTACAAGCCTGCGTGTTAAAGCACTCACAAGGTTTGCCTTGCCATGCCAAAATTTATGTGCGAAATCAGCGTCCATAGTCATTGTAACTTCTGGTGTTCCGCTAAAATCTCCTGCAATAATTTCAAGCTCATCTCCAGTTGCATCAATTGTAATTGTTGCAGATGGATTTTTATAGACAAACTGCACACACAATCTTGTTTTTGAGAGTGATACGCCAAGTTCTGGATCATTTTTGAGTAGTTCGTAAAATCCTACTAAAACATCGTAAAGCTCTTCACTATCCTTAAAAACCCCCTTAATTGCTTTGTCTCCAGTTGCTTTTTCTGCTGCTGATTTCAGATCATCATCAGAAACTTTTAAAGGGGTATCTTTACGGTAATAGGCTGCTTTAACAATCTCAATAACATCCTCTTTTTTAGGTTCAATCGGATTGTAGAGCATTGAACCATCTTCCATTGCAGTATCTGCAACCTGCTCTATTTTTGCTAAATCATCTTTGATACCAGCATCTTTCAAATTTAGTGGAATACCTGTCAAAAATGACAATTGACGATTTAACGTCCTGATTCGTTCAATACCTGCATGAGCTGCATTTTTTCTTATCCACTGATCGACAAAACCAAGGCTCTCAAGTTTTTTAACAGCAAACTCTTTTACAGCACTTGAGCCATCTTCAACAACTTTTTGAAGAGCCTTTAGTTCGGTCTTTTTCACAAGTTTAGACAAAAGATCAAGTTTTCCTGTTTTGATTATGCTTCTGCTGTCAGTTATTATTTCAGGAAAGGATATTCCCATAGTGATTGCAATATCTGCAAATCTGTCAAGTTGTGCCTCAAGATTGTACTCCATAACTTCTGGCAGAATAAGTGCATTAGCAAGACCATGAGGAATATGATAAACCCCGCCAAGTGCATGAGAAATTCCGTGAACCATACCAACCATTGAGTGGGAAAATGCAACTCCAGCAAGAAAACTTCCAATCAGCATAGCTCCTCTTGCTTCAATATCATTAGGTTTTGCACAGGCTATCAAAATATTTTCTGATATAAGCTTTATCGCATGTAGGGCGAGTGCATCAGAAGCTGGTGACCACTCCTTATCAACATAAGCCTCAATTGCATGCACTAAAGCATCCATACCAGTTGATGCTGTAAGTTTTCCGGGAAGAGAAAGTGTCAATTCAGGATCGAGAATGGCAAGCTGAGGGAGAAACTGTTCTTCTGCAAAAGGTAATTTAACATCGTTATCAGGATCAGCAATAACAGCAACTTTAGTCACTTCTGAGCCTGTTCCAGCAGTTGTAGGGATAATAATGGAAGGGAAAAGTGATTCATTTATATCAAGAAGATAAGCTCCCATGTGATCTTGAACCTTGCCGCCTTTTTTCATCACAAGGTTTGCCACTTTTGCTGTATCAATGACGCTTCCTCCGCCAACTGCAATCACCATATTACAGTTATCAGCAACACCTTGTGCTGCACAGTCTTGAACAGTTTTAAGAGTTGAGTTTGGCGGCACATTATCGAACACTGAAGCAATATCAATACCAGTGTTCTGAAACCCTTTTTTAACCTTTTCAACAGGACCAGCCTCTGCAAGAATAGCATCAGTTACAAGCAATGCTCTTTTCATACCAAAACGAGTAACTGCTTTTTCTATGTTGCCTATAATGCCAGCACCATAAACCAATTTTGTGGGAAGCGAAAATTCAAAATATTCAGGAAGCATCAATTTTCTCCTTAAATTATTAGTATAATTTTAAATGAAAGTCTCTTAACAGACTTTCATTTATCGATTTGTAATCATAATCACACAATATCTTTCAATTGATTATAGGCATTTTGATATCCATCAGCCATTAGTGCATTTGCCTGTTTTAATGTAAAATTCAACAAAGATGGGATACCAAGCATTTTTGAAGGTGCAATGGTAATTATTTTTGGAAGTTTATGCTCTTGCTTTTCGTCTGCGTTGTTCTGTTCGATATTCTTCGCTAAATTTTTAATGTTCGTTCTTCGTAAATATGAAGAATCTGGAAGAATAGCGTTTATTCTGGATTTGCTATCTCCAATAATCTGACCCATGAGGGTGTTTTGATAGGAAGATACAAGTGATTGCTCCATAAGATGTTCGCCTGCATCCATTAACCGTTTTGGCTCAGGCAATCGCATCTCGTGTCCTACAGGTGAAAGGAGCACAACAATGATTTCTTCCATCTCTTTTATTAAAGCAGGTAGAAGAGGTATGTTTGCCATTATGCCGCCATCCCAGTAAAGAATACCATCAATCTTGTGAGGTGAAAAAATAATCGGCATGGCACTTGATGCCATAAGATGATCAATAGTAATTTCGTTTTGAGTAAAAAACTCAGGAGCCGCAGTATTAATATTGACAGCAGATATAATGATCTCAGTTCTGCTCCGTTTCAATTTTTTAAAGTCAATTGAAGATTGAAGCATGTTTTTAAGGGGCGTTGTATCCATAAGAGGAATCCAGCGTCTTCTTATCAGAGCATTTGCCATAAAATCAAGAAGCTGTAATTTGTATATTTTTTGTCTTCCTGATACGGATCTTGTCCAGATATTGGTCATCTGCTCTACAGTCATACCTGAACCAATTGCCACTGCATTAATAGCACCAATTGAGCTGCCGCAGATCATGTCAGGTGACCAATTCTTCTCTTGAAGATATTTCCACACCCCAACCTGAAACGAGCCTCTTGAGCCTCCACCTGATAGAATAAGTGCTCTTTTCATATCATATTTACATAACCTTCTTTAAATAGTAGATTTATTTAAATCAATTTTGATCAGTTTAATGTGTTACTATTCCAAATTTCATTGTGCCATGCAATCTCTCGTTCATGGATCGTATTTATAAAGTAATCAATATTTTTAATCTGCCTAAAAGCTGTGTATCCCTGATAAATAAAGTCAACCACAGGTTTTATTTTAAAAAAATATGCGGCACTTTTTACAGTATTAAGAGATACAGCTACAATCCACTTCTGACTGAGCCTGTGGAATGTCTTCGTAACTTCGGTGCTTAGATTGATCTGGTATATTCTCTGGTCATAATTATCAAGACTTCTGTAAATCTGCTGATATTGCTCCATTGTCATATCGTGTCCGATATTTGTATCTATCATTTTGTGAACCATCTTATTATCAAGCTCATCACTGAGTTCATGCAGTTCAATTACTCTTGTAACTGCTGATACCATTCCTGAATAGACTTTGCCGTCTAAAGCAGTGTGTAGTTTTTTTATTCCTTGATCCCGAAAACTGAAATCTTCGGGTGCATAGAGGCGGTTGAAGAAAAAATCACCCATAAGGTCATATTGGGGATCGTTTTTTATATCTTGATATGTGTTATTCAGCCTGTTGGATTGAAATGTTTGAAGTGAACGCTTTAGTTTTAAAAAAACATCACCATCAACAAGATGGTCTCTATTATAGTTTTTAAGTGGTGTTGCATAACCTATATCAATGTTCATTATTTGCTACTCCTGTATAATTTTTCATTCGCTGTTGCTTGTATAATCTATTATATTCAGAAGGGGCTGAAAAAGTCAAATTTTGAATCAATGAATGTGTAATGTGTTAAATAGAAGAGTATTACTAATCTCATTAAATAAAAAACACAACATTCTTTACAATCATCTCTCTATATGATAATTTTTTTCAAAATAGTTGATAGAGTGCTGTTTTTAATGGATAAAAATTCATTTTAACATATAACGATTAAAAAGGGACAATCCCATGCTGTTTAAAAAAGATACTCAGATAAAAAGTGCATGGCGGATCACCATTCCTGAAAAATACGGCATGGAACCTCATATCATAAACACATCTCCTGTAGTTTTAGGATGTTCCATGCAGTGTGACGTTGTCATAAAAGACCCTTCTATTGCCGAATCCCATATTCAATTTGTTTTGATTAAGGATGGAAAATATCTTGAAATATACGATCTTGCAGGCAGTAATACAGATATGCCTAAAGATGCGGCAGATCATGCAAAGCCGACTATACAGAGCACAACTCTGCTCAATGGCGAGCCAATTACAGGTAAAAAGAGGCTTGAAGCAGGTAAGGACAAAATTTTTACACTCAAAGCTGGAGATGTAAATCTTTCATTGATATATGGTTCTGTAACAGATCAGACACCTGCAAAAAAGCTACGCTCTGTCAGAGACAAAGATATTGAGTGGTTTTATCTCCATCAAGGCAGAGAGTATGGTCCGCTAAAACTTCAGGAGATGTTGCAATCAGTCAGAAAAAATCTACTGTGTCCTTTAGACGATGCTTGGCATTCAGGATTGCAAAATAGAATTAAAGCCTTTGAAATTCCAGAGCTATTTGCTGAAAAGAGCCACCTGCCTGACCTATCTGATGCATCTGGCTCTGACAGGCATACCTGTCCTTACTGCTGGCATGGCTTTAAATCTGAAGAACTTCTCTATATTGCCCGTCATCCATCTCTTATGGGCGATCCTGTTCTTGGGTATGATGAGCAGAAGCGATTTTTACCAAGACATATAAAGCCTCTTCGCAGAGCATTGGACAACAGAGGTGAAATTTGTCCTGATATGGCTTGTCCACGCTGTCATTTACGTATTCCCACCCCTTTTTTAGATAGCCCTCCACTCTTTTTTTCAATTATCGGATCCCCAGGTGCCGGCAAATCCTACTATCTTGCAGCTTCAACATGGAAATTAAGGACGATACTGCCAGAATATTTTGGTCTAAGTTTTGAAGATATTGACAACATGACGAACCAGTGGATCAATAGCTATGAAGAGAAACTCTTTATTCCTGCCAGAGGTGTTAATTACAATGCAATTGAAAAAACACAGATTGAATCTGCTCATACAGCAAGAGAGGTAAAAATAAATGCTGTAAATATGTTTCTTCCGCTGCCAGCTATATTTTCAATATTGTCAAACAATAGATATAACCGATCTGAACGCATCCAGAATACAGTTGCGTTTTATGATAATGCAGGAGAACATTTTCAAACGGGTCAGGATATGATACAGAAACCTGGAACATTGCATATTCTTCATGCCAATGGCTTTCTATTCTTGTTTGACCCTACAGCAGATCCAAGATTTAGCCGTATAATAAATGCTTCATTGCGAGAAAAATTAATTCAGACAGTCTATCAGCAGCAAAAAATAATCACCGAAATCATTGATCGTATTAGAAAGCATACGGGTCTTAGCGTAAAAGAGAGATTTAAGAAACCCATTGTAATAGGAGTCTCAAAGGCTGATCTTCTAATGGATTATTTCAATCAGGAGGGGATTAATCTGAAAAATCTGCCGTATCGATTTATTAAACAAGGTAAAGGTACTACAAATGAGGCAGGAGTTCTGAACCTGACCCATATAAACCTAATATCAGCCTGTATCAGAGAGATGTTTTGCAGATTGGCACCAGAGTTTGTCAACACTGTAGAGTCATTTGCTGATAATGTAGTCTATCTGCCAGTAAGTGCAATTGGACACCAGCCAGATGAACAAGGTGTTCAGCCAGGCGATATAAATCCTCTATGGGTTGAAGTTCCGTTTCTCTATATTCTATCGCAAATGGGATATATTTCTTATATCACGCCATAAAATATCACCTCACAGATAAGATACATGGCAGATTTGACCGCCACAACTAAAAAAGGCTTTTTATTACAGATAGTTAAAAAGACTTTCATATAAAAGCTTGCCGATAATATTTATAGAGTATTTTAAAAGCTGGAGTATTTTGATGTTTGAACTGATATACACATCATATCCCAGAGGGTTGCAGAGCGGAACATCAGGATTTACCCCTGTTGCTTATACAGAGGGGATACCTAAAACTTATATTCAACTTTGCGAATCTTTGAGCGGTTATACCTTTGTCTATCCTATTGGACATCCTCTTTATGACCATAATCCTGAGATTTACACCCACTACAGGTTTAAAGTTCTTGAGGATTATGAACCAAAAAATAGTGTAGATTACAAGTTGCAGGTCAATAGAGAGGATTACCATTACGGTTTGAAAGAAACTGAGGAAGAGATATCAATTCTATCAAGAGTTGCTGTTTCAGGCAGAGATTACTCAGGGCGTGAGAACAAAATTGCCCATCATGTTATACTTGATAACATAGAGAGATTAAAGTGCGTTCAAGGTCCCGCATGGTTGATGATTAACGGTAATATTTTTGTGGAGCATTGGGATCAGACTCCATCTCTTCTACAGCCTAAAACAATTGACCTATTCAACAAAGCAGATTTTGGCGGCATTGATGATACATTACATTTACCAAAACAATGGCAGTCTATTTTCAGTGATGCTAACCCTGCTTTAATGCTTGCACAATCAGTAGAATATAATCTGAAAAAGTCATCATTAGAAATACCATCATTCATCCTTTTTAATTCTGAATATGAAAATCTATCTTATAATAAGCTGTGCCTCACTCTTGTTGGTGAAGCATTAAACCTTGTTCCACCCAACATAAGATGGAATATCACGTTTAATAGCTATTTTATAGCAAAACCTATGGATTCTGACTGTCTTTGGCGTTGCTGCCCTACACAGAATAGACTCTCAAATATTACAAATTCACAAATTAATCCTTTGAATCACTCTGTAAGTCTCATTGAAAAATATACTGATTCGCTTGTGGAAAAATATCCTGACTCAATTGTAATTGATTTAAACAGTAAAACAGTTCATGGAAAAATTCCTCTCAATAAAGAGGCCGAAAAGGCAAAAAGTGCTGACAAGTCATTAGACTCTTCAGATAATTCAAACTCTTCAGATAGTTCAAATAATTCAAACTTTTTCTCTTCAGGTTCAGATTTGCTCTCTTCCAATATAGTTTCTGATAGTAATGATTTGCCATACTCTTCTGATCTCTATTCGTCTGAAAACTATCATAGCGATAGAACAGCTATTACTGGTATAAGCAAAATGCGATTATGGGTATTTTTATCTATTTTTACAGCAATGGGAGTTGCTTTTCTATATATATTATTCTCACATTATCTTCCCCACAGTAAAGATGATTTATCTAAAGATAAACAGTCTTTAAGGCTCTCTTCTGAAACTCAGACAAATGATAGTAAAAAAATTCAGACAGACAGCAAAATACAACAAGTTGATTTTCAATCTAAAGCAGATGCTCAAAACAAGCCAAATGCTATAACTAAGTCAGATATTTCAACTAAATCAGTTGAAGTTAAAATCAAGAAAAAACTGGTTTTGAGATTTTATGATAATATTGACAATGTTTTTGGTGAAATTATCTCAGATAACTTTGATCTAAAAAATATTAAATGTCGTCTTATTAGAAATGATGGCACGGAGATTGATTCAGATATTGAGCCTCCGATAACCAATGACACTCCAAACTGGGATATAATACCAGCGGGTATAAAAGAGCCAGCAGGTAGTATCTCAACAGAAAGTATATCTCTCTACGATAAGGTGCAATATGCTGCAATATATCTTGATCTATTACCAAACAATTATAGATATTTAATATGGACAGAGGGTATCAACATTACACCCTCAATGCTTTCAAAGGGGACTGAACTAAATACTATTAAAATTATGTTTGATTCTGAAATGTCTGCACTGCTGCCAGAATTGCTTTCTATTATTTCATCTGAGGGTTTAACAGGAGTAGTTGAAATTCAATCGCGAAAAATTGATGACATTCCAGATAATAAACTGGCTGACAATTCAAACCAGACTGGAAACAATTCAATTTTTTATCCTATCTGTTCAATTAAAAACGATAAAATCGGAAATATTCAACTGCCTTTTATTGAGCTTAAATTTACTGATGATGATTTTAAGTCCATTTTAAACAACATAACATCTAATTCTAATTTGTTAGATGAACAACAGATTGAAAACAGTAATTTTTTCAAAGAATTAAAATTTAAAGAGTTTAGAATTGATTATACAGACAAGCAGAGCAATAAGATATATCCAATTGTATGCTTTCCCTGTAAAAGCAACTGAATATACCGTTAAAAAATAATTGCCTATACTATGCAAAAAAAAGCATCCGACTATTCTTTATAATACATTAAAAAATAGGTTCTCCGAGATTTTCCGTGGTTGTTATTTTCAACAAGCTATTTATAATGACTCTCATTTATCCATGAATGAGGAGAGATATGGGATTTGAATTAGATTTAGAAATACCAGGGGTTAAAATATT
>JADFZJ010000078.1 GCA_015232555.1 Desulfamplus sp. | reverse complement strand
TTTGCAAAATAGCTTTTCAAACCAATTACAGGACGCATACCTTTTCCACCAATGGGCCAAAGCATTGCAGGATTAGAAAAAGGCACCGTTGCCCAAAAGAAATTCATAAGTGGAATAAATGAAAAGCTCTAAGAAAATGGTAGGTTCTGACATCTACAGGATCAACTCCTTTGCCAACCCATTGAGGACGCGACTCATCAACAAAGCAAGTTGGGCAATAACAGAGCGGGCAGGCGTTTCTGCAAGCATAACACCTTGTGCAAGATGAGAGCATATCATTAAAAAAGCTCCATCTATCACTTTCTGACATTGCCTCTATTTTATTGACTGATTCAAAACGCTCTTTAAGTTTCTCCTCTTTTGTCCACACTCTCTCTTTAACAGGCTCTGCTATCATCTCATCAAAAATAACAGGATTGCGTTTAATACAGGTTTTGCAGTTCTCTTGAAGCATATCTCTATTTGTCAGAAAAACATCCAAGTTTTCCTGCATGGTATCTGACTCTGCCTCAACTTTGGAATCTTTTACATTTACAGATTTATCAACCATGCCATTGCACGGCACACCAATAATATAAAGATTCTCGCGTTTAATCTGATGCTCAATTATATGATTAACCAAATTACGTGAATCACAACCTTTGGCTATCACTGCAACCTTGTCTTTCCTGCCTTTTACGTAGTTGGCAAGGTTAAGACAGCAATGCTCATTCCAGATTAATTTATCAGCATCAGAGGCTTTGTTTATGAGACACGGCTCAGTTGTCATTGGCTCTGTGCCGTTTTTAAAGCCGATAACAACATCTGCCTTTTTCTCTAAAAGAATACGCTTCGCAGCTTCCCGTATTTTCTCTGTGTATTGCTGGTTTATAGTATCTATCTGTTTTTTATTAATATCTGGCTGATTTAGATTTGTGGTCATGCTGCCTGTTCCTCCAGAATATTTTTATCAGGATTATTATCTGTATTGAGACAATTGCACAAATTAGAGTCAATAAACTCTTTTTTGATAAAATATTTTGCAGGTCCAAGTTTTCTGACAGACTCAACCACATCACGGGCAACTTCGGCAAATTTCACACCCTCTGCTGATGAAATCCATGAAAAATGGATTCTTCCCTGCTCAATTCCATTATATTCAAGAAAGTTTTTCAGAAGCATGAATTTTCTGCGTGCATAGTAGTTGCCTGTAATATAGTGGCAATCTCCAGGGTGGCATCCAGAAATCCAGATTCCATCAGCTCCGTTATGAAATGCTGAAAGAATCATCTTTGGTGATACACGACCAGAACATGGAACTCTAATAACCCTTATATTTGGCGGATACTGAAATCTGCTTACTCCCGCAAGATCAGCAGCTCCATAAGTGCACCAGTTGCACAGTATTGTTATTATTTTTGGTTCAAACTCACTCATTATTATTATCTCCTTAAAGAATTCAGCTCTAATCTTCTCTAACCGTCTGAATCAGGATTCCCATTATTTTTAGAAATTCATCGCACTTTCAATCATTGCCAAAAGCTGCCCATCATCAAAACCCTTCAGCTTCAACGCACCAGAACGGCATGAAGAGACACACGCACCGCACCCTTTACAGAGAACAGGATTTATCTCTGCTTTTCCTTCATGCGGTTTAGGTCGTCCTTCATTTTGGTTAGATACTCTCAAAGACGGGGCATTATATGGGCATACAGAGACACAGACTCCGCAGCCACTGCATATTGTCTGATTTACTTCAGCAATAGTGCCTTGTGTTTTGATTGTTTTCTTTGAAAGAAGTCTTAACGCACTTGAAGCAGCAGCTTGAGCTTGTGCAATTGATTCATCTATTGGTTTTGGATAGTGGGCAAGACCGCACAGAAATACGCCATCTGTAGCAAAATCTGACGGAGCAAGTTTTACGTGGGCTTCAACAAAGAATCCATCTTCATTAAGAGGAACTTTGAAGAATTGAGCAAGTTTTTCATCTTTATATGGAACAACAGCAGATGCAAGAGTCAAAAGGTCAGCTTCAATGACAATCGGCATTTTTAGAACATGGTCAATAACCTTGATGTTGAGCTTCCCGTCACCAACAGAAACCTCTGGTTTGTTTGCAAGATCGTATCTTATAAAGATTATCCCTTTGTCTCTTGCCTCTTTGTAGAGAAGCTCTTTTTCACCATAAGTTCTTATATCCCTGTAAAGAATAAAGATATTCATGTCAGGGTTTTTCTCTTTAAGATGCAAGGCAGAAAGAACAGAGTGGGAACAGCAGATTCTTGAGCAGTAAGGGCGTTGTGGCTCTCTTGAACCTACGCACTGAATAAATACAGCACTCTTTGCAGCTGAAAGGGCGGGATCGTTATTGATAAACATCTTATCAAGCTCAATTCCTGTTACAATGCGTTTATCCTGACCATAGATATATTCAGTTGGCTTTAGCTCAGAAGCACCTGTGGCTATGATTGTAACGCCGTGTTCAATGGTCTTTGAATTTGTTCCAGAAGCAACACCATCTTTATCTGAATTTAAAGAAGAATCACCACAGTTTCCAGAAGAACAGCCGCACTTTGAAGTAGCGGAAGAATCACAACATGAACTTATTGTTGTCTTGAAATTACCCACAAACCCTTCAACATCTTCAATTTCAGCACCTGTGAAAACAGTTATATTTTCATGGGAAGTAATTTGTGATGTGAGATTTTCCAAACCTTCCTGAATCATTGCTCTGCCAGCGGTCTGATAAAGATTCTTTGCCTGACCGCCAAGTGAGGTATTCTGCTCAATGATATTGACCTTGTATCCTTGATCTGCAAGTGATTTTGCAGCAGTCATTCCAGAAATTCCACCGCCGATTACAACAACATTCTGGTCAATGTTAAGGTCTGCTTCTGCAAGAGGTTCAAGCTGAACACTCTTTGCAACTGCCATTCTCACAAGGTCTTTTGCCTTTTGAGTCGCCTCTAAAGGATAATCTTTGTGAACCCATGACCCATGATTTCTGATATTGACCATCTCAAAGAGATATTTGTTTATTCCAGCAGAAAGCAAAGTCTCCTGGAACAGAGGCTCGTGAGTTCGTGGAGAACAGGCTGCAACAATCATTCTGTTAAGCTGTTTTTCTTTTACAATGTTTGCAATTCCATCTTGGGCATCTTGAGAACATGAATACATATTTGTAGCAACATACTCAACATAAGGAAGAGTTGCTGCATAATCACGAACAGCGGCAACATCAATTACGCTGGCAATATTGCTTCCACAGTAGCACACAAAAACACCGACCCTTGGACGCTCGCCTTTTATGTCCATTTCTGTTCTCTCTGGTGTTTTTTTCGTAAGAGTGTTTCTTGCAGGAGCAAGGGCTGTGCCTGCACGCATTGCAGCTCCACCCGCCTCTACAACTGATTGAGGAATATCTTTTGGTCCCTGAACTGCCCCGCACACATAAACACCCTGTTTTGTCGTGGCAACAGGGTCAAATGATGATGTTTTTATAAATCCGCCAGATGTCAGTTCAATGCCGATTTTGTGAGCAAGTTCACGGGTGTCAGAAGATATTTCCATACCAACTGAAAGGACAACTATATCGTAAAGCTCATTTACGACTTTGCCTGACTCTTCATCAAAATAGTTGAGGACTTGATATTGTTTTATATTTTTGTTTTTGCTCTCTTTTTTTGATTTTTTTGCTGATTTTTCTCCGCTATCTTCAACCGTCTCTTTATCTTCAACTGACTCTATATCTAATTTTTCTTCATTATTGAGCTTTTCTTCCTGAGTAAAGATAGAGTGAACCTTGCATTTTACAAACTTAATGCCGTGTTTTTCTTTTGCTTCATTGTAACAGCTCTCAAATCCTTTTCCATGAGTTCTCATGTCCATATAAAATATGGTGCATTCAAGAGATGGATCATGCTCTTTTGCAATTATCGCCTGTTTTATTGCATACATGCAGCATACAGAAGAGCAGTAGCCGTTTCCGCAAGTGTTTATATCTCTTGAACCAACACATTGAAGCCATGCGATTTTATGGGGGTGGGAATTGTCAGAAGGTCTTGTAACATGACCTTGATTAGGACCTGATGCTGAAAGATAACGCTCAAACTCAATTGAAGTTACAACATCTTTTGACGCATCATAGTTGTAGATTGCTTTGCCTGATGGATTGTATGCGTTAAATCCTGGGGCAAGAATAATTGAACCAACCTTTAAGGTGAGATTTTTATCTTTGTCATTATAATTAATTGCACCAGCAGGGCATGTTTTTTCGCAGTTTCCGCATTTACCTTTTGTAAGCATAATGCAGTTGTCAGCATCAATTGCATATTTTAGCGGCACAGCTTGAGGATAAGGCACATAAATTGCTTTTCTCTTTGCAAGTCCTGCGTTATATAAATCATCAACTTTTTTGGGGCATTTTTCAGCACAAGCACCGCAAGCTATACATTTTGTCATGTCAACATATCGGGCTTTCTGAAAAACATCGACCTCAAAAATGCCCTGCTCACCTCTTACATCTTTTATCTCTGCAAGGGTTATAAGCTCTATGTTGATGTGCCTGCCAACTTCAACAAGTTTTGGCGACATGATACACATTGAGCAGTCATTTGTGGGAAAGGTCTTGTCAAGCTGTGCCATAACACCGCCTATTGAAGGCGATTTTTCAACCATATATACGTAATAGCCAGAGTTTGCCAAGTCAAGGGCAGCTTGGATTCCTCCAATACCGCCACCTGCTACAAGAACAGCTCCAGTTACACTGTTATTACTCATCTTTGATCTCCTTTAAATCTTGTAGTTAAAACCTTTTTGCTTTGATTTTTTATATGCGTATCTTATCTCTTTAAATTTATATGAGAAATTTTAGATAAATAAGATAGAACGGTTAAAGACCAAAGTCAGCAAGGTCTGGACCAAGATAAGTTCTCTCATTTTCGCCAAGAATACCCATTGAAAGGCAAAGGATAGTCCAAAGATGAACAACATGATATTTCCCGCCATAAACATGCTTTATATCTTCAATCTGGGCATGGCAGTTATGGCATGGAGTGATTACATAGTCTGCTCCAGTTTGTGCTATCTGATCAAATTTTATCTTTCCATAAGCCTGACGCTCTTTAGTATAGCCACCCTGAAGAGCACCGCCGCCACCACCACAGCAGAAATTGTTGGATTTATTCGGATACATCTCAATAAGATTCTCTTTTCCAACAGCGGTCTGAACAACAAATCGCAGTTCATCAGCCATGTAGTCTCCAAGAGATTTGCGGACTATATTGCACGGATCTTGAACCGTGAATTTTATCTTGAGATCCTTGTTCCAGTCAGAATTTACAGGAAGTTTACCCTCCCTTATCCATTTTGCATAGAACTCTACGATACTTTTAAATTCAAAATTGTGCGGAATATTGAACTTTTTGAGTGCCGCATAAACAGCAAAAAATGAGTGTCCACACTCTGTATTTATAAAGGTTTTACAGCCAAGCTCATCTATTTTTTTTGACTGTGACCTTACTATATCTCCCCAAGATTTGTCGTCAGCAAGAAACATGCAATAATTTTCACCGCCCCACATATCAGAGTAATATGTCCAGTCTGCATCTGCCTTGTGGAGAATCTTCCAAAGTGGCAAAAGTTCATCTGGCTCTGTTACTGGTTCGCGGGAATTTTGATTAAGAGCATACATAGCCCCCTCTTTATCAATTGGAGCCTGTAGCTCTTCAAAACCATCTTGACCTCTGCACTCTTCGGCAAGATCATTAACTGTAAATTCAAAATCTTCAAAAGGAACGCCCATTGCTCCGCCGCGTGATTTTACATGCTGATCACATGAGCCAAGAATCCCTTTGGGACGCTCTTCTCTGGGCCAGCCTGATCTCAGATAGAAAATGAGCTGAGGGATATTTATATCCATAGGACATACACTCTGACAACGTTTGCACATTGTGCAGACCCATATCCATGGGTGTCTCTCAAGCTCTGAATCCATGCCAAGAACAGCCATTCTCACAAATTTTCTGGGGTCCATATCCATTGCACCTGTTGCAGGACACCCCGCTGAACAGGCAGCACAGGTAAGACAACCACTCAAGTTGCCATCATTTAGCATTGCCTTGAGTTTGTCTTTAATTCCATCTTTTTTCTGGCAATCGTTTAGTTTCAACACATCAAGCATAATAAAAAAACTCCTCCAACTAATTATAGTTATTACAACTATTTATCGTGGTTGAAGCTGCCATACACGGGCAGCAGTATTAAAAAGCCGTCAGTGCTGATATAGTGCTGGATGTGTTGGTGAGATATACACCTGTGCTTGATACATTGAGAAACTCCATATAGAATTATCTTCTTATAAAATTTGACAACTTTTTAAAAGTTGTCAAATCTACATCAAATTATTCTGTTAATAACGCTATAACAGTTATCAATTACTCTTAAATGTTAAGGTTAGAAGATAGACTTATAAAATCAGAAAATAAAGAAAGAGATAAAGAAAAAAGCGGTAAGATGCAAATTGATAATTTCACTATTTTTTTGCTAAATTATAGTAATAATCACTTTGACATTTGAGATAATCAAATGGATTAATTTTTTCTTTTTTAATTTTTTGGAACTGCAAATATTGGCAGATATATATATTCTCTTTATCGGCGAACCAACAATAGGAATTGATATTGCAGTCAAGAGGGCTATATTTTCAAATAAAATTTGGTTTAAAAAGATTGCAAATTAAGATATTCTATTTTCATTTTAAAAGAGATAGCTTCATAATGTTAAATAATGTAAAAAGCAGATGCAATTTAAGGGTTTAACAAATTTAAATTAAAAAAGGATAAACCATGAGCGAAAATTCCACATTAGTCTATGCACTCAGCACATGCAGCCACTGCAAAGCTGCAAAAAGGTTTTTGACAGAATGCCAGATTGATTTCCAATGCGTTGAAGTTGACGCTTTGACAGGTGAAGAGAGACAAAACACCATTTCAGATATAAAAAAGATCAATCCCAGATGCTCGTTTCCCACTATTGTCATAAATGATAAAGTTATAGTTGGTTTTCAAGAAGAGCAGATAAAAGAAGCATTAGGAATTTAAGCGACTGTCTTTTTCTTCAATGATTACAATGGCAATCTAAAAAAGATTCACGTAATTAAATTAAGATAAATAAAATCCAAGAGCCACAGTCCAACTAAAGGGAGTAAGGAAAATGGATGTTAAAACACTGTATGAGAATTTAAAAAAACTTCAGGAACCTAAAGGTTATTTTTTTAATAAAGATATTGATCTTGTCCATGAGCTGCTTGAATCTCTTATGAAGAACAAAGAGACCTATGGCTATATGGCGTGCCCCTGTCGTCTTGCATCTGGAGACAGAGAGGCAGACAAAGATATTATCTGTCCCTGCGAATACAGAGAGGCAGACGCAAAAGAGTATGGAGCATGTTTTTGCGGTCTCTATGTTTGTGCAGAACTCAACGAAGGGAAAGTGGAAGCTCAGTATGTTCCTGAGAGACGACCACCTGAAAAGATTTTTTAGTGTATATGGGGGAATTTATACCTGATTGAATATTTGGTCTATTCCTGAGTAACATGACTTTATTAATGGAGACTATATTTATGATGAACGAATGCACACCCATACTTGACACTGGTTTAAGAGGTGCCAGTGTAGCAAGCACAAAGATCAGTGATGTCAACGGAAAATTGGGAAAACTTTTATATCGAGGTTATTTAGTGGCGGATCTCGCAAAAAAGACCAGCTATGAGGAGATTGTATATCTTCTTTTATATGAAAGACTGCCTAAAGCTGACGAACTTAACGATTTAAAGGCAAAGTTGAGGGGAAAAAGAAAATTACCAGAATCAATTTTTAATTTTTTGCGACAGATTCCATTAGATACAGAACCTATGGATATACTTCAAGCAGCAGTTCCAATTCTTGCAAGATTGGATAATAATCTTGAGAATAGAAATCTTGAATCCTCAAAAGAGAGTGCTCTAAACATTATTGCTGGGATTTCAGTTTTAATAGCCGCATGGGACAGAATCCGAAATGGCAAAGAGCCTGTGATGCCCCACGCAACATTGGATCATGGGGCTAATTTTCTCTACATGCTAAAAGGTGAAATTCCAAACGAAGAGATGGCACATTTTTTTGACACAGCTCTTGTACTTCATGCGGAACACTCGTTAAATGCCTCAACTTTTACAGCAAGACAGGTAGCATCAACTCGGGCACATATCTATGCAGCAATATCAGCGGCTATTGGTTCATTATCAGGAGAGCTTCATGGCGGTGCAAATGTTCGGGTAATGGAGATGCTGAAAAAAATTGGTTCAGTGGATAAAATTGATGAGTATATCGAAAATACCCTAAATGAAGGCGGACTAATCATGGGGCTTGGTCATGCTGTATATCAAGTTGATGACCCAAGAGCCTTAATTCTTGCCCCTATGTCTAAACGGTTAGGAGAGATTGTTGGCAATGCTCTCTGGTATGAGCTTTCAGTAGAAGTTGAGAAAAGGGCGAAAAAAGTTTTTAAGGCACGCAAAAATTTAGATATATTTGTAAATGTTGATTTTTACAGTGCCTCGCTTTTCTATGCAATGGGAATTCCTGTTGATCTGTTTACGCCTATTTTTGCGGTCTCAAGAGTAAGCGGCTGGGCTGCTCATGTTATTGAAGAGCAGTTTGCCCTTGCTGCTCCAAGACCCGCTCTTTACCGCCCCGGGGCTGCGTATGTTGGAGATTACTGCGGACCAAATGAGTGTAGTTTTGTTGATATTGATAAAAGATAAAACAGCAATATTATAAAGAGATTGGTTATAAAAAGAGAGAACATAAGCGGCTTTGCTGCAATTATTGTCGGATTGAAACTACTGAATAATAAAAATACTAAATATAGCATCATTAATAACAATAAGGAGATTTAATAAAAAATGAAAAAATGGAAATGCACAATATGTAGATACATTCACGAAGGAGATGCTCCACCAGATAGCTGCCCTGTATGCAAAGCTCCAGCATCAAAGTTTATTCTGCTTGAGTCGGAAGTTGATCAAAAATCACAAGATGCCTTACGCATAAAAGAGCTTGAACGGCAGCTTGCAGAGAGAAAGGCGATTATTGAGGCAAATAAACCTAAATGGTTGAAACTTTATGATGCACTCCAAAGTCAGCTTGTAAAACATCATGCCCACCCGATTTCTGTCCATTTTCCAAATGGTGTGCTGCCAGTAGCGGTTACTCTTTTTGTATTGGCAATTGTATTTCAATCAGATTTTTCAACAAGTGGAGTTTCAAACACCTGCTCAACAGATGGCATTTCAGCCTTGCTTTCAACTGCCGGTTTTTTCAACATGCTTTTTGTCCTGCTTGTCTTGCCGTTTGTTTTGTTTGCAGGATATGTTGAGTGGATAAAAAAATACAACAAAGCCATGACATCGCTGTTTGTAATCAAGATAGCTGCTGCTACTGTAACAGCTATTATCTGCATTTTTAATGTGGTCTGGTATATAATTGATCCTCAGGTGCTATCTTCCTGCCTGTCATGGTTATTTATCCTGCTTAATGTAATCATGCTGGCTTCGGCTGGTATTGCAGGACATCTTGGCGGCAAGTTGGTTTTTAAAGATTAGAAAATTTTCTGGGTGTAAGGATTTCAGGATTCTAAATCTCATAAGCTCATATTTAACCTCATTGGTTCATAAAGGTATCAGGAAAATAGATAATGGATAAGGATAAATTACAACCCAAACGTGTTCAAGATAGCATGGTAACTCTTGCAAGGGTGATGCAGCCTTCAGATGCCAACCCTGGGGGAATTGTGCACGGCGGTTCTGTTATGAAGGAGATTGATAACGCTGCTGGAGTGGTCGCAATAAAACATGCAGGCAATCTTGCTGTTACTGCATCAATTGACAGGATCGATTTTCATAACATGATTTTTATTGGTGAGATGATAACAATAAAGGCATCAATAAACATGGCTGGTAGGACTTCAATGGAGATTGGTGTCAGGGTTGATGCCGAAGACCTGCTTAAAGGGACGTCAAGGCATGTATCTTCTGCTTATCTTACATTTGTTGCTGTAGATAAAGTAACTGGCAAACCTCTTCCTGTACCAGAGCTTATTTTAGTAACAGATGAGGAGAAGAGAAGAAACAGAGGGGCATTAAAAAGAAAAGAGCTTAGAATGGTTCTTAAGAAATTTGAGACAAGCTGTAAGCTGGATCCTACAGCTTGTATAAATCTTGATGTTGGAACTGGAAATACTGTTTCTGTATCGTAATATATTGTTTAGGGGCAAACTTGCAATTATATCAGCAGTTTCGCCCCTATTTTTATATGAAAGTCTTTTTAAATGGCTGTAATCATGGGACTTTCATTTCTTCTTGTCTAAATCATTGCATGTTTGTTATAAAAAACTCAATATAACAGAGCAATTACAGAGCAAAATTTATGATAGAGTGAACTTTATCAAGTTTGCGTAACTCATCAGATACCTCTTCAGATACTGGTGTGTCGGTGCTAATAAAGATAATGTTCCTGTCTCCATCATCCTCTCTACCTACAGTCATCTTTCCAATATTTACGCTGTGCTTCCCAAGGCATGTGCCAATACTTCCTATTGCACCCGGAACATCTTTATTGTGAATAAGGGACAGGTAACCCTCTGGAATAACTTCAAGACGGAATTTGTTGATCCTGATAATTCTTGCATCATCCTTTCCGAATATTGTACCTGCGATAAGATTTGTTTTATTCTCATACACAACTGTCATTCTGATAAGGTTTATGTAGTGATCACTATCTTGGCTTGTAGTTTCTGAAATCTTAATGCCCATATCTTTTGCTAATGACATAGCATTAACAAAATTTACCTCATAAGGAACAATAGGATCAAGAATACCACGTACTGCTGCAAGAGTTACTGGTTTTAGATCAAGATCAAGGAAATTGCCTGCATACTCAATATTTATCTCTTTTATTGGACCTTCAGACATAAAAGTGTGCATTTTACCGATTCTCTCACTAAGATAGAGAAACGGTTGAAGTCTCTTTAAAAGTTCTCCAGTTACAGATGGCACATTAACTGCATTAATAACTGTATCTTGAGTGAGATAGGCAACTATCTGATTGGCAACTGCAACTGCAACATTGGTCTGAGCCTCTGCGGTTGATGCTCCTAAATGAGGAGTTGCAATTACCTGATCCAATTTTAGAAGCGGAATATCTCCGGGTGGTTCTTTTGCAAATACATCAAGGGCAGCTCCAGCAACCTTTCCAGATACAATCGCCTCATAGAGATCATCTTCATTAATTATCCCGCCTCTTGCACAGTTGATAACCATCACACCTTTTTTCATCATCTCAAAGGTTTTTTTGTTCAGAAGATTTGTGGTGCTCTCAAGTTTTGGAACATGAATTGTGATATAATCTGAACGCTTATAAAGCTCTTCAAGTGATACACTCTCAAATCCAGCTTTTTCAATACGCTCTGGAGTTACATTGGGGTCAGCAATAATAACCTGCATTTTAAGACCCTGAGCACGATTTGCAACTATTGTGCCTATGTTTCCAAAACCAATTACTCCAAGAGTTTTGTTAAAAAGCTCACGACCCTGAAGACTTTTCTTCTCCCATAGCCCCTGTTTCATTGTAGAAGTTGCTTTTGGAATATTACGAGTTAGAGCCATCATCATTGCAATTGCATGTTCTGCTGTGGTAACTGTATTTCCACCAGGGGTATTCATAACTGCAATACCTTTCTGTGTAGCTGCTGGAATATCCACATTGTCAAGACCAATACCTGCACGACCTATAACTTTAAGATTGGTTGCAGCTTCAATAATCTCTTTAGTAACTTTTGTCGCACTTCTAATTGCAAGACCGTGATACTCTCCAATAATAGCTTTTAACTCTTCAGGTTTCAGTCCAGTCTTTACATCAAGCTCAATTCCTTCGGCGTTTCTAAATATCTCAAGACCCTCTTCACCCATTTTGTCACTTACAAGAACTTTCATTACAAACTTCTCCTATTTCTATTTTTCAGTTGGAAAATTTTATTTCTATTTTCCTGTTGCAAAAGATTTCATAAATTTAATTAATGCCTCAATACCTTCCATGCTTGTGGCATTGTAGATAGACGCACGGCATCCGCCAACAGAACGATGACCTTTAAGACCACCAAGACCGTTTTTGGTTGCCTGAGAGATAAACTCTTTTTCAAGCTCTTCGCTTGGCAGACGGAAGGTTACGTTCATCAAAGAACGACTGTCTTGATCAGCAGTGGCACGGTAAAAATTGCTGTTATCAATAAAGTCATAGAGCCTTTTTCCCTTTTCCTGATTATGCGACTCCATCTTTGCAAGTCCGCCAATCTCTTCCTCAAGCCATTTAAGAACAAGCTGGATTGTATAAACACCAAAGCAGTTTGGAGTGTTATACATTGAGTTTTGTGATGAATAGGTGTTGTAGCGGAGCATGTTTGGCAATGATTTTGCGTCTGCCTGCAACAGCTCTTCTGAAAGTTTGAGCATATCGTCACGCAGAATAACCATACAGACACCAGCAGGTCCCATGTTTTTCTGGGCACCAGCGTAAATCATTCCAAATTTGTCCATCTCAAGCGGTCTGCTGAAAATATCTGAAGACATATCAGACACTATTGGCACTCCGTTTGTGTCTGGAAATTTATGCCACTGTGTCCCTTTTATGGTGTTGTTTGAGGTAATGTGAACATATTTGGCATCTTTATTAAACTGAATATTTTTCGGGATATAGCAGAAATTTTTGTCTTCTGATGATGCAACAATATTTATCTTTTTCTCAAGAAGTTTTGCCTCTTTGATTGCCTTTGTTGACCATGTTCCTGTGTTTACATAGTCTGCTGTCGCATCTTTTCCTAAAAAATTCATAGGAATCATTGCAAACTGAAGACTTGCACCACCTTGAACAAACAGAACATGATATTTCTCGTCAATATTGAGAAGTCTTTTTGTTCTTGCAACAGCGTCATTAATTACATCATCAAAAAGCCCTGATCTGTGGCTGATTTCAGTAATAGACATTCCAGAGCCTTTAAAATCCAAAAAAGATTCCTGTATCTCTTTAAGAACTGTAAGGGGTAAGGCAGAAGGTCCTGCGTTAAAGTTAAAAATTCGGTTTTCGGTCATTTTGTTTTCTCCTTAAAATTTATATTGTGGAACTGTTTTTAATTTTATCTATTTAAAACTAATAATCTGAAAAATTAGTTATACTCTCTTGTTTTATGAAATTTTATATCAGGCCATGCCTCTACAGCA
>JADFZJ010000077.1 GCA_015232555.1 Desulfamplus sp. | reverse complement strand
TTTCTCCTCCCTCTTCTAATTGCTCTCCGACTATCTAAACTATCTTTTATGGCTTGACCTCGATGTTCTATCTCTGCTGCAAAAACAACTTCACCTGTTGAATCAGGAATAGACTTAACAGAAACAATAGCTATTCCTGTTTTTCTACTACCTGGATCTATTTTAATTCTAAGTGGTCTTGGGGACGCACCGTGAATTTCATGTTTTAAAATAATAGTGAAAGGGAACATACGAAATACGGCAGCTTTTCCCTGTTTTAATATCACTCTTGCACGTTTTGGTCTGCAAGGTGTCAACGGTGTTTTGTTGGTGTCTAATACAAAAACTTTCTGCATGAAAAAAATCTCCTTTAAGAGAATCGGAATTACTTCCGTAATGTCTGCCTCGACAAAGTTATAATGGCTTTTTACACTCGACACACTGGCTTTAGACCTTTACACCTGTTTAATGTCGAACAACAGAGCTTAGAACTGGCACGCATTCTAAGGTGTTATGACCAAAATAACGTAGTTCTCAAAGAACTTAGTCTGGTCAACAAGGCTTGTAATTTCTTACAAGCTGCTACCCCCCCCCTTTAGGGTAGTGGTCGTTGACTATCCCGCACTTATCTTTGTTCTATTTTTGATGTCCGTCATAAAGCCCCAAAGTAGTTCATACAAAGGCACAATTCTTTTGATATATTATTGACTATAATTACATAACTTAGGAGGTAAGTTAATGATATTAAATTAAGAAGTAAAAAGATAATGTTAAATATTAGGTTAATCAAGGAGGAATGTAGGAATGGCTGATTAGTAGTTTACTAATTCAGGATAAAAGTGTAGGGGCAATTAACAAATATTACCCCTACAAATGCGGTTTAGTTAATCTTCGTCCCCTGCACACTCAAGGATATATTTTGCCATCTCAAGTTTATTTTTAGGAAGATTTGCTGCGTTATCAATAGCAGCCTGCAACTGTTCTTTCAAAGTGCCTACGGATTTATCTCTATTTTTCCAAGATGCACCAAAAATACGACCTGCTTCAAACTCAATCTGTTTGGTTGTCATTCTTTTCATATATACCCTCCTTACTATCTACCCGGTATTATTTTTGATTTATTAGACATCTCTTTGTGTTGATTTTGCATCTGTTGTACTCGTTTTACAAGCTCTTGAAGAGCTTTTTCCATTGCAACTGGAAAATCATTCATTGCCTCTTCTATAGTAGTTGCTGCAAGAACAGCCCTGACAGGAATCGGTCCTTCTGGAGACATCATCTGGGTTTCGCCGAAATATCTTCTGGTTCTACTCTCATCGTTTGTCCCATCAGGCTTTACTGGATAAAGAATCTTGATTGTGGCTATTTTAAAGTCTGTAATAGACTCTTCTCGATACAGATTATTTTGATCAACTGTAAAATCATCATGTTTTATCGGACTGCTCATTATGGCATTTTCCTTATATTTTATATTGAAATTTTATTTTGTAATTCATGTCAGCTTTGACAGCCTAAGTTAAAAAATATTGGTTGAGTTGTAAAAGCCTGTTGAAAAAGTGCTTGCATTTCTTACAGGTATCTACCTTACAGTTACAACTGTGCATGGTGCTTCTAATATGACAAACTGTGCAGTTGAGCCAAAAAAGAGTTTTCCAAGTTTTGATCTGTGTTTAATACCCATGATAATTTCATCAATATTGTTTCGTTCTGCATATTGAATTAATGCCTCTCCTGCTGTCATTGTGGTGGTCATCACTTCAATTTTGCACTCAATTCCTTCGGGCTTAAAAAAAGCTTCAATATGTTCTTGAAGCCGTTTCTCTCCATTTTCTTTTGCACCAATAGGCGTTTCACTCTTTTCAGCAATAGAGAATACAAGATCAACTGAAGCATTAAATGCTTTGGCATGTTTTACTGCTACTGCAAGTGCTTTTTTATTCTCTTCGCTATTTGTACAGCAGACCATAATTTTCATAATTTAAAAAACTCCTTAGATTTCTAATATATTCCAAAATATTGTTAATACAGCAAGTTGGGAAGGAACAGAATAATCTGTGGGAACATCGTCATAAGGATAATACCAATTAGTGTTGAGATAAGAAATGGAAAAATTCCCTTAAAAATCTCCTCTAATGAAATATCTCCAATTACATTCTGACAAACTCCATAGACCACATAAACATTTATTCCAACAGGAGGAGTTATAACACCCATTTCAGTAACAAGAACGATGATGACACCAAACCATATTGGATCATAACCAAGATTAAGTATTACAGGATAGAAAACAGGGATTGTGAGCATGATAAGACCCAGAGAGTCCATGAAACATCCACCTAAAAAATATATCCCAACAATTATAGCGAGTACCATATATGGGGGCATATCAAACCCTGAAACCCATGTGGCTACCTCAAAAGGAATTCTGGTAACAGCAAGGAATTTTGAAAAAACAACAGCACCTGCAATCAGAAAAAGAATCATGCTGCTTGTCTGGAGAGTCTCATAAAGTGATTTGACAAATGCTTTCCATGTCAGCTCCTTTCTGATGACGGCAACAGCAAGTACTCCAAAAACGCCCACTGCAGCAGATTCAGTTGGAGTAAAAAATCCAAAAAAAAGACCGCTCATTACAAGCACGAAAACAGCAAGAGTATCAAGAAGCCCAGTTAGGGATTTGATTTTTTGCCCTAAGGTAAATTTCTCTCCTTTGGGTCCCTTGGTCGGGTCTATTCTGCATGTGATATAAACACAACCAATAAAAAGAAAAGTCATAAGGATTGCAGGCAATATACCAGATACAAAAAGAGCACCAATTGATTGTTCTGTTAATATGCCATAAATAATAAGAACAACGCTTGGTGGCATTATCATTCCAAGACCTCCGCCAGACGCAACTGATCCAGCGGCTAAAGAGTCTGAATACCCAAATCTTCTCATTTCTGGCATTCCGACTGTTGCCATAGTTGCAGCAGTTGCAGGGCTTGAACCGCATACGGCTCCAAAAGCCGTGCATGAGGCAACTGTTGCCATTGCAAGTCCTCCTCTTGTATTACCAAGGAAGGTATAGCCAGTATTGTAGAGTTTTCTGCTGATACCGCAGTTGAACGCAAGCTGCCCCATCAGTACATACAGAGGTATGGTTGAAAGGTCATATGATATAAAGGAGTCATAGAAATTGCTTGGCAGAAAATTGAGAGCACCATCCACAGACATAAGGATACTGAAACCTACAAATCCCACCATTGTCATCACATAGGCTACCGGCATTTTAGTAAAAAAAATGGCAACCATTATCAAAATACCGATAACACCAACTGAAGTAGGGTTCATCTCTCTTCTTTCGCTCCTTTAAAGAAAATTATAATATCTTTTAATATAAAGATGGAGAAAATCACAAAACATACACCCAGTATATAGGCACAATAGAACATCGGAAGCTGAAGGTTCATGGATAACTCGCCTGATGCTGCCATTGAGCCGGCAAATATGAATATACGCCATGAGACGATAGCCATCAGTATCACAGATACTATATCTGTAAACACTTTAATGATAGACTGAGTTCTTTTGGAAAAGAGTCTTACTAATATTTCGACACCAATATGAACATCCTTTTTGTGCGAGTAGGGCAGTGCAAATGACATGGCAAGAAGTGCACATACAGAGACAAGCTCTTCGGAGCCAAATATAGGATGGTTGATGGTTGACCTTAGCACAACATCGCTGCATGTGATCGTAGCCATTGCAGCGACGCAGAAAGCAGCAACCATTTTCATGTAATCTTGCAGTTTATCAAGAAAAGAAAAGAGTGAGTTCATAAAAAACCTTTAATAAATCAAATTATTAAACTGATAATCAAATTATGACATCGGATTATAACGTCTGAAAAATCATGTCAGGAAACCGAATCCATAAAGGATCCGGTTTCTGGAAACATCATGGATCTCTATTTGCTGCTTTCTATTGTCTTTTTAATAAATTCAATTACTTCAGTGCCTTTAAGCCCTTTTTTATTCATCTCTTCACCGTAAGACGCAATTGCAGGGGCAACGGCTGCTTTCCACTTTGCAGCTTCAGCTGGATCAAGTGTTATGATCTCGTTTCCCTTTTCAATAAAAAAACTTTTTCCAGCAATATCAATCTCGTCCCATGCCTGACCATGTTTTGGAATCCACTCAGCATTGATTTCAGTGATGATTTTTTGAATTTCAGGGGGGAGGGATGCCCATTTAGCTTTATTCATTGTAGCTATCATGGTTGTTGTATATGCGACAGAGTTTTCTGCAATACAGTAATCAAGTACTTCACCAAGTTTCCACCCTTTGAGAGCTTCAAGCGGGTTGGCACATCCATCTACAACACCCTTCTGAAGGCTTGTATAGGCTTCTGCCATACTCTGACCCACAGGGGTTGCACCAAGTGCATTCACAAGATAGTTACTCATACCGGTTGATCTGATCTTGAGTCCCTTCATGTCTGCCAGAGTTTTGACCGGTTTTTTAAGTGTATTGATATATCCTGGTCCGTGTGCATGCAGATACATGACCTGAGTGTCTTTGAACTCTTCAGGTTTAAACTGTTCCAGCACAGCATTGGCGACTTTTGTTGCAACAACTCCATTAGGATAACCCATAGGCAGGTCAACAGCACCCATAAGAGGAAATCTACCTCTGGTATAGGCAAGAACTGTCATGCCAATGTCTGCAATACCAAGAGCAACTCCTTCGTAGGTCTGAGGTGCTTTTGTAAGTGTACCGCCTGGGTAATAATCAATTTTAACTGCCCCATTTGTTCTTTTCTCAACTTCTTTACACCATGATTCAGCAAGTTTAGATTGACCATGAACAGGGGGAAAAAAATTTGCATAGGTAAGTTTAATTGGATCCGCCGCCTTTACAGGTGTTGCAGTGAATCCTCCCATAAGGACAGTTACCATAGCTAAAGATAATACAACAACAACTCTTTTCATCCACATTTTAGCCCACATCGTTAAATCTCCTTTAATTTCTGAAGAATTCAGATATCCAGCAGATATCATTAGAATTCTCAAGTTAATAAAAACAAAGCACAAATAGATAAAATATACATTTGTTGCTTTGCAATACAAACATAGTAAAATTTCACTAATCGCCGTTCTGTTTATGAATGTAATCGAGCAGGTTTAATGACTGGTATCAAAAAAATAGCGGAAGCCACGGAACATACTGTTCCCATAGTAAAAGCTAAGGTATAGCCATTAGTCTGATCAATTGTCCAGCCACAAAGAGTTGGAGATAATATAGAGCCTATCCCCATAAAACCAGTCCACAGACCTATTACACTGCCTGAAATATTTCCGTCAAAAAAATCAGGTGCAGCAGCAGCGTAAACAGGCCATACAGCACCAAATCCCAAACCAAAAACAACTGAAAAAAGGTATATCATTCCAACAGGGCTGGATATGCCAAGTGACTCAAGCATTACAGTTATCTGAGATATCTCATCCATTTGAGACATTCCCATTCCCATGCAACCAATACCAAGAAGTATTCCGCATATCATCATCACATGAACTCTTTTTATGATATCTGACAGACATCCTAAAATAAGTTTGCCTGCTATCCCTGAAATTGCCATTACAGTAAAACATCGGGAAGTTTGGGTAAATGTGAAATTAAGCTTTTCCGTTGTATAAGCACTTAAAAAAGTATAAGGAACAAGTACAGCAAAACCCACAAGCGAATAAGAGATTCCTATGAACCAGAGCGTTTTATTTTTAAGAATCATACCGTATTTTTTAGATGCAGCAACATTTTTATCAGATGCCATATCTTTAGGATTAGGAGATATGGCTTCTGAGTTTTGAGAAAAATCTGGTATCAGCAGGTAATTGATCATAGCAACACCAAATCCAAAGATGCCCATAACCATCCATCCACCTCTCCATGTATAATAGCTGACTATAACAGGAAGAACAAGACCTAATCCCGCAATACCAACAGCACTCCCCATACTTGTGATAGCTAAAGCCATGCCTCTGTTTTTATCAGCCACAGCCCTTTGAACAAGTGCCATCACAGGTGCCCAACAAGCGGCATGTCCTATTCCTGAGATTACGAAAAATAGACTGGCATTAAGAACAGATGTAGAATAAGACATGAGAAAAGCACCAAAAGCAAGCATCAATGTAAATACTGTAAGGATTATTCGTATATTGTACTTGTCAGAAAGCCAGCCAAGAAAAGGAGAAAAGAGTGTATATGATAAGAAATAAGAGGAGTAAATGGTGCCAGCACTTGTTTTTGAAATTCCCATGCTTTGAATCATATATGGAAGCAGTATTCCATATCCATACCGGATAGTATAGGCTATAAGAGTTGTGCAGAAGGCTGCAAAGACTATCACTGCTGATTTGTTTGTCATACTCTCTATTTTATATAGTTGCCCCTCTCTTGAGAAGGAGAGGGGCAGAAGTAATGTTTTAAATATTCATTGGAATGTCGCCAAGACTTAAATCTTTGTCAGTAACAATACCAGTTATTGTTTTTTGCTTTCCATTTTTGTCCATTGTCAGGGTAAATATCCCGTCATCTTTAAGATTATGAAACCAAAAATCACCGAAGTTATCGGTAGTTGCAGTAAATGTCTCTCCAGAGGTGTCATCTTTAAGTGTGCATACAGCACCAATAATAACCTCTTTTGCAACTGGATCATAAACAGTGCCGCCGATAAATTTCTTTGGCAGATTTTTGTAATAAACTCTTGATTTTGTTCCAGCCTGCGGATTGATAAATTCAGCTTGTGCTATAAAATCCTTGAAATCTGCCTCTTCTCCAAATCTCAAAGCATCTGTTGGACACTGATCCACGCATCTTGGCACTTTCCACTCATCATCATTGTCAAGAAGATGTGTGCAGCCAGTACATTTTTGAGCAATATTAAGGTTCTCATTAAAGAATATTGCATTGTGCGGACAGGTATCTTTGCAGAGTTTGCAGCCAGTACATTTATCAGGATTGATAAGAACAATTCCATCATCGCGTTTAACTATTGCATCATATTTACACTGGGCAATACATGGAGCATCATCACAGTGGTGGCACAATTGTGGAATATAAGTTACTTTAACTTTGGGCACCTGACCTCTTACCAACTCTGTAAGTCCAATCCAGAACTGCCCTGTATCTGGCTGTGGTTTAGAGTATGGACTCCAGTCATTGGCAACATGCTCATCTTTACATGCAATCTGGCAGCAGTAGCAGCCGTTACATACAGACAGATCAATATAAAATGCTTTCATTATTTATCTCCTCCTACAACCCATGCATCAAAACGCAAACCTGCATCTGGATGGTATTCTCTTGCAAAAGCCTCTGGATAATCTTTTCTCCACTGATCCATCTCTTCACCTTTGAGCTTGTGAACCTGTACCAGATAACCGCTTGTAGCCTGACCAACACAGTTGTGAGAGGTTATTCCAGCAGGGGAGATGGTATTTATAGCTCCGCCGCGTTCGATTTCGCCTGTTTTGATTGGATCGTGGCGTGCACCGTGGTCAATATAGACTACACCCGGGCGTATTCTTTCCGTTACATAAGCACCAGCAAGAACAATACCTCTTTCGTTAAAGATTTTAACAATATCGCCGTGTTTAATTCCACGGGCTTCAGCCTCAGAAGGGTTCAGCCATAGTGGTTCGTATTTGTAGCCGTCTGGACCCAAAATCTTGCATGTCTGAACCTCTCTTGTCCATGTGATGTCATCACACTGAGAGTGAACTCTCCAGCGTCCGTGGTTGGACATAAGCAGAAGCGGGAACATTTTTGAACGATGGCTTGAGAGACGTTCATCGTGCATAGCACTTTTTTCAATCCATTTGGGTATTGGAGGACGCTCTTTATCATGAGGGAAATTTTCTGCGAGTGCTTCAGAATAGAACTCAAGTTTGCCAGATGGTGTTGGAAGTTTATGTCTTTCAGGGTCTTTGGCAAATTTCTCAAACCCTGCAGGTTCATCTCTCCAGTTTTCAGCAGTATTGTACATCCAGTATTTTTTCTCAGAGAGCTGTTCCCAGCTTACAAGTTTTTCACCACCCATGTAACCCCAGATTTTTTTCTGCATATCCTGGGTAGTAAGTCCTCCTGTAACCTCCTGCTCATATCCTAACTTTTTGGCAATCTCAACAACAATCTCAAAATCGCTCTTTGACTCTCCAATTGGTTCAATAGCTTTATCTGCAATCATAATATTGGGCTGCTGTGTACCTTGACGAATGTTTGTCAAAATATCATCAACTTCCATGTAGGTGTTGGCAGGGAGGATAATGTCAGAGTAGATGCAGTCATTTTCAAGCCATGGATGCTGAGAAACTATACACTCAATCTTAGGATTACGTAATGCAAGCTGAGTCTCATTACCACCGTTCCAGCATGTAATGCGGCATGGAGTATCTGTCCACATCATGTGAATCTCTGATCCGCCATCTTCTTTTGGGATTGGATATGTATATTCGTTGAATTGATCCATTGCAAGTGCTTCAATAGCACCTGTGCCATGAAATGTGATGGGTTCATCAGATTCAATAGCTTTGTGGATAAGAGTTTTGGGAATTGCCTGCTCCTGCCATGCAGTTACAGAAGACATTACTGGTATGGATAGACGCTCTTCAATTTCTGGATTCCAGAAAAATGTTCCAGCAAGACCCTCTTTTTTAGGCATACCAAAATAGGTCAACTGATGATGATGAACACCTGGTTTACCAAGTCCTTGCATTCCAAGAAGAATTACCTCAAGCCTTGCATTTTCATGGGAGAATGGACCTCTGATAAAACCACCGCCAAAATAGTGAGCAACAGAGGTAATCTTTGCTGCAAATTCTCTTGCTAATGCTTTGATTGTCCATTCTGGAACTCCGCATTTTTTGGAAGCCCAAGCTGGAGTTTTTGGAATCCCATCTTCTTTTCCTGTAACATAGTCTGAGAAAGGCTCAAATCCAACAACATGAGTATCAACATACTCTTTGTCATAAGTGCCTTCTGTAATCCACATATATGCAATAGCAAGCTGAAGAGCTGAATCTGTATTTGGCAGAACTGGAATCCATTTATCAGCATGAACAGCAGCACCATAGTTAAGATCAGGACAAATATATATCTGTTTTATTCCAACTTCAGACCAGAAGTAGCAAAGACGACTTGGAAACTGTCCAGTAAAACCCCAAGGAGTTGTCTCTGGATCGCATCCCCAGAAAAGCACCTGCTCTGAATTTTCTGTGGTGTCATTCACGATGTTGGCAGCAGGCCACATATTACCCTGAACACCCTGTCCCCATACATGTTTTGCACCCCAATACCAGCCTTCCCAACTGTCAGGGTTACGCACTTGAATTGTAAATCCACCCATGTTGTCAAGAAGCGTTCCAGAGTGTCCGTGCGGAGTATTAATTGTCTTGCACTCGCCATGTCCGTCACCCTGCATCAAGATTGCATAATAGCCATATTTCTCATGGATACGCTTAATCTCGGTTGCTATAATATCTGTAGCTTCATCCCATGATATTCTGACATATTTGCTTTTACCACGGTTCTGTGGATTGCGTTCCCCATTGGGATCCCAGTCAACACGTTTTAGAGGGTATTTAATACGATTAGGAGAATATACCCTTTTTTTGTATGCAAGTGAAAATGGACCCGGCAGCGATTTCCATGCAGGAGATATACTCTTGCCGTTTCTGGTCATTTCCCACTGTCTGACCTCCTCTTTTTTGTACTTCCATCCATATTGCATGGGACGGACACGAACGATTTTGCCATCTTTGACATCAATCATTCCTTCAGAACCACCGCCAAAAAATCCCCCAAGTCCAAGGCTGCGTAAAACTGTTTTGTCTTTGGTTTTGATTTTCGCCATACTTTTTTATATCCTCCTGTACGAAAAAAATAATCGGAAATGTAATGGGGGGGCTAATGGAATTTTGATATCTATTGTGTAAAATTACATGTAATATATCAATACAAGACTATGCCATTTCGCCATAACATTACATACGATACCCTAACTTTTATTATTTTTAATCTAAGAATTAAAATTAAAAGCATCTATAAAGGCTTATTATATTAGAGTGGAACTATATCTTGCAAAGGAATGGAAAGTCAAGGACTTTTTACATGCAATATTGCATTGTTTTTGTTTTATATCTCCAAACTTTGTTTTTATTTTACAAAGATGTTTTGCTTTTAAATCTGCTGATCATACTCCTTTATTTCATATTTTTAAGGTAACAGAGGCTAACGGATGGGATATGTTATATCCATGTAATCCCTGCAAAGCAGCTCTTTTTCAGAATCACTTCAATTAAAGTATGTTTTGTATGTTTTTCAGGATCGGAATTTGTACTGTTATTGATAATATCATAGGTAATTTTTATCTGATACTCTCCGCTATTTTCATGTAATCCATCAAACCTATAATCTCCAAATGTGTCAGTTATTGTCTGGGCAATCAAACTGTTATTCTTGTACAACTGAACAGTTGCATTAGCTACGCAATCTTCTACAATAATATTTTCACCTGACACTATTTTTTCTGTTTTAACGGCTACGCTGCCTGCAATAAAACAGCAGTTATAGAGATCAAGATTTTTATAAAGCACACAGTGGTGTGGTACATTCTCAGAGCCTTCTTCTGCCCCAAAATCCACAAGTTTATTTGACTCAATAAAGTTATCAAACTCATCAATGTTAATGCTATGAAATGTCAATGCTCCAGTCGGACAAGCTTGAACGCATCTTGGAGCTTTCCAGCCTTCATCAAGAAGATGAGCACAAAGGGTACATTTTTGAGCTGTCTGCTTCTCTTCATTCCACCATATTGCACCATAAGGACAGTGTTTAATAAGCTCTGTATCGCCTTTTGCCTTTGCAGGGTCAATTATAACAATGCCATCGTCTCTTTTATATATCTGATTATCAGAGGCTTTGTTTATGCAGGGGGCATTAGCACAGTGAAAACAAGGCTTAGGAAGATACGCAACCCTGATATATGGAAACTCTCCATGCTCTTTTCTTAAAATATTCATCCAGCGATGACCATGAAGAGGCTGACTATCTGTATATCCTGCCCAATCATTCCCGTAATGTTCATCTTTACATGCAATAAAGCAATTATTACAGTTTTCGCACTTTGCAATATCAACAACCATGCACCATTGTTTGGTTTTAGTAACTTCTTGACCTGTTTTATTAGCATTTTTGTCTGAATTATTTGAATTCATGTTAATGCACCTCCTCTACATAAGCTGATACAATACCTTCATGTAGATCTTCTGGTATCGCTTTAATGGCTTTATGGTTATTAGAAAAGTTATCTTTCCAAAGTCTAATCTCTACAAGGCATGAGTTTGGAGCTGATGAGTGAGAACTCTTGATGATGTTTCTGCTCGGTGTAAGCATGTTAATGCACCCGCCTCTGTCTGTCGGCGGTCTATCTACTTTTACTCTAAAGCCTTCTATATCTCTTTCAAAGCCATTTATGTTATCTTTATCGTCTTTTATTCCAGACCTACCTTCAGAGTTAATTATTGGATCATATTGAGCCGAACCTTCACATGATAGAACAGTTCCGGGAAGCAGTCTTTCAGTTACATCAGCCGCACAAATTACAGAACCTCTATCGTTAAATACCTCTACAAGATCATGATGGCGTATATTTCTTGATTTTGCATCTTTAGAGTTAATTTTTACGATCCAGTAGTAGTGACCATCTACAAGCACTCTGTGATCTTTAACATCATTTATAAAACCATCTTTTGCGTCAAACATTGTATGAAAACTGTATCTTGGATGAGGAGAGATCATCTGCAATGGGAATTTCTCTACAATCTCAGTGCAGTGATGTCCCTCCCATGATCTCACATATTTTGATATAGTAGCACGTTCAGGGTCATCTGGTGAGTATCGTTTAAGGCTTGAAGAGTCAAACTCAAGCCTGCCTGTCTGTGTCTGCAATCCCTCTCTCCATTTTCCGCTGTAATCTGATGGAAGCGGAGCAAGTTCTGGAACATCTTTTTTCCGCCCTTCTGCAAACCACCGCCATGACACTGGTGATCTGAGTGCTTCATCTGGTGCTGGAACAACATAATAGCCTTTTTTAATAAACTTTTTCCAAGATATAACCGTTGGCAGATCACTTGCATCAAATAGCCGCCTGCACCACTCAAGCTCAGTTTTTCCCTCTGAAAAAGGTGCTCCTAAATCTAAACGCTGGGCAAGTTCAAGAAAAATCTGATAATCAGATTTAGACTCTCCAAGTGGTTTAATACATCTATGCTGAAATGTTATTACCCTATGATTCCACTGTGTAAATTGATGATGGCTGTATCCGCCTGAGTTTGCAGTCTCTCCAATGTCGTATCGTTCAAAGTTTGTACACGCGGGCAGAATAATATCTGCAAATTTTGTCTCTCCTTCAAACCATATTGCCTGATTGACCACAAATTCAAGATTTTCACTTCTGTATGCTTTTACATATCGGTTGGAATCTGGCATTGTTCCAAAGTGTGATCCTCCATATTTATAGTACATCTTAACAGGAGAGTAACCAGGAGCCGGATAGGCAAATTTTTTAAACTGCCCCTCAATGGTCTTTGGATCAGTTGGATATCCTTCACAATGACCATCAAGAAACACCTCTGGTATCCTTAGCCTTGGTATAAGCTGAGTTACTGTATTCATGGTCGGCAGCTGAGGCATTCTCTGATAAAGGTTGACTCTAAGTGCTGTGCCGTCTAAATCTCCTGAAAGACCTCCTTCAGCATAACCCGGAAAGAAAAAATGAGTATCTACAGGCGTTCCCTGCTGGAGACCTCCCATATTTACGCCGGGCTTGCCTAATCCCTGCATAGCCATAAGACATACCATTGATCTTGCCCATTCAATTCCTGTAGCACATCTACATGCACCTCCAAATCCTGCTAAACCTCCAGCAGATAGATATGTCTTCTTTGTTCCCCATTCACGGGCTAAGGCACGGACATCTTTTGCAGGAACGTCCGTCTCTTTTTCCTGCCATTCAGGAGTTTTTACTATTCCATCTTCTTTACCAAGAATGTAATCCCGCCATTTCTCAAAACCGTGAGTCCGTTTCTCAACATAATCTTTGTCATAAAGCTCTTCTGTTATCCAGATATATGCAATGGCAAGACTCATAGCATTGCCTGTATCTGCCCTTGGAGCTAACCATTTGCCTCCAAGAAGTGCGGCAGTATGGTTATAAAAAGGATCAATGTGAACCATTTTAATTCCAAGCTCTTTTGCCCACTGTCTTCTAATCGTTCCTTCAAATGCACCATAAACCCCGCTTGTTGACTCTGGATCGCTTGACCAAAAGACAATCATCTCACACTCTTTAAGACAGTCTTCGATAGTTCCGTAAGTATCTGACGCACCATTTCTCATGCTGTTGCCCCAGTGGTGGATTGCACCCCAATACCACCCTTCCCAACTGTCAGGGTTATGTACAACAGGGCAGTAGCCTATGGAATTCATAAAACGGTTTCTTGTGCTCAACCAATACCCTAAATTTCCCCATGTATGGTGAGAACCGCTGCCGTTCATTATTGAACCAGGTCCATAAGTTGTCTTTACTCTCTTTATTTCGTTTGCAACAATATCAAGAGCTTCATCCCATGATATCCGTTCATAACCTGAAATGCCTCTGTTCTGGCAATTTCTGTTACCGTTTGGATCAAAGTCAACACGTTTCATAGGATAAAGCAATCTATCAGGAGAATAAATCAACGATTTCAAACTTAAGGTATATGGATTTACAGAGCCTTTTCTTGGGGGCGTAAACTCTCTGCCTCTTGCCTTTATTGTCCACGATCTTCCGTCTGTCTCATCAAATTCAATAGGAGTGATCCTGATAATTTTGTCATCTTTCACATAGACAAAAACAGGTCCTCCGTTAGTATTGCTTGTATATCTTTTTACACCATTGGAAAGTGCAATACCGAAATCCTTTTCAGAACCAAACTTTGTAAGTTTTGCAAGTGTCTGCATAAAATAGATGCTGAACTCATCTGCACCTTCAACCTCTATCAGAAAGTTCTTCATAGCATGTATCTGTATCGGCAGATTGCTATTTCGCAGCATCAGCCAGACAGCAGTTGCAGCATCCTTGAATATAAGTGATACATCTGGTTTATCAGTAGATGTTCTTTGCAGTTTGTTAGATTTATCCTTTAATATGTTTTCACTCCTGCCAAATCTGAACTCCCGAATGACACTGTTATCCTTTGTTCTTATTTCAGCAGTAAAATTTTTCTCTTGCATCCTTTTCCCAAAATTAGAATCAAACAGTGCCCTTAGAGTAAGTGCTGCTTTAAGACCAAAAAGCATAAACCTAAGTAACGGTTTACCTGATATCTCAAGAAATTTATGGATAGCTCTTCCTATAATTGACATAAAGAATTCCCTCCTTTAAGGAATGAGTGGGATATTTAATTTAATCTTATACCTTTAGATGTAGGATAATAAAGCAAAGGGCGTGCCTTTGATATTATTTTTATAATACTCAATAATAACAAAATATTATCTTTTTATGCAGTATATGTTTACCATATATGGAGATAATATACTTACCATATACGGTTATTATATCGCTTAAATAACCGTATATGGTGATATGTAATACTTGATGTTCTAGTTTGATTGTTGCTTGTGAAATTTGAGTGGGGTATCAATAGACGGTTAGAGCTTTTGTAAAAAATGTAAGTAAATTAGCTATACAGGGCAGCAACAATACTACAATTCATCATATTTCTCAGGC
>JADFZJ010000076.1 GCA_015232555.1 Desulfamplus sp. | reverse complement strand
ACAGGTTGAATGTAAAACAGATCAAAAATCAACAATGATACAGATTACAAATTGAATGTAAAACATATTAAAAACTATTTTTTTGCAGTTATTGATGCCATATATTCAGCAAAAAGCAAATCTTCCTGAGTAGTTATCTTTATATTGCTCTCTGCTCCTTGAGTCATAAAAACTTTTTTCCCCATACGTTCAAGAAGCGAGGCATCATCGGTTGCAGAGAAAGCTGAAGACATGGCATTTTGATGTGCTTCTATAATAAGATCGAGATCAAACGCTTGTGGGGTCTGCACCTTATAGAGATTCTCTCTATCAATAATCTTCTCAACAAAGCCATCATTGCCCTTTTTTTTCAAAGTATCTGATACAGGCACAACAGGTATGCAGGCTCCATACTTTAGAGCACCTTTAATACAGCGGTTTATGATATCGTGATCAGCAAACGGACGGACACCGTCATGTATCAAGACGATATTTGGTATTTTTTGTTGGATTCTATCGAACTCTATATTTGCTTCTATCTCTTCAGTGTTATTGGCTTGGCTGTTCATATAAGCATAACTACTGTTTATATCTGAATAATGTTGAATAGAGTTTGAAAAGGTAAATTCCTTTACTTTTTTCAATCCATTCATAACGGATTGCTGGCGTTCTGCCCCACCTGATACCATACTGACTTTTTCATTAAAACCATAAGGTAAAATGATATTTTCAAGACAATATCTGATGTCATCCTTAGGTATTACAAGGATTATATGAGAAATTAGTTTAAAGCTGGTAAATAAATCTATAGTATGTGCGAGCAGAGGCTTTCCTGAAATATGAATGTACTGCTTACGAATTTCAGACTGCATTCTAAGACCCTTGCCGCCTGCAACAATAACAGCATATATTTGACAGTTTTTTATAGATTTAAACATCATTGCCACTATTTCAAAAAAAAGGGCAAACATAAAATGTTGCCCTAAATATTGCCATTACTGTTATTATTAGAATTTCCTCAACTATCAAATATGGCTTATGACTTTAACCAGACCCGAAGACAATCGAGTTACCCAAACAACACTATTTAACCCTACTCCATTGTATTTTATCTTAGATATGATAACTGCTTTGGAAGAGGAACTCCTTTTCCCATAGAGTCCTCTGCATAGTTGACACTTGCAAGAATTTTGAGGTCTTCAAGTGCCCTGGTATCACCTTCAAATACTACAAGTTCAATCTCATCCTTTTTTATTTTTCCTCCTGCCCACTGCAGATCAAGAACACTTGAGGCATCAAATCTGTCATTACCGAGAATCATCTCAACCTCTCCTCCGTAATGCTGGACGATCTTGGCAACTAAAAGGCTTGGTCTTGTGTGAAATCCCCTCTCTTTAGGTATTCCAACAGTTATAGATGCTCTTTCGATATTCTCATTTAGAATTTCTAAGGCAAGGCGTTGCCCAGACGATAAAAACTGCCATGCATAAAAGAGGCAGTAGTTGACGCACCTGTCAAGAAGAACATCAGGATCAATCAACTCTGTAAGAGCTTCACTCACCTGCTTATAAACATCTTTGTAATCAACATCAAACAGATGACGCTCATAAAAATGGAGCAGTCTGCCCATAACCTGTAAAAGATGGAATGCAACAGAAAAGTGACTTCTAAGCTGTTTGAGTTTTCTGTTTCCATGAAAAAAACCACCGTGTATTACATATGAGTCAAATGAAGACTGAAGATTATGCAAAAGCATCTCAAAGCGTCTAACACCTACTTCATTAACACGTAACGGTACAATTTCACGTATCTGAGAGCTTGTGTAGCGTTCATAAAAAGATAGAGGTTCAAACGCTTTAATAAGATCAAGAAACTCTGAAGCAATAATTGTAAGATTTTTTCTCTGTTCCTTTCTATTGTCAAAATCGTCTATATTATGTTCAAGCTGTTCAGATGTCCCGATATCAGGAAAAAAACCAGGGTCATATCCATTTGCGGGAATCTCTATACCAAGACGTTTAGCCTCATCAATTATAATAGGGGCAGCAAGCTCAAGTGAGCCTTGAATCATCCTTAGAGTATCTTTTGATTCATCTGCAAAGACATCATCTTTTCTTTCAAGTTGATATAAACCAATTCTGTTGAAAATATGTTTCTGGGAGTAGCCTGCTAAAGAGAGATATCTTACAGCAGCACTCAACTCCCGATAAAAAATCCACTTCCTATTATTCTTTGCACCATGAAAATCAAGGAAATCTTCCAGCAGATGTGAGGCACTTATGAGCTTTGAATATACTTTTTTGTTAAGCAAATAAGAATCATTATTAATATTTAAAATGTATAAAATACATTTTAAATATTCAAATGAGAAGTGATTCGCCTTACCCTTAAATGATGTATCGCATGAAAGAGTCATGATTTTTTACATCATATCCTTTTCAGTCTCTTTAACCGCTGCGTCAATTCTGGCTGCAAGGTCTGCCGGAAGTCCTTCAATATCAACATTTAAAAAGCCTCTGACAATTGTAGAAACCGCCTCTTCCTCGTTTAAGCCCCTTGCCATAAGATACTCAATCTCACGCTTGTCAATCTTTCCCACAGCAGCCTCATGTGACATTTCAACACCGGGAGTATGACCAGATAGTTCAGGAATTGCATGGAGCAGTCCGTCTTTTAGAATAAGTCCTTTACACTCAAGATGTCCTTTTACACCATTCTCTTTTCCCATAAGATGACCTCTTGAGATAATCGTGCCGCCCGCAACAATTGCTCTTGAGATTATTTCAGCTCTTGCACCTGCTCCATTGAGTTCCACTACAGACCCCATATCCATATAAGTACCCTTGCCTGCAACAAGAATGCTGTTAATTCGAGCAGTTGCGTTTTTTTCAAGTATTGTAATTGGGTTAGCAACTATTGATCCAACTGGTTTGAGTGAGATATAATTTGATATAAATACTCCGCCCTCATCCACATGAACCGCTGTTTTGGGTCTTACATAGACATTTTCACCCCAGTCATGGATCATGGTATACTTAAGGGTTGCCCCCTTTTTAATATAAAATTCTGAAACGCCGATATGCAGACCTGAGTTGAGGTGATCTGAGGTAGAACATCCTGCAATTATATGAAGTTCTGCATCTTCTTCCACAACAACAATATTGTGAACTTTTTGGGAAAACTTCTCTTTTGCAATGTGCAGGCATGTCTGAAGAGGCTTTTGAGCCTTAACACCCTTTTTAATCCAAATAAAGTATCCACCTTGATCTGGTTTAATGTTTAAGGCTTTTGTGATATCATCCTTTTCATGTGACATCAATTTCCATAGGTAATCATTAAGCCAGTCATACTGCTCAAGAGCTTGGGCAATGCCTTTTATCTCAACCCCTTCAATGCTTTTACTGCAATGGATAATAGAGCTGTCTTTCTGTATAAATGTAGCAGATCTTAATGATTCGTCTGTGTCAATTCCTACTCTGACAAACTCTTTTACATCGTTCTGTTGGATAGCCCCAAGGTTGTCAATATAACCGTGATCTTCTGCCAAATTAATAAATTCTGATAAATTAACTTCGTTTTTTGACATGGTATTCAATTCTCCGCCTTTACAACACACATTCTACACAATCTTCATATCCATATTCCCTGATCCATTTTAATATCTCGCGTGCATTCCTGGAACAGCGTAATTGACCTTTATAAAGCACCTGACCTTTATCGGCAGTGATATAATCTAAAATATGACCAGTATGGGTTATGACTAATGCAGATTTGGGCTTTGCTGACATTATAGGATTATGGCATAAAGCTGGTCTCTTTATTCCTCGTTGCAGCAGAGTGTTGATACTATCTCCTAAAAGGGCAATTGATTCAAGATCAACACCAGATTCTGGCTCATCTAAGAGAAGAAGATCAGGCTGTTGAGCAGAAAGCTGGAGAAGTTCTGATCTTTTTATCTCTCCGCCTGAGAGGTTATGGTTGACATCTCTTTCAAGAAAATCATCAAATCTAAGTTGTTTTGACAGGGCATCTATATCTACAGTTTTCTTGCCTGCACATATTTCAACCATGCGTCTGGTAGAGAGTCCATTGATTGTAGGAGGACGCTGGAAAAGAACACCTATTCCTAATTTTGCCCTCTCATGTATCGGCATATAGGTAACATCCTCTCCCTTGAATGTTATCTTTCCTCTTGTAACCTTGTATCCTGAAAATCCCATAATGGTCATCATAAGAGATGTTTTACCTGAACCGTTTGGTCCAAACAGAATATGTGTCTCTCCTGGAGGAACATGAAGGTTGACATTTTTAAGAATCTCTTTGTCACCAACCTCCACTTTAAGTTCTTCTATTATAAGCATTATTGCACTCCTTTTTTCATAATTAAAAATTAAGCACTTTTTATATCACCTTTTTAGATAATCGCGTAAAAACCATCTGTTTTTTTGATTTTATGTAGATACGGTGAGAGCAGTTCGTAAGCCGAATTCTGTTCTCTTATTAGGTTACCCTGTTAAGAGCAGCGATCATTCATCTGGGATGTACGTTGCCGCACACCTCATGCGACCTACCCGAAAGCTTCAGGCGGGCAGCCCTCAAACGCTTCCCTATTTGGTCTTGCACCGGACGGGGTTTACCAAGCTTTTCCAGTCACCTGGAAAACTGGTGCGCTCTTACCGCACCGTTTCACCCTTACCAGCCACAGTTACAATCATGATATTTGTCATTACCAAAAGAAAAATCAAATCTGATAATCAACATTCTCATAAACAATAAAAATGGCTGGCGGTCTGCTCTCTGTTGCACTTTCCTTCACGTCACCGCGACTCCACGTTATGGAGCGTCCTGCCCTTTGGTGTTCGGACTTTCCTCAAGATTTTTACAATCCTGCGACCGCTTGAACTACTTCCACCGTATTTTTTTACATAATACATTTAATTTACTACGCTATTAAAGTAATTTTAGACGCTTCTTTAACACCTTAAATCATCAAGATAAAGATTCAATATGATATAAAATTTTATTACAGTGAGGACATTGAATAAGATGGGTACATCTACGAATTTCAATATAAAGCTGTGGGGGAATATTCATAAAACAGCCACGGCAAACCTCGTCTCTCACTTCAACTACGGCAAGCCCTCCGCTAATCTGAGCGACTTCGTTGAACCTGCTTAAGATATGGGGATTAAGAGTCTCGCCAATCTTCTCTCTGTGTCGTTTGTGTTCTTCAAGACGCTCTCTGTCTGATACACTCTTGATGTCAATATCATCCTGCTGAGATCGAATCTGCTGTGTCAACTGCACAAGCATCTCTTCCTGTTCCTTGAGTTCTTTCTCTTTAGCCTCTTTTTCTTCGAGATTTTTCAGATATAGGCTCTCAAGAGTATCTCTTCGTTTTTTATTATTATCGATCTCCCTCAGAAGTACAGCATAATCTTTGCTATTTACCTTTTTTAGATTGGCACTGCTCTTTTCGATACGATCGTCATTGAGTTTTACTTCCAGTTCTGAATCCATACAGGCTTTTCTGATAATCTCAAAATCATTTTTAAGTTTATCAAGAGCTGTTTTAAAGTCTGTCAATTGTAATTCTAACAGAGATTTCTCTTTTTCCACACCCTTAAGATACAATTCAATCTCTACTCTTTCTGTCTCAGCTTTCTGAAGTTGAACAAGAGTATTAACCTCTGCCTTTGTTATATCAATCATTTAAGATTCCTCTGTAAAAGCTACTTTAGCTATTTAAATATTATATAAAGTTATAAATGGATCTGAATCTGCGTAAAATCCCTCAATTTCTATATTCATACTATTTTCAATGAAGATTTTTCCAAGTTTTTTACATAAAAGTTCTACTGCAATACGCTCCGAGGCAAAATGTCCCACATCAATCAAGCCCAGCCCAGCCTCTTCAATCTGCCTTGCCTCATGGTATTTTACGTCTCCTGTCACATAAACATCAGCACCTGATTTGAAAAAATCTTTGAGCAGAGAGCCTCCGCTTCCTGTACAAAGAGCAACTTTTTTTATTGAAAGATTGTGATTACCCGTCATTCTAATAGTTTCAAGTTTCAACCTCTTTTTAATATAAAGAGCAAACTCTTGCAAAGATAAGGGCTGTTCAAGCTCACCTGTACGTCCAATACCATTTAGGTTATCTCTATTTGTCGATTTATCTAAATGCTCAGATGAATGATTAGACGATATAAAAATTCTAAGGTTCTTCAAACCTATGATATTGGCGAAATAGTCATTTAATCCGCCATCAACCTTATCTAAATTTGTATGTGCAGAGATAACAGATATTTTGTGGAGGGCAGCAATCGCAATTGCAGAACCTGGCATTTTTGAAAAATCAATACTTTTTGGGGGATAAAGCATGAGCGGGTGGTGGCTGACCACAAGATCAGAGCGGGAGGCAGCAGCATGATTCATAACATCCATGGAGATATCAAGAGCAACAAGAATTTTTTTAACACACCATGAAAAATTACCGACTTGAAGACCGCAGTTATCCCACTCTTCTGCAAGCGTAAATGGTGCTATATCATTTATTATGGAGAAAATTTCTTTAACGGTTGTATCCATCAAACTCCTTTTACTATGTAAAACAGTAAGAGCTTATATGTTAAATCTTAAAAAGAGCTTCATTTCTTTGAGATTAGCAGAAACCACCTGATTTAAAATAAAAAAAGCGTGGTATTTATTACCACGCTTTTTATCAGTTTTCTATATGACTCTGATTTTATATGCTTTTATTTTACATTCTGAATGTTTCACTGCTTCCTGACTTGTTTTTATGAAAGATGATAAGAGGTTGTATGGTGGGCCCACCTGGATTCGAACCAGGGACCGACCGGTTATGAGCCGGTGGCTCTACCAAACTGAGCTATAGGCCCCCTTTGTCAACCATCAAAAGAACGAAGCAAGTATATATTTTTTCATTGCAATGTCAAGCCCAAAATTCTACCAGCGATACTAAATCTCAAATCTACCAAAGACAGTGAATCTTAATTCTACCAGAGGTAGCAACAACATTAAATCTCAATAAAGCTCTTAAGCTTTTTACTGCGAGTTGGATGCCGCAGCTTTCTTAACGCCTTTGCTTCAATCTGTCTTATTCTCTCACGAGTTACGGTAAAATCTTTGCCAACCTCCTCAAGTGTGTGGTCAGCCTTCTCACCTATACCGAACCTCATCCTGAGAACCTTCTCTTCCCTTGGTGTTAATGTTGCAAGCACCTTTCTGGTCTGTTCAGCAAGGTTTAGGTTAATTGCAGCATCGGATGGTAAAGAGAACTTTTTATCCTCAATAAAATCACCAAGATGGCTGTCCTCCTCCTCACCAATAGGAGTTTCAAGAGAGATTGGCTCTCTTGCAATTTTTAATACACGCCGCACCTTGTCGAGAGATATCTCCATCTTTTCAGCAATCTCCTCAGGTGACGGCTCTTTTCCCATCTCCTGAACCAAATATCTTGAGGTGCGGATAAGTTTGTTGATGGTTTCAATCATGTGAACAGGGATTCTGATGGTTCTTGCCTGATCTGCAATTGCCCTTGTGATTGCCTGTCTTATCCACCATGTCGCATAAGTGCTGAATTTATAGCCTCTCCTGTATTCAAACTTATCCACAGCCTTCATCAAGCCGATATTCCCCTCTTGGATAAGATCAAGAAACTGAAGCCCGCGGTTAGTATATTTTTTTGCAATACTTACAACTAAACGAAGGTTTGCCCTGACAAGTTCGCTCTTTGCATCTTTTGCCTGCATTCTTCCGCGGTCAATGCCTTTAGCAATCTTTTTAAGAGAGGCTACATCACCTTTGAGCATATCTTTTTTCTTTTCAATCTGCTTGTTAATTATAATAAGATCAGCACAAAGAAGGCGTGCCCGCTCCTCGGTTATTTCTGAATGTTTAGCTGCCCATGCCACAAACTTGTCTGGGTCGGCAAGCTCAAGACATAAGTCATCTTTCCTTGCTTTAAAGGTCGCTGCACATCTTTTGAGCAGATTATCCATAACATCAAACCATTTGATATTATTTCTTATCTCTTTTTCAATATCATCTATGATACTATTCTCAATACGCCATACTTTCAAAAGATCGTATATCTCTTCGTTATGGCTCTTTATGTCATTTTTTAACTTGCGAACGTATGCAGGATCAGCATCAAGATTATATATTTCTTCCCTCTTTTCTTGATTTTTCCTGTGAACAGCACGGATATCTGACAAGGTTTTTAATACTTTTTCCCGCTTTTCTGACTCATCTACAAGCCCGTCCCCCTCATCAACATCTCTTAAAAACTGCTTGAGAGGCATTCTTTTTGCTTCAATTTTATCACCTCGTAACAAGAGAGCATTAACAGCAAGAGGGCTTGCAAGCATTGATTTGAGTATCTCATGCTCGCCAACTTCGATCTTTTTTGCAATTTCTATTTCACCTTCACGGCTTAAGAGAGTTACCATACCCATTTCTCGCAGGTACATCTTGACAGGGTCAGTTACTGTGCCAAACTCCATATCATCAGCCGCTACTTTACTACTAAATTGGTTGCTTCGTTTTACCTTTCGTATTTTTTCGTCCTTCTCGCTCCATCTATCAATATCAACATCATCAGTTGGAATAGAGTCATCATCAGCAGCGAGAATATGCTTCCGTGCTTCACCTCCATCTTTTTTATACGAATCTATCAGGGGTTTATACAGCTCTTTTGCACTCTTGTGTTGATCTTTTGACTTACCACCCCTGTCATTGGTAATCTTAATTTGTTGATTGGCAGGTTTAGACGAGTCATTAGTAGATTTACACTGTTCATCGCATTTTATACCCAATTTATCTGCGGTTTCACAAGATTCATGTAATATTTCCTGTATATCTACTGATTTATCATGATCATGTTCAGATGGTTTGCTCTTGCCGCTGATTTTATCCTTATTCATATCGACAAGTGTGATACCCAGATTGCTAAAACTCATCAGGATATTATCAATCTGATCAGAGGATTTAATATTATCAGGAATGACCTCGTTAATTTCGGCATAGGAGAGGAATCCCTCTCTTTTTCCCTTTTGAATCAAATCCTCCATTTTTTTCCTTGAAGCTCCACTATCTCTGGATTCAACCGAGTCTGTTGCCATAAAAAATGCCTCCCAAAGGCTCTTTATTATTCATAACCCCGTAATTTCCTGATCTCACTCTGATGCTGTCTGAGCAGTTCCAGAGTGGGATCTATATTACTATCCTGTTCCGCTGTTACATCCTGTCCTGCTTGTGTACTCTGTAATGTCTGTATCGTCTGTGTTCTCTTGTTCATCTGTTCAATTCTTCGTATCTCATGGGTCAAGGTGCTGTCATTTCTTTTTTTGACATGAATTATACGTTTAATAAGCGAGCTGAATTTTGCCATTATATTATCGGAATCTACAATTTCGATCATTGCAAGGGATGCAATCAACTCTCTGTCTGCCTCACTCTTTGCAGACGCCATCACATCTCCTGCAAATCCAATAGTATCCTTATCACCAAAGTAGTTCCCCGTTTCATTGCCATAGGAACCTGTGTTTCTCATATAGGTGTGGTCAAAAAATGACGCTGAAACATTGATGATCGACATACCGATATCTCTGAGTTTATATGAGTAAAAACAGTCAAGAACCCCCTCTTTTCTAACCTCATCAATTATCTCTGGAAACTGGAGCATCATGGATATTATCTGCTGCTCTCTTGGTATAAATGTCTCTGTAGTAGAGATAGTTGACAGAGCAATCTCATCAGTTAAATATCTGTTGTCTAATACATAGTTATTGTCTAAATGTCGTCTGTTGTCAGGGACATATCTGTTATCAAGAGTCCTGACAACTGCGTTTGAAGATGTAAAAGTCTGTCTGACCTTCTCAAGCACTGCACACTCATCAATTCCAAGGCGTTGGGATATATCCCTTATATACAAGGATCGTGCCGTGCTGTCCTGTATTGCTGCAAGATGTCCTTTCATTTCTTCAAGAATCGCCACTTTGCCTTCAATTGAAAGCCCATGTTTTTTCAGAGCCATCTCTGTCAGAAATTCAATAGCCGACACTGACTTCATGGCAACAGACTCAAAGGCTTCTGATCCATATTCAGTGACAAAGGAATCTGGGTCATGACCCTTTGGAAGGAGAATTATACGCAGCTCAACCCCCTCTCTAATAAAGAGATCAACGCTTCTGCGAGCAGCTTTGACACCAGCCTCATCAGAATCAAAAACAATAAATATCCTTGATGCACATCCCTTGAGCAGACGGACATGCTCCTCTGTCAGTGCTGTGCCCAAGGTGGCTACACAATTTTTTATGCCGCTTTGATATAGTGAAATAAAATCAAAATAGCCCTCAACAATATAGACCGAGCTACTCTGGCGGCAATGTCTCTTTGCAGCATGAAAACCGTATAAAATCCGCCCTTTACTGTAAATTAGAGTCTCTGGAGAGTTGAGATATTTGGGCATGGAGTCATCCATCACTCTGCCCCCAAAGCCTGCTACCTGCATGTTTACATCAAATATGGGAAAGATGATCCTGTTTCGGAAACGGTCATAATATCCATTGCCTGTTTTCTGTTTGAGTACAAGCCCTGACTGTTCTGCCATACGTTTGGAGAGCTTCATTCGTCTGAGCAGAGAGACAACGCTATCCCACCTGTCAGGAGCATAACCGATACCAAACTCATCAATTATCTCAGGTGAAATGGAGCGTCTTTTAAGATAATCTCTTGCCAAAGCAGCAGACTGACTTTTTTTAAGCTGCTCTGTATAATACTCTCTGACTCTGTTATTGACTCTAAACAGCCCCTCTTTAAACTCAAGTCTCTGTCTATCCTGAGTGCTTATGTCACGAGTTTCAAGAACAATGCCATATCTTTTGGCAAGTATATTGGCAGCTTCGGGAAAAGAGATACTTCGGTGCTTCATTAAAAATGAGATTACATTGCCACCAGAACTACACCCGAAACAGTGAAATATCTGCTTTTGAGGGCTTACAGAAAATGAGGGGTTTTTTTCTGAATGAAAAGGGCAGAGACCAACATAGTTACTTCCAGTTTTTTTAAGGGTGACAGAGTCAGATATCACCTCAATGATATCTGACACATTCAATATCTCGGAAATTTTTTCTTCTGGAATAAACATGCAGTGAACGCTAACTCCCAAAATAGAAAAAATTCTAAACTTTAAAGCCTTAAATTGTAAAGATGAAGGCTTGAATTTTTAAAACTTAAAAATTAACTACTGTCAAGTAGTTGTCAATCGAGTCAAAGGAAAATAGGTGGAGCTTTATAAAATTCCCTTGCTTGAAAGAATGCCTTTAATCTGTGAGTCAATGGAACAAGCCACCTTCAATGCCCTGCCGAGAGCCTTGAAAATAGACTCTAAAATATGGTGTTCATTTTCACCATATAGAGCATTGATATGCAGATTCATCCCAGATTGAACACTTAATGCCCTGAAAAACTCTTTGGCAAGATATGCGTCAAAAGCTCCAGACGATCTTATGGTCTGTGGAAGATTATATATAAGGAACGGGCGGTTTGACATATCTACATTTACTCTTGAAAAGGCTTCGTCCATTGGTACTGCCCCCTCACCGTAGCGGCAGATTCCCTTTCTATCCCCTAAGGCAGTTGAGATGACTTGACCAAGAACAAGTCCAATATCCTCTACAGTATGGTGAAAATCGACATCAAGATCACCTACAGCTTTGAGTCTTAAATCAAAAAAACCGTGAACAGTAAAAAGGGTCAGCATGTGATCAAAAAATGGAATTCCTGTTGAGATATCACCTTTACCGCTTCCCTCAAGCGTAATCTCTGCATCAATGTTTGTCTCTTTTGTCCGTCGTTTTACCGATGCTGTACGAGCCATATCACCACAATATCCTTGCAAATTATTACTATAAATAATACCATAATATATTTTATAAAGAAGCCTTACTGATAAAAAATGATATACCAATTTTTTAATATTCAGGCTCAATTAATACCCCGACCATAAGCACTCCGACCACAATCGGCAAGAAATATAACCCTTAAAGATTTAAATAAACTGTTTTTTATACAGACAACCTGTCGGTTTGTCAATTGTTTTTTATATGCAGAAATATCGGTTTTAAAACTTTAATTTTCTTATATTTAAAGAGGTTACACCTAATTATGATACCATTACTGTCTGATGCATTTAAACTGCCAAATTCTGAACATGATAAAACGCTCTCTCCAGAAAACACCATAGAGCAGTTTAAGGTCAGAGCAAAAGCTGCAAAACTTAATATATTAAAAGAGACCCGAAGAATTGATAACAATAGGCTTGGTATTCCTGTTTATTACAGTGTGTGCGGACATGATGCAAGCCGTCTGATTGGCACAAAAAAACAGATGGGCAAGGGTGTTACTTCGGCTCTTGCAGAGGCAAGTGCTGTTATGGAGCTTGCTGAAAGATTCAGTATCTACAGTTTTATGGATAACCGTGTAAATTTTATCAGCTCAACATATAAAGCAATAAAAGATTCTTGTGCTGAAAAAGAGAGTGCGACATATCCCATTCCTTTTGAACTAATTCTAAAATCTGTCCATGATAATGATAGCGAAGATGATACCACCATCAAAGAAAAAATCTTCTCAATGCTAAAGCTAAAGTGGTCTAAAGCATACAACTACTCTAAAAATCAGGAGATTATCCTCCCGCTTGACTGGTTTTTCATGATAAATGAGTTTAACGGCTCATCTGCTGGCAACTGCAATGAAGAGGCAATCTGTCAAGGAGGGTGTGAAATCATTGAGCGTCATGTATCTGCCCTGATTTGCAGGGATAAAATTCAGGTACCATGGATTGATCCTGACTCTGTAACCAATCCATCTACAGTTGAACTTATAAAAAAATTTAACAGTGCAGGGATAAAATTTTATATCAATGACTTTTCCCTAAATACGGGTATCCCGACAGTTGGAGTGATTGCATGGGATCCATCAACATTTCCTGAATCAAGCGAGATTGTCTGGACAGCCGGAACAGCACCAAGCCCTGACAAAGCTTTGAGCCGTGCCCTTACAGAGGTTGCACAGCTTGCAGGAGATTTTAATACCTCATCAAACTACGTTGCAAGCGGGCTTCCTAAATTTACATCCCTTGAACAGGCATCATGGATTATTGATGCTATTGAAAATGGAATCTGCCCCAAAGTAAAAATTACTGATTTACCCGATATCTCTAACCAAAATATCAAAGAGGAGATTTCAGCAATCATACAGGCAATGGGGCAGATGGATTTTGACCTGATAGTTGTTAATACTACCGACCCAAGACTTATGATTCCAGCCTGCTACACGATTGTCCCGGGTGCATGTTTTAGAGAAAGAGCTGAAAACAGCAGTACCGCAATGTTTGCAGCAAGACATCTTCATAATACTCTCTCTTCTGAAAGAGCATTTGAAGAGATTAAAAAAATTGGTCAGCTTATGCCAAATAGATATGAAATTGAGTTTTATTTAGGGCTTTGTCTGCTTGACATGGAGAGACCAGAAGAGGCAATATCACATCTTGAAGCTGCAATGCAGTTAAATCCACCACCTCAGGATATGCCAAGTATCTGCTCTTATACTGGAGTCTGCCTAAAAGAGCTTGGAGATTACGAGAAGGCACTTGAAATTCTCAATAAAGGTATTGCTGTTGATAATGAACGGGAGGACATCTACAATTTAATGGGTTTTTGTAACTTCATGCTCAAAAGACATGAACAATCAATATCTTGTTTTGAAAGAGTAGTAAAACTCAATCCATCTTCAGCCATAGACCACGCAAGTATTGGCTCAAACTACAGAGAGCTTGGCTATATTGAAAAGGCTGTTGTATATTACGAGTTAGCACTTGCTCTTGATCCAACTCTTGATTTTGCACGAGAAAACATCAAACGTTTAAAAAATACTTGAAACACCATCTATTCATAATTATGATAGATACAGATATATTTAGCAATTATCAAACCATGAGGTGACAGATGGCTATCTCAATAAATCCATATCAGAGTAACAACTACTGGTACGAAAGGGATAACTCTGTCACATCCTCTCCCTCTCCCACCGCACAACCCTCTACAGTCTCAAAATCATCTAAAGTTGAGGGTTCACAACCTACCCAATCAGACGAAACCAAGCCTTCGGTAGTAGTACATCTATCAGGCAAGGCTGGTAAAGAGCTGGAGCTGTCTGAACAAGAGCTTAAACTGATTAATGAACTGCAAAAATCAGACACTGAAGTTCGAGCACATGAGATGTCACATGTCGCAGCAGGTGGTCAGTATGTGACATCAGGAGCACAACTTGAGTATCGCAAGGGACCTGATGGTAAACGTTACGCTGTAGCTGGCGAGGTCTCTATTGACACGTCAGCAATTGCAGGAGATCCACAAGCAACTATAGAGAAGATGCATCAGGTTCAAAGAGCTGCGTTAGCTCCAGCCTCTCCTTCAAGTCAGGATAGAAAAGTTGCCGCAAGTGCAGGTGCTCTTGCAGCAGATGCTCTCTCCGAGCTTATCATGTTACAGGCAGAGGAGCGTACCCAAGGCAATGAAAGCAAGGCTTTTGGCTCTATCCGCCAAGCTGCTGACAGCTACTCAAAAGTAAATAATCTGCCAATCGAACCTCAGATGAGTAGTTTTAAAATTGCTGTTTAGAGCTGTATAAATCAACAGCTTCGCCTCTGAAAGCTGGTCATTCAATTTCCCGCCCGATATAAATTCTCATTGATATTCATTTATTTCTCTTCTCAAGAACCTATCCTTTTATTTCTAATTGTGCTGTGATAACGTTTTTACATTATGTTAATCAGTCATGTTATGCACTAATATGCCCCCCATAAGGAGAAGCAGGGCTGTTAAGTTCTAAAATATTTAAAAAGTTCTTTGACATTACTGGCAAAATAAATTGATGCAGCTTTGATGGAATCAAAGCCGATTTCTCTACAGATGTTAATGGCTGCATTTTTGAGCAAT
>JADFZJ010000075.1 GCA_015232555.1 Desulfamplus sp. | reverse complement strand
GACATGGTCAAAAGCGGAGGCCGTAGGGCAGTCGCTTTGATAACTTGTATTTTGCCTCTTTTCATATTTTATAACCATTTATTATCAGGTAGTTTTGCCCTGATAATACCTTAAAATTAATGTTATCAGTGCAGATTTCCATTGATAACCCCCTAAAACACCAAGTATCAGTGCAATTTTACCTGATAAGTTGATTTTAGCACTAATATCAAGTCAATTTATAAAAAAGTTTATTAACATTGATAAGTAACTTTCACGTATCATATAAAATCTAAATATGTCAACAAATCAAAACAAAAAAATAATGGATGAAATTCATGATGTGATGCGTATCAACCATTACTCAATTCATACAGAACGTTCATATTGTGATTGGATAAAAGGGTATATTTTTTTCGTAAAAAAAGAGATTCCGGGAAAATTTGAATGGAGGAGAAGTAAAAATTGGACATTTTTGACTCATCTTGCAGTGAATGATAATGTTTATACAACAATCATGCAACTTTCTGAAAATAGAGACCAAGAAGCTCATCGATTGATAAAGATGACTTTTTTTCCGATGCTGCACTACGGACATGATCAAGCAAAATCAATGAATCTTTACGGCTTACATTAATACCAGACCCTGATAAAAGGTGGCGGAGAATTGTGCTTCCAGACTGTTCTCCTATTCCAAATGAAACATTGCTTGAACCAACTACTGATGGGTGAAATGGCTGATAGGAGAGAGGGTTCTTAACCATTCCCATGCAGTGGATACCTGATTCATGCCTGAACATATCAGAACCAGTTATTGGTTTATTTGCATGAATTGAGCGACCTGAAAAATCAGCGACTAAACTGCACAATCTTTCAAGATGGTCAAGACGAATCCTGCTATTTTCAAATGATTCAGAACCCACTCAAAAAAGTGCTACAGCAACCTCTTCTAAAGGGGCGTAGCCCGTTCACCAAGCCCATTTACTGTAACGCTTAAGGCGTCTGCTCCAGCTTCAGCAGCACATACGGCATTGGCGGTTGCCATTCCTAAATCGTTATGAGCATGAAACTCAAGGGCAAGTTTAGGGGCAGCCGTTCTGATTCTTCTTATAAGTCATGTTACGCAGTAATATCAGTAAACTTAAATTTTAAAAGTTCTTTAGTCATGTTTACTGACACATAATGCTGTATCTATATTGATTAGGATGTATTATTATTGTTTTTAAAAGATTTTTGATACGATATTATGAAATAAGAAGAATAACCCGATTATAAATGATATGAAAAAAGAGTTTGTAATAATCACCAACCCGAACAGTTATAACACAGACAAATCATTTTTTTGCATCCTTGTATGCATTTGTTAAACTCGAAGTGCTGGCAATGAACACTTCTTTGAATCATTTTGCTCTTAAATCTAAAATTTACCTCTCTGCTTTAAAAAAAGCCTTTGTAGAACTTCAAAAATTGAAGGTTATTTCTATTACTGTGTAACATGACAGAGTAATACGAAATATGACTAACTGAGTGATGTTAGAGTTTTTAATCCTTGATTGCGGCTCGGGTTCATACCCCGACGCTTGCGGCGAGAGCTTAATTTTTGAAGATCACGAAATGAAGGGCGTTTCAGTAAACCGCTCAAAATATTTCAAGAACAACAGGATGTCTCTATAGGTATTCGTCGATTAAATGAGCAGACAACTTCATAATTGATTGTATTGATATGGTGGGCAATCTCATCTGCCAAAATCTCCTCATTTCCCTGCCTGCCCATAATAACAACATCGTCCCCAACTTCAACGTCAGGAATCTCTCCTACATCAATCATGGTGTAATCCATGCAGACACGACCCACAACTTTGCACCGTCTGCCTTTAACCAACATCTCTCCTTTTGAAGATAGAAGCCGATTATAGCCGTCAGCATAACCTATCGGTACAGTGGCAATTTTTGTCGGTAATTGGGTAACATGAGTGCTGCCGTAACTTACCTTAAACCCTGAAGGGACATTTTTTAGATGAATAATCTTTGATGCAACAGACATAACAGGCTCAAGTTCAATAATATAATGATTCACCTCCTCAGATGGCCACAAACCATACATTGCAATACCTGCACGCACCATATTAAAATGACCGTCTGGACTCTCTATAATTGCGGCACTGTTGGAAGCGTGGCAGATTTCAGGCTTAAACCCTCGATCTGCAAGAGCATCAATAAGTTTTTTGAACTTTCCAATCTGCTCGCCAACATGGCTTTTATCAGTTACGTCTGCATTTGCAAAATGGGTGTAAATTCCCTCTACATAAATTCCGTCAAGTGCTGTTATCTTGATTATCTCATCTGCAATTTTTTCTATCTCATTTTTGATGTTATCAGCCACAACAAAACCAAGACGCCCCATGCCTGTATCTACTTTTATATGACACTTTGCTCTTTGTCCGCAAACAATGGCTGCACCAGAAATCTCTTTTGCAGAATCAAGCGAGGCAACAGTTATACGGACATTATTTAGTGCAAGCCACTCTACCTGAGAAGGCAAAACATCTCCAAACAGCAGAATAGGTGCAGCAATATCAGTTTTATAGAGTTTAATGTTAGCTCCATGAAGTTTAACTGCCTCATGAATACGTGCAACCGCAAGAAACGAGGCACCGTTATCAAGAGCAGTTTTGGCAACATGGACAGCTCCATGACCATAAGCATTTGCCTTTACTACTGCCATAAGTGCGGTATCAGGGGCACATTTTGCCTTTAATGCCCTGATATTTTTAGCAAGTGCATCAAGATTTATAATTAGCCTGCTTTGAGGGAAAAGATTTGTGTTCATGGTATTAAAGTGTTTTGAGGGCTTTTCTTAAGGATTGGTTTTAAGATGAGTTTTTTATCTGAAATAAAAAAATAGTGCTATACAATTATTTACTGCTACATCATTTGGAAAGGCTTTTGCAATATCAGGCTCAAGGATTATGATATTAGTTTCCTCTATAACCTTATTTGCATATTTACCACGCACTATTTCACCTAAATCAGACCGTTTATATTCTGGTCTCAATTTCACAGTGGCAATAAATTATTATTTATAAAAACTTAATGCAAACAATAGACGTTTATTCTTAATTGCACCTGAGCATAAAAAAGGGTTACAGCCTGATGACCATAACCCTTTGATTTTATGTGGCTGGGTGACAAGGATTTGAACCTCGATTGACGGAGTCAGAGTCCGCAGTCCTACCATTGGACGATCACCCAGTGAATGATGGAGAGCTTTATACCTCATGGTAATCTGTGAGTCAATATTTTATATTGTTAAAAACGATTTTTTTAGCCTTTCTTCTTTGACTCTCTTAATTATTGAATCCATAACATCTTAACTATATACGACATTAGAATATGAATAATTTCACATATATGTAAGATATTTGAATACTGACCAAAAATGGCAAAAGCTACCTGCAAGAACAAACAGGTGCCATATCTCATGGAAGCCAAACACTTTAGGAAATGGGTTGGGACGCTTCAATCCGTAGATAACTGCTCCTGTGCTATAAAACACTCCTCCAGCAATAAGCCATAACAGAGAGGCAGTCTCCAGGCTCTTGGTTAGAGGATAGATTGCAGCAACACAAAGCCAGCCCATGACGAGATAAATGACAGTTGATATCCATCTTGGAATATTCATGAAAAATATCTTAAGAATACTTCCGATAAGAGCCATACCCCATACTAAACTCAAAAGGGTCCAGCCCCATGCTCCTCTCAACGGAATCATGCAAAATGGTGTGTAACTTCCTGCAATCAGAAGAAAGATCATCACATGGTCAATACGCCGCATAATAGCGATTCCCTTTTCTGAGAGATTAATGGCATGGTAAAGAGAGCTTGCCGTGTACATCATCAGTAATGTAGCACCAAAAATTGAGAAAGATACAATGTGCCAAGCTCCTGCATAGATAGAGGCAAACACCACGAGCAGAATCAATCCCACCAAAGAGGCAATAGCTCCGGCTATATGGGTCAAAGCATTTACAGGTTCACGCAAGATTGAAGTTATCATAATAATTCGTTTAATTCCTCTTTGTTACTTATATATTAATGATAATAATTATATTAGGATTGTGATGATGCAATAATATTAGTGCATAGTTGACACAAGTTTAATTCAAATCAAAGAAAAAAGCAGATAAGTTCCAAATACAAATAATACTTATCTGCTTTTATTCTTCTGCTCTTCAATAACTGACGAGGCAAGTAAAAGTGTAACCTCCAAAGAAAGTATTATATTTAAGCTTTAAGTTTAGCTGTAAAAGCATTCACTTTACAGGCAAACTCTTTAGCCATATTGGAGGCAATGGTTGTAAAAACAAGACGATCCTTTCCAAGACCCATGTTTTCAAGCCTTTTTTGGATCTCATTTACACGCCATTTTGCGTAAATGTTGCCGCGTTCAGCCTTACAGTTACCCTCATGGCAGGCAGCAACCATAACACCATCAGCACCTTCAACAAAGGCTTTCATAATAAACTCGACATCAACCTTACCCGCACATGGAACCTTGACCATTCTAAATCCTTCAGGCATTTGATGTCCAAAATGCTTTGCAGCCTCTCCAGCCTCAAGAGCAGAGTTTTTGCAGCAAAAAGCAACAATAGATGGAGAACTCTTCTGTGCTGACTCTACAGCATCTTTTATGCTCTCTCTTAATGAGTCATCTGTGAAGTCGCCAAGCTGAATCGCATCCATTGGACATTCACTTGCACAGATACCACAACCTTGACATGCAGCAGGTGAAATTGCTGCCGCACCGTTCTGCCAGAAAATAGCACCATGCGGGCAGGAGCGGTAGCAGGTAAGACAAATTACACAGCGGTCTTCATCAACCTTTGCACTATTTGCTGTAACAGTTCTTACACCATTGCCAATAAGCTCTCTAACTCTTAAAGTAGCATTTGCAGCATCTAATGAGTTATTCACCACAAATATTCCGTCTCTGTTTGATTTTGCCGGAAATCTATGAACATTATTGCTTGGTAGAAGCCCATAAAAGTCTGTATCAATTCTTAAGGTAGCTGCGATATCAAGATTTTGCTGACCTACAAGAAGCCCCTCTTCAACTACAAGGTAGTCTGGATTAAGTTCAATGTCTGTTCTGACCACTGGGTCTTTGACGGTTATTGTGATAGTATCAGCGATCTGCTCAATGGTTGGCATCTGAGCAGGTTTAAAACATACAACACCTGCATGTCTTCCCTGAGTAAAAGTTCTCTCAAGCCCTTTTGCTCCAACTTTGACATTCCCTGCATAGATGTAGGCATTGCAGTTTTCCATCTTCTGTACAGCCAAGGCACTTTCAAGCACTCTGCCAGTTGATACAGGATCACCTTCCTGAGCAAAACCTGTAAGAAATGCTACTGTAGAGCCTGCAGGAATATTGGAAAGCATTGCTTCAAATTGGCTCTGACTCATAACTTTGTTATTTAAAGTGATGCCATACTTCCCATTAAGCGGGGCATATAAATATTGAGGAGCAACAACAACAGCACCAAATATCGCCTCCATTTTTTCGCTGCCTTTAGTCAGAGTAACTCTGAAATCCCCTGTAACTCCGGCAAGTGCTTCAAGGGAGACGTTCTCCATTATGCTCACTTTACCTGTATCAAACATTTCTGATGAGCAGCCTGACTGACGTGCACATGCAGTTTTTGTTCCAATGACAGAGACCTTATAACCCTGAGCAGCAATTTTGGCGGCAGCCTCAAGTCCAGCAGCACCAGCACCTACAACTAACACATCCTTACTGATAGATATATCAACCATATTTGAACTATTTTCTGTTGTCATTACATCACCCCTAAATATTTCATGGCCTCAAAGGCAGTTTTTCCTGCATCTGCCATAGTGGCGGCAATGCTTCCGGGTCCTCCAGCAGTTCCAGCAACAAAACAGCCAGTATTAGAGATAGTATTGTCAAGAAAACCATCCTGATTAACAGAAATACCAATAGTTTCAGACAGTTTAACAGTATCTTTTCCAGGGGTAATACCAACAGAGAGCACAACCATATCAAAAGATTCAGATGCTGGAGAACCCGCCTCTTCTACCATGTGACGTAATTCTAACCTGTCATTTTCAAGAGGGTATATATCTACAGGAATGGTTCTGACAAACCTGATATTCTCTTTGATCCGTTCGTAAAATAGAGGGAACTCTTTGCCTGTATTCTGGATATCTATATAGAACATGGTTATGTCTGCATTGGGATTTTCATTCTTTACAGTTCCAGCCATTCTCATGGCATAAGGACAGCAGACCTCAGAACACCAGAGATTGCCAAGTCTCTCATCTCTTGAACCCACGCACTGAATAAAAGCAACCTTTTCAGGCTTTTGACCATCAGATGTTCTTACAAGAGCACCGTTCTCCCTGATGATATTTTCAAGGTCAAGACCTGTGATCACATTTGTCCATTTGCCATAACCATAGGTTGATTTGCGGTTGGGATCAAATGGAGAGTATCCTGTGGCAACAATTACAGCATCAACGTCAAATTTGGCTTCGCTTCCCATACTATCTTTATCAGCGGAGGTAACACAAAATGGTTTATTATGTTTGGAAAAGCCTTTGAGGGTTTTGCCAGCAGGGATTTCGATATCACTCTTTGCAAGAGTAACCTTAAATCCATCAGACTTTTTTAACTCCTTGATTTCGGTTCTCAGGTGAACATTAATCAGAGGTTCATTAACAACATTTTTCAGCATATCTTCCACACTGCAAGCACCGCACTGCTGACACTTATCAGTTGCCTTGCAGGTAAATCCAATACTGTGTCCGCCAAGAAAACAGCTCTTTTCAACCAGTTCCACACCGATATTCTGACGGGAAAGCTCCCATGCAGCAGTGAGACCGGCTATACCGCCTCCCAGGACCAACACTTTTTGAGTTTGATTATTCAATTTATAAAAACTCCTTATATTCTTAACTAAAGGTATAAATTATGATTATTAGCTTTCAGGATACCCTGATTCAGACGTAACGGGTAAAGAGAATCATAACTTTTTACACTTCCGGTCTTGGAAGAACACCTGCTCTCTCTGCAATCTCAGGAACCATGTGCTCCCACTCAATCGGCATAAGGTGAACACCAGCCACGCCTTTCATCTCCTTGAACTCTGCAATCTGTTCACAAGCAATCTTGATACCCTCATCTGCAACCTTCTTTTTCTCCACACCCTGAAGGCGTTTGATGATCTCATCTGGCACATCCATACCGGGTACCTTGCTCTGCATATATTTTGCCATACCTATGCTTTTCATAGGAGTTACGCCAGGCAGAATATATACCTTATCTGTAAGCCCCATCTCATTTGCCTGCCGTATCCACTCCCTAATTTTGGGCATGTTATAAACGCACTGAGTCTGGATAAAATCAGCTCCAGCAGCAACTTTTTTAGCAAGACGATGAACTCTCCATTCAAATGGCTCTGCAAAAGGGTTGGCAGCAGCACCGATGAAAATTTCTGGTTTTACATCAATGTCAGCACCGCTTAGAAATTTGCCTTCATCTCTCATTTTTTTTACCATCATTATCAACTGCATGGAATCCAGATCAAAGACACCTTTTGACTGTGGGTGATCTCCAAACATCTGATGATCCCCTGAAAGGCATAGCATATTTCTGATTCCGTGAGCATAAGCACCTAAGATATCAGCCTGCATTGCAATCCTGTTACGGTCACGACATACCATCTGAAAGTTTGGCTCAACACCTTCCTGAATACATATAAGGGATGCTGCCCAGCTTGACATTCTTACCATAGCAGTCTGATTATCTGTAACGTTGACCATATCAACATTACCCTTGAGATGTTTTAGCTTCTCCCTGATGGTATCCACGTTAGCACCCCGAGGAGGTCCAACTTCTCCTGTAAAGGCAAAGTGCCCTGCGTTGAGTACTCTCTCCAGTTTACTTCCTGATTTCATAATCGATCTCTCCTGAAATTATTTCTTAGCGGTTTACCGCATATCATTATGATATATGACATCTATTGTATAAATATATCTATCATTGATTCAGATAGTGTTATCATTAGTTAGATGAATTACTTAATACTAATGTCAACTATTTAATATTATTAAATTTTTTATGAGTGCATGGCTTTAATGCGTTCCTCATATCCAGGCTGAATAACCTTTCGAGGTTTCTGATTGCTCCAGTCATTTGGAGGAGATATCTTTAGAATCTTATCCAAACGCCCTTGTCCTGCCAATCTCTCATATATTTTAAACCATGCACAAGGCTGATCAGTGTGAATTTCACAACTTGTTTTATTTGTTCCGCCACAAGGTCCGTTAAAAAGACTCTTTGCACACATAGTAACAGGACATACACCGCCAGTCATGGCAAGCACACACTGACCACAGGCACGGCACCTCTCCTCATACCATCCAATGTCAAGATTTACGCCGATAAATGACGTATTAACAGCCGGTAAAACAGGTTTATTTGGAAACCTTTCGGCAAGGAACTGTATGCCAGCACCACATGCCATTGACAAAAAAGCATCATACTTATCAGCTACAGCATCAAGTTCTGATAAAAATTCCATGTCACACTGACGTTCAAGTGTCTCTGCTCCAAACTCAATACCCTCTTTTTTAAATGCAAGATTCAACTCAGCATTAAGGGTCTCAACCTCTTTTGAGCCTCCTGCTAAACACACTGCAACGCAGGTTCCACATCCAACTGTCAAAACCTTTTTATAACCAGCAACCATACTTCTGATTTCATCAAAGGGTTTTCTCTCCGCAACAATCATAAATCCTCCGCTATATTTATAAAACACAACTGCTATATAAAAACAACATACCATAAACATACCATTTTAATACCTGTTTCTTTAACCCTGCCACATTTCCAGATTAAAAGGTAAATGTCAAGGATATTGACTCTTTATAAGCAAAACACCATTCATAAAATAAATATTTAGGCTCTTATTGGATTTCGGGGTCTTGATATGGTAAGAGAATATTTTAAACTTCTCAATCCATAATAAATCCAGTAAATGCAAGTAAATATAAAGAATTTGGACTGTAAATTTTTCAAGGATCAAGCGATCAGTCTTGCAAGGAAGAAAAGTTCATCCCATTTATTGTTGAGTTGAACAACTTTCAAAATGTCGAGAGAGTTACGCTGGACGGAAGGGCAAAAGTGTCCAAATGTTAGCCAATGTAAAGCAGAAGACGATTGAGCTAATAATTAGATTATGAACATAGCATGGTTAGAGGTAAAAAAAGGGGGATCGTTTTTTAATATTCTCCCAACTGCTGGATGTTTTTTGAATTTTTTATCAAGAAACATTCTTACCTTTTTCCTATCCCATCCTGACGGATGTTTAAAGCTAAGATATATAGATAGATCACCATCAGAAAACATACCTGTTGAAAGAGTTTTTACATCTTCACTGAAACGGGGCAGATTGAAGATCGCAAGATTGAGAAACGATATTTTATCACTGTGCCTCGTAACATAGTCAAGAGTCCTATTTGCTGCTGCCTCGTCTTCAAACTGAGTACCGAATAGAAGATAAACATAAGTATGAATCCCTGCATTTTTAAGGCATGTCAAAATCTTAGAAGCCAGAGTTAAATCAGTTCCTTTATCCATTTTATCAAGCACAGCCTGATCTCCTGATTCAAGCCCGAGTTTTAGAAGCCTGCATCCTGAACAGTAAAGAGCTTCACAAAATTGGGGGTCTGCAAGCTCTCGTGTAAATCTAACAAATCCATACCATTTAAAATTAGGCTTGTTTAAACCAAAATTTAAAGCAGAATATTGAGAAACAAGAGCTTTTAAAAATGATGGGGGGATAGCATCATCAAGAAAATGGACATATTGTGGATTATATCTATCTACAAGATACTGAAGATCGTCTAACAGTTTACTGTTTTTTTCTGCCCTGTAACGGTTGCCTTCTGCCTTTTCTGGACAAAAACGACACCTATTCCAGTAGCAGCCTGTGGCAGTTCTAAATGGAAGTACCCTGCCCGGTGCTATATAATTTTCCCATTTACCGAAATCAAAATCAGGTCTGAATGTCTGTTTAGATTCTATCTGGCTTTTCATACAGAGATTAACGAGTGCTGTCTCTCCCCTGCCCTTAACCATGCAGTCAATTAGACCTTTAAATGGATCGTGCCATGCAGGCATACTCATCCATGAAGTTACAAGCCCTCCACCCATCACAATCTTTTTTTTAGGAAATCGTGCCCTTATCCAGCCTGCAAGGGCAAAAGCTGTAAGTGCCTGACTTAGATAGCATACTGATATTCCAATATATTGAGATGCTTGTTCTTCAATTTGTATTGAGAACTCTTCAATTATTCCTGAAAGATGAGTCTCAAAAAATTGATAAAATGGGTTTTGCATATACTGTTCTGCGGATATGAGCAAATCCTCGCTTTTTATAGGTGTCAAAATAGAATCTGTATAATCTGAAAGGGTTATCTTAAAACGCCTGTCAGTTGAGATGGATATGGTTTTGTTGAAATCCATAATCCTCTGGCAATATCGTGCCATATTTTTGTAAACACTCACGTTTTTAAGATCAGAGATGTTGCGGTCAAGATGGGTAACTGCTCTTCTGCTCCACCTGTCATATAATATATTTTCGGACAGAGCAGAACGCTTTGCAAGCCAAAGCATCCCTTCTAAATTTGCATCAATAACCTTATAGTCAATTTTATAATCTTTAAGTGCACCTGCTAAAACAGCAACTCCAGGAGGAGGCTCTGACAGCTTTGCAACTGGTGGATAGATAAGAATCATAATTTTTTCTTCAAGCCGATTGAATTTTTCATTTTATATTGATATGCAATCTCAACATTCAGATCAAGCACCATCTTATACTCAACTTATATATGAGCAGATATCATACTGGCTTTGTTGTTATGGTTTATCATAATATCTGCTGTTTGATCTTTCTTTTTATATCAGGGAGAACAAAAATGAAACAACCTGAAATTGACTATTGGATTACATGTATGCTGGAGACATTTGGAAATGTTTCAGACCTTAACATAACTGTTGGTAAAGGCTTACAGGTTGAATCTTCTGGACAACTGACCGATATTCCGGTTGTACCAGAGGTTGAAAAGCTAACCCCTTTTCAGGCAGAGGTTTTTGCGTTGAACCTTATAGGAGGAGACCAAAGGCTTCTTGAAGACCTTGTAACCAGAGGTTCCTGCGATTTATCCTACTGGCTTGGCAATAAAGCACGATTTAGGGTAAACATCTTCAAACAGCAAAATAATATTACCACAATATTAAGAAAACTTGAGACAACTATTCCAAGTATCGAAAAGCTTGGACTGCCACCTATTTTTCATCGAATGGCAGAAGAGAAAAATGGACTGATTCTTGTCACAGGTGCTACAGGTTCAGGCAAGTCAACCACGCTTGCTGCTTTGTTAAATGAGATAAACGAGAAAAAATCTATCCATGTTGTCACACTTGAAGACCCTGTAGAATTTGTCCACCCTCATAAAAAAGCGACTTTTAACCAACGCGAACTCGGAAATGATTTCGATGCCTTTGCCACAGGGTTAAGAGCGGCACTGCGTCAGGCACCTAAGGTTATACTTGTAGGTGAGATGAGAGATCGTGAGACGATGGAAATTGGTCTTGCTGCTGCTGAAACAGGACACCTTGTGGTAAGCACACTTCATACTGTTGATGCGGGTCAGACAATCAACCGAATTCTTGGTATGTTTGAACAAGAAGAGCAAGAGCAGATAAGAAACCGACTTTCTGACACTATCCGATTTATTGTATGCCAGAGACTTCTGCCTAAAACTGGCGGCGGCAGGGTGGCAGCACTTGAGATTATGGGAATGAATCTTAGAGTCAAAGATGTCATATTAAATGGTGAGTCAGAAGGTAAGACATACAATGATATAATTACAAACAGCACAGCATTTGGTATGCAGACATTTGATCAGCATATTTTGAATCTATTCAAAGATGGATACGTATCAGAAGAGACAGCTTACGCCTACTGTTCTCAAAAGAATGCACTTTCACGAGGAATGGATGTTCTAAAAAGGCAGAGAGGAGAAAAAACTACAGACATTGATGGTCTTACAATTGACTGGAGAAAAGATGAAGAAGAGTCAGGCAGTGAGCAGACAGATACTCCTCCTGTTTAAGAGTTTGTTTAAATAATATGCAGGCTTTAAAACATTGACTGAAATGCAACCATAAAATTTTTTTTTAGTATTGTAATAACTTTTTATCTAAAATGATATGATAACATTATCATACTAATATAATTGATAATTCGGTTTATAAAGGATTTAATATATGATTTCAGAATGTCCACATTGCAACCAAAATCTTCGTTTTTCAGATGCCAATAAAGAGAGAATATTAACAGCTCTTGGCAAGCTGCCACAGGGTCAGACATTGAAATTTAAATGTCCGATATGCAAAGAGGTTATTGAACTTAACCCAGAAGGTTCACCTCCTGATAATGGATTAACTTCTAATATTGAAATAGACATCAAATCCACAGAAAAATATGCAAACACAATCGCAGTCCCGCCACCTTCTCCACCTGATGCACCTGATATTTCATGGCTTATGAGTGGTGCAAACACAGATGCCAATATTGTTGAAGACGTTCAGACAGCAATGGTCATTGTACCAGATCAGTCAATGAGAAGTAAAATATCTGACACTATTAAAGCAGAATCATACCAAATATATATCCCTCAAAATATAGATGAGGCTATAAGCAGTATCCGCTTTAAAGATTATGCTATTATTGTGTATCATAGCAGATATGAGAATAAGCCGTTGAAAAATCAAGATTTCCATAAGTTCATACAGCAGATGAGTATGCAGAAAAGACGATATATTTATTATATATTAATTGGGCCTGAGTTTCACACACTATATGATTTAGAAGCGTTAGCAAACAGTGCAAATCTTGTGATAAAAGACAGTGAGATTAAATTTTTCTCAACTATTATAACAAAAGGAAAATCAGATTATAAAAAATTATTTAATCCATATTGTTCAATGCTCAAGACACATGGAAAGAGCTGATGCGATCAGAATCCCATCTCGCTCTCGATCTTTTCAATCTCATTGATTAAAGCCTGCATCTCGTCTGGAGACAGGCTTTTATTTGAAAGACGTTGTCTAAGTGATGCAAGAATCATCTCTTCTCGATACTCATTACAGGTATACTTTAAAGTTTTTTTAATTTTTTCAGAATTGTTATTCAATTATACTCTCCTTATTTATCTTATAGTTATAGATAAGCCTCTCTACTACTTCTTTAGGAGCACAGTTTCAAGCTCTTGTCTTAATCATCCTAATCAAAAAATTTCTATCATCATCCCTTTAATTCATTTATAATGCTAAATAAATAACGTCTGAAATAAAAATTTTGCTAAAAGGAGCAATATAGCAATGAATAAAAACAAATCTTATTCAGAACTGGATTTGAAATGGAAGGATGAATACAACACAAGTATTTCTGAAATTGATTATCAGCATCAATATTTTTTATCGTTAGTTAAACGTATTACGGATATAATAACAGATACAAACAACCATATTTATTGTCATAGGCTTTTTACAGAGCTTATTTATTATGCACAATTCCATTTTTATAGTGAAGAAACCATAATGATTAAATGCAACTATGGTGATATTAATAATCATAAGGAAATGCACAGGGATTTAATTGATTTGCTCACTAATGAAATAAACTCAATGTCGGATAATATGGCTGATTATCAGCATTTTATACAATTTTTGCTAAAATGGTTTGTTCGACACACAATGGAAGAGGACAAAAAAATTGCAGCCTGTATGAAGTAAGTTTTGTAAGTGTACAGAGAATGTTGTAATCAGTTGAAATTAAGTATTGCCGATATTGAGACTAAATAAATGGAAGAAGAATATATTCCTGTAAAAAAATCCCAAGTAAATCTTTTAAAAAAAACCCCTCTTTATTACTTTTCAAAGGATGGAGAACCTCTTCTTTATAAAAAAGATGGTATTACATTAGATGTAGAAAGAATCCAATTAAAAAACTATCCTGAGCTATTTATTCATAAATCATATAAACAAGAGGCATCAAAAGAGCTTTATAAAACACTTAACATCTCTCTTGCCAGGGCTATATCGGCAAAAGGGCTTGCGACAATTAAGGCATTGCTGTGCGAAGTTGTTGAAGAAGCCTTGAACGACTCGCTGGGTACTTCTTTTGACATGTTGCCTGAAACATTGGAGATTCTCTTTCAAGGTTACAGTGAAAATAAGTCTTTGCTTGAGTCTCTGACCCTTATTTCAAGTTCATCGTCATTACTTACTAATCATACGGTCAATGTGTTAGCTCTCACAATGCACTACTGTATTTGGAACAAGTTTTCTGATGCTGAGATCAAAATATTAGGAATTTGTGCAATCTTGCACGACATAGGCTTGACTAAAATTGAAAGAGCAATTGTTGAGACAGATGAGCAATTAACAGATATACAGTTTGAGCAGTTTAAAACGCACACATTAAAAGGCTATAAAATAATAAATAATCTGTTCAATTTTGAGAAAGAGATAGCTTTAGTTGCCCTTGAACACCATGAAAAGCTGGATGGTAGCGGATATCCTAAAGGTATGACAGATATTTCAGACGCTGCCCATCTGATTGGCTTAATTGATAGTTATGAATACATGGCATATCGAGATAAAAAATTTAGGAGGGCACAAAAACCTTTTGGTGCCATGCAAATTTTGAAAAAGGATGTTATGGCAGGAAAATACAACAAAAAAATGTTTGTGGAACTATGCTCTTGTCTGACTCGGTGAATGTGTAACTTCGATTATTCGACCTTATTGAATTAATTCTGGTTATAACGGATTTGGGGGATGAGAACAACACCCTCCCAAAGATGCCGAAATTAAAAGATTATGTAACCAATTGTCATGATATCTGAATCCATTCATTTTTTCCGCAGGACACATATAATCCTTATGTTGTTTTATCGTTATCGGATTGAACGGA
>JADFZJ010000074.1 GCA_015232555.1 Desulfamplus sp. | reverse complement strand
CTCTTCAGGCACAAAAACAGGCTCAAAATCAAAATGCTCAAGTTGTGGCAGCAGTTGCCCCAATGACCCATAATCAGGTGGAAACTTTAGCTGAACAACTTGGAGTTCCAAAAACAGAGCAGGCTGTTACACAGGCTCTTCAGGCACAGCAAAAGGGACAGACTCAACAGGGGCAGGGACAACAAGCTCGGGTTGTGGCTAACCTGAATTTTGGAAAAGTTGCTGTTGCTTCGACAGGACCGGGTATTGTTTACCAGATTTCAGGACAATTTGAAAACAGCCCATATTTTGTGGTCTTTGATCCAGCACAAAACAGCTACGGTGTGGTAACAAACCCAAATGTAAACGATCTCTTTGGTCAAGGCGTGCAAACCGCACAATATATGGTTGATCTGCATGTAAGCAATGTGATTGCAGGAAGTTTTACCCAAGATGCCCTTAATTCGTTTCATGTTCTTATGGTCAATGTCTATCCAGGGCTTACAGGTTCTGTTCAAAATGTCTTAAACTCTTATATGGCTGGATATTTAATACCTTTAAACATTGCACCATCTTCAACTATGCAGCCAGCAACAATGCCATCAACACAGATTGTAAACCCCTCCCCATATCCATATTCAGGGGGAGTTGGCGGAACTGTTCAACCTCAAGTATTATACTGATAAATCAAGATATTAAAGGACTTTAGGCTTATGAATAAGACATTAACTATTCTTGCTCCAATATCAGTGCTTGTATTTATAGTGATACTTGCAGTCATGTATGGGTGGGTTGGCACTATGGATACAACTATGGGAGGGGAGACTCCTGAAAGACCAGAGTTAAACACTGCTGCCAACCAAACACAACTTATCAATAACCCTACATTTCAAGCAGGTGTCGGCAACGGTCAGATTCAACTTATAAACAAACCAACTTTTCAAGCAGGTGTCGGCAATGGTCAAATTCAGCTAATAAACAAGCCAACTTTTCCAGCAGGTGTCGGCAATGGTCAGATTCAGCTCATTAACAAGCCAACTTTTCCAGCAGGAGTTGGCAACGGTCAGATTCAACTTATCAACAAGCCAACTTTTCCAGCAGGAGTTGGCAACGGTCAAATTCAGCTCATTAACCAGATAGTGCAGGGTTCGCCATATCTTGGAATGGGGTTAGCTGATGTTCCAGCAGCTTTATCACAGGAGTTGAATCTAAAGGCTGGGGTTGGCGTTTATGTGAAAAGCGTTACAGTAGCTTCACCTGCAGAAAAGGCAGGAGTAAAGAGTGGTGATGTTATATTAAAATTTGATGGTAAAAATGCCGCAACTCACCAACAGATTGGGGACATCTTAAAAACAAAAAAAGTAGGGAGTGTTATTAAGATCGTTATAAACAGGAATGGGAAGAAAAAATCATTCCATATAAAACTTGAAAGTGCCCCAAATATTCCTGACACAGCCGTTTCAGCTCCAAATAATATTCAAACTCAACAAAATGGTGTGCAACAAAATAATGGTCAAGCTCAACAAAATGGTTCAACACAACAAACCAGCCCTAAAAATCCTTTTGAACCACCACCTGCAACTTCTAAAATATGGATGGGGGCTGATATTCAAGATATTGATGCAGTTATGCAGCTTCAATTTTCTCTTCCTGACACAAGAGGCGTTATTGTAAGCCATGTGAGTGAAAACTCTCCAGCCATTACAGCAGGTCTTCAAACTGGTGATGTTATAAGAAGATTTAACGACACCAGAATAAGAGACGTTAATCAATTTCAATCCTTGATTTTAAAAAGCCAGCCCGGTAATCAGATACAGCTTACAGTTTTGAGAAAAGGCTCACAAATAACACTTCCTCTTTTGCTTGGAGAACAGACTCCAACACCTGAAAAGCCCCCTTTTCTTGGTCCGGCTGATATTGCAATTGAAGGGACATGGATTGGCATGGATGTTGGTGAGTTGACAGGCAATGGAGCAGCAGACCTTGGACTGCCTGCTGGAACAAAAGGAATATTGGTTAATGATGTTGAAAGCCCGCCTGCAACTATGCTTGGATTTACAACAGGCGATGTTATTGTTGCTGTGAACGGTCAGCCAACTCCTGATATGAAAAATTTTGAGACAGCTACCCAAAAACAGACCAGTGCGGTTGTTGATGTTATCCGAGGAAACAAACATCTTTTTATAAGTGTTCCACCTCCGGGTTTTACACAGCAAGGAACAAAAATAAATCAAGCTATTGATAATAAGATAAAACAGGTTGCAATGACACAGCAAGTTGTACAGCCTCAACAGACTATTCAGCCATGTCCGATTCAGCAACCTCAGACACAACAAGGAATGCAGCAACAACCAAACATAAAGTCAGTACCGCAACGTTTTGGAATATTTGCATCTACTCCTGATTTGAACAGCACTGTCTATGGAAACAGATTTCAGACTCCATATTTGATTATGGTGGATTTGACCAACAACTCATTTGCAGTTGTTGATCCTCCAAATATTGGGAATATAGCTGATACATTCAGCAGCAACAACCTGTCAGCTCTTCTTTGCAGCGATATTTCCCAGCAGACAGCATCAGACCTTTCAGCAAAAGGTGTAACCATTTATGCTGGTGTTGTTGGAACTCCAGACAGAGCAATTGACTCATATAAGTCAGGATCGCTAACACCAGTGAAAGGTTTATAAAGAAGCTAAATAATGAAAAAACTGATAATCATAACACTAACAATAATTTCAGCCTTTTTTGCACAGACCCTTGAAGGCAGCCTAAGAAAGAGTTGGGCTTACACAGGCACAGGCGCAATGCTTCTCAATCTTCAAGAGAGCATAAGTCAGGCAGTTGCAAAGGTGCGTCCATCTGTTGTAAGCGTAAGGGCACAGAAAAAACAGCAGGCATCAGGAGGAGGTCAGAACGATTTTGTTTGGTTTGAGAGTATTGGTTCAGGATTTATTGTTGACAGCAGAGGATATATTTTAACCAACCGCCACGTTGTAAACGATTCTCAAAATATTGAAATATCTTTGTGGCGTTCTAACAATAATATATTTCCTGCAAAAATAGTTGATGAGGATCACGCTCTTGATCTTGCTCTTTTAAAAATAGAGACCAATCAGAGTTTGCAAGCTGCTCAAGTTCTTTCAGTACCCCAAAATTTTCCAGTAGCAGAGCTTGGAAATTCAGAGTCGCTCAAGAGTGGTAATTATGTAGTATGTATTGGAAGTCCGTTTGGATTTAGCCACACAGTAACTATGGGTATTGTCAGCGATCTTCACAGGGAGATGGTTATTGATGGTGTTACATACAAGGATATGATTCAGACTGACGCTGTTATAAACGAAGGCAACAGCGGTGGACCTGTAATTGATATTTATGGCAGAGTTGTTGGCGTTGGAACAGCAATATACGCACCAGAGGGAACTTACAGGGGTATTGGGTTTGCAATTCCCATAAACAGAACCAAACATTTTTTCTCAAGAGTAACAGGGGCGATAATCACAGCAGCAGCAACAACACAGACTACAGCCAATCCACAGCCGACTCAGCCTAAAGAGCCTGTAAATCTTAACAAAAAGATGCCAAATGACGCAATTCATCAAGAGTTTTCCGATTGTACAGCCTGCCATACAATCACCCAAAAAATGGTGGTAAGCATGAAGACCCCGATGCCTCACCCACCTGTTGGCTCTTGTGATGTTTGCCATATTCTCACAAACGATCCTGTTACACAGGGACCTGTGCCTGTAGCATCATTAGTTCCAATTGCTGGTGTAGATACACGGTTGGCATCTCCTATTGTTCCTATAGCTGGTGGCGGCTTGATGAATCAATCTTTTAACAACTCTATCAATCAATCTGTTAATCAATTAGCTACTGTGCCAAAAGCTGCTTTTTCAACTCTTAACGAAACATTTTCAGTTCTGTTTACCACTATTATTCTTAAATTGGGGCTTATGACCTTTGTTGCCTCAATTATCTTTTCAATGTTAGGACTTGGTGGCGGTTTTGTATATGTTCCACTTTTATTATCATGCGGCATTGATTTTTATACAGCAGCTTCAACAAGCCTAATGATGATAACTTTATCACAAATATCAGCACTCTACACTTTTTCCAAATCAGGTCTTGTTGATTTAAGGCTTGCATTGGTGCTTGAACCACCAACTATGGTTGGGGCATTTATAGGTGGTATGGTCGCCCACCACTTTAATGTTGATGCACTTTCAATAATGTTTTCATGCACCTTGTTTATTGCAAGTTATACAATGATGAAAGATTCCTATATAAAAAACAGAGATGGAAGCAGTGGAAGACGTATATCAATAAGCCCTTTTAAATGGCAGCATGATTTTAAAGGACGTAGTGTAAACATTGACCTTGGCTTCACTATTCCAGTTACTCTTATCACAGGTTTTTTTGGTGGTTTACTTGGTCTTGCAGCAAGTTGGATAAAGATACCAATTATGGTTTTAATGTTAAATATCCCAATGAAAATTGCAATTGCAACCGCATCTTTGATGGTTCCGCTTACCGCCTTATCAGGCTTTTTAGGTCATAGCCTTGCTGGAAACTTTGACATCAGGCTTGCAATAACTCTCTCTGCAATAACTGTTGTGGGTGCCCAGATTGGTTCAAGAATATCAAGCGGCACACAAAGCCATCTTCTTAGGTTTATATTTGCATTTGTTCTAAGTTTAGTTGGAGTGTGGATGATTTTAAGGGTTTTTTAATTTGAAGGTAATCTAAAAGCCATGAAAAAAAATAGAAATTTTAAGATAAACAACATGATATGGGTAACGGCTATTATCGCTATCCTTGTTATTGGAGCTGTATGGACAAATGCTGACTTTATGTTGAATCGATCAGTTGGAGGAAATCAAAATCTGAATCCTGCTCTGTTGAATCAGAATACAGGAGCATCTCCTATGATCAATAATGGTGCTTTAATGAATTCACCTAATGCTATGAATAGCACAAACAATCAAATGCAATCCATGACATCTTCAGGAAACAGTAGCTCTGCACCAACAACGGCACTTATGGTTCAGGAAGGAATTAGCCATGTAGTCTCCATGATTAAACCATCAGTTGTTGGAGTTTCAAGAACAACTGCATCTCAGCAGACCAACCAGAGTAACTCAAACCAAACACCAGCATATAATGGCGGACTCTCTTATATTCCTTCATTCAAATCTGGTTCACGTTCAGAGGGTTCTGGTGTAATTATTGATCCACGAGGATATATTTTGACCACATTTCAGACCGTAGGCACAGATACAGTGGTCAATGTAAAGCTCTTTTCAGGAAAAGAGCAGAGTTATCAGGCTGATGTTGTTGCTTTGGATAAAGCAACAGATCTTGTGGTTTTAAAATTGAGAGCACAGGGCGTATTTCCTGCGGTTGTGCTTGGAAACTCAAATCTTGTTGAGGTTGGTGATATTGTTTTTGCAATTGGTAGTCCGTTTGGATTTTCTCAAACAGTAACAATGGGAATTGTTAGTAGCCACAACAGAAACTTAAATATTAACGGTGTAAGATACCCTGATATGATTCAGACCGATGCTGCCATAAATCAGGGCAATGACGGTGGTCCTCTTGTGAATATCAAGGGTGAAGTTATTGGAATAAACATGGCAACCTTCATGCCAGACAATCAGTATGCTGGTATTGGTTTTGCCATTCCAATTAACGATATTGTGAATTTTATCAACAGCAATATATAGTTTTTTAAAAGGGATAATTGACAATGGAGATTTCACTTAAAATGGTTGTTGCAGCCCTGTTTTTGGCAATGCTTGTTTTTGGAGCTGTTACAGGGGAATTTGTTGAGACATGGCAAAATGGAGCCACCCTTTGAACGTCATGTATTGGGTTAGGATAACCCTTAACTTAAAAGAATAAAATAAAGTGTATCACTTAAACTTAAAAAATAGCATAGATTTGACAGTTTGTTGAAAGTTGTCAAATCTTAAAAGATATTGAATATCCTAAACACTAAAGAGTAACAGGCAGAAAATATTTATTCTGTTTCTATAAAAAAGGAGAGAACTCAAATGCTTGAAGATTATTTGGATATTAATTTTAAGAAATTTGCATGGTTTGCAGGTTTGGTTATGATGGTTGCGGTTTTGACCACTATACTCTACTGGCTGATTTTTGGATTTGACTCATGGAATAAAAATGTTCAGATTGCATCAGATTTGATGCTTGCAGCAGTTGGTTGACCGCCACCAGCAGGCCAGACCGGAGGTCAGGCAGGAGGAACAGGAGTGGTAGATGCAGCAACAGTTATGCCATATCAACAACCAATGCAGTTTCAGCAGCAAACACAGCCTTATCAGCAGATGCAGCCCTACCAGCAGATGCAGACACAACCTTATCAGCAACAGGTTGTTCAGCCTCAACCGTTCTCAAATGGTATATCAGCACAAACTAACGGGACATCAGGGCAGTATGTATGCCCGGTGCATGGAGCAATTGGACTTCCCCAGATTAATGCTGCTGGTTCGCCTGTTTGTCCTTTAGGAGACCAGATTATGCAGTTTCGTAGCACAGGAGCAAATAGTAATTTGGCACTTGCAGCCGGTGGCTGACCGCCTCCTGGAGGCCAAGCTGGAGGCATGGCAGGAAACAATAGAACATTTTTTTAACCCGTCTTACTTTATTTTTAAGAACTTATATCAGGGCAACTTAGCATTTTAATTTTTATAAGAGCAATTATTTAAGGAAGAGTGTTTAATATGATTCTTTCTAAAACCAGACAACTGATGCAACTTGCAAGCACTGTGTTATCAAACAGCTATGTGAGTGTATTAGGTACAAAGAACATCAGCACAAGTCCACTTAAGGGTGTGTGCGTCCCTTTTCTGAACTGTTACGCATGTCCTTCAGCAATCTTTTCATGCCCTATTGGGACATTGCAGCATTTTATGACCATTCGTGTGATCCCCTATTACCTTATTGGATTTATTGCTCTTGTGGGACTTAGCGTAGGCAGAATGGCTTGTGGGTGGCTATGTCCGTTTGGGTTTATTCAGGATATTATCTACAAAATTCCTTCACCTAAACTTAAAATACCAAGATACTTCAAATATTTTAAATATGCAGTGTTATTGTTGCTGGTTATAATTCTTCCCTACTTAACAGCAGAAACTGTATTTTCAAAAGTTTGTCCCGCAGGCACGCTTACTGCTGGAATTCCATGGGCATTGTGGAATCCTATAAATCCACAAACTGGTCAGCATGTCTTTCCAACTGGTATAGGGATTATGTTTTTTGTCTCTTTGACTATTATGATTGTGTTTCTGATATTTTTTGTTTTAACAAAAAGACCTTTTTGCAGAGTTGCCTGTCCAATGGGGGCTATTCTTGCCCTTTTTAACAAATACAGCATGGTTAGGCTTGAAGTGAGTAACGGGTGTGATGGCTGTAATATCTGTCAAGATATTTGTCCTGTTGATATAAATGTTTCCATAGATGGAAATTCAGGTGAGTGTATCCGATGCCTTGAATGTACAAGGTGCAATCATGTCAAGGTATGCACACCGTTTCCATTGGATAGAAAATGGAGTTATTATAAAAATGATAGATGATGAAATATTTGACGATATAGATGACACAATTGAGCCAAAATCTAAAAAAAAGAAGCCTGAACAAGAGATGGGTGAGCCTTCAATGTGGGCTATAATCGGCACAGTGTTTCTTTGCGTAGTTATTATACTTATGATTGTATATAACCGCGAAAAAGAGAAACCTGACAGCCCGCAGGCATACGTTACAGCAAAGTTCAGCCAGTTGTTTAATATTCAGGAGTGGAAGCCGGGAATGGGAACCCAGCCTCTGCTTTATCACCCAGCAGCATTTAATGCACCTGTTCAGAATAACTCTCCTGTTTGGAAGCCTCTGCCAAACAGAGGTTCATATAACACTCTTGCAGCATTTGGTTGACCGCCATAAATAACTTGACCGTTGGTCAGGTAGTTATAGTAAACAAGATAAAAAAAGAAAACATAAGCAGCTTCGCTGCACAATTATTGTTGGATTGAAATTCCTGAACAATAAAATAATAAACAGATTAAACAATAATATTCAGGTGGTGGTGAAAAATGTTTAAAACAATTATGACTATAATTGTTACTATACTTGTTGTGCTTTTCTCCATAGAGAATTTTGAACATGTGCCTGTATCCTTTATTGCGGGCAAACCTGTAAATATGCGGTTGATATTTGTCATCACCATTTCAGGAGTTATCGGCTATCTTATTCGCCATTTTTCAGCAATAGCAACAGAAGATAGACTCAAACGCCAGCTTCAGCATCTACTGAAAAGAAAAAATAGTGCAAAAAACGGTGCAAAAAGAGTAGGCAATAACAGAAAAGAGATTTTGGTTGATGATGACTTTGAGCATGATGAAGAGCTTTAGTTATAAAACTTGTAATTCTAAAATGAGAATATTGTATGACAAATATACCAATTGATCGTGCAAAGTGTGAAAAATGCGGAGAAAGAGTTGCTACCATAGGTATTGTAACCAATCTTATCCTTGTTGTTATGAAGTTAGTAGTTGGAGTTACAAGCGGCAGCAAGGCTTGCCTTGCTGATGGTCTTCACTCTACATCAAATATCATTACTGCTTTTGCAATCACGGTAAGCCAAAAACTTACAAAAAAGACCAAAAACGAAAGATTCCCATTTGGATTTGGAAAGATTGAGTTTATTGCTGCTGGATTTACATCTCTGTTTATAATTGCAGCAGCAATTATGCTGATTTCTGCCTCTATTGATCATCTTATGCAAGAGCCGTCTGCTCCGCCACACCTATCTGCGTTTCTTTCAGGAGTTATATCTATTCTGGCAAATGAGATGCTCTTTCGTTATATGAGATGTGTTGGAACAAGACTAAAAAGCCAGACTATGATGGCAAACGCTTGGGCAAACAGGGCTGATGCCTTCTCTTCAGTAGCAGTTATAGTTGGCGTTATAGGATCAAGACTTGGTTTTCATCATCTTGATCCTATCTGTGCAATTGTTGTTGTAGCCATAATAATCAAGGTTAGCGTTGATATTTTGATAGAATCTATAAAATCGCTTATGGATTCATCTGTGAACCACCTTTATGGTGATGAGATAACTGAGATTGTTTCAAAAATAGATGGTGTCCAAGGCGTAGCAGAGCTAAAAACCAGACATATTGGGCAAAAAATATGGGCAGAAGTTGATATATTAGTAAATTCTGACTCTACAATGAAGCAAGGGGAAGATATTGCAGGAATGGTAAGAACTCATCTTCTCCAGCAGGTAAGGGACCTTGAACGGGTAATGGTTCATTTTAGACCACTTGAAGAGTAAATATAAAAATAAGACTGTTTTTTGCTTTAACATAGGATTTATTACATTATTAAAAAATAGAGTTCCTGCAAAACTTGTATTTACCCATTGATTTTATTGGATAAAAAAATGAGTTCTGTAGGAAGTCAAATATAGATACACAATTGGAGAATATTAATAAATGCCCTTGATTGCCATAAACAGTCGAGCAAAAAGCGGTCGCGTAAAGCCTATAAGTAGGGAATTTATAACTGAACGGAACGAATTACCAAAAGGCAAAAACAGCCTAACAACAAGCTCTTGGAAAGTTGTTTTATTTATTCTGTTCCTGCTTTTTCTGATTGGGTGGTCATTCTGGGGAGATAATCTTGAGAGAAAGATTTACGGAGAACAACCAAACATTGGAAAAATTGGTGCTGAGTTTGTTCTTCCATATTCAGGTAGCGGATACTCTACTAACTCAGCAGGAACGGAAACTGTTCTGGGCAGCGGCTCTTATCTTGTAGTTGGTCGCATTATGCAAAACTCTCCAGCAGAGCGTTCGGGTCTTAAAACTGGAGATATTATAGTTGGGCTTGATGGCAAGTTAATATCCTCACCTGATATGGCTGCACAAATTCTAAGCAGTAAGATGAATGGAGATACGTTAATTATAACGGTTCTAAGAAATAACCAGAAAAAAGATATTCATCTTCATTTAACCACTGTTAATCCAAGAGACAAGGCTTTAAAGAGTAAATCCATGTCAAGTGGTATTCACTTTCTTGCCATGCTGCTTTTTCTTAAATTTACTGTTATCTTGTTTATTTTTATCTACAGAAATATTGAAATCAGAATGCACGCCGTTCTGATCTGTGCTTGTTTTGTTGTTGCTGTTGGGTCATTTCTTGGAGTCTATTATCCTGTTGATGCTTTTTTTTCCATCAAGTTTAATACAATAGCTCTTTTGCTTGGAATGTATATCATCTCAACCACATTGGATCAGGCTGGATTTTTTGATTATGTGGCATATCGCATATATCTATTTTCTGGCAATGACAGATTAAAAATTTTGATTGTTTTTTGTATTATAACCTATATTTTCTCTCTTCTTGTTAATAATCTGACAACAATATTGGTTATGATTCCAATGACGCTCAATTTAGCAGCAAGAACAGGTTTTGATCCAAGACCAATAGTAATTGGAGAGATAATATCTTCAAATATTGGCGGTGCATCAACAATGATTGGCGATTTTCCAAATATGCTGATAGCTTCAGAGGCTGGAGTTGGGTTCAACCAATTTATTATATTTATGATGCCAATATGTATGATACTTTTTGGAATTATGTTGTTCTATTTAAAATACAGGTTAGATTATTTTGATAATATTGATAAGAAGCTAAAGGAAAAAGATAGAAAAAACGATGTAGATAATGGCTATGATGATGAGTTTTTAGAGATAGATGAAGATAGCCGTAATAATATCTTAATGCGTGGATTGCATTCTCACACTAACAGATTGACCATGCCAAAATTGACTTTAAAAGAGAAGAGAACAATCAAGAGAGCGTTATTTATACTTGTTCACATGCTGATGCTCTTCAGTCTGTCTGACCTTCTATCACTAAACCCTTCTGCAATTGCACTAACTGGGGGGCTTTCAGTTTTCCTATTTTCAGGCATGAATAAAAACGCTTTGCTAAATCAAATATCTTTTAGCGATGTTCTATTCTTCACAGGTCTTTTTATAATTGTGGGTGGACTTGAGGCATCTGGTCTTCTTCAGTATGTTACACAGTTTATAACAAAAATATCAATGGGAAAACCTTGGCTATGTTGCTTGCTACTCATGTGGATAGCTGCCTTTATTACAGCGTTTTTAAGTGCTGGACCAACCACAGCTCTCTTTTTCCCTGTTGTTGCGGGGATTGGCATTATACCTGCTAATCATATTATATGGTGGTCGCTCTCTCTTGGCGTGTTAGCAGGGTCATCTGCAACTTTGACAGGGGCGACTGCTGGTCCTGTTGCAACAACCCTTGTTGAAAATTTTAATCTAAAATATAGGATTGATATGAGCCAGAGGATAAGATTTACTTTCCATCAGTTTGCAGGAATAGGGATTCCTATGGCAATTATTTTCCTTACAGTTTCAAGTTTTTATATTTTTTGGCTTAATATGTCTTAAATCATCTTAATTTTTTTATTTTGTATTACAGTAGTTGAATTAAAGAGCGTAGGAGTTTTCTTATGAATGTAAAATCAAAATGCGATACATGTGAGTTAAAAGGATATAGCCCTGAGTTATGCAAATTACATATCAGGAATATGGCAAAATCACACCATGATAATATTTCAGACCATAATCACCCAAATAACATAGATTGTTCTCATTATAGAGAATCTTCGATATTAAAATATGGAAAAACAGCAGTAGTAGGAGCAGGGGTTGGTTTAGTTGCTGCTTGTGGTAGTATGGCTGTAATACCTTCTGTAGCTTTGAAGGTTCTTTTTGGACATGTGGCAGCAGTAAAGGTTGGCGGATGTGCAGGAGGAGGAGTTGCTGGAGCTGGAATCAATATTTTTAGAAAGACAAAAACAGAACATGATAGTTCAATAAAAAAAGATCACAAGAAAAAGAGTAATAAAAAGAGAAGGCACTTTTACTTTCCTTTGCCTGTAACAGGAGGCGACTTAAATGGCTGAACATTTCAGAACTTACGAAGATAGAAAAAGAGAGATATACACAAAAAAAGAGAACCTAAAAAAGATGCGTCCTAAAGGTTACTCCTACGATGATTATGAGTATGACGAGAATATATGGGAAGATGGGAATAGAGTAGGTTTTACTGATGTTATGCAGGTTGGCAGCAAGGTTCTTATTGGTGGTGGCATTGGGCTTCTTGGTGGTGTTGCTGCTATAGCAGTTGCTGCAAGTGCAGCAGAAGTAGTTGTTACAGGTGTAATTACCAAGATTGCAGGAGTTGTTGGTGGTGCGGCAGGACTTAGCTGGGGACTTAATAACATCAAGAAAAAAAAGAGCAAAGAGGTTGTATAAATGACGGTTACAACAAACAAATTTATAGAGTGCCGCCAATGCGGTGATAAAATGGATTTAGTAACAGTTAAAAAACATACAGGTAAGTGGCCTGCTACTTTCATAGCTCTTGGAGCAACATTCACTCTTTTTATAGGCGGACCTATACTTGGCGTGCCTTTTATTCTTCTTGGAGTGTATCAATACACTGCAAAAGAGACTATAAATTATTGCCCATCGTGCGGGTATCATTATAGGGTGTTTTTGAGTGATAAATGAGTAGGATCAAAAAATTTGAGGTAAATTGATGTATGCCTGATTTACCGATAAATTACTCAACAATCGCGGCACCAGTTATGCAATTTCTGACACAGTTGCCACATCCTGAACATAGCTCAGAATCGATACGGCAGTAAGTGCTTGCAAAAAAACCCTTTTTTACTATGGTTATTGCATCCATAGGGCAATTTAGATAACAGTTTTTGCAGCCAGCACATGTTTCAGGGTCAATTCTTGATTTTGATTCACTCTGTTTTTTGCTCTTTTTGGGTGAGGTATTACCAAATGGATCGGTAACTGCTCCCATTTTGCAGGTATTAAAGCAGTTACCGCACTCTGAACAGATAAATTCATCAATTTCAAAACGAACTTTAACCTGACCCTCAATAGCGTTTTCAGGGCATTTTTTGGCACAATTACCACAGCCAATACAGTTATCATTTATTTTATAAGCCATGAGACGTTTTACCTGTCTGACTTGATTTGAAAAACCATTGCTTGTGTTATTAGCTCTGAACTCACCGATACAACCATAAATTTTACATATTTAACTATTAATTTAGACGCAAACTTTATAGTAGAGCCATTATATGGTCAAGGTAATTTTTTAAGTGGATTATAGTGAAGTCAATTGAGTCATAACTCATATTATTAATTTGATATTCTGTTATTGAAAAAAAATTGTTTTAAATATAATGTTCTTTTTGTGTTATCTCAACTTTTTGTAAATCAATTATGAATAGAGTCTGGTCTTGCTTAAAAAGGTAAATATAAAATGACAGGCATATCAACAGCAGGAAAATACAGTGCAGCAACATTTGAATATGCTGGAAGGCTTTCAATAAGCTATGTAAAACGCAGCGGTTATGCAGCAAAGCGTGGAGGGTGTGCAGTTATTGCGGGCGTTAAAAAGATAACCACACCTGTAATAAACACTGTTGCAAAACCATTTGTATATTTTAAAGATAAACGGGCAAACTCTCTTCAAGAAAAAGAGCTTAAAGCAATAGATAAACATGCTTGGGAACATGATAAACTTGTTCAAGAGACGACTTTTAAAGATAGTATTGTAAGTGAAACAACTCTCCATAACGAAAAAATAAAGGCTTTGGAAGAGAAAATTTCCCATATTGAACAGCAACTTGAAGCTCTTGAAAAAAATGGCTTGAGAGTTTTCTCAGCAGGTAATACGGTTGAGAAGCAAACTATCGTAAAACAGCAAAAAATACTTACAAATCAGAAGAGTGCATTGCTTCAAGCCATTGTAAATGAGAATAGAGCGTTAAGAGATTCGTAATCAAGCAATTCTAATTTTGATAAAATTCTATGATAATTTTTACAGCCCTGCGATTCATCGAATGGCTAAATTTGGAGCGGATTAAAAATGGGAGAACAGAAAATACTTAATATCGGCATTGACCTTGGAACATCAAGAAGTGTTATTGCCTGTGATAATGGAATAAGAACCTTTATGTCAAGCTATGTTGGCTATCCTAAAGATGCTGTTTCTCAAAAAATGTTGGGAAAAGGGATTATCTTTGGAGATGATGCTTTAAAAAACAGGCTTGCATTAAATCTCTATCGCCCTTTTGACAGAGGCGTTCTTCTTCACTCTGATTCTCCTGAAAAAAATATAGAGGAATATAATAAGGCAAAAAGCGTTGCCAGAGAGCTTTTAAGACAGCTAATATCTCAAGTTACAAAGGAAGAGTCTGACAATGTTCTTCTCAGAGGCGTTATTGGTGCCCCAGCTCTTGCAACCCAAAACAATAAAAAAGACCTTCTTGATATTGCAGAAGGTATTCTTGATGATGTTCTAATAGCTTCTGAGCCTTTTACAGTTGCATACGGACTTAATCTTTACTCAAATGCACTGATAATTGATATAGGGGCTGGCACAACTGATCTTTGCAGAATGTGCGGCACAATCCCAACACAAGATGACCAGATAACAACATTTAAGGCAGGAGATCATATTGATAGGATATTTCTTGAACTTATAAAAAAGAAATACGCTGACGCAAATCTGACACTCAACATGGTTAAAAGGTTTAAGGAAGAGAATGCAATACTCTCTTCTCAAAGTGAAAGCGTATTTATTGAACTTCCTGTCAATGGAAAACCTACCCAATGTGATGTTACTGATGAAATAAAGGCAGCGTGTCGTTCAATTGTCCCTGAAATCGTGGAAGGAATCAGAAAACTTGTGGCAACTTTTGACCCTGAATTTCAGGACGGTCTTAAACAAAATGTTATTCTTGCAGGCGGAGGCAGTCAGATTGTAGGGCTTCAAAGAGAGATAGAAAAATATATGAAAAAGACTCTTGGGTATGGCAAGGTAAACAAAGTTGAAGAGCCTTTGTATGCTGGTGCAAGCGGTGCTTTAATGCTTTGCAAAGATATGCCTGAAGAGTACTGGGATCAATTGAAAAAGAGAAGTTGATAATAGTTGAAACTTTCTAAAAGCTATAAAATCTGTTTTCAGATGATTTGAATATAAAAAAATCAAATACCAGAAAAAAAGGAGGCTTTGAGATGGAAAATGAGCAAAACGGTGGAAAAGGTGTAAGATATAAAATGACTCATCTTGGAGATATTGTGGTTAATGCTCTGGATAAATTCTGGAAAGCTGCATTAACTTCAACCAAAGGCATCACCCTTACATACAATATCCATGATCTTAAACACAAAAAGCTCAAACTTCAAAGAGAGATTGGTGAAAGGGTTGCTGAAATAAAACAAAGGTCTCCTGAGCTTGAAATATTTGATGATGATAAGTTGTCAAAACTATTCACAGAGCTTGGAATCATAGAGGATAATATCAATGCAAGTATCTATGAAAGAGAAGAGAGACTTTATCCAAAAAAATCAATGAAAGAGCAGTGTGCTTAAATCTTTAAAGGAGTGATGTGAACATGTCCGAAGATAACACAACTATAATGATTTCAGCAGAAGAGATGGTTGCCCGAGAAAAAGCAAACATGGTTGCAAAACTCCATCAGATGGTCAAATCTCTTAAAATTGACTTAACAGCTAAGTTGCCC
>JADFZJ010000073.1:12983-15872 GCA_015232555.1 Desulfamplus sp. | reverse complement strand
ATAACAACAAGTTTAGGTGGCAGACCTACGGCAGCCAGAGACAACGATTAACCACAAATGAACATGCCGTAGGGCTGTCCCCTGAAACGCTGTGTTATAACTGCGGGGTTTAATGACTTCGTCATTTTAAAAGTTGTTTTGGAGAGGCGTTATTTAGGTAGATTTGATGGAAAATTATAAGGTACTTTTTGCATATATAAATCCTTTATTCATAGGTTAAGTTATTGAATTGATTAGTAATTGTATCAATTATGTAATAATACTTCGTTATAGTTAGATAAAAGATTTAATATACAAACTATGTATTAATACTTCGTTATAGTTAGATAAAAGATTTAATATACAACAAGAAAGTAGAGAATAACAGAACTATAACAGATTTTGTGGGGGAAATCATATACAGACACCCATAAGTTTTTAAGCTGAGGTCAATTGCAGCATGTAATGCTTAAATAGTCCTTGTATTGATGATAGGGAAGTCTGTAAGTAGGCTGAAAAGAAGAATCTGTATGGAGGGTCGCCACCGTAGGCGGTGAATTTGTATTGGCGGCGACCCACCATAGTAAATATGAGGTTGAAGAACTCTGTATCAGTGAGGATTGATGCAATTTCATTGCTTATAGGGTAGGCAGTGGAGTTCTTTAGAGTGGGTAATCAGTAGCGGTGGGTTGAAGTTGGCAGTGGTTGGATTGATGGATTGAGAATTAGACTCAAATGTAATAGGTGGCGAGTGGACGAGTGGGGGGAGTGATGAATTGATGGATAGTTGGAAGGATGGAAGGAGAGATTGTTGTTTTTCTCCCTATGGTTGGGGTTACTTCTACTTATATGTGAATTTAGTTGATTCTTTATCGCCCGCCTTACGTGCACGGTTAATTTGCTGATTGTTAGGGCGGTGAACTTGAGTGCACGGTGAAATTGTTGGTGAACTTAGTGGCGGGGGGGCTGATTTATTGAATTTGTTGTTTTCTTTAGTAGGGTTATTAGTTGTTATACTTGAATATTTGAATATTTCTCCCCCGCCTTACGTTCACGGTTGATTTTTTGATGCACTTGAGTTCGCTGGAATTGGCTGTCTGCCTTGATTAACTTTGAATCTGAATAGAAGTGGAGGCAGACAGCCAGTAAGGAGCGACTGCCCGAAGGCTGAAATGGGATAACCATGACATGGTCAAAAGCGGAGGCCGTAGGGCAGTCGCTTTGATAACTTGTATTTTGCCTCTTTTCATATTTTATAACCATTTATTATCAGGTAGTTTTGCCCTGATAATACCTTAAAATTAATGTTATCTGTGCAGATTTGCATTGATAACCCCCTAAAACAACAATTATCAGTGCAATTTTACCTGATAAGTTGATTTTAGGACTAATATCAAGTAAAAATGACCTTGATAATTTATTATCAAGTCAATTTATAAAAAAGTTTATTAACATTGATAAGTAACTTTCACGTATCATATAAAATCTAAATATGTCAACAAATCAAAACAAAAAAATAATGGATGAAATTCATGATGTCATGCGTATCAACCATTACTCAATTCATACAGAACGTTCATATTGTGATTGGATTAAAAGGTATATTCAGTTTCACAAAATGAAATCAAGGGAAGATTTGGTTGGTGGAGAAGCTAAAATTGAGCAGTTTCTGACCTATCTTGCAGTAAATGAGAATGTTGCCCCGTCAACCCAAAATCAGGCTATGAATGCTTTGGTTTTTCTATATAAACGAGTTTTAAAGCACCAGTTTGACGAAAAAATTGATGCTGTTCGTGCAAGAGAGAAAAGAGCAATACCTGTTGTTATGACGCAGCAGGAAGTTTCAAGTGTAATTACATTGATTAAAGGTGTTCCTCAATTAATTGTAAAACTTCTTTATGGCAGCGGTCTTAGAATGATTGAAGCTCTTAGATTAAGAGTGCATGATATTGATTACAACCTTAAAGAGATTACTGTCCGTTCTGGTAAAGGGGGCAAAGACCGAATTACAACCTTCCCCTTATCCATAATACCTATGCTCAATAACCATCTGGCAGCCGTTAAAATTATGCACGAACAAGATCTGTCACAAGGATATGGAGAAGTTTATCTGCCTTATGCCCTTGCTCGTAAATATCCCAATGCTGCTAAAGAGTGGCAATGGCAATATATCTTTCCTTCTGGTAATTTATCAACCGACCCTGAAAGTAGGGTGATAAGAAGACACCATTTAGACCCTTCTACTATTAATCGGGCAATCAGATATGCTGTACAAAAGGCGGGCATATACAAGCGAATAACTGCCCATACATTCAGACACAGTTTTGCAACTCATCTTTTGATGCGGGGAGTTGATATACGGACTATTCAGGCACTGCTTGGTCACACTGATGTGTCAACAACAATGATTTATACTCATGTGATTGAACAGGGTGGTTATGGCGTAAGAAGTCCTTTGGACGATATTGATTCAATCAAAGAGAGTCCTCAAATGGATTTGGATTTTTTGTAAGTCCTTTAGACGCTCTTATTTTTTGATGATAACCTTTGTAATTTGGAGTAAAAAGAGAATGGTTCACCGTATCAGACAGATGCTTATAAAAGAGTTTTTACAGATGCTTCGCGATCCTCGCATGAGAATTGTAATCTTTGGCATTCCAGTTATACAGATGATGATTATGGCATTTGCATTGACCACAGATGTTATGAACATTCGCACAGCTCTTCTTGATATGGATAAAACCGCGGAGTCAAGAGATTTAATCAGCAATTTTACTGCTGGTGGTTATTTTCAAATATCCCAAAATCTTGACTCTATGAATGACATCTCATCTGTTTTAGATAGGGCAGATGTTCGGGCAGTTATCCATATTCCAGCAGGATTCGCAGAAGAGATAGCAGCAGGACAAA
>JADFZJ010000073.1:0-12883 GCA_015232555.1 Desulfamplus sp. | reverse complement strand
GGTTATTTTCAAATATCCCAAAATCTTGACTCTATGAATGACATCTCATCTGTTTTAGATAGGGCAGATGTTCGGGCAGTTATCCATATTCCAGCAGGATTCGCAGAAGAGATAGCAGCAGGACAAACAGCAAAGATTCAGATGATTACAGACGGCACAGACAATAACAGCACAGCAATTGTTCTTGGATATGCCAATACAATTATCAGCCGTTATAATAGCCAGATTATGATGGAGAGGCTTAACAAAAAAGGAATAACTGAAAATCCCATAAAAATTGAAACTGTAAACCGTGCGTGGTTTAATACAAATCAGGAGAGCAAATATTACTTTGTTCCGTCACTTATAGCTGTAATGTTATTTATATTCAGCCTACTTTTGACAAGTATTGGAATTGTAAAGGAGAAGGAGATAGGCACTATCGAACAGGTTATGGTAACGCCCATAAGAGGCTTTGAGTTTATCCTTGGCAAAACAATTCCTTACATGATTACAGGCTATATCTCCATGACAATAATGCTATGTGTGGCTTTTGTTGTGTTTGGGGTGCATGTAAAGGGAAGTATTTTGCTTCTCTATCTTTTGGCAGGGGTTTATCTGTGCGGTAATATGGGTCTTGCACTTATCATCAGTGCTGGTTCCACAACTCAGCAGCAGGCAATGCTGACAAGTTTTTTGATTTTAATGCCGTGTGTAATGTTAAGCGGCTTTATGTTTCCAATTCACAATATGCCCGAAGTTGTGCGGTATGCAACATTTTTGAATCCTATGAGGTGGTTTCTCTATATTTTGCGGGGAATTGTGATGAAGGATGTTGGTGTAGCAAGCCTATTGCCTGAAATTATAGCTCAGACAGCTCTTTCAACTTTGTTTATTGTAACTGCATCTGTGAGATTTAAAAAGACTATTTCGTAAGATGCCGAAAAAGTCTTTGATGAAAAAGATCATCAAATCATAAACTTAATCGGCATATCAATTGTAATCTATTTATTCCTTTTTTTGCTTAGAATTTAAATCTAAAAATAATTGCAGCAAAGCTGTTTATGTTCTTGAGACGAAGAAACTACAGTGATTACTGCTGACTCACCTTTGCCCATGTATCACGAAGCGTTACGGTTCTGTTAAACACAAGATGCTCTTTTGATGACTCTCGTGAATCTGCACAGAAATAGCCAAGCCTCTCAAATTGATACGCCTTTTCTGGTGCTGCATCTGCGAGATATTTTTCCACCCTGCACCCCTCAAGTCTTACAAGTGATTCTGGATTTAGGTTTTTTGTAAAATCATCTGTCTCTGCCTCAGGGTCTTCAGCCATAAAGAGACGATCATAAAGATTAACCGTTGCCGGAACAGAACCCTCGGAAGATACCCAATGAAGAGTCCCTTTTACCTTTCTGCCATCAGGAGAATCGCCCCCGCGTGTAGCAGGATCATAGGTACAGATAAGCTCAACAACATTTCCATCTTTATCCTTGATTACATGTTTGCAGGTTATAAAATAGCCGTATCTGAGCCTTACCTCACGCCCCGGGGCAAGTCTGAAAAACTTTTTAGGGGCATTTTCCATAAAATCATCCTGTTCAATAAATAGTGTCTTTGAGAAGATGATTTTTCTTGTTCCCATTTCTGGTTTTTGTGGATGGTTTTGGGCATCAAGCTCTTCTATAAAGGATTTTTCCTCTTTTACGCTGTTTTTATCTGATGAGTTAGAGTTCTCTTGTTCTTGCCAGTTTTCAATGGTCACTTTAAGAGGTTTTAGAACAGCCATAACCCGAGGTGCTCTCTCATTGAGATCATCACGCAGGCAGTTTTCAAGCATTCCCACATCAATACGGCTCTCCTTTTTGCTCACTCCAATGATATTACAAAAATTTCTCATAGCTTCTGGAGTATAACCTCTGCGTCTGATGCCCGCAATTGTCGGAAGCCTTGGATCGTCCCATCCATCAACATGGTTATTTTCAACAAGTTTTTGCAGCTTTCGTTTACTCATAACCGTGTAGTTAAGATTCATTCTTGCAAATTCAATTTGCTGCGGATGGCATGGGGCTGTTACTTCATCTAAAAGCCAGTCATACAGGGGGCGGTGATCTTGAAATTCAAGTGTGCAAAGAGAGTGTGTAATCCCTTCTAAAGAGTCTGATAGTCCGTGTGTAAAATCATACATCGGATAGATACACCATTTATCTTTAGTTCTTGGGTGAGACATTTTTTTAATTCTGTATATAACAGGGTCTCGCATGTTGATATTTGGGGATGCCATGTCAATCTTTGCACGTAAAACATAGGCACCATCTGTAAACTCACCGTTTCGCATACGCTCAAACAGATCAAGGTTCTCATCAATCGAACGGTTTCTGTCAGGACTCTCCTTGCCTGGTTCGGTCAGAGTACCTCTGTATTGACGCATCTCTTCTCCTGTCAGGCTGCATACGTATGCTTTATCCTTTTTGATCAATTCCAGAGCAAAATCATATAGATTTTCAAAGTAATCTGATGCGTAATAAATCTTTTCACCCCAATCAAATCCGAGCCACTTAACATCTGAAATTATGGAGTCAATATATTTTTGATCCTCTTTAGCTGGATTCGTATCATCAAACCTAAGATTGCACTTGCCTTTAAACTCTTGTGCTACACCAAAATTTAAACAGATCGATTTTGCATGTCCAATGTGGAGAAAACCATTGGGTTCAGGTGGAAAACGAGTGATAACTTTTCCGCTATTTTTCCCTTTTTGTATGTCTTCGTTGATTATGCTTTTTATAAAATTGTTTTTTCTATTGTTCTCTTCTTTTATATTATCGTCTTCCATACATTCCCTTAAATTTTTATTATGTATACACCCATGCCTTCACAGGCACAAGAGATAGAAGATGCACAACGGTGCGTCTCTATTTCATATTAAATTACTGTCCCGCAGGCTTGAGTTTGCTCAAAAGCAACTTATTTGACTGACTTAAACGGTTTGCCATAATAGAGAATAGATGTCTTGCAACTTCAGGATATTTCTCAATAACCTCAAGCAGTTTATCACCCGGAAACCTTTTAACTTCTGATCTGCCTTTAGACATGATTGACGCAGTTCTTGGTTCTCCAGTAATTGCCGCCATTTCACCAAAATATTCGCCCGGCTCATGGATTTCAGCTATCTTTTTTCCAGCCTTTACAACATAGAGAGAGCCGCGAACCAGTTTGAAGAAGTCAATATCGTTGTTGCCTTCTCGTATGATCACATCCATATCTTCATATTTTTCAATATCAGGATTAACAAGATATGCTGGAAGAGCCTCTTTTGTGATGGTGGTTTTTTTAAGCACCTCCTCAAGTGAAGTAACCCCCTGACGAACCTTTTCAAGACCAGCGTCTCTCAATGTGGTCATACCCTCCTGAACAGCTATTTTTCTCAACTGATCTTCGGGAAGTTTGGAGTTGATAGCCTTTCCGACTTCATCTGTAACCTCCATAAGTTCGTAGAGACCAACCCTTCCTTTGTAGCCAGTTCCATTGCAATGGTTGCATCCTTTGGGTCCCATAATTGTAAGCGGCGGGATGTTCTTTGCTGGATTTCCAACGATCATCTCTTTGGTAAAGCCGTGCAGCTCTAACTCTTTGGGATCATGACCAGTTACCACCTGCTTACACTGAGGACAAAGCCTTCTTGCAAGACGCTGAGACAGAACCATCGTAACAGCAGACGCAAGCATGTATGAGGGAATTCCAATATCAATAAGCCTTCCAATCGTTGACGGACAGTCATTTGTATGCAGAGTGCTGAATACAAGATGTCCTGTCATAGCTGCTTTTACTGCAATCTCTGCTGTTGTTATATCACGAATCTCACCTACCATGATGATATCAGGGTCTTGGCGGAGAAAGGCTTTAAGAGCAGCGGCAAAGGTCATGCCCACGCTGTCTTTTACAGGAACCTGATTGATGCCTCTGAAGTTAAACTCGATCGGGTCTTCAGCAGTTAGAATTTTTGTATCCTCATTGTTGAGACGGTTAAGAAGAGAGTAAAGGGTTGTAGTTTTTCCACTTCCTGTAGGACCTGTAACAAGAAGAAGCCCGTAAGGTCTGTTTATACATCGCTTGATCGATTTGAATGTAGCATCTTCAAATCCCATTTTGGTAAGGTCAACATTAAGAGCACTCTGATCCAAAATACGCATTACAACACCCTCTCCGTAAAGTGTCGGAAGGGTTGAAACACGAAAGTCAACCGTCTTTTTCTTTCCAAGACGCAGCTTTATTCTGCCGTCCTGAGGAATCCGCCTCTCTGCAATGTTGAGTTCTGCAAGAATTTTAAACCTTGAGATAACAGCATTTTTGATGCTAAGAGGTAGGTTCATTGCCTTAAAAAGTGCACCATCAAGCCTGTATCTTACCTGAAGTGATTTTTCAAAAGGTTCAATATGAATATCGCTGATACCATCATTAATTGCCTTTGTAAGAATACCATTGACCAACTTTATGATTGGGGCATCTGATGCCATGAACTCATCATAGTTCTTGCTATCATCATCAGCAACCTCAACCTCGTCAGCAGCCTCAGATACCAAAGAACCAAAGTCATCTACAGAGGCAACTTGCTGATCTTCATCAGTCTCCTCTTCAAAATGGATAAGCTCTTTATACTCATCGTCACTGATTTTATAAAAATCTCTATAGGCTTGTATCACATCATGCTCTGTTGAGACACATACTGTAATCTCTTTACCACCGATTAAGTTTTTAATATCCTCAATAGCATCAGTATCAGTAGGCTCTGTCATGGTTATGACAAGCTGATTATCTTTTATCGCGAGCGGAAAAGCCATGTGCTCTTTGGCTTTTTCAATTGTAAGCAAGCTCAAAATATTTGCAGAAGGCTTCATCTCTGATATCTTAACAACCTGATATCCATAAATTCTGCCCAAAAGATTCACAATAGTCTCAGGATCAATAAACCCCATTGAGAGAAGAATTTTGCTCAGTTTCATCCCTGTTTTTCTCTGCTGCTCCTGAGCCGCCTGCAACTGAACACTTGTTATCTGCCCCTCTTTGGAAAGAATCTCACCAATACGTGCTTTGCCTGCACCTGACTGATCTTTTATGGTGGTTTTTAAGGCAGTTCCCTTCTTTTTTGCAGCTATATTATTCATCTGTTCCTCCGGAAGGTATTATTTAGAAGTGGTCATAAATCTTTTTTGCACCACCATATATCAGAAGCACTCCAAGCGTATAAAAACAAAACTGGATAATACCAGTCGCATTGCTGAAAGTCTCTATTGATGCAATTTTTGGCATAACCTGAGGTATTCGGTAAAATACTCCAAGACCAGCCATTACAAGGGCAGTCCCCCAGACAATCTGTATTTTTTTCTTATTCATACTTTTCACCACATTTATTTCAACTTATTCCACATCCTGAATTTCAGCAAGTCTTGCATCAAATACCGCTTTTTTGGATTCAAGCTCATCCATATTTTTTTCAAGAGCATCAAACAGCAGATCAATCTCTGCCTGACATCGAGATATCTCTATGCCAATTGAGGCAATCTCTCTGCCATTTCGCTTTTCTGCGGCTTCCTGCATAGAGGCGTTAAGTTCTTTAAGTTGCTCCTCGTATTTTTCTATCAGTTTTTCATTTTTAGCAATACTTTTTTCTATATGTGCTACCGATTTGGATCGTTCCTGTATGATCTCTGAACGTAATTTGCGCATCTCTTTTTTATTAAAGGTAACGCTTCCTTTCGCCTTGACTTGGGATGGCAGCTCACGAGTTAGCAGAGCACCATTAGCCGAATCCTGTTTTTCTTGTTTTGCCGCTATATTTTTAGAGAGTTTACGGTTTACTGCTCCACCATCTTCATCCCACCCCTCTTTATTGAGAAACTCCTGATATGTGCCTTCAAACAGATCAATTTTATTGTTTTTAAATACAACAAGGCGATTTGCCAACGAGTGGAGAAACATCTCATTATGAGTAACTAAAAGAACAGCACCTCTGAAGCTATCAAGTGCAAGAACAAGAGAGTCGCAGGACTCCATATCAAGATGATTGGTAGGTTCGTCAAGCATCAAAATATTTAGGGGTTCTGCTAAAAGTTTTGCTAACATGACACGGCTCTTCTCTCCTCCTGAAAGAACTGAAATCTTCTTTAGTGCACTGTCTCCTTCAAACATCATTGCACCGCATATATTTCTTGCCTTCTGCCTGTCCATGTCAGGATTGGAATAGATGATCTCCTCTTCAACTGTGGCGTTATTGTTGAGAGAAGAGATGTTGGTCTGTTCAAAGTATCCCATTGCAACACCAGGGTTGTAGTTCACCTTTCCTGAATTTGGAGCAAGTCTGCCAGATAAAATTTTAAGCAGAGTGGTCTTGCCTTTTCCGTTTTTTCCAACAATTGCGATTCTGTCATCAGGTGACACAGTGATGCTAAAATTATCAATTAAAGGGGTATCTTGAGAAGTGGCAGATAAGTTAGAAGCAGCGGGCAGTTTATTCAAGTCTTTAGAATCAGAGTTGATAAAATTGAAAGTATCAGACGAATCATAAGCGAAGGTAATATCTTCACACTCCATTATCTTTTTTCATAAATCTCTTCATCTTGGGCAATCTGCTCATAATATTTTGGAGTTGTGCCTGCAATCTTTCGGATCACCCCTCTGTGAATTCCAGCAATATGGGTCACAATACTGTCCATAAAACTTCTGTCATGGGTTACAAGCAGAATCTCACGGGTCCATGAGCGTAAAAAGGAAGATATCCAGCGGATAGAGACAATATCAAGATAGTTGGTTGGCTCATCAAGAATCAGCAGATCAGGGTCAGACACAAGCACTTTTGCAAGGTTGAGACGTACCTGATAACCCCCTGAAAAATCTGATGGTGGTCTGTTCATGTCATCATCAGAAAAACCGAGACCAGCAAGAATTTTTTCAGCTTTCCAGTAGTGTTCTTTCTCATGTTCGGTAAGTCCAAGCATACACTCTTCAATAACTGAGTTTTTTGAAAATGCAATATGCTGGGCAAGATATCCGATTCTGTAATCTCCAGGAATCTGTATCTGCCCGCTGTCAGGTTCCTCTTGACCAGTCACCATTCTAAGAAGCGTTGTTTTGCCGTGACCGTTTCTTCCTACAAGACCGATTTTTTCACCAGGATTTATCTGAAGCGAGGCATTGCTGAATAACACCTGATTGGAATATGTTTTTGAGATAGCATCAATGTTAATCATAAAGTAATCATAAAAAATAGTCTTTGATTTTTAAACGTACATGATATAGCTAAACATACATGATATGGTTATATATTCATAATCTGAATTTAACTATGCGTTGAGTTGCCTTGCAAATATGCAGGCGTTTTCTATGATATAGCCAATTTCAGTTTTTAAATCAACTGTTTTCCCCGTATCTATGTGAGGGGTGTTTGTAACTTTAAATTTAAGGAAAAAACACAAATGACACAGTATATCTATAACTTTGGAGGTGGCAGGGCAGATGGCAATGCCTCTCAGAAAAACCTTCTTGGAGGCAAAGGTGCCAATTTAGCTGAAATGGCTATCCTCGGATTGCCTGTGCCTTCGGGATTTACTATTTCAACTGAATGCTGCAACGACTATTTCAGGGCGGGCGGAAAACTTCCTGACGCGTTATACGCTGAACTTGATGCGGCAATGTTGAAAATTGAGCAGTTTATGGGAAAAAAATTTGGAGACCCCAAAAACCCTCTTCTCGTTTCCAGCCGTTCAGGAGCACGAAGCTCTATGCCCGGAATGATGGAGACTGTTCTGAATGTTGGATTGTGCTCAGCAACCATTCCTGGTCTGATTGAACAGACTGGCAATCCGTGGTTTGTCTATGATGCCTATCGCAGATTGATTATGATGTATTCAGATGTTGTTATGGAAAAGGCAGAAGGAGTAGAACCTAAAGATGGAATGGGAATACGTCTTCACCTTGACATGATGTTAAATGATCTTAAAAATGATAGAGGTTATGCGTCAGACGCAGAGATTACAGCAAAAGAGATGAGTGCTCTGTGCGACAAATTCAAACGTAAGATTGTCGAGCATCTTGGAGTTGAATTTCCAGATGATCCTCGTGAGCAATTGCTTGGCTCAATTGGTGCTGTATTTAAAAGCTGGAACGGCAAAAGGGCTGTATCTTACAGAAGAATTGAGCATATTCCAGATACTTGGGGTACAGCGGTTAATGTTCAGAGTATGGTGTTTGGCAATATGGGGGAGACATCTGCTACTGGCGTTGCATTTACAAGAAATCCTGCAACTGGAGCAAACATATTTTATGGTGAGTGGCTTCCCAATGCCCAAGGTGAAGATGTTGTTGCAGGCATCAGAACACCTAACCCTCTTAATAACGATACAAAATCTGATCATAACGCCCATCTGCCCTCTCTTGAAGAGGCTATGCCTGAAATTTACAAGGAACTCGCACATATAAGAACCACTCTTGAAAATCACTACAGGGATATGCAGGATATTGAGTTTACAATAGAGCAGGGGGAACTCTACATGCTCCAGTGCAGAGTTGGCAAACGAACAGGTACAGCAGCATTAAATATGGCAATGGATATGCTTGAAGAGGGGTTGATTGATGAACCTACAATGGTCAACAGGCTCAATCCTACTCAGCTTGATGAGATGCTGCACCCTGTTGTTGATCCTGATGCTGCAAAATCGGCAGAAGTTTTAGTTAATGGGCTGCCAGCAGGTCCTGGCGGAGCTTGCGGTCAGATTGTATTTACATCTGAAGATGCAGTTTACTGGAAGAAAAAGGGCAAAGCTGTAATACTTGTAAGAGAGGAGACAAACCCCGAAGATATTGAGGGTATGAGGGCAGCCAAAGGAATTTTGACTGCAAGAGGCGGCATGACAAGCCACGCAGCTCTTGTTGCAAGAGGATGGGGCAAATGTTGCATTGTTGGTGCAGGTGCCCTGAAAATCAGAGCAGACCTGAAAGAGCTCCATGTAGTGAGTGCTGGAGGTGTTGGTAGTGGTTCTGGCAGCAGTGGAGCTAAAATATATAAAGAGGGTGATTTTCTTACCCTCAACGGCACAACCGGCATTGCATACGCTGGTAAATTAAAGATGAAAGATGCCACGGCAAACCCAAAATTCAAACAGTTTATGTCAATTGCAGACAAATACCGTGTATTAAAGGTGAGAGCCAACGCAGAGACCCCAAAAGATGCAGCTCAAGCTCTTGAATTTGGTGCTGAAGGTATAGGACTTTTCAGAACCGAACACATGTTTTATGGAGTTGACTCTGAAAAACCTCTTTTTTTGCTTCGTAAGGTTATTTTAAGCAAAACCCCGCATGAGCGTCAGATGGCACTTGATGAACTCTATCCTTTTATCAAAAAAGAGATGAAAGGCACTCTTGAGATAATGGACACCAAACCAGTTACTTTCCGTCTGCTTGATCCGCCCCTCCATGAGTTTGTTCCTCACTCTCGAGAGACTCAAGAGGAGCTGTCTAAAGAGCTTGGTATTGACATTGAAGAGATTCAAAAGAGAAGTCAGGCACTTGAAGAGGTCAATCCGATGATGGGGCACAGAGGCGTTCGTCTTGGCATCACCTTTCCTGAGATAACACGGATGCAGTTCAAAGCCATTTTTGAGGCATCAGCAGAGCTTATAAAAGCTGGAAAAAATCCGCTGCCTGAAATTATGGTTCCAGTCACCTGCAATGAAAAAGAGCTTATTTTTACAAAAAAGCTCTGCGATCAAGTTTACGAAGATGTTATTAAAGAGTTTAAAAGCTGTTCAGGTGATCAGATTGCCTCTATTCCACACCAGTTTGGCACCATGATTGAGGTTCCCAGAGCTGCTCTTATGTCTCACAAAATGGCAGAACATGCGGAATTTTTCTCTTTTGGGACAAATGATCTTACCCAGATGACATTTGGTTTCAGCCGTGATGATATCGGCTCTTTTATGAATGACTATATTGATAATGCCATTTTAGATGCTGATCCTTTTGCAACTTTAGATCAAGAGGCTGTAGGCAGTTTAATTGAGATATCAGTTAAAAAAGGAAGAGAGACCCGCCCCAATATAAAACTTGGAATCTGCGGAGAGCATGGCGGAGATCCTGCATCAATTGAGTTTTGCCATAAGGTGGGATTAACATACGTAAGCTGCTCACCGTACAGAGTTCCAGTAGCACGCTTAGCAGCGGCTCAGGCAGCTATTAATTATAAAATAGATAGATATTAACGGGGATAATATAGGCAAAACAGATAGTAACCGACATATAAGCATTGGACAACAATAAAAGGAGATATAAAAAATGATTCTGATTACAAGCGTTATCTATCCACCTGAAAGTGCAAAAGAGGTTGCAAAACGTTATCTTACAGCTCCTAAATTACCAGAATATCTTAAAAAAAAGGGACCTTATATCTGTGCAGATATAAATAACGGTATAAACTCAATCACCTTTTATGAGATTGAAAATGAGCGTATGGCAGAAGGGTTGCAGGCACTTGGGAACAATATGGCATCTTATATTGGGATAGCGGGGTATAAGTACGATATCAGACCATATTATGATCTTGAAGAGGGGTTAAGAGTTATAGGTATGTAGATTTCATTTGTAGAGACGCTGTGTCACAAGAGTCTCTACAAATGAATTGTTGATTTAGCTTGTCAGAGAATTCATTATATTCTTAAATATGTAATAATCAGAGTATTTAGACCTTAAATCTGCCTACAATTGAATTAAGTTCTTTAGCCATGCCATTAAGACCCGTAGCACTTGATTTGACCTGACCACTTCCATTAGATATCTCTTTTGCAGCAGTGTTTACCTCAGTTATCTCTCTTGTAATCTCTGCAGCGACAGAAGAGCTTTGGCTGATATTTTCATTTACATCCTGTATTCCTTGAGATACCTGATTGATGTTGTTGCTGATCTCGCTTGTTGCAGCAGACTGCTCTTCAACAGCCGCAGCAATTCCAGAGACAATCTCGTTCACTCCGTTGATAACATTGGATATCTGATCAATTTCCTTTATACTCAACTGTGTCATATTCTGAACGTCATCTATCTGATTTTTAATATCAAGAGTTGCCTGAGCTGTCTGATTTGCAAGCTCTTTAATCTCGTTTGCCACAACTGCAAAGCCTTTGCCGGCTTCACCTGCTCTTGCAGCTTCAATTGTTGCATTTAGTGAGAGAAGTTTTGTCTGCTCTGAAATCTCCGTGATTGTCTCTGTAACCTTGCTGATAGCTTGAGCAGCCTTTCCAAGCTCTGACATCCTGTTAAATGCACTTTTAGACTTATCTACAGCATCATTTGATATGGCTCTTGCTTTTTCTGCGTTTTTGGCAATTTCGTTAATGGTTGAATTCATCTCTTCTGCAGAAGATGCTACCATATTTGTATTTGTAGACGATTGCTCCATAGCCGCCGCCACATTGCTGATATTGGTGCTCATCTCTTCTGCCGCAGCCGCTACATTATTAGCTCTTGATGCAGTATTTTCAGCACCAGAAGAGAGTTCAACAGCAATTGATGACAACTCTGTAGATGATTCATCAACCTTTCTTGAATTTGCCGCAATGAGCTTTATCATCTCCTGAAGTTTTTCCATAAATACATTGAACCATGTTGCAAGCTCTCCAACCTCATCTTTACTGGTTACTGCAAGACGCATAGTCAAATCTCCCTCTCCAGTAGCAATCTCTTTGAGTCCTGCCACTGCCTGATTAATCGGCATGAGAATGCCTCGAGCCATAAAAAGAAAGAGTATAGAAGTTATAATGATTGCAGCAATACCAATAGTTATAGATGTGTTTCTAATAGATACAACAGAAGCCATAAACTCTTCAGTATTTTGAGTAGAACCAACATACCAATCAGTTATACCTACGGGTGCATATCCAGATATCTTAGGAGTTCCTTTAAATGAATAGGTTGATACTCCGCTGTTTCCCGATACTATTTGATCTGCAAAAATCTCTATACCTGCTAAATCATGCAGATTTACACTCAAAATCATATCATTAACTGGGTGGGCAATAATCAGAGAGTCTTTATTAACCATGTACCCATAACCTGTTGCTCCTATTTTTCGGTTAGATATAATCTCTGTAAAATAGGCAATACGTATAACAATGCAAAATGTACCTTCAACTGTATTTTGGGGTGATTTCACAGGGGCACACACCATAGAAATCACATCATTAGTGGCTCTTGATCTGATTGCAGAGCCAATCGAGACTTCTCCAGAAGAGATAGTCTTCTTAAAATAATCTCGCTCAGCAATATTAATTCCTGAATAGTGTTTTCCCTCTTTTTTGCCACCTTCAATACTTCCTGCAAAGATATTTCCTTTAGTATCAGTTACAAAAATACCTTCATAATTACGACCCATACTTTCGACCGTTTTTTGCAAATTTGCATTGAGCAGGGTCAAATCTGGAGAGCCACCCCTGTTCTGTTCGATTACAGCATCAACCACTAATTTTTTTTCTGCAAGAATTTTAGCTTTTACAAATTCAGCTTCAATAATATTTTTGGTCATAGTGGCAAGGTCTTTTGCTACATCTTGAACTTGAGTCTCTGATAGAGTTGTAAGTGCTTTATTAGTTTTGCTCATAGAGATAAGACCAGTAACTATAAGAGGCAGCAATACAGTTATAATACCGCCAGCAATAAGTTTAAAACGTAAAGAATGATATACTTTTCTTTTTTCAACATCTGTTTTCATTAATTTTTCTCTCCTTTTTCATAATGCTGGTTATAACGGATTTGGGGGAGCAATGATTTTAAGCTGAAAAAAATAAACATCTTCTGTTATTGTTTAGTTTGCAGAAAAAACGATAATCAAGGAGAGTTTATGAATAAATCAGTTGCCACCACA
>JADFZJ010000072.1 GCA_015232555.1 Desulfamplus sp. | reverse complement strand
CATTGCTCAAAAATGCAGCCATTAACATCTGTAGAGAAATCGGCTTTGATTCCATCAAAGCTGCATCAATTTATTTTGCCAGTAATGTCAAAGAACTTTTTAAATATTTTAGAACTTAACAGCCCTGATCTCTAGTGGAGGTATAATAATGAGAAGTATATAAATGTCTGGCTGAACCCCAATTCCAACCTGAACAGGAAGCCCTGTAGGTATTCTATCAACTGTATTTGCCAAATCCGCGGCTAACCCGCCTTCTGTTTCATCCACTTGGAAAAGTCCATGCAATTGTGAAGCAAAAAAAAGAGTTGTTCCCCAATAGTTTATTGCCATGATAAGCGTGGTAAAACAGTACTAAAAAGGTGATCAAACTGGTAAAATACTTTTCCAAAAACTCAGTTTTACAACTATCAAGGCATGGCTTTAATCAAGAATACTAAATGCTTATTATTGAGGAACAACCCTAATGTCCTCTGCAAGTGGCTCAATGTCATATGGTGAGCCACAATTATTGCCAGACAATGATGCACAAGGGAGCATGAGATAGGAGGGAGCCATACAAACTATAATAAATGTTGTTCTAAATAATTTCATTTGAACCTCCTATCATCATACAATTCAGGTAACAATCTCTACCTGAAAAAAACCGCTTTTTGAAGAATATTGTACATCATAATTAAGTTCCGACAAAATATTTCTGATAATATTGTTATCACAAGTCATCATACCTGTAAAACGTGAAATACCATTCTCCTTTGCGATAGCAACGACTTTTATCAACAATGATTTCCCAATACCTAATTGCTGCCAGTCATCACGGACTGCAACAGCAAGTTCCGTAATGTCCTCATCAGGCTCATATCCATAACGCCCGACGGCTATAATTGTCTCTTTCTCATCTTCCTTAATTATGGCAACAAGGGCAAATTCACTATTGTAATTAACATGAGTAAAACGATAAACCATATTTTCCGAGAGAGAATCGATACGTCTCAAAAAACGAAACCATAAAGAGCGTGAGGACATTTTGTTAAACAAATTAATAAGGAGATGACTATCTGTCGGTAAAACAGGTCTTAAAAATACATCTGTTCCATTACTAAGTTTAAGCCATGATTCATATTTATATGGATAATTTTCGATTGATGTTGTCTGCATTTTAGTTTCTCCAAAATATACTCAGTTGTTTTTATGAATAGATTATTATAGAGACTACCTATGCCTTAGATATGAAAAACCAATTTTCACCACAATTGTGTTCTTACTCTCTTTTTGCCAAAACCTAAAACCCCTTCAACATGAGGTGGACAACTTGGAGCTTCGGAAAACTATTCACATGAAGGATTTCCATTACACAAAGCAGCCAGATTGCTTCTATACTGATGACATCACCTGTGCTGCCTTGTTTAATATTACAACTTTTTAGAGTAACAACAAAACAACTCCTTTTTCCTTTACTTCCAACCAGCTTCTTTCGCACATTCTGCCATCTCTTTAGGATGACTCTTTTCCCACTCTGTAATGGATTTTGTTTCATCTTCAGACATCTTATCATTCATACATTTACAGTATTTCATCACAGTTTCAGTGGACGCTCCTTCCTTCTTGTTATCCTCCATACATTTGGCTATCCATGCTGTATCGTCTTCACCAGCAAAGATAAAGGTCTGACTTCCTACGATAATTGATACAGTAAGCAGCATGGCAATGATAATTTTACGCATAACTTTTCTCCTTGATTAAATTGATATAAATTTCCACATCTCTAACAAATACAATATTTTATCTTACCATTTGATATAGCGTTCAAAAATAGAACCAAAATTATAGTTTTGAATCTCATTTCTTCGGGTATTATAGTGAAGCTCGACTTGATTAACAGTTTGATTGATTATATCTGGGAGATTCAGAACAACCTGCTCAGTAAGCTCTCTGAGAACAAACATCTTGTTTATAGCTTCGTGAGTATGGTCTAATGTTGCCATATATTTATGAATCTCTTTATATTTTTCTGAAATCGTAAACAGTGCCTTGTATATATCCCTAATCCGCTCCATCTGTTTTTTCTCAATATCAATAGAGATGTCTTCTTCTCCAATCCGAAACTTAATCTCGGCATCAAGGTCAACTGTGCCAGCAGTTTCAACACGAACATTACTGATGACATAATGTCTGTAAGGATACCTTTTTAAGGTCTTCTTTTTGCTCATTGCACTCTTTCCATCTAAGTGAATAAAAGCTGTGTTAGTAAAACAGTATTCATCAGTCTTGGATTTGATTACGACAAAAATTTTTTCATTGTCTTCAATAAAAACATATTCATCAATATCTGTCTTATCAAAGTCTTTTGGTTCAATGATTTTGCCAATATCACTCAGACCAAGTGCATCGGCAGCTAAACTTCTAAACATATTGCCTCCTTTTATGATGACTATTTTTTACACGTATCCAGAAACCGTCATAAAATTTTAGAAATGAAACTTTATGACGGTTTTACCCTGAATATTTAATTTTCTGTAAAATTACTAAAATGACTATGAGCGTTTATGTTCCTTTGTTGGAACAGACTCAATTAATACCAGAAAAGAGCTTACTTCATTTTTCTGATACGAAGGTCAATATCTTTCTCATCTTTCATAAGCCTGACAAGTTCCTGAATATCGGTTTCTCCATAATGATAAGGATAAAGCACTTTTGGCTTAAATGCCTTTGCAGCATCTGCAACCATAGCTGGAGTCATGGTGTATGGAAGATTCATCGGGAGAAAAGCAACATCAATATTTTTAAGTGCTTGCATTTCCGCAGTGTTTTCCGTGTCTCCTGCAATATACACACGCGTTGCTCCAAAAGTCAGGATATAACCGTTGCCCTCTCCTTTTGGATGAAACAGCTGACCGTTATCTCTTTTATGAACGATGTTATAAGCAGGAACTGCCTCAATTAAAATATCCTGTAGATTTTTTGTATCTCCATTTTTTATTACTTCTCCTGAAACCTTTTTGCTGCATTCGTATGTTATAACCAAAATAGTTTTACTCTTTGATATGGTTTTTATGACATCTGAATCAAAATGGTCAGGATGATGATGTGTCAGAATGACTATATCAGCTTTAGGCAAGGCTGAATAGTAGGCGAGCTTACTCCATGAATCCACATGGATAATCTTACCTTTAAACCCGATAATAAGACTTGCATGACCTATAAAAGTAATTTCAACATCACCTACTGACGTTTTGATAATATCCTTTTCAAATTCAGCAGAGAATACAGGCACTGTAAATAAAATAGCCATAATGACTAATGATATAATTTTCATAAAAGCTCTCATTACTTTCTTGAATCAGATGTTCAATATATACCGAATATTATTTACTCATAATTCTGGCTAAATAACCATAAAAAATAAAGGAATATTATGAATATTTTTATCGAATATTGTGGCTCGTGAAAATACCGTTTCCCCATGAGGGAGAAATCACACAGGTAATCAAAAAAGCCATGGGCCGATTATTTCAGGGAGGGTATTAAAGCTAAAGGCTTAGATTAATTCAAACTACTACTATTTTTTTTATTGAAGGGTGTTAAAATAACTTTAGGAAAATACTCTGTGCTTATATAGCACAGCAATCAGATAAGACCCTTTAACTTCATTACCACATACGGAATCATTACCAATGCCACCAAACCAAACAACAGAAAATTTCCTTCTGCAGGATTAAAATCACTCATAACTTTTTGCCATTTTTGCTTTACTACAAATTTAGCCAATATTATATCAAAAATCGCCATAAAACCCGAAAGGGTCAGACCAAGTAAAATTAATTGGTGGTCAACATCAATATCAAGCTCAGGTACAAATATATAACACACTACAAAAGCTAATACAGTCCCACTGATGACACTATATTGTTTTGCTTGTTTATTTCCAATTTTGGGGGCAATAAATATAGTGCGTGTTATGCCATGCAGAGTCTCTACTCCAGCAAGAATTATACATAAAGATATGATTTTAATATATACCATTTGAATTTTATTTTATTAGTGGGATAGAGCCTGTAAAATTACAAGCTCTAAGGATATTCAGCTTATTCTTACAAATCACTATTTTTCAGGTGCGTAAATCAGCTTAGGGTCAAAATCGTATGTCCAAGGTGAAACAGAATTTTTCCAGCCATTCTTATTTCTTTTACCATCAACCTTATCACCTTCAAAACCATCAACTATGTTGTAAACATTAGTGAAACCAGCTTTTGTCAAGCGATTCACTGATGCAGCACTTCTGTGACCTGACCTGCACATTACCATAATAGTATCATTTTTAGCAAATTTACTTTTTACCAGAGCTTCAAAATCAGCGTTCTCCTGTAAGTCATAATCTTTTTTCTCTTGATTCCATTTTCCTGTCCAAAACCTTGAAGGAATATTGTAAGCCATCGGAGCATGACCCACAAAAGCGTATTCTTCCTGAGTGCGGCAATCAATTATTTTAATTTTATCAGGATTGGCTTTCCACATTTCATACGCTTCCAAAGCAGTTGCATATTTTCCAGCTTCTGTGTGCTTTTTAGCATCGGCTGGAGGTGATGTTTCACCAATTGATACAGAAACAAGATTAAGAACAATACAAATTACTCCTAACGCAACCACAAAATTTTTTTTCATAAAATTCTCTCCTCTTTAATAAAGATTTTAATAATTTGATACACTATTGCTAAAGCAAAAACTTTTTATTCTACTGAATGAATACACTATTTTTTACATATAAAATACTTAATGTCAAATTTTGTTGATATTGGATATAGGACTTATTTTCTCAATAGGTTCAATGTAAGAATTTATAAATTTCTTTTTACATTTGAAATATCTAAAAAGTGATTTATTAGACGAAAAAGAAGATTTTCTTGAGGCTACAAATATATTTTCAGAAAAATTACTTTGTTCAGCAATCTTAGAATATTTGTTCTTCTCTTTTAACTCCGAACTTCTCTTTAAGACATCTTCAAAATTTACGCTTTTTTGCTTTCTATTAATAGAAGATTCTTTGGTGCTTATAGGCTTTGCGTCACTCCGAACTTGGTTTTGAGTTTGAATAGGTGCATCTAATGATGATGATCTAAGCACATTAGATGCCATGATGTTTTTGAGCCATGAAAAAAAATGTGATACAGGGCTTTCTGCTTTGCCGAAATTAGCATCGAAGTCACCGGCACCTTTTTGATGCTCCTCTTTTTCATCTTTAGCGTTTTCATCTTTTTTTAGACTGTTGACAAAATCACAAGCTATCCTGAATGCAAGGTTTATATCCTTCATCCTTGATTCAGCTTGTTTCTTTAGCACAGGATTATTGTTAAAACGGTCAGGATGGCATTTTTTCGCGATAGTTCTATATGCTCGTTTTACCTCTGCTATTCCTATATCTGACCTAACTACAAGTCCAAGCATTTTAAAAGATATGGCAACATTCATAGATAGCTCCCTGATAGCAATTAAAAATCAATTTGTCTAACCACTCACTTTATCCCTGAGTATGCTTACCTTTTTAATTGACCCAACTGCCAAACATAAATCCATTATTAACGTATAAAAATTATTATACAACTTTAAACTATTTTTAAACCAATTGCAATTATGGTAATTATGCTATTGATAAAGCTAATAAATTGAGAAAAGTTGACAACAGCAAGGCTTTATTAAAAAAACTAAAATAAGGAGATATCATGCTTGAACTAACCCAGTCCCAACGTGCCAGAAGTGCAATCAGAGAATTTAAAACAATTACAGAATCTCTTGCTATAAGAGGCTTTTACCGCCCGTCAGGAAGATTTGGTAAGGCTCTTGAAAACTGTTTAAGGGAGCTAAGTCCAGAGATATACGGAAGCATGAATGACCCAAGAGTGGTTGAGCTTAAAGGTCTTGAATATGTTGTTGACAGGCTTCCGCAGGGAATTGAACACAGTACAAAAATTATTTTAACTGACGAGGACCATTTTGATAACACCCCTTTTACTAAAATTGAACCATTAAAAAGAAGAAGAAAATGTTATAAAATCAATAATAATGAGCTTTGCTTCATAATATCAAGAGGTATAAGTGAAATTTACGATATAATTACACACATGACCTTTTTAAATATTGAAGCTAAAAAGATATTCAAACGTATGCACGATGACTATGGCGTAAGTCCTGAATGGAATAAACTTGAAAAATTTGTATCTAAAATAGAACAGACTAATTTTACAGGAAGAGATTTTGATCGTGGAAACAATGTTTCAGATGCAGCGATTACACCTGAAGAGCTTGATTCTGCTATATGGAATATGAGTATTATAATTGGAAGACCTTACAACGAAACAAGAGCAAGTTACGAATATTTAGAAAATAGCAAACAAGAGTATAAAAGTAATAACGGTCTCTTTTCATTAATATATCATCTTGGCAAGAGGATTCAGGCGGATCAGCACTCAAGAGATGATGCACTGGTTATCTATTTTACACCATCTCTTATGAGTATTATCGGTCATCAAAGATATGGGAAACTCTGGGCATCACGCATTGATAGTGAAATTTCTGATAGAAATCTTCAAAATCGTCCTCTACACATAATAAGTGCAAACATGCACAGTGTTGTCAATCTTATCTATGGTTATGCTACACTCAAATCATCAAAGAACATTAAAGATATTGCATCTAAAGAATATAATAATATTGACGGAGTAACTTCATCACGCCATCATAAAACAGCACCAAAAGAGCATCGGATTGACATTGACTCAATGGATATATATGACTTTTGTATGCTACTCAGAGATAAGGGCAGCCATATCATTGAATTTGCAAGTTCAAGGGGGCTATACACGCTTCCTGATCAATCAGGTACAAATATAGATTGCCAACTTATTGATACTGCCCTGCTTGGTGATATGGAATTTCATCCCGCTCTTAATATTGACATATCAAAAACTGACGAGCACCCAATGATATTGGTTATGGATTATGCTTTTGGTGCACAGGCTTTTGAGGTAATGGAGCAGCTTCTTAAACCTTTTGAGCAGAATGGAGCAAAAAAGGTATTGACAAACGGTTCTATCTCAATCATGGGAAAGGCTGGAATTCTTCCTGGAAACAAAGGAGATATAATGCTTGCTACAGCCCATGTATGTGAGGGAACCTCAGACAACTATCTTTTTGACAACGATCTGACACCCGAAGATTTTGATACTGAAGTCCACGTATATGTTGGTCCTATGGCAACTGTTCTTGGTACATCTCTTCAGAACAAAGATGTCCTGAAAATGTTCATGTCAGACTGGAAGGCCGTAGGATTGGAAATGGAGGGGGGATATTACCACAAAGCGATAAATGCATCTATTATAAAGGGCAACATTCCTCTAAAAACAAAGGTAAGATATGCTTACTATGCCTCAGATAACCCTCTAATGACAGGCAACACCCTTGCTGCAGGAGCAATGGGAAGGGAGGGGATAAAGCCCACCTATATGATTACAAAAGTGATTTTAGAGAAGATTATGGGAAAATTGGATTCATCTTCGTCTGAAAAATTGTATAATGCTCATGCTCTTATATGCACAACTGAAAACTAACTGGAAAGCTATATAATGTCCTCTGTCAGACCTGTTAAGAAAAAAAAATTTGGCGAAATTGCTGTTGAGCTTGGCTTCATGACGAATGAACAGGTTAATAATGTTCTCTCTCGAAGAAGTATTACAAGACGAATGCTTGGACAGCTCTGCATTGAAGAGGGGTATTTAGATTATGAGATGCTTGCACGGATTATTGCTGTTCAATATTCATGCAAATATGCCAATTTAGATGATATGCAGCAGATTGATGATTCTGCTCTGATCCAGTTGTTTGACATTGATTTTATGGTTAAGAACAAGGCGATCCCCTTTAGACTTATAGATCAGCTCTTTGAAATCGCGGTTGCTGATCCTCTTGATTTTATGAGAGTGGCAGAAGATATCTCTTTTGCCACTGATCTTAATATCTCTTTTGTTGTTATCTCTGAAAAAAGGCTTGCTGATTTTTTAAAAAATGTTGAGTCATCTCGAGATGTTCTCAATATTTCTGATGAGATGCGTTTGCCTATTATCAGAGAGTCAGAAAAAGGGGAGTATGAGGTCTCTGTCGAGCGTATAAGTGCAGAAGAGAGTCCTGTTGTTAAACTTGTTGACTCTACAATCCTTGATGCCATAAATAAAAAGGCAAGTGATATACATCTTGAATCTTCTGAAAAGGGGTTGATTATCAGGTACAGGATTGACGGAATGCTGTATCAGGCAGCAGAGCCTCTTGAGCTTAAAAATCAGAATGCTGTTGTGTCACGCCTGAAAGTTATGTCTGAACTTGATATTTCAGAAAAGAGGGTTCCACAAGACGGCAGGTTCAAACTCAAGATTAAGGGTAGGTTTGTAGATTTTCGTATCTCTATTCTCCCATCAATTTTTGGTGAAAATGCTGTTATAAGAATTCTTGATCAAGAGAGAATGACTCCAGCTCGTAACGCCCTTTCACTTGGTGACATGGGGATACCTGAACAAGAGCTGGCAAGACTCCGCCGTCAGATAAAGGCTCCTTATGGAATGTTTCTTATGACAGGACCCACAGGCAGCGGTAAAACCACAACACTTTACAGAGCATTGTCAGAGGTAAATGAGAATTCCATAAAGGTTATTACAATAGAGGATCCTGTTGAATACCAAATCCCGGGTATTACCCAGATTGCTGTTAATCAAAAAAAGGGGTTGACATTCTCCCAGGGTCTTAGGTCTATACTGCGTCACGATCCTGATAAAATTCTGGTAGGTGAGATAAGAGATGCTGAAACTGCTGCAATTGCAATTCAGTCTGCATTGACAGGACATCAGGTTTTTACAACAGTTCATGCAAACAGCACATTTGATGTTCTCCACCGTTTCATGCACCTTGGTATTGATGTCTTTAATTTAGTTGCGGCTTTGAACTGTGTTGTAGCTCAGAGATTAATACGATTTCTCTGCTCATGTAAAAAAAAGATTCAGATATCTGAAGAGGCAATGGTTGAATCTGGTCTTGATCCTGTTCAATGGTCAGATGCTATTTTTTATGCCCCTTCAGGGTGTCCACGCTGTAACGGAACAGGTTTTGAGGGAAGAAAGGCTATCTTAGAACACTTAGAATTGGATTCTCGCCTAAAAGAGATGATACTTCAAAAAGAGAGTATCTCACATCTAAAAAAGTATGCTTTAGAAAAAGGGGTTGTCTTTTTAAGGGATGCTGCTCTGTATGAGGTGAGACATGGCATAACAAGCTTAGATGAGGCAAACAGAGTTACTTTTATAGAATAGATAAAGGCTGTCGTATGTTTTTCAGAAAATCAAACAGTGAAACGTCAGGGCTTGAAATTAACAGTAAATCTATCCGTTTTATAACTGTTGGTCTAAAAAATGGTATCTGGAGTGGGTTAAACCATTTGGAGATTGATTTGCCTGACGGACTTGTCAAGCCGTATTTCAATAAAAAAAATATTCAAAATTGTGATCAATTCCAGGATATCTTGCAGCAATTGAGAGCTAAAGTTAAGACAAGTATTTGCCCAATAGGTGTCTCTTTACCCGGTGAATCTGTCAAATTTTCAGTCAAAGCATTTCCAAAGTTGCCAGAAGGAGATCAGAACATCAAGGATATGCTTCTCTGGAGTCTTAGTAAGTCATCCATGATTAACCCTGATGCTATTGAACTAAAGTGGGCTGTATTTAAACGAGAAGCAGCAAGGGAGTCAAATGTCTCTAATTTGATAATGGCAGGAATAGCATCTAAAGACGTTTTAAACGAATATGTGGATGCTCTTAAAAAGGCTCTGTTTCTGCCTCGATACGTATCTTCTTCTGATCTTAATCTGTTTAATTTTTACTCTTCTTCAATTTCTGAGGTTGGTACAGTTGCATGGCTCGGTATTTTTCCAGATAGTATATCTCTGTTTGTATTTAAAGATGCTGTACTTCTGTTCTATAAAAATTTAAAAAAGAACCTAATCGCCCAGAATGATGCTGACAATATTGATATGCTCATTCAATACTGCATGGATGAAAATCCTGATTTGAAAGTTGAAAAGTATTATTTAAGTGCAGCCTCCTCCTGTTTTGAAAACAGACTCTCTCAGACCATTTTTCATGCTACTGAGTATCAATTACTCTCTCCATTTGATTTGATATCTATAGATTCAAAAGATAAGGATATTTGCTGGCAGTATGCCTCAGCCGTTGGGGCTGCATGGAGCACCATATCTATATGAGACCAATCAATATAAATTTTATTACAATCACAGAGCAGAGCAGTAAAAAAACTGTTGTATTGCTGTTAATTCTATTAATTTATTCAGTTTATCTTATAGGAGATAATATTTATATCTTTTATGTACAAAAAAGGGATATTGAGCACTACAATAGAAAAATAAAGCACTACTCTTCAGAAAATACAACAGATAAGAGAACACGCACGAGTGAAGAGATAAAGACGAAATCTTATAAAAAATTCTCCGCTGCTGAAATAGAAGATATCAAAGCAGATGTTAGTTTTTTAAATAAATTGCTGCAATACAAGTCTTTCCCATGGATTGATATTCTTGATAAATTAGAGTTGTCAATTGACAATGGTGTACTATTTACTCAAATAGATATTGACCGAGAGAGTAAACAAATTCTTCTTAAAGGCAATGCTGACTCTGCGGAAAATCTCTCTTTATTTATAAAAACAATATCATCAGAGAGACTCTTTGTATTGAATTCATTGAGTCAAGAGTCCAAACAGAGCGGTGTAATAAATTTTGATATGGGACTTCAAATCAGGTGAATTAATAGTTGATAACATGAGAATCGGATAATGAATCCATATTTTTGTAAAACAGCTTTTGCTTTAAGTGCAATTCTGATTTTGGGCAGCCTTCTATTCAGATTCACTATTATTTCAGGGCAGAATAGAGAGATTGACAGGCTTGCAACAGCCTATTTAAAAGCTCGGACCAAAACAGATCCAGACTATAAGCTCCAATCTTCTATTCATAAGGCTCAACAAGATAGAAATTCTGTCGTAAGTAGTCTGCCTGCTTTTCATAAATTTCCATATATTGTAAAAGATATCAGCGATCTTATTCAAAAAAATGATCTGACATCGTCAGGACTTCTTTTTAAACCTATCAAAACAGCAAGACTTGGTCTCTGGGAGTATGGCTCTCAATTTTCCGTAAGAGGCGGATATCCAGATATTAAATCGTTTATTGCAGAGCTGCATCTGCTGGCTGGACTTAATACAATATCAAGACTTTCGTTTACCAAAATGCCTGAAATAAGGGATGAAGTCACAATAAAGGATAAAATAAGCCTTGATATTAATATAGCACTCTATTGCAGAGGAGATTAGGGATGCTTTTTGACCATAAAGCCCGTAAAAAACTATTTTTCTGTTCCCTTGCTCTTTTTATAATCTCCCTTGTCTATCGTATCTTAAACCCTTTTACACAGCCAACTGTTAAGGAGCTTACCTATAAAGCTAAACAGTCTGTGCCTCATAACAGCGGTAGTATTGCCAATTATGACAGAGACGGTATTCTTGATGCAGAGATAAGGCTCCATACAGAACTTTTTTTCAATCAAAATGCTGTTTCTACTGCAAGAGCCACTAAGGATATTTTTTATAAACCGCTGCCTCTTTTAGAAAACAGTGAGAAAGAGTATCCTGTTAAAATTAATACTCCTGAACCTGAAATATCAGCAGATGAAGATGTAGAACCAGAATCAGATAAAGATATAAAAGAGAGAGAAAGAGCATCTGCATTATCAGGTATTGTGGAAGAGTTGTTGCATATAAGGGTAATAGGAGGCTCCAAAACAGAGGGAAAACTCTCCTTTTTTATCAAAGATGGGGATAATGTATTGCTAATTAGCAGGGGCAGTAAAATTAAAGGGCTATATCCTGTAACTGCTTTGACGCAGGACTATATTCTTATCAAAATTCCGGAATTTAATGAAGATGTAAGGATAAATCTTAAGGATTTCAATGAAAACAGATACTTGTAAATTAAAAAAGCCAAGACAAACTAAGTATATGGAAGTAGTATTGGCGGTTGTGCTTGCTCTGACAATGGTTATATTACAAGGATGTATGAAAAAGCCGTCACCAATGTCTGAACGGTGTATCCATATAGATTCTATGGATACTGAACAGAGGATTTCATGTTATCAGGAGCAGCTTCAAAATGCTCCCGAATCTCAGAGAGCTGGTATTGAGCTTTCCCTTAAAAAGGAGCAATACACCCTTTCTATGCTCTATTTGGAAAAGGGAAGGACCTTAATGCAAAACAATGAGTTTAAGAGAGCAATGGATGCTTTCAGGCAGAGTGCAGCGTGGTTTCCAGATAACAGGAGGGCGTTTCAACTGCTACAAGAGGCTGAGAATCGGCAGAACTCCTTTGAACTTACCGATATTTCGGAACGGCTGATTGAAGAGAAGAGTCTGCCAAAAGCAAAAGATATGTTAGAAAAGGCTGTCACACTCTATCCTGAAAATGAGAGGGCTGTCATATTAATGGAGCAGTTTAAAACAAGCTCTATTAATAGTTCTGAATATGGTATTTTACTTGAATCTGACGAGCCTTTTTCTCTTAGATTTAAAGAGACGCCTATTGAAGATGTTTTTGATGTAATCTCAAGAATTACTAATGTTAATTTTATTTTTGATAAGGATGTCCGTCAGCAGAATGTTACTATGTTTGTAAAAGATATCAAGGTATCAGATTTTTTTGAGATGCTGCTTAAAACCAATAACATTGCTGCAAAGCAGGCAGATAGGCGAACTTTGATGATCTACCCTGATACACCTCAAAAAGCTCAAGAGTATCAGGACCTTCAGGTAAAAACCTTCTATCTGTCATATATGAAGGCAAAAGATGCTCTTCCTGTCATATCTAAAGTGCTTAAAATAAAGGATATTATCGCAAATGAAGAGACCAATACTATTACTGTTCGCGATACAGATAAAGCAATTGAAATCATAGCAAAGCTGATACAAGCAAATGATATCCCCCCTTCTGAAGTTGTGCTAAATGTAGAGATGTTAGAGGTGAACAGCACTTTTCAGGAGAAACTTGGCTTCTCATTTTCAGACTCAATAACATTCGGTATCAGTGATACAAGCTCAGGCATAAATTCATCTACTAACTTCAGAATAGCAGGTTTTGGCTCTATTCATGATCTTGCCCGTATCTCCGATAAAGAGGTTTATCTCTCAATTCCTACAGTAACATTAAGTCTCCTAAAACAGGATGCTGATACCCGTATTCTTGCAAGACCAACTTTAAGGGTAAGCCATAAACAGAAAGCTACTATTTTGATTGGTGAACGTATTCCGTTACGATCAAACAGGCGAACAGAGAGTGACGGCACTGTTACATACGACTATCAATATCAGGACGTAGGTATTAAACTTGTAGCAACCCCGAATGTAAACCGTAAAGATGAAATATTGCTTACCCTTAACTTAGAACTTAGCTCCCTTGGAAGCAATGTGGGAACTGCCGATGACCCACAGTATGCCATAAATACCCGCAGTGCAGATACAGTTTTAAATGTAAAAGACGGCAATACAGTTATAATTGGAGGATTGACGAAAAAAGAGGATCGTTATTCAATTAAAAAAATACCTTTGTTAGGAGAGATTCCTCTTATAAGTAAGCTGTTTACCAACAACAATACTGAAGATAACGGCTCTGATCTTTTAATCACCATTACCCCTGTTATTATTTCTGCTGCTCCGATTCCAGATGAAAAGAGCAGTACATTTTGGTCAGGTAATTGGCAGCGTCTTCATACTGGCGAGCCTTTTATCAAAAAGATGGAACGAAATGCCACTGATTTACCTGCAATACCTAAGAATTAAAACCATTAATAACTATAGGCAGCTTCCCTGCAATGATTGTTGGATTGAAATTCCTGAATAATAAGAATAAGAAAAGAGTGTGGCTATCTCTTAACAGAAGAGGTGTAACGCTTATTGAGATGCTTGCCACTGTAACGATTATCTCTATACTTGCGGCAGGTATTATGCCCCTATCCCAGATGGCTTATAAGAGAAGCAGAGAGATTGAGCTTAAGCAGGCTTTACGTACAATCCGCACAGCATTGGATAAGTATAAAACCGATGCAGATGAAAAGAAGATCGTAATTTCCTTTAACTCCACAGGATATCCCAAAAGCCTTGAAGAACTTGTTGATGGCGTGCCTTCACTGGCTGAATCGGGAAAGAAACGAAAATTTTTACGAAGAATTCCCCGAGATCCTATCACAGAAGATGGAACATGGGGACTACGTTCATACGCTGATGATGCAGATTCAGATATATGGGGAGGGGAGGATGTTTATGATGTCTATTCAAAAAGTGATAAGACCGCTATAGATGGGACTCTCTATAAAGATTGGTAGTAAAGCATAACTATTACGAATAGTTGCAACTCCTATAACCCATACCTATAAAAGAGATATATTATGATCAAAAGACTCTTTTTGGACTCTACAAAACAACAAGGTTTTACCCTTATTGAGATGCTTACCGTTATCTCAATCATGGGGATTTTAATGTCAATTGCAATGCCGAGTTTTCAGAAATATATAATCAGAGGACGAGAGGCATCTCTTAAAAATACGCTTTTTGTTTTAAGAGATGTTATTGATCAATACTATGCAGATAATGGACAGTATCCTGATTCACTCGATATTCTTGTAGAGAAACATTATATCCGTTCAATTCCTGCGGATCCATTCACAGGTTCCAGTACCACATGGATTTTAATGCCTGCACCTTTAGGTGATGACGATACCGCAGCATCAGGTATCTTTGATGTTCACAGCGGGAGTGACAGAATAAGTATTGACGGAGTGCCATACAATGAGTGGTAACCATGGATTTAGCTATCCAGCAGTACTGGCATTGATTATAATTACTGGTATCGCTGCAGCCACTGCCCAGAGATCATGGACAACAGTTGTTAAACGAGAAAAAGAGACGGAACTGCTCTTCAGAGGAGATCAGATTCAGCGGGCTATTGCATCTTATTACAAAGCAGTTGAAAATAAAAAGCTATATCCAGGTTCACTCAATGAGCTTATAAAAGATCCACGATTTCCTTCAACAAAGCGTCATCTGAGAAAGATTTATACAGACCCCATGACAGGAAACAGCGAATGGGGCGTTGTATATACCCAAGGTGGACGCATAAAGGGGGTATTCAGTAAAAGCTCAGAAGAACCCATTAAAAAGAGTAACTTTCTCCCTCAGTATAGCCGTTTTCAAGACAAGACTCACTATTATGACTGGAAATTTATATATCAACCAGATCAGCAGTGAATTTAGGATTACCTACCGGTCAAGGCATGATGTTTACCAAAATCCTGCCAACAGTTCAAAACAGCCAGTGCCAAGGCACTCAGAAATTGATGATTTTCTTGCAAAGCATATTAAAAAAAATCTGGGGATTAAATAATAAAAATATCAGCAGAACAGCCCTACGGCGTGCTTGTTTGTGGTTAATCGTTTGTGCAGGTCGCCTTCGGGCTGACTCTGAATTTGGCGTTACAGACTGTTCAAAAATCTGTAAACATCGTTTCAACCGAAGTTGGCAAAAAGTTGGACTTCTCCTATTTGATAAATCCTCAAATTATTTTGGTTCTCCGAGATTTATTATTGTATCTATGTCTGGTTTTGGTATTAATGTTATGAAGCTCATGCAGTCTGCTGGCTGGAACAGTGAAAAAGCTAAAATATCGCACAATGATGCAGACAAAATATCATGGTTAGCAGAGTTAATTCTTTTGTAGTGTTTTAGGCACTGCTCCAAAGAATTAGGATGTTGATGACAATTACCTAAAAGAGTTAATGAGAATCCTTGAATATAACGACTAATCAAGGAGACTCCGATGGCATTAGATTTTGATAAATACAGGAAAGAGCA
>JADFZJ010000071.1 GCA_015232555.1 Desulfamplus sp. | reverse complement strand
AAGAGTTAGAAATCTCAGAACAACCATTCTCAACGAATTGTATGGAGACCATCATACAACACCTGATGAAAAAAATTTCAAAGAGCATTAAAAAATCATATGCAAGAACCTAACCGGACATCACTGATTTTCAGTGCATGCATTTGCCCTGAACGGCGTCAATCTTTACCTTGACAAAAAATTATTTTCATCATAGTATCCAGAATTTTTTTAATGCCTATGTTAGTTAATACCCTCTCTCTTAAATAGCAGGGGGTTTACACCATTTTTATAAATGAGATAAGGAGATATATAGTATGTATGCAGTAATTAAAACTGGCGGAAAACAGTATAAAGTTGAAGAGGGACAAATCCTGAAATTTGAAAAACTTGACGGGGAAACAGGCTCGGAGATCAAGTTTAATGATGTTCTTCTCTATTCAGACGGAGAAAAAATAACTCTTGGTGCACCTGTTATTGAGAATGCTGTTGTCAGTGCAAATATTGTTGAGCATGGTAAAGGTAAAAAGGTAATTGTATTCAAATACAAACGCAGAAAGTCCTATAAAAGAATGAAAGGGCACAGACAGCTTTATACAGCGGTAAAGATCAATTCAATCCAGATATAGAATATTTATTACAAGCTTAATCAGAGCAATTTATAAGAAATTAAGAATTAGTATATACATCGTAAAAAGGAGATTTTAAATAATATGGCACATAAAAAAGCAGGCGGAAGCTCTAAAAACGGTCGCGATTCAAACGGTCAGAGGCGTGGAGTTAAAATGTATGGCGGGCAGAGTGCTGTTGCAGGAAATATTATTGTAAGACAGGTTGGAACAAAGATACATCCTGGCAACAACGTAGGCATGGGCAAAGATTATACTCTCTTTTCATTGATTGACGGTGTTGTAACTTATGAAAGACAAGGCCGCGATAGAAAGAGAGTGAGTGTTTATGCAGCGTGAAATTCATAGATGAAGCCATTATTACTGTCCGGTCTGGCAACGGTGGAGCCGGCTGTGTCAGTTTCCGAAGGGAAAAGTTCATAGAATGGGGTGGACCTGACGGCGGAGATGGCGGAGATGGCGGCAGTGTCATCTTCCGTGCAGATCAAGGTAAACGGACACTTGTTGACCTTCGCCGCCAAAAAATCATCACTGCCCCTAATGGAACTTCCGGAGAGGGGAGGAAACGGCATGGCAGAAATGGTGCAGACCAGATAATTGATGTGCCTCCCGGCACAGTTATAACCGATGCAGATACAGGCTCATTTATCGCAGATATGACAGAGCCGGGACAGCAGTATATTGTAGCTCAGGGGGGCATGGGCGGACGTGGTAATAAAAGATTTGCAACATCCACCAACAGAGCCCCAAGACATGCCCAGCCGGGCGTTCCAGGAGTTGAACTCCTTCTTAAACTTGAACTAAAACTTCTTGCAGATGTTGGTATTGTTGGTCTTCCCAATGCAGGAAAGTCAACCCTTGTAAGTTGCATATCCTCTGCCCGCCCTAAAATTGCTGATTACCCATTTACAACACTGAATCCGTCTATCGGCATGGTTCAGCCAGAATTTGGTGAACCTTTTGCCGTTGCAGATATTCCTGGTCTTATTGAGGGTGCTCATGACGGCACAGGACTTGGGATTCAATTTCTAAAGCATGTCGAACGCACAGGCATATTAATCCATCTTATTGACTCTTCTCAGGTAAATCCTGAATCTCCTCTTGATGCACTCAGCCTCATTAACCGAGAACTTTCTCTTTACAGTGATAATCTTGCACAAAAAGAGCAGGTGATAGTGCTTAATAAAATTGATCTTACTGATACAGAGTCTAAAATTTCGGCTTTTAAAAGTGCTTTGAGTAAAAAATACATTTTGGAAAAAGATGTTTTAGAAACAACAGATAAATCCCCTCCCCAAATCTTAATGATTTCAGCAGCAACTGGTAAAGGTACTCGTGAGCTTATCACCTTTCTTGCACAAAAAATCAATAAACAATCAATACCTGTTAATGAATAATTGTATTATTTAGATAATTGTACATTAACCATCTTACCATAAGTAGAGTTTCTCCATGAATGATTACGATAATAACAGAGATTGTGCAGCAAAATGTGATAAATCGACTATCAGCTATGATAGATCGACAATATTTAAGCACACTAAAAGAGTTGTAGTTAAAATTGGAAGCGGTGTTCTTACCCGTAATCACGGATTGAACACAGATATTATAGAAAATACAAGCAATCAGATTCACAAATTACGTCAAAATGGTACTGAGGTTATAATAATATCTTCTGGTGCTATTGCATCTGGTGTAAAAAAGATAGGACTTGAAAAAAGACCAGATGGAATTCCAGCAAGACAGGCTGCGGCAGCAGTTGGTCAAGCAGGTCTTATACTTGCATGGGAACACGCATTTGCTAAATTTGACAGCAAGGTAGCACAGCTTCTTTTAACAAGGGAAGATTTAAGCCATAGAAGAAGATATCTTAATGCACGCAACACTCTTAATCAGCTTTTAGCATGGAATATTATTCCAATAATTAATGAAAATGACACAGTTGTATTTGAGGAGATTAAACTTGGTGATAATGACAATCTTGCTGCTATGATTACTCTTCTGATGGATGCTGATATAATGATAAATCTAACTGACATTGACGGCTTATATGATAAAGACCCGAGAGTTCACACTGATGCCAAGCTGTTATCAAGCGTCCGTACCATAACATCAGACATGGAAGATGCCGCAGGAGGTATTCCGGGCAATCTTGGAACAGGCGGAATGTTAAGCAAAGTCAAAGCTGCAAAAAAGCTCTCAAGAGCGGGAATTCCAATGATCATTGCTGGAGGTTTAAATCCCGATATCATAACAGATATTGTCGCTGGAAAGGATAAGGGAACATTGTTTATTCCCGGCAGTAAGCATCTTAACAGCAGAAAGTGCTGGATTGCCTTTAACCTTAAATCTCAAGGCAGTATCATAGTTGATAAAGGTGCGGAAAATGCTCTTGTAAAAAATGGTAAAAGCCTTCTTTCAATTGGTATTACCAATGTTGTTGATGATTTTTGTATGGGTTCACCTGTTGATATTTGCAATGCAAATGGAGCAATTATTGGCAGAGGTCTTGTGAACTATCCATCTTCAGATATTCGTAAAATTATGGGTCTTAAGAGTGATAAGATACTGCAAGTGCTTGGCTCAAAACCTTTTGATGATGTTATTCACCGCGATAATCTTGTCATAACCTGATTTAATTACAATTTTAAATTTTATCTCTTTGATGCAAGAACAGGAGGAAAAATACGATGGAATCAACCATAAAAGATATTGCAGTTAGGGCAAAAGCAGCATCAAGAAAAATGGCTGTGGCGTCAACACAACAAAAAAATCTTATACTCCATGCCATTGCAGATAAACTTCTTTCCCATAAAGAAAAAATCCAGCATGAGAATGCAAAAGATATAGAAGCTGCTATAGAAAAAGGGCTTTCTGCTGCTATGATAGACAGGCTCAGAATCAGTGAAGCAACAATCCAATCCATGGTCAAAGGACTTAATGAGGTTGCTGAACTTCCTGATCCTGTTGGACAGGTGACAAAACAGTGGAAACGCCCAAACGGTCTTGATGTCTCTAAAATGAGAATTCCACTCGGGGTTATTGCAATGATTTATGAGTCACGCCCCAATGTAACTGTAGATGCAGCAGCATTGTGTCTAAAAGCTGGCAACTGTGCTATTTTACGCGGAGGATCAGAAGCATTTAACTCAAATATGGTGCTTGCTCAGATAATTCAAGAGGCTTTGACAGAAAATGGGCTTGTAAAAGATGCTGTCCAGGTGATTCCAATTAAAGATAGAACTGCTGTTACATATCTACTAAAACAAGAGGAGTCAATTGATCTTGTTATACCAAGAGGTGGAGAGGCACTTATCAGGTTTGTTGTTCAACATTCGACTATTCCTGTTCTCAAACACTACAAAGGTGTATGCCACGCCTACATTGACCGAGTTGCAGATATAGAGCTTGCTGTAAAGGTGTGCTTTAACTCTAAGGTACAGCGTCCAGGGGTTTGCAATGCAATGGAGACACTGCTTGTTCACAAAGATATTGCCCCCCAATTTATACCTGTAATTGCAAAAAAATTGTTAGAAGCACGAGTGGAGCTTAGATGTTGTCAATCAACTTTTGATATTCTTAAAAATACTTCTAAATCTAATGAAGTCATTCATAAAGTTGACAAAATTATTAAGGCACAAGAGAGCGACTGGACTGCCGAGTATCTTGATCTTATTCTTGCAGTCAAAACTGTTGGCAGCATGAGCGAGGCTATTGAACACATTTCATCTTATGGCTCTGATCACACTGATGTAATCATCACAACAGATATGGATAGGGCAGAAAGATTTATCAGAACAGTATCCTCTTCAATGGTTGCAGTTAATGCCTCCACCCGTTTTAACGATGGCGGAGAGTTAGGTCTTGGTGCTGAAATTGGAATAAGCACTTCAAAACTTCATGCTTTTGGTCCAATGGGTCTTGAGGAACTTACTACAACCAAGTTTGTGGTGCGTGGAACAGGGCAGATTAGGCTATAGAGAACCGTTAAAATTTCTTAAATAATACACAAGTGAACCTAAATATTATAAAAGTACAAAAACATAGAACAATCCCGCTCATAGGGAGGGCACATGAATGTCGGCTTATTTGGAGGAACATTTAATCCCATTCATCAAGGGCACATAGAGGTTATAACCTATGTTAAATCAACTTTTAAATTAAATGCTGTTCATATCATTCCATCTGCCATTCCACCCCATAAAACGCCAGTAAATCTTGCTCCTGCAAAAGAACGGTTTGAAATGGTGCAGCAGGCTGTTGCCAATATTCCCGGACTTATTGCATCTGATATAGAAACCTTAAGAAAAGGCAAATCATTCTCTATAGATACAATCAAGTATTTCAAAAATATAATGGAGGAAAATACAAGACTTTACTTTGTAATGGGCTCTGATGCCTTTTTTGACATAAACACATGGAAAAACAGTATTGAAATTTTCAGACTGACAAATATTATAGTTATGCAGAGAGCGGGTGACACCAGAAAATTAAAGGATATTGAGCTATTTATGCAAAAAACAATATCTCCTTGTTATGAGATATCTCAATCAGATAACACGATCAAATACCATTATTTAAAAGCAGAGAAAATATTAAAAAATAGCTGTCCAAACCATGATTTCAAAACAGTTCATATTTGCTATGTCCCTGAAATTCCGATATCTTCTACTATGATAAGAGATAAAATAAAAGCACATCAATCAATAGAAGGTTTTGTTCCACCTGTAGTTAAGTCAATAATTTATGAAAAAAAGCTCTACCTATAATTACACCTTGATAAACTAAAAACCTTTAAAGAGCACTACTTTAATAAGGATTAAAATAAAAAATGACCACAGAATCAATAGATATTAAACCAATTCTAACACCTTATCTAAATGAGATATTTGCAAGAAAAGCAGAAAAGCTTACCGCAATAGATGTTCGTAAGTTTACATCATACACTGATGCCATAATTGTTGTAACAGCCTCATCTTCCAGACAGGTATCTTCAATTGCCGAAAATATCCATACTAATATGAAAAAAGCTGGCAATATGCCATTAGGCGTTGAAGGTATGCAGGAGGGAACATGGGCTTTGCTTGATTTTGGAGATGTTATTATCCATATATTTAATAAAGAGACCAGAGACTTTTACAATATAGAAGGACTTTGGGCAGATGCTCCAAGGGTTGATACTTCAGAATTTAATAGAGAACCATCTTTGATATAACAGCCATTTCCTGAGAGACACAATAAATAAGACGCACAGTCGTGCGTCTTTACTTTCATATAAAAGGTTGACAATTATGAAACAAGACATTGAAAAAAATCGTGTTGATGCACTTTTAATATTAGATGGTTGGGGTGTAAATCCAGTTACAACGGATAATGCGGTTGCACTTGCACACACCCCATTTCTTGACATGTTAGAGCAAAACTATCCTAATTCACGACTTCTCTGTTCAGGCAGGGCTGTGGGGCTGCCTGACTGTGTAATGGGTAACTCTGAGGTCGGACACATGAATATCGGTGCAGGCAGAACTGTATTTCAGGATTTAGTACGAATCAATCTTGCAATTGAGGACAAATCCTTTTTTGCCATTCCAGAGCTTGTAGAGTTGATGCAGACAGTCAAGGATAAAGGCTCATCAATTCACCTAATTGGTCTTTTATCTGATGGAGGAGTTCATAGCCATATAGACCATCTTTTTGCACTTATTGACATGGCATTTGAATCACAGATTAAAAATATATTTCTTCATCCTATACTTGATGGCAGAGACACACCGCCTCAAAGCGGTATCCAATATCTGACACGACTTGAGAAATATATTGAAAATAAGAATCGTGAAGCCAAAAATATTGAAAATAATATGAAAATAGAGAGAGAAAGAGTAGCTATTGCAACCCTTTGCGGCAGATTCTACGCAATGGACAGAGATACCCGCTGGGAAAGAGTTGAAAAGGCATACAATCTTTACACTCAAGGATTAGTAGAACAAAACCTTCAATGCACTAATAACAATAAAATATTTTTTAACCCTTTGGAAGCGATTCAGGATTCTTACGCCTCTGGTCAAACAGACGAGTTCGTAAAACCGATACTTATCACAAAAGAGGTTTCAACTGTTAAAAATGAAACTGGAAACACCAAAGATGGCACAGTTAAAGACGGTGATGCAATCATTGTTTTCAATTTCAGATCAGACAGGGCAAGAGAGATAACCAGAGCTTTTACAGACCAGAATTTTACGGGATTTAAGAGAAAAGTAACTCCCAAACTCACAGGATTTCTCTGTATGACTCAGTATGATGAATCCTTTGCACTGCCTGTAATTTTCAAGCCTGTCCACCTTTACAATATCCTTGGTGAGGTAGTAAGCCGTGAAGGTCTTACCCAGTTAAGAATTGCTGAAACAGAAAAATACGCTCATGTAACCTATTTTTTCAATGGAGGAGACGAAAAGGTCTTTCCATTTGAAGAGCGGATACTTATCCCATCTCCACGAGAAGTCAGAACCTATGACGAAAAACCAGAAATGAGTGCACGCACTGTTGCACAAGCTGCCTGCGAAAGAATTCGTGAAGGAAATTTAAGACTGATGATTCTCAATTTTGCAAACATGGATATGGTAGGTCATACAGGCAATTTAGATGCTGCAATAAAAGCCTGCTCAACCGTTGATGCCTGTGTCAAGCAGGTAGTTGAAGCTGTCTGGGCAAGCGGCGGAACTGCAATGGTAACAGCAGATCATGGAAATGCAGAACAGATGAGGGACAAAGACGGAAATCCTCATACAGCACACACCTTAAATCCTGTTAAATTTATTCTTGCTGGTGCAACATACCGTAATATTACTCTAAATAATGGTGTTCTTGGTGATATCGCACCTACAATACTCAAAGTTATGGATATTCAACAGCCAGAGGAGATGTCTGGTAAACCGCTTTTTTAAACAGACTGCAAAAAAACTATATCTAAATACGCAATAATATATTTTATTGTTCAGGAATTTCAATCAACAATAATTGCAGCGAAGCTGCTTATGTTCTAATATTTTTATAAAATATCAGAAGGCAAAAATTATGAACCTTACATTAATTGACTACATCACTGGCAAAATGGTTCCAGATGTTGGGGCAGAAGGAAGCCGTCAGCTTTTTGAAAAATTTCTTGTTGAAAACAGAGGCTATGAACGAACAGAGGTTTTGGTTGATGTTCCCATCAAGGTTATGTTCAAAGGTGAGGATTACGCTTCAACTATTGATATTATTGTATCATGTAACGAAAAGCCTCTTATGGCTGTAAGGTGTGTTGCAGGCTCACTTGCCTCTTATGAGAGAGAGATACTTGCAGCATCACGATTGGTTTATAATGTGCAAATACCATTCTCTGTATCAACAAACGGCAAAGATGCACTTGTACGCAACGTGATTTCTGGCAAAGCTCTATGTAAAACTAATGGAGATAAATATAGTACAGGAGAGGGATTAGAAGCTGTGCCAACTAAAGAAGAAGGTCTAAAATTCCTTGAGTCTTTTGAATATATCCCGTTTGCTCCAGAAAAAAAGGAGCGGGAGATGATTATATTCCGCTCCTATGACATTCAAAGAAATGAGCCAGAGTGTGACGCATCTCCATTCTTAACGGGTCAAATACTTTAATATATGCGTCAAACTCTTCAAATTTTTAATTCAGTTTGTCGATATGATTATAATTTATTCTGTATTAGCTGACATTAAAACCCAATCTAACAAGTAGGTAGTTCACGCTGACAGTGTTTACAAACAGTTGCTCTTTTTTTGATTATCTCGGCACAATATGGACACTCTCTTGTGTAGTGCTTCTCATGAAGCTTTCTTATTGCTAAATCCACAGCTTCCTGCAGCGGCTTGCTTGGGAATTTATAATTGACAAGATGCTCTACAGCGTCTGACCCGCCAATATCTCCCACCATCTCAGCAGCCTTTAATCTCACTCTTGGAGGATATTCAGAATTGAAAAGTATCTTCATTATTTCGTCCCAATCCTTTGAGATATAAAAATCGGTAAGCAGAGAAAAGCCCTCTTTCATAGCCTCTTTAAACGCCTCTCTAATGGCTAATTCATCATCACCAAGCATCTGCCCTTTTCCACCAGAAGAGCTGAATACAGGCATATATTCAAAGTTGCTGCTGCCAGGATAATTGATACATCTGTAGGATGCATGATTCTCCATAGTCTCTTTCAAGTTCTCCCATCCTTCACGATATGATGGACAGTTATCATTGAAACATACAAACATGTATGGTGTTCCCCAGCCTAAACCATCACTGAAATTTATTTCAGGTACCTCCCATATAGACATTTCAGTATTACAATGAGGGCAATTAGGTTTTGTCATTGCCAATATTTTCTGAAGAATCTCTTCTTTAGTCTCAAAAGCCATATATATCTCCTTATTTTTTATTATTTTGTCTGTGCAAACCCTCAGTTTACTCTCATTTAAATAAAATAGCAGCTTCGCTGCAATTATTGTTGATTTAAATTCCTGAACAAGAAAAATGAAACTTGACTACCAAAATCTTCGGTTTCACAATTTTGTTTACAAAACTAAGTATAAAAGAGGTATTGTCAATTTTATAAAATAATAAACAGGATGGACTGAAATATGCATATATAATATTATATTAATATAACCATAAATACTACGATGAGGTGATAACTATGAAAAACACTTATGATGAAGAGAGTCATATTATCTCTGAAAGGAACAGCCGATACTATGGGCTAAAATCATTAATCTATTTCATTCTTATAGCTGCACTGCTTTTTTCAATGCTCTTCCTACCTGAAAAAATCAATGCAAGCGATATACAGATTGGGGCACAGATTACTAACAAGGCAAAGTGTTTAGGAATACTTTCTGGTCGTTTTTTGAAAGATTTTGACACATCTGACCTTTATATTATCGCATATCCCAAATCTGACACATTTGACTTGGAAAAAGTTTTTTCACTAACCACGCTGAATAATGACCCAAAAAATTTGGTGTGGAAAAACCAAATTTCGATGTTTTCAGCCTATGGTTGTATTAAAGCAGGAGGCTGGGGGGCTTTATCATCAATAGATTTTAATCCTCTTAAAAATCAATCAACAGGAGAAATGCCTGATCTTGTTTTTGCACTGCTGCTGATCAAAAGCGGTGGAGACCCTCTAAATCCAACAGACTGGATTGACACTGCATCAACTTCTCTCATTACAGATTCAAGTCAGAGAGTTCCGGGGCAGACTCAGTTTTTAACTGATACACAAAATGATAAATATCGTCCGACAGATGCGGAGGATGCTAATGTTGAACAGCCGCTTGCTCCAGATGCGGAAGATACAGATGATAACAACTCTGACGTTGAAAAACCAGATATCTACAAAATATCAGGCAGTCTCCTATTTTATGCTAACGGCAGTGCAGGAAGATTTCAGGTTGTGAATATATCAAAACCCGATACTCCCCGCCTTATCTATTCTGAATCATTGAAGAATACCCCTTTAGACCTTTATATTAACAATGATTATGTGATCCTTTTAGAGCAGATGAACGAGCAGAACGATATTTCTGTGGCAATAAAGATTTTTCATGTTCAGGATGATGCTATTATTAAGGTATCAGATCAAGCATACGCAAATATTCAATATTCTGCCTCAAGAAAATCAGGAGACCGAATTTTTATCACAGGAACAGTACCATATTATTATAACTACGATACCAGTGATGGAGAGACTGCTGAAGGAGGCTCTTTAGTCGCAGCAGTTGATATTTCCAATCCAGCATCCCCTGCCCTGCTATCCAAAAAAAATCTTGAAGGCTATGATTCAGATATCTATATAAACAGCGACTATTTAGTTCAAATTGCAAGGGTGAGCTGGGAGACTACGCTTCTTTACCTGTTTGATCTTAACCAGAATGACCCACTCACAAAAATAGCTGAAATCAAGATCCCTGGCAGAATACCTTCTGAGTATCATGTTAATATTTCGGACAACTCCCTGTTTGTAATTTATCGAGATCAGGATATCAGCAAGGGAAGCTCTCTTAAAATATTTGATATTAATTCAACCAATGCAATCACGCCAAAAGTTAAACCTGATTCGATGAGTGTAAATAAAGATATCAAGTTGACAAAAACTAATGTTGATGTGAAAGAGAAAGGCTCTGTAAATGGAATCGCACCGGGAGAAGAGCTGTTTGCTGCAACTTTCATGGATGACAGAGCCTATATTGTAACCTATGAGAGACAAGACCCTCTGTGGGTTGTCGATATTTCCGATCATTTTGCACCAAAAATAATCGGAGAGCTTCAAGTTCCAGGATGGTCAGAATATATCAGATTCTACAAAAATAGGCTTGTAGCTCTTGGATATGACGACAGTGACGGTAAAAGAAGAGTCTCGGTTGCACTCTTTTCAGTTGAAGACCCTTTAAAGCCTGTGCTTCTTGACCGAGCTACCCCTCTGTCAGGCATTGCAGATTACACCTATTCTGTTGCAATTGACGATGACAGAGGTTTTTACTGGAATACATCCTCTGGCGTTATAATGGTTCCTATAGGATACTACACAGACGGAAATTATTCAGGTCTTGATATAATCCATGTTGATCCAAGCTGGAACTCTTTTATAAGGGAAGATTTTGTTGCAGCAGACTTTAATGTTCAAAGGGGCACAGAGGCAGACAGTTCTGAGGATTCTGCTGCTCTTGCAGATATTGCGTTGAGTATGGGAGATGCTGCACTCAATACCATTAACATATCATCTACGCAGAAACCCGTTATACTTGGAGAACTCAGACTTGCCTATAATGTTGAAAAAATCACCATTTACGAAAGTGGAGCAACTCAAGCAGAAGGAGAAAATGAGCAGGAAGAATCATCTCTGGAACAGAAGAGTATCTTTGCACTTGGTGGAGATTTTTACACGAATGGAACATCTGACCTGATGCGTTATGACAGCAGAAATCCATCAGAAGTCAGACAAAACAGTGATGGTCAATTTGATTTTACTGCACCATCTGAAATCAAAGACTCAGAACTTCTTTATCCTGAACTTCTTATGGGTAAAAATGGCTTTAGTGTGATTTTTTCATGGAGTTCAGCAGCATTCAGGCTATTTGATCAAACAACCATGACAATGGGAAGTATTGTAAAACTTGGAGATACTTCGACATGGACAACGTCAAATCCAATCGTTTCAAACAAACGGCTCTATTTTGCTGTAAGCCAGTATTACTATCCTAAATATGAAAATGATGAAGAAGTCGATAAAAACAGTGATGATTATGTAGAGGATAGTTATTCCATACAGACAACTTTAAAACGTTATGACTGCTCTGATATGAATGCTCCAAAACAGATGCCAGATATATCTATTCCAGGAACACCAAAAGCAATTTTTAACAATACACGACTCATCACCGTTGAGACTTATAGACGATACTATTATCCATATTATAAGTATGACAGCAGCTTGAAAATTAATAACCGCTTAATGGAAGAGACTCTTGATTATTCTAATGCCCCCCCAATCATGCCTCCGTCAGAGGAAGAAGAGACACCTCAAGGAACACGTATCAACGCGGTTGAAATGGGGCAGGATAGCGGTGTGCTTGACGCAACAGCCTTTTTTGATCAGGAGAGTTATGGGGATTCAGAAGTTGTCTGCGATCAAAATAATATTTATCTTGTCAGCATACAAGATGATCAAACCAAAATTTATGTTGTTGATCCAACCTCTCTGACCATTACAAGTGAACATGAGACCAAAGGAACATTTGCACCTATAATGGCAATTGACGGAAGGATTCTTCTCACCTCAAAATGGTATTATCCATATTGGCGATATGACTACGCACAGATTATGCCGCCTTACTGGAACAGCAGAGAGATAAAAGTGGTTGATGTTTCAGGCGGAGTTTTAAATGAGATCGCTGCATTCTCAAGTGATATGTATGCTGAATGGAACAACACGATTATGGAAGATGACGGGATTTATATTTCCAATGGATATAAAGGAGTTGTCTATTTTCCATTTGTAAAGTGATTTGTTTGAAAAGTAAGAAGTGATTTGTTTAAGAAGTAATTTGAATAAAAAAGAAAATGGGAGATTCGTGTGAATCACCCCTTTTCTTTTTTTATTATGCCCATTCAGATCAGTTCAATTCTGCCAATTCAGAGGGCAGAGGCATGATTGTTATAATTGACTATTTGCCTGTATATCGTCTCTGTTTTGAAAGAATCCGCTTTCTGACCCTAATGCTTAACGGCGTAACCTCAACAAGCTCATCTGAATTGACAAAATTTAATGCCCTTTCTAAAGTCAAAGGCTTTATAGGTGAGCAGATTGTGCTTTCATCCTTTCCTGATGCCCGCATGTTGGTAAGTTTTTTCTCCTTGCATGGATTTACATCAAGATCATTCTCCTTGCTGTGCTCTCCAACTATCATCCCCTCATAGACAGGTGTGCCGGGAACTATCATAAGTCGTCCCCTTGGCTCAAGGTTATACAGTGCATAGGGAACTCCCTTGCCCTTTCTGTCGCTGACCAATGAACCTGTTCTTCGGGTAGGAAAATCTCCTCTATAAGGTTCATAGCCATCAAAGATTGAGTTCATAATTCCTGTTCCCTTGGTATCAGTCAGAAACTCATCTCTGTAACCAATAAGAGAGCGAGATGGAATAGAAAACTCCATATTTGCCCTGCCCCGTTTGTTTACAAGTTTGGTCAATCGCCCCTTTTTCATAGAGAGTTTTTCTGTGACAATGCCTGTGAACTCCTCATCACAATCAACAAAAAGGTGCTCAATCGGCTCTGTTCGTTCTCCATTTGGTCCTGTTTTGTAGATAACCTCGGGTCTTCCGACACACAGCTCAAACCCTTCCCGCCTCATGGTTTCAACTAAAATTGCCATCTGAAACTCACCTCTTCCCTGCACCACAAATGAGTCTCTTTCAGCAGTCTCTTTTAAAGAGATTGCCACGTTTGCAAGAGTCTCTTTCTCAAGTCGTTCACGGATTCTGCTTGACTGAACATATTTCCCCTCAAGCCCCGAAAATGGCGAATCTGAGATTGTAAACATCATAGATACTGTAGGTTCATCAACAGTTATTCGGGGAAGAGCTTTTGGAAAATCTTTGGTGCATATAGTGTCTCCTATTTCAAATCCACCAGTGCCTGAAATTACTGCAATGTCTCCTGCTTGAACCAATGTGGCAGGACAAAGAGCAGGTCCTTCATAGCTCTGAAGGCTGGATACTTTGAGCTTTACAGGCTTTTCATCATTACCTATCAGCACCAGTTCATCCTTTGAACTTACATTTCCATTGGCAATCTTTCCAATTGCAAGACGACCTGTGTAGTCAGAGTGCCCAAGGTCGGAAATAAGCATCTGGAAAGGCTCTTCAGGGTCAAAATAGGGAGCTGGGATTTGCTCAATAATAGTTTTAAAAAGAGGTTTAAGATCAACATCCTCATCAGAGAGTTCATGTTTTGCGATTCCGTTTTTTCCAACAGCATACAATACAGGAAAGTCGATCTGCTCATCAGTAGCATCAAGGTCTATGAACAGATCGTATATCTCATCAAGAACCTCTGTGATTCTGGCATCTGCACGGTCAATCTTATTAATTACAACAATAATCTTCAATCCTGCTGCGAGTGCTTTTTTTAGAACAAAACGCGTCTGTGGAAGAGGGCCTTCTGAGGCATCTACAAGCAATATTGCTCCGTTCACCATAGAGAGTGCTCGCTCAACCTCTGCACCAAAGTCAGCATGTCCAGGGGTGTCAAGGATATTTACCTTAATGCCGTCCAGCACAACTGAGCAGTTCTTGGCAGAGATAGTGATTCCCCTCTCTCTTTCCAAATCCATCGAGTCCATGACCCGATCATCCATCTCCTTGCCAACTCTAAATACTCCGCTCTGTTTAAACATGGCATCAACAAGAGTTGTCTTACCGTGATCAACATGGGCAATAATTGCAATATTTCTGATATTGTTGTTCTGATTTTTATTACGCCTTTTTTCAGTGTGTACTTTTTCGGTTTTAATCTGTGTCATATCTTTTTTGCTAATCCTTGAATTGGGTTTGAATGGCTATTTAAAAAACCCATATTTATAAGGTTTTAAGGTTCAAAAAGCAAGGAAAAATAATTATTACATCTATTCTATTTGGTAAAAACTATTGCGACACTGATTTTGTATTAGTTACGTACCCACACCCTTCTATTCTCCCAGTAGCCATCGCGTACAAGAATACGAGCATATCCTCCGGTAACCCAGTAACCTCTGCGGCTATAATGACCTGGATACCACTGTTGCCTATAAAGCGGGGGAACCCAAACCCGCTCAACACTCCAGTAACCTTTGTGCTCTTCGTCTCTGTAATATTCATCAGAATCATTGGAATATTGATCAGAATTAGAATAATTATCTCTACGTTCGGGGCTGACTACAACAGACGGATTGTAGTATTTAGGTTGACTATTTAGTCCATTTATAATGGCTGCTCCAAGAAGTGCAGCACCTGTACCAATAATAAGACCCTCCACAATACCATTACCATGGTGGTGATTATACCTTCCTCTTGAACCAGCATGAACACATCCAACTGTCGTTACTACACCAAAGATGGTTATAAAAATTAATGTCATAACTTTTTTCATTGTCATTCTCCTTATCTTAAAATCTTTAAATGTTTATTTGTTCAAAGCCTGATCAAAAAACTTCAAAGGACATTAAGAAAATTATATGCAAAAACCTAACCAGACGACACTTCCCGTAAATATCAATTAAACAAATAGTTTTCAACCAGTCTTAAAGAGCATAAACCCTTCAGTCTGTAAATATCAGTTACAAAAAATGGCTAAAACTGTTTCAGATATGCGATAACCGCTCCGCTCTGACTTTTTGTTCTTCTGTCCCACTCAAACCAGAGCAGCACACCTTCCCGTTTTAGTCTGGTCATAAGGTCTTCAACAACATCAGGAAGAACCGCACCGTAAGGGGAGTGAATCCCTCTGCCTACAATAATCTGTACTGTAAAAAGACCGTTTCTCCAGCAGTTTCTCAAATATATTTCTGTCTTTGATTCTGCCTCTTTTGCGTTATATCCATGAAGGTCTATCTCGTCCTCAGGCGGCGGATAGCGTTTAAGCCTTTTTTTCAGTGGAACAGCCTCAGGCAGGGGGCGGTCAGATTTTGCACGCATCATCGAATCTCTGTCTTTTCCTTTAAGAGCATTTTCAATAAGTTCTAAAAAATTCTCGTCTTGTTCCGCATTTTCACCTGATAAGCTGGTATCCTGAGCTAAATCTGTATATATTTCTTGGCTGTTACAGTGTTTTATAGAAAGATATTTTTCTGACTCAGCACCATCTGAAAATATTTTTGAAAGGCTTCCAGTGCCGTTTAAAAATGGCATACCGTGTTTATCAACTTTGACTTTTACACTTTTGGGTTCAGGATTCTCTTTTCTCTCCTCAAGGAGTGCTTCGGTAGCAGATGCTTTTTCCATAAATATATCATAAATGTCTTTACGATTCTCGAAAACTTCTATTCCATTTCTGTCTTTAGGCATGAGTCTCTCTTTTTCAGTCAAAAATTTTGAATCATATTTTATATTTTGCTTTTTTTTAAATATTTCAACATTTTACAGTAGTGTCCGGTTAGGTTCTTGCATGTGCTAATGCGACCTCCTTATAAATTGTTATGGTGAGTAACCATAACAATTTATAAGGAGGTCGCAAAATGTGTTGCCCTTTCCATCCTGTAATCTTGA
>JADFZJ010000070.1 GCA_015232555.1 Desulfamplus sp. | reverse complement strand
GTGGTGGCAACTGATTTATTCATAAACTCTCCTTGATTATCGTTTTTTCTGCAAACTAAACAATAACAGAAGATGTTTATTTTTTTCAGCTTAAAATCATTGCTCCCCCAAATCCGTTATAACCAGACAAAAGCTTGTTCTTTTCAGTAAATATTTGTTATTTTTTATTAGTATTTTAGTATTATAGATAATATTAGTCAGTAATAAAAATTATCAATCAACTACCAACGACAAAAGAATAGACGAAAAAATAATGCCAACAACAGTCAGCGTAATTATCCCAACTTTTAATAGAGGATGGTGCATTCTTGATGCAATAAAATCTGTGCTTGATCAAGATTATTTTCACAATAGGCGTATTTCTATAAACTCTAATAATCAGCCGATTGAGGTTATTGTGGTAGATGACGGCTCGACTGATAACACTTATGAAATAATAACAGATTTCATAAATGATTTAGTAATAGAGCAACGGATTCTATCTAAAAAGCAACCGAAAATAGGGCAGGGGATGCTATCTAAAGAGCAACCACAAAAATTGGTCAATCTTTTGAGGCAGGAAAACAGAGGAGTAAGTGCTGCAAGAAATCTTGGAATAGCTCAAAGTCAAGGAGAATTTATTGCATTTTTGGACTCAGATGATTTGTGGCTGCCAGACAAAATATCGTGCCAGATTGATTTTTTCCGTAAAAATCCTGATGCCATGATCTGTCAAACAGAGGAGATTTGGATCAGGAACGGCAGACGCGTCAACCCGAAAAATAAGCACAAAAAACTATCTGGTATGATATTTGAGCCTTCGCTTCATCTCTGCCTTGTAAGCCCGTCAGCAGTAATGATGAGACGTGAATTTTTTGATATTAAAGGTCTTTTTGACGAATCTCTTCTTGCATGTGAAGATTATGATCTCTGGTTGAGGACAGCAACAGATATGCCAATATGGCTTGTAGATAAACCCTGCATCATTAAAAAAGGGGGGCATGACGATCAGCTCTCATCAAATCACTCACTTGATAAATATAGAATCCGCTCAATTTTAAACCTTCTTGAGCGAGACACTATGGGTAGTGATGCTAATCTGGATAAAAATAAGATTAGTTGTGGCAGGTTGCTTACTGACGTTAAAAGAGATGCGGCTATCAAAGTTCTATGTGAAAAGTGCAATATCTATAGTCAAGGGTGTCTCAAAAGAGGAAAGATAGAAGACGCAGAATATTACAATATGATATACTCTGAATGGTCATTAAACTATGAATTTAACCCTTTCTGATTCCATGTTTAAATTTCTACTGGTGTTGATTGGCGGAGGGCTTGGATCAACTTGCCGATACGGAGTTGCATTGCTCGCTGTCAAACTTTTCGGTACTCGTTTTCCCTATGGAACAATGATTGTCAATTTAGGAGGCTGCTTTCTGATTGGTGTATGTTTTGAACTTGCAGAGCGTGCTTCATGGTTTGGCATACCAGCTCGACTATTTTTTATGACCGGATTTTTAGGGGGACTTACCACTTTTTCCACTTTTGCTTTAGAAACAGTTGTTGCTGAACGCAGAGGGACAGACCCTGTAGCTTTGATAAATTTTTTTGTCAATAATGTTTTTGGTATGCTGATGGTATTGGCAGGAATATGGATAATTCAATATCTGTTTAAAGGGAGGGCATAATTGCTGTCACTCAAATACAGTGAGATCAATCTCTGTTCAAGAGGAGTTTGTAAGCTATGGTACTAAGATACAGTGAAATTAATATATTTACTAATGAAGAAACTCGCTATAATGGTGCTCCTCTATATGAAGAGATCGTTCGTTATGTTCATGGACTGAAAATAGCCGCACGCTGCATGGTTATTAGATGTATAGAAGGGTGTTATGAAAATGGTGAAATGGCAACACAGAGCGTTATGGTTGCATCATTTAACATGCCGATTATTATAAAAATCGTCCTGCCGTCTGCTCAGGCAGATGTTATATTGCCAACTCTTGAACAGATGATTGACGAAGGCATTATTACTGCTCAAGAGATAAATATTCGTTGCCATAAAACCCATAAACAGCTTATTCCAAGACATCTTAAAGTCAAGGATATGATGACACCAAATCCTAAAGTAGCGTTGCTTAGTACTCCTATAAGTGATGTTGTTCAGCTTCTGCTCTCCTCAACATTTACTGGCGTTCCTGTGGTTGATGAATGTTATCGTCCTGTAGGGGTGATCTCTCAAGGAGACCTTATTTACAGAGGTGGAATGCCTGTAAGACTCGGACTTTTGGCTGAATCTGGAAATGACAATCTCAAGGCTGTTCTTCAGTCGCTTTCAATTAAAAAAGCTAAGGAAATTATGTCTCCTGCAGTTTCTATTAAAGAAGATGAGCTTCTGACAGAAGCGGTAAATCTTATGCTCAAAAGAGAACTGAAACGGTTGCCTGTTACTGATGAAAAAGGAAAGCTTACAGGCATTCTATCTCGAATGGATATTTTTCGTACCATTACTGAGCAGACTCCTGATTGGAACGCTTTTCGGAAGCAAAATATTCCTGTGGGTAATATTAAATATGTCTCAGATATTATGAGGCGAGATACCCATACCGTTCTGCCTGATACTAAAGTTGACGAGGTTTTACGTATTATTCACTCAGACGATATTCAACGAGTTGCAGTAGTTGACAAAAATGGTGTTTTTATTGGGCTTATTTCAGACATGAACCTGCTCAGAGCATTTTCCGATCAGAAAGAAGGAATTTGGGTGTATTTTCTAAGAAAATTACCTTTTAGACGAAACAGACTACCTATTGGACAAAACAGATTTTTTTTGGAACAAGAAGATAATAAAGATAATGTTCTGAGTGGAAATTTGCACTCAAAAACTGCGGCTCAAGTTATGAAATCTGACTCTATAACTATTTTGGAAAGTTCAACGGTTGACGAGGCAATACGTCTGATGACGGAACGGATGATTAAACGTCTGCCAGTAATTGATTCAGAAGGTAAATTCAAGGGAATGATAAGCCGTGAATCTTTGCTTAGGACAGGGTTCTCAATGTTATAACAAACTCCTGATTATAAAAATTTGACAAACATAGAAACATGAATGATATTTTCCCTTTAAAACTTTGCTATCAAGATCATGATAGCCTTTTTATAGATAATAAAAAGCAGTGTTTTATACAGTTTCTATAACCACCGTTTCATAAAAAGCATTTTTTGAAAAACAGACAAAAATATTCAGAAATAGTTAAAACCAGTTAAATTTAAGGAGAAATAACATGGCTAAAATCACATTAAAAGGCAATCCTATTGAGACTATTGGTCAATTGCCTGCAAAGGGAAGCAAAGCACCGTCATTCAACCTTGTAGGGACAAACCTTGCAAGCGTAACTTTAGAGAGTTTTTTAGGTAAAAATGTAGTTCTTAACATATTTCCAAGCATTGATACTCCTGTTTGTGCTGCTTCAACGCGGCGTTTCAACAAGGTGGCAGGAGAGAGTGAAAATACAGTTGTGCTGTGCATATCTGCTGATTTGCCCTTTGCCCATTCAAGATTCTGCGAAGTTGAGGGGTTGAAAAACGTAATTCCTCTGTCAGTATTTAGAGATAAAAATTTTGGCACAGATTATGGCGTTATAATAACTACAGGACCGATTGCAGGATTGCTCTCAAGGGCACTGATAATTATTGATAGTGCAGGTACTATTGCCTATATAGAGCAGGTTCCAGAGATATCCCAAGAGCCTAATTATGATGCGGCACTTTCTGCTTTGGCTGCTCTTTAAATCGTAAAGCTGATATCGCAACATGTTTATATACAGCAGAATAAAGATATATCTTTTTTCTGCTGTAAAATTTTTAGGGGAATAGATTAATTGTGATATTAAGGAGCAATAGCAAAACCAAATGAACATTTTTGCACTATTTGGAATAATTATATCTGTAAGTGCTATGATTATATCAGATTTTCCAGTAAACGGCTGGGGTGTTGAAAAAGGAGAAAAGGCTATGAAAGATGAATATGCCACATTTGCAGGAGGCTGTTTTTGGTGCATGGAAGCCCCTTTTGAAGAGATAACCGGAGTGAAATCTGTTACTTCTGGATATACTGGCGGTCATAAAGCAAATCCAACGTATGAAGAGGTCTGTTCAGGCAAGACTGGTCACTGTGAAGCGATTCAAATCGTATATGACCCTGCATTGGTAAATTATGAAAAATTGCTTGATATTTTCTGGAGACAGATTGATCCAACTGATGACGGAGGCTCTTTTGTAGACAGAGGAAGCCAATATAAATCTGCTATTTTTTATCATAATGAGCAGCAGAAAAAAGAGGCACAGGCATCTAAAGATAAACTTGAAGCATCTGGAAAATTTAATGCTCCTATTGCTACGAAATTGATTCAATTGAATACGTTCTACCCTGCTGAAGAGTATCATCAAAACTACTATAACAAAAATAGCATGAGATATAAATTTTATAAAATCGGTTCAGGGCGTGATGAGTTTATAAAAAAAACGTGGAACTCTGATGAATAGCAAAGAAGATAGATATAGCAGAAAAAAAGAGAATCTCAGACAGGGTTTTACAACTGGAACTGCTGCTGCTGCTGCTGCAAAGGCAGCACTTTTACATTTGGTATATTCAAAACCAGTTGAAAAAGTTGAGATAAAGTTCTTAACTGGCAGCTCTATTTTGATTAATGTAGATTCAGTTAAAAAAATATCTGATAACTGTGCAGAGGCTATTGTTATAAAAGATGCTGGAGATGACCCGGATGTTACCCATAAGGCTGAAATAGGTGCAAGAGTATTTTTATATTATCATCACACTGATTCTGACAGTCCTATATTGATAAACATAAGAGGCGGTGAAGGGGTTGGCATAGTCACAAAACCTGGTCTTGAGGTAATGCCCGGAAATCCAGCCATTAATTCTGGTCCTGAAACAATGATTCGGGAAGCTGTAAACAGTGTTCTTGGTAGAAATAGCGAAATTAAAACTATTTTTCAAAATAGATGTCAATTATCAGATAAATCCCAATCACCTTTAAAATATAAAATGGTTGTTGATGTTGAGATATTTGTCCCAAAAGGGCGAGAGCTTGCAGAGAAGACACTCAATGCAAGGCTCGGTATTATAGGAGGAATATCAATACTTGGCACAACTGGCATAGTAAAGCCCATGTCCCACGATGCCTATATTGCTACAATTAAATCGGGGATATCGGTTGCACGGGCAATGGGGAGTGATACCCTTGTATTTACAACAGGCAGAAGAAGCGAAAGGGTTGCGATCTCACTTTTTCCTGAACTGCCAGAATATGCATTTGTACAGATTGGGGATTTTTTTCAAGCGTCACTTGAAGCTATATTATTATCTCCTGTAATCGAGTCAGTTGGAGATAATACGGGTAAAATTAAAACAGATAAGAACAATAAAAGAGATAAGAGTAACATCGCAATAAATTCAAAAGATATTAAAACAGTTATTATTGTTGTGTTTTTTGGCAAGGCTGTGAAAATGGCAATGGGATTTCCCCATACACACGCTGCAAAATCAGAGCTTACCATGAAAACTCTTGCCAAATGGGCAGAAAATCTTACAGAGGAGAGCCATCTTATCTTAAATAAAAGTTCACAGCACGATAACTCATTTAATGTAGAAAAATCTTTATTATCAGCAAAGATAGCTTCCTCTAATACCGCCCGTCACGCTTTCACCTATATATATCCTGATTATCCTCAATTGATAGATTATGTTGGCAAAAAAATTGTTCAATCTGCAGATAAGTTCGCAAAAGCCGCTGGGAACTGCACTATGAAAATTAGGTCAATTATATTGGATTTTGACGGCAACAAAATTTTTGATTCAGCTTTAAATTCAGAAAAGAATTCAAATAAAAATATTTTTAAATCAAACAAGGAGACTTTGTAAATATTATGGAGATTAACATATCCATATTTCTTGAGAAACTTCGAGAAGAGATTGCAAGTTACAAAGTTCCAGTAGTGGAGCTTGTAGCTGTTCAGACTCGTGATCCGTTTAAAGTTCTCGTAGCAACAATTTTATCTGCAAGAACAAAAGACGAGACCACTGCAAAAGCATCAGAAAGGCTTTTCAAAGCTGCACCAGACTATGAAGCTCTTGAAAGATTAACTCAAAACGAGATAGCACAATTGATCTATCCAGTTGGATTTTACAAGGCTAAAGCTGGTTATCTTGCAAAACTTCCAGAAGCACTAAAGAGATTTGGCGGAGAGGTTCCACAAGATTTAGATGAGCTTTTAACCCTTCCTGGTGTTGGGCGAAAAACAGCAAGCCTTGTGCTTAATGTTGCCTTTCAAAAAGATGCTATCTGCGTTGACACACATGTACATCGTATTATGAATATTTGGGGATATGTGCAGACAAAAACACCGTTAGATACAGAGATGGCTCTGAGAAAAAAACTGCCTCTTCACCATTGGCAGGAGGTTAATACAATTTTGGTTACCTTTGGACAGGGCACATGCCGTCCAGTATCTCCCCATTGTGATAGATGCGTTATATCAAATCTTTGTCCACGCAAAGGGATAAAGCCTCGAAAAGTTTCTCAGCATAAAAATCAGAAAGCTCATCCGCAGGTATGAATTGAATTTATAAATCCACATATTTTTATTAAATAAGTTAATGATTTATATGTGGCAAAATGATATAAAAAATCACTAAAATTGGGTTGTCTTTAATAATAATTTTTTAGGAGAGAGAAAATATTATGAAATACTATTTTATTTGGTTATTTGTTATTTTAAATTTAATAATTTCGGGCTGTAATACAATTCCTAATAGAAATTTTACTGGCTCACCTTCTTACACATTACCATACGCCACAGTATTAACATCTCCATCTTTAGTATCTGACAAAATTTATATAAGTGAAATAGATGGGCATAGCACATCTTCAGGGTGGCCATCGAAGATGCCTACCGTAGTTGATGTAACTCATGGAAAACATAGTTTTAAATTTATTGCAGAAATTGAAGATCAGCCTTTTACGTTTACATACTCTGGAACAGCATCATTTGACATTATTCAAGGTATTACATACAAAGTAACATTAGAGCCTATAGAAAAAAAAGCCTTACCAATAACAAACATATCTTCCTTGCAAATCAATGAAAATATATCTCCAAATCTTATTTTAGACTCTCGTGACTTTAATAATGTAAGCGAACTATTACTCTATTGGGGGTTGATAAAAAAAGAGGACAATCTTTATTCTGTTTTAGATTCCCAATCTAAATCTAACAAATTCTTAGAGTCTGTTGAATCTCATTTAGCAAACATACCACATTATCAGGCAATTCAAATAATTAATGTTACAAAGCAAATAGTTGATAAAATAGAAAAAGAATCTGATAATCAGAAAAAATCAGAGTTTTTAAATAATAATTTCGTTGTGCGTGATATTTCAAATAACTCTTTTATAACTTCAATTATAGCTGCTTTTGATTTAAATATTCAAACTCCTACAAGATTTAGCAGTTATAATACAATTGATTATAAAACTTACCAAAAAAAAGATAAGGAGTTACCAAAAATCGATTTTTCACAGCATGACAAACTAAATCTTGATAAATTTAAAGTAGATACAGCAAATAATCCAACCTTTGATATGCCAAAAACAGATATGCCAACCTTTGATGTCCCGAAAATTAATATGCCAAAAATTAATGATGCTCCGTAAAAATCATTAAAATATTGGATTAAAAGCTTTTCTCCAGAAGATTGCAGCAGCAAAATTATTGAACATAAATTTCATAGGTTTTGAGTCAAGTATAATGTTAATTTAGTTACAAAGGAGTTCCCATTATGACAACAGTTTACTGGATGCAAAGCGGCGGCTGCGGCGGAGATACATACTCTCTTTTGAGCAGTAATATTTTGGATATCAATGATATGTTTAAAAATCTTGGCATAGTTCTTCTGTGGCACCCCTCATTCTCCAATATATCTCCGACAGAACATCTTAATATGATTGATAATATTTTGAATAGAACACTTCCTTTAGATATTCTTATACTTGAAGGGGCAATTATACGTGGACCTGCTGGTACAGGCATGTTTGATACTAAAAATGGACGTCCCAAAAAAGACCTTTTTCATAGCCTTGCCATGAATGCTCGTTATGTTGTTGCTGTTGGTACATGTGCAGCGTTCGGAGGGTTTGGAGTAGATCATTCCATTGAAGCTACTGGGCTTCAGTTCTGCAAACGCAAACGAGAGGGATTTCTTGGAGAAAACTTTACATCGCTTTCAGGAATGCCTGTAATAAATCTTGCTGGCTGTCCGTGTCATCACGATGTTATATCTGGAACTCTAATGGCAATTGCAAGCGGTGTAAATCTTGAGTTAGATGAGTATCAAAGACCAATTGAGTGGTACGGCACAATGGTTCATCAAGGGTGCACCAGAAACGAATATCACGAGTACCGTATTGAAGAGTCTGACTTTGGAGAGATGGGCTGCCTCTTTTTCCACATGGGATGTGCAGGACCTCTTGTTCCTGGTCCGTGCAATAAACTTCTTTGGAACGGTCAATCCTCAAAACCGCGGGCTGGAGTTCCCTGTTTTGGCTGTACAGACCCTGAATTCCCAAGAGCTACCCCGTTTTTCTACACACCCAACATTGAAGGGATTCCTCTTCAGCTTCCAAGAGGCGTAAATCGTGCCCATTATATGGTTTATAAAGGAATGGCAGCTGAAGCAGCACCAGAACGCCTTAAAAAAAGAACATCAAAAGTGTGAGTAAAAAAAAAAATTAAATGTATATGCGTTTAAAAAGATTTAAGCCAAATATAAACATAATTATAATTACAAATATGACTGCAAGGAGACTCTCCCATGTCAAATATTATCAAAGGCATTAATATCCCTCTGAACCGTGTAGAGGGAGATCTGGAAATTCATGTTGATATTGCCGATGGTGTGATAACAGATGCGTGGAGCTGCGGCACTATGTACCGTGGATTTGAAGAGATGATGACAGGGCGTGGAGTATTGGATGGACTTGTGATAACTCCAAGAATCTGTGGAATATGCAGTCTAAGCCATCTTACTGCTGCTATAGGTGCATTAGATGTTCTTACCAATATTATCCTGCCTGATAATGCCATACGTCTTTGCAATCTCGCACTGATGGCAGAGACAATCCAGAGTGATATGCGTCAGTCTGTATTAATGTATATGGTTGATTTTGCCAATCCAGCCGCATATAGCCTCCACCCACTGTTTGAAGATGCATTCAGACGCTATGAACCTCTTAAGGGCAGCTCTGCTATAGATACTATCAGAGAGACTAAAAGTCTTGTTGAGGTGATTGCCATTATTGGAGGTCAGTGGCCTCATACATCCTTTATGGTTCCAGGGGGAGTAACCTCAATTCCTGAAATACATAAGATATTGCAGTGCCGAATGATTATCAACAACTTTAGAACATGGTACGAAAAGAGGGTTCTTGGCTGTTCTATTGAACGGTGGAATGAAGTTATAACGGTAGGAAAACTTTATGAGTGGCTCGAAGAGAGTGAAAAGCACAGTGAAAGCGAAGTTGGTTTTTTCCTTAGGTTTGCAATGGAGGCTCAGATAGATCAGATTGGCAGAGGAACTGAGAACTTTATATCTTTTGGTTCTCTTCTTCTTCCTGAATCAACCATAGTTAAAAAGAACGCGGGAGGGCGGTTTGTGGCTTCAGGTTTTGCACAGGGGACAAAAGTTGAACTTTTTGATCAATTCAAAATATCTGAGGATATCTCTCATTCATGGTATCATCAGACTAATGATGGTAAAGCTCTCCACCCTTTTAAAGGCAGCACAAAACCCTATGCTTCAGGCAACAGCGGTGAGCAGTATTCATGGGCAAAGGCACCTCGTTATGATGGTTTCCCTGCCGAGACAGGTCCTCTTGCTGAGATGGTTGTGGACGAGTCCCCGCTTTTTAAGGATATGATAAACAAGCACGGTGCAAATGCAATGATAAGAGAGCTTGCCAGAATTGTCAGACCAGCTAAGTTACTGCTAATTATGGATATTTGGTTAGATGAACTGATGGAGAACCGTAAAGCACCTTTTTATACCAGTATTAAAGATATAGCAGATGGTGAGGGTGCAGGTATTATAGAGGCTGCAAGGGGTGCTCTTGGTCATTGGGTATCAGTTAAAAACGGCAGGATAAGCAGATATCAGATAATTACACCGACTGCCTGGAACGGTTCCCCGAGAGATAGAAATAATATAAGAGGTCCTTGGGAGGAGGCACTTATTGGCACGCCTGTTAAAAACCCTGATAACCTTATTGAGGCGGGGCACGTTATAAGGTCATTTGATCCCTGCATGGTCTGTTCTGTACATTAGCAGTGAACATAAGTCGCTTCGCTGCAATTATTGTTGGATTGAAATTTCTGAATAACAAAAATAATAACAAAATTCTGAGGCAGTTATAAAAAATGTTCTTACCCAAAATAACAACTTCACCAACAATAGAGTACCTTTTAGCAGAAAACCTTATGTTTCGCGAAGAGATTAAGGTTGCAAGAGAGGCTTCGAGCATAACTGCAAAACTTGTTGTCAAGCAGTTTGAAGAGACTGAAAAGATGCTCCGTAAATTCCAGATAGCCAATGCAGAACGCCAGGCTGTTTTAGATGCAGCAACACAGTTGTCTATCATTGCCGCAGACCTTAATGGAACAATAACTTTGTTCAGTCCTGGGGCAACAACTCTTTTAGGCTACAGTGCAGAGGAGATGGTGGGAAAATTAAATATCTCGTCTTTGCATATAAAAGACGAGATCCAATCTCATGGACAGAAATTAACAGGTTCTAAAGTTGAATTTACTCCAATTCAGGTGTTTGACCAGTATGTTAAACAGAAAATATCCCAGAGCAGCGACTGGACATATATAAAAAAAGATGGTTCGCATCTGCCAATCAACCTTTCTATTACTCCATTCTACAATGTAACAGGAAGCCTTAAGGGCTATCTTTTTACAGCAATGGACATGAGCAGCCATAAGCTCATGGAAAAAGAGCTTATTGAGGCAATGAAAAATGCAGAGTCTGCCAATGCTTCCAAAGGTGATTTCTTAGCACGAATGAGCCATGAAATAAGAACTCCAATGAATGGCGTGCTTGGAATGGCTCATCTGCTCAAAAAGACAGAACTTTCTCCAAAACAGTCTAACTATATTGATAAAATTTTAAGTTCTGCCAACACACTTCTTAATTTGATCAACGATATTCTCGATTTTTCTAAAATTGATGCTGGTAAATTGGAGATTGAGTCAATCCCATTTGATCTTGAAGATGTTTTAAGCCATCTTATCAACTCAATTGGACTCAATGCTGAGGAGAAAGGGCTTGAGTTTGTTTTTCAAATTGACCAGATGGTACCCTTTAATCTTGTGGGAGATCCATTACGTCTTGGGCAGGTACTTACTAATCTTGCCAGCAATGCTGTAAAGTTCACTGAATATGGAGAGATTATAATTTCGGTGAGCGTTAATGATTTTGATGAGAACAACTCTGTTGATGCTTTAAACAAAAATTATGCGGAGTCAAATGGTCATTATGTAACCTTACAATTTTCTATTCAAGACAGCGGCATTGGGCTTCATCCTGAACAGATTGACTCTCTTTTTGATGCGTTCAGTCAGGCAGATGACAGTATTACCCGCAAATATGGAGGTACAGGTCTTGGGCTTTCTATCTGTCGGCAACTAACAGAGATGATGGGTGGTAAAATATGGGTTGAAAGTGCCCCGGGAAAGGGGTCAAACTTTATTTTTACCAGCAGATTCAAACTCTATAAAGAGGGTGTTAGACGTTCTGCTTTGAAAAATTCATTTAAAGGTCTTCATGCTCTGGTTGTTGATGACAATGAGACAGCCCGCTATGTTCTTAAAAATATGCTTGAATCTTTTAAAATAAATGTGGATACAGCCAATGATGGCAACCATGCTATTGAGATGCTTCAAGAGAGTTTTAGACATGGTAACCCTTATGATGTTGTTCTGCTTGACTGGATAATGCCCGGAATTGACGGAATTGAAACAGCCAGACGCATCAGAGACAATCCTGAGTTTGCAAAGATACCAGCCATGCTGATGGTTACAGCTAATGGCAGGGAAGAGGCAAGAGTTGAGGCAGAACGTGCTGGACTTGAAGGATTTCTGCTCAAGCCCGTATATGCTTCGGTCATGTATAACACACTGCTTGAGATGCTTGGTATTGATCATCATACTTCATGGCAAAAAAAGAGCAGAGAGGAAGATTTTAAATCTGCCAATGCCATGAAAGGGCTTAACGGTGCTCTAATTTTGTTGGTGGAAGATAACCCAATCAATCAGGAGGTGGCAGCGGAATTTCTTAAGGATGCAGGTATTATTGTCAAAATTGTCTCTAATGGATATGAGGCTCTGAATATGGTTGATAAAGAGCCTTTTGATCTTATCCTTATGGATATCCAGATGCCCGTTATGGACGGGCTTGAAGCTGCACGAAAAATCAGAAATGAAAAACTTATGTCAGATATCCCTATTATTGCCATGACAGCACATGCAATGGCTGGAGATCATGAAAAGAGCCTTAATGCTGGAATGAACGGTCATATCAGCAAACCTGTTGACCCTATTGAGCTTTACAATATAATTCGTCATTTTATCGGGGATAAAAATAACTTGTTATCTATAGATTCAAACTGTTATGTAGAGTCCAACTCCTCTGTTGGTGAAGAGTCAACCCTGTTTGATAGGCTATCTAATTCTACTTTGTTAGATTCCAAAAATAACTCAAAATCGCTTGCCTGCTTTTCAGATATTCAGGGAATTGATTATAAAACTGCAATTAAAAGGCTCAACAATAAACCTGAAATGCTTATGAGCATATTAAACGATTTTAGAAAAAATTATGCAGATGAGCCAGATAAAATAGAAGAGCTTTTAAGAGAGGGAAACTTTAAAGATATCCAGATGAAGGCACATACTCTCAAAGGTGTTGCTGGATACATGGGGGCAGAGGAACTTCTACAGAGTGCTTCACAACTTGAAGATTTTCTTAAACAGAATGAAGATGTTATAGTTGATAAAACTTATATCCTTATTGAGGCACTTAAACAGAGTATAAAACAGACTCTTGAATATCTTTCGGTTTTACCGTCATCTTATATACAGCCATCTCGATCTTCTGATATACAGACTGAGAAAAACAGGGATTTACCTGAAAACAGAATAACAGATAATCAGACACTCCTGAAAAGCAATACATATTCTTCGCTTGATATGTTAAAAAAATTCATGTTGCTGCTTCGCAGCGGAGACGCAACTGCAACAGATATGTTTGAAGAAGCTCAGTCCATCCTTAAACATTATGGTTATAATGAAGAGTTGATAATAATTTCAGAGTTGATTGATGATATTGAGTATGAAGCTGCTGGAGATATAGTGGAAAAAATTGTTCAAGCATTCAATATCAATGGGAAAAGAGAACGAGATTAAACGGAATAAGAAAATGAGCTTTCAGAAGAGAACAACAGGCGATAATAGAATACAAAAAATAATAACGTGATAAAATTATGACCACGCCGAATAAATATAAAGAGCGTATTCTGATTGTTGACGATGAGAAGATAAATATCAAAATTTTAGTCGATCTTCTGAAGGATGATTACTCTTTGATACTTGCAAGAAGCGGAGAGCAGGCTCTGAAGTTCTCATTTCAGAATCCGCCGCCTGATCTTATTCTTCTTGACGTTGTAATGCCTGAAATGGGAGGCTATGACGTTATTAAACAGCTTAAAGAAAATGAGCTTAGCAAAGACATTCCTGTAATTTTCGTTACTGCACTCAACTCAGTAGAGGATGAGGAACACGGGCTTAAACTTGGAGCTGTTGATTATATCACCAAGCCGTTTTCGCCTCCGATTGTAAAGATGCGGATACACAACCATTTGAAATTTGTACACCAGCATAAATTGCTTGATAAACTTGCATATCTTGATCCTTTAACCGAAATTCCAAACCGCCGAAGGTTTGATGATGTTTTTCAAAAAGAGTTTTCAAGAGCAACCCGAAACGAAACAGCATTGTCAACTGGTATGGTTGATGTTGATTTTTTCAAACAATATAACGACCACTATGGACATGCTATGGGAGACCGCACTCTTCAAGGCATTGCCAGCAGCCTTAAATACTCGCTTAAACGTCCGGCAGACATGGTGGCACGTTATGGCGGTGAGGAGTTTGTCATTATTCTTCCTGAAACAGACTCTGATGCAGCCATGCAAGTTGCTGAACGTGCCCGCCGTAATGTTTTAGCACTCAATATTCCTCACCTCTATTCGGTTGTGGCTGATTTTGTATCTGTAAGTATTGGCATTATCACTTTTTATCCCGACAAGATACTTACATCTGTTCCATCGGCTGAATCGGTTTTAGAGCAGGCTGATAAAAATCTTTATATTGCAAAACAGAACGGCAGAAACAGAGTTGTGGCAACAGTGTTTGGAGATTGACCACTTATTAGTTTTTGGAGTGCTTGGATTGTCTATTATAACAATATCTTAAATATAAAATGTGTAAAAAAGGAGCGTGTAAAAACATGAAGGCAATGATTTTGTTAGCACACGGAAGCAGGAGAAAAGAGTCAGCTCAGGAGATTAAGTCTGTAGCAGACTCACTTGAAGCTCAAGCTAAAGAAAAAGGTCAATTTGATGCTGTAAGACCAGCTTTTATGCAGTTCTGCGGACCAAATTTCTATCAGGTTATTGAAGAACTTATCCAAAAGAGCGAAGCAGGCACTCAAGACTCTTCAAACAATCTGGTAAAACAGGATATCTTGCTAAAGGAGGTTGTGGTTCTTCCATACTTTATCTCGGCAGGCAGCCACGTTTCAGAGGATATCCCTGAGCTGATTAAAAAAGCCCGTGAAAAATATCCTGACATCTCTTTTACAGTAACACCTCATTTAGGAAAATTTCAGGGGCTTCAAAGATTGATGCTTGAAGAGACATATTAGCGTTTGATATCATAAAAATATCCCACCTGTGCCGCCATTCAAAGTAAGCGAATGGGGAGGATTAATAAAGGAAAAATCTGATTATATGGTTTTTAGTTCAATAACATTTCTGTTCCTTTTTCTCCCATCAGTAATTCTAATTTATCTGATCGTTCCTCAAAAGTTTAAAAACTTTTTTCTGATGAAGGTCAGTCTTCTGTTTTACTTCTGGGGAGAAAACTATCTTGTATGGATTATTCTCACCACCATTCTTATTAATTACATATCTGGTCTCTATATTGAGAGTGCACTCAAAAAGAACAACGAGGAGTATAATACAGGTAAAAATCGCAAAGCTATGATTGGACTTATCTTATCTGTTGCTGCAAATCTTATGCTGCTGGGCTATTTTAAGTATGCAAATTTCTTTGTGGATAATTTAAATTTTTTATTAAATGCTCTCTCTTCAGGTAAAGAGACAGGTTTTGAATTAGTAAAAATTATACTGCCTCTTGGTATTAGCTTTTACACATTTCAGGCAATGAGTTATACAATTGATGTTTATAGAGGTGAGGTTAAAGCTACGCACAATATTATTAACTTTGCCTGTTATGTAACGTTATTTCCTCAGTTAGTTGCAGGACCTATTGTCAGATACCGTGATATTGACGATCAACTTTGCAATCATAGAATGAGTGCACCCTATTTTGCAGAAGGAGTTTTTAGATTTTCTGTGGGGCTTGCCAAAAAGGTGCTGATTGCAAATACAGTTGCACAAGTTGCAGATGCAGCTTTTTCAACGCCTCTAAATGAGCTTGGGACAGCCTTTGCATGGGTTGGATGTCTCTGCTATACGCTTCAGATATATTTCGATTTTTCTGGATATTCTGATATGGCTATTGGTCTTGGGTACATTTTGGGATTTCGTTTTTTGGAGAATTTCAACTTTCCGTATATTGCAGATTCGATTCAAGATTTCTGGAGAAGGTGGCACATCTCTCTCTCTACATGGTTTAAAGACTATCTATATATTCCACTTGGGGGCAACAAGAAAGGCAGGATTAGAACATATTTTAACCTTTTTATTGTCTTTGGTTTATGCGGATTTTGGCATGGGGCAAGCTGGAACTTTTTAGTTTGGGGTATGTATTACGGTTTTTTTCTTGTTGCAGAACGCATGGGTTTAAGCATTATCCTCAAAAGGTTTCCTGTAATATTAAGGCACATTTATGTAATATTGATTGTGATGGCAGGCTGGGTCTTGTTCAGAGCTGATAACCTTGCACATGCTTTAGCCTATCTGAAAATAATGGCGGGTTTTACCTCGCCAGCAGCAGATAACACATATCAATTTGCTCTTTACTGTGACACGTTTCTCATAGTTACTATAATTTTTGGCGTTATAGCATCCATGCCGTTGACTAAATGGCTTATTGAAACCTGCTATTTTTTTAAAGAACTTTTCATCTTTCGCTTGGGAGGATATATCTATATTATCACTATTTTTTTTCTGTCAATAAGCGTCCTATCTTCTGGTTCATATAACCCTTTTATATATTTCAAGTTTTAAATTAATGGATAGCCGTTGTCACAAAATAAAATTGGTTCTCCGAGATTTTCCGTGGTTGTTATTTTCAACAAGCTATTTATAATGACTCTCATTTATCCATGAATGAGGAGAGATATGGGATTTGAATTAGATTTAGAAATACCAGGGGTTAAAATATT
>JADFZJ010000006.1:17271-94804 GCA_015232555.1 Desulfamplus sp. | reverse complement strand
GAAGATGCTATGGGATATTTAACATTCAACATCTCAGACAACGAATACTATTGGATACCATTGGGGCTGAATTTCTTATTACAAAATAGGGCACTTGTCAACCACGGAAAATCTCGGAGAGCCATAAGTTTTGAAAACATTATCATATATTGAAGTTTCCCTATAATTTGCAAAGTGTTATGAGACATTTAATATATTATATGTGTCTCTTAATCTTTAAAAACAATATAACTTTTTTAAAAGGAGAGCTGTCAATGAAGAAAAAAATGATGATTTGCTTTGTATCGGTTATGTTTTTATCAATTTTTCTGCTGACAGGAGTTGTATCTGCCGGAGTTAATCCGCCGCCCGCTCCTGTAAAATTAATTTTTATTCACCACTCTACAGGTGGAAACTGGCTTTCTGATCCTGATGATTCACACCCTTATGGCGGTCTTGGAAGAGCACTTATGGACAATAACTATTATGTCAGTGCTACAAACTACGGCTGGGGTACAGAAGGTATCGGAGATAGAACTGATATTCCCAACTGGACTGAGTGGTTTACAGGATCGAACAGCATAGCTATCTTGTCAGAACTTTTCAAAGAAACTGGTCAGAACTTTCAGGAATATGGGGAGTGGCCACGCCTTGCAGACCCAGGAGGAGAGAACTCCATCATTCTTATGAAATCATGTTTTCCAAATTCTGATCTTTTCGGGAATCCTTATGATGAGGCTGCATCTGAAATAAACGATCAATATACAGTCAGCAATGCCAAGGCTGTTTATAACGCTTTACTTGCTGCCTTTGCTGCTCATAAAAATAAGCTCTTTGTAATTATTACCGCCCCTCCCCAGACTCAGGAGCTTTATGCAAATGACTATCAGACTCCTACCCATCGTGCAGCCAATGCTCGTGCATTTAACAACTGGCTTGTCAACGACTGGCTTAAGAGCTATCCATATAAAAATGTGGCGGTATTTGACTATTTTAATGTTCTCACAGATGCAAATAATCACCATCGCTATGCTAACAGCATGATTGAACATGTCACTGTTTCTGACAGCAACATGTCAGCCTATCCAACAGACGTTTGGGATGCTCACCCAAATACTGAAGGACAGCAGAAAGCTACTGTGGAATTTGTCCCTATGCTTAACTACTACTATAATGAGTGGAAATCAGGAGGTTCTGAGCCTGATCCAAATACAGATATAATTCCTGTTGCTGACCTTAAAATTAACGGTGCAGACTCTTCTATTGTCGTCTCTGCCGCTTCGCCGCAATCTGTAAATCTTGCTGTTGGCATTGATGCTGGAACTCATTCAGGTGTACACTCTGACTGGTGGGTTGTCCACTTTGCACCTGGAAATATTGTAAGATCATTCAATCTTGGTTTAATGGATTTTACTCAAGGACTTGAGCCTGTAATGCAGATAGGACTGCTTAATTTCCAGCCAACATCTATAGCTCAAATGTCTGATCTTGAACTTGGCAACCACATATTCTGTTTTGGAGTTGATATGACAGCTAATGCTCTTCCTGATACAGAAACTCTATGTTATGACTGCCTGTCAGTTGAGGTGACAGAATAGCGGTCTTTCAATGTTGTTTTAGTCAGGAGATATTAAATTAAATGAAGATAACCTTTAACGCATTTTCATTTTTACAGAAAAAATTGTCAGACAATGGATTCTGTTTTTACAATGTAGAGATGGATATGCTTGAAAACAGCACTGTGAACGAACTTCTATATAACCTTAAACTTGGCAAAGATGATGTTGAAGGTGTCTTTGTGAATGGTAAAATATCACCTTTTGATACTTTTTTGCATGATGGTGACAGGGTAGGGCTGCTGCCTCCAGGTACACCTGGACCTTACAGAGTAATGCTTGGAATTGTTAAAACACAACAACCAGTAACGGAGAGATAAAACATGTCGTTTTTTAATAAAATGCTATCAAAAATTGGAGTTGGTTCGGCAAGTGTAGAGACAGAGCTTTTTAATGAAATCTTTACTCCAGGAGAGTTGATAAGAGGAAAAGTGACTGTAAAAGGAGGCTCTGTTGAACAAAATATTGATAGCATCTACTTTAAAATCAAAAGCACTTATGAAGATGAAATTGAGATAGAAAATGGTCAGAACGAGGATGAGATTAATATCACTCGAAATGCTCTTATTGGTAATTTTCAAATTTCAGAACCATTTGTTATAAAACCTGACCAGACAATCTCATTTGATCTTGAGTTTCCATTGCCAATCTTTACACCGGTAACAGCAGGGAAAACAAAAACATGGGTGGAGACAGGTCTTGATATCAAGATGGCTGCGGATCCAACAGATAAAGATTACATTCATGTTCAGCCACATCCTTTAGTGGATGCAGTAATTGGAAGTGCTATGGATATTGGTCTTGAAGTCTATAAGGTCGTTTGTGAACCAGCTCCTCGTAATATGAATATGATGCTTCCGTTTGTTCAAGAGTTTGCATTAAAACCTGTTGAAGGTCATTTAACAAGCCGCCTTGAGGAGATTGAGCTTATCTTTAGACCTTTGAGTAATGGCTTTATGGTCTTTATGGAGATTGATCGTAAATCAAAAGGATTGTCAGGACGGCTTTCAAAGATGATAGGAACTGATGAGACTATGGTTAGATTTCCAGTCAATTATGAAAATATGGATAGTCTTACTCTCACATTAAATAATTTGATTGAGCAGCATTGTTAATCTCAAAATTATGTAAGGGCGAATAGTATTCGCCCTTTTTTAGTATTGTTCGATTTATAACCCGCCAGACACCGTAAGAACTTCTCCACTCACATAATCAGACAGAGGAGAAGCAAGAAAGAAAATGGATCCAGCAGCTTCTTGCGGTGTTCCTAACCTTCCGAGCGGAATCATCATTGTTGCTATCTCTCTTATCTGTTTAGGTATCCCAAGAGATATAACCTCACCATCTTTTTCCATAGACGCACCTTCTTCTTTAGGAGCTGAGAGCCTTGTATTGATTGCTCCGAATGCAATAGCATTGCACTGAACATTGTATCTGCCCCACTCTTTGCTCATGGTTTTAGTTAGTCCTATCATGCCTGATTTAGCGGCTGAATAATTTGCCTGTCCCGCGTTACCTGTAGTGCCTGAAATGGAAGTGATGTTGATAATTTTTCTGGCAACTGCCTTTCCAGTCTGTTCAATCTCTTTTTTTGCAGCATCACAGAACCACGGTTTTGCAGCACGGATAATTCTAAACGGTGCTTTAAGATGCAGATTCATAATAGCATCCCATTGTTTGTCAGTCATCTTATGAATCATAGAATCCCATGTAAATCCTGCATTGTTAATAACTATATGAATTGCACCCCACTTTTCACCAGCAGTGGTGATAATTTTATGGGCAAAATCATCGCCAGTAACATCTCCAATATATGAGACTGCCTCTCCACCTGCTTGTTGAATTTCAGATACTGTCTCTTTTGCAGGTTCAGGATCAATATCACTCACAACAACCTTTGCACCTGCCTTTGCAAGCATAACCGCAGCAGCTTTTCCAATACCTCTACCAGATCCAGTTATAATTGCCACTTTATTTTTAAACATCTGCTCCATTGTTTTTGAATCTCCATTTTGTTTATAATTATACGTTTTTTTAATTACTTTTATTTCAACTTTTAAATAACATTATATTTTGATTCTAATTCAAATCTCTGGACTGTTTCAAATCTTCTTACCAGATAGATTACCAATTACACCAGAAATATAAAATGGTGCTACACCCGTCTGTCTTGCAACAATTTCAATATCTCCTTGTGCATCTCTTAACTTCTGCCTCAGAAACTCCTTTTCAAACTCCTTTTTAGCCTCTTCAAGAGTATTAATTGAAAGCAGATTTCTGTATTCTGTAAGGTGTGCAAGAGGTAATCTATCGGAATTTTCTTTTTTTATATCTGCTAAGTATTCAATATTGCTGCTGTTTAAATTTTTGCTGCTATTTGAATTACTGCTTTTGTTGTAGGGAGATGGAATATCATTTACTGTAATTGTATTGCCATGAACCATTATTGAGAGCCGTTCAACCAAGTTTTTAAGTTCTCTTACATTACCTGGCCAGTTATATTCCATCAAGATTTGAAGTGCATCAGGTTCAATCTGTTTAGGTTTGCGTTTTCCGCCGCTTGAAGCAGATGATGCAAGAAAGATATTTACAAGTAGGGGAATATCCTCTTTTCGCTCTCTTAATGGAGGTACAGCTACTGGTATTACATTAAGCCTGTAGAATAGGTCTTCTCTGAAATTTCCAAGTTTTATCTCGTGAGCAAGGTCTTTGTTGGTAGCCGCAATAACCCTCACATCAATGTGAAGTGTCCTTCCTCCGCCTACACGCTGAAATGTTTTTGATTCAATTGCTCTCAATATTTTTGCCTGTGTTTTCAGGTTCATATCTCCGATTTCATCTAAAAATAGTGTCCCTGCAGAAGCAAGTTCAAATTTTCCTTTGTTTTTTGCATTTGCCCCGGGAAAAGCCCCTTTTTCATAACCAAAAAGCTCATTGTCAATATGCTCTTCTGGAATGGCTGCACAGTTGACAATAATAAACGGCTCCTCTGGTCTTTTGCTTAACTGATGAATATTTTTTGCTACAAGCTCTTTGCCTGTGCCGTTCTCTCCTGTTATAAGAATAGGGGCACCAGACGGAGCTGCACTTAGTATTTTAAGATTAAGCTCTTGAACAGCTTTACTCTGTCCGTTAATTGAGTGCTTTTCAATCGTTTTTTTTCTTAAATAACGGTTTTCCTCTTCAAGTTTACGGAAATTGAGAGCATTATTAATAGTTACAATAACCCTGTCAATAGAGAGCGGTTTTTCAAGAAAATCGAATGCACCTGATTTTGTAGCATCTACAGCCGCTTCAATTGTTCCATGTCCTGTTATCATAATGACAGGAAGATTTGGATACTCTTTTTTGATCTCCTTTAATGTCTCAATTCCATCCATACCAGGCATCCAGATGTCAAGAAGCACAATATCAGGAGAGAGACTCTCTATTTTTTTTAAAGCATCGTAGCCGTTAAAGGCGTGAAACACTTCAAAACCGTCATCAGATAGTATCCCTTCAAGAGACTCTATAATAGATTCATTATCATCAACTATCAGCACTGCTGGAAACATGAAATCACCTTAAGTTTTTTAATAGTTAGTCGTATTAGGCACTAAGTTGTATTATATAGGCTGTTATACTGTTCAAGGTCATAAATTGAGTTTTACCTAAACTGTAGAGACCCACGGCTGTGCGTCTCTACTATTTTACAGAATGCAGTTTAAAGTAAAAACCCTTAAGTTTTATAAGCGTATCGTGGTTGCCTGACTCAATTATTCTGCCATCTTTAATAACTATTATTTTGTCCGCAGTCATTGCAGTTCTTAATCTGTGTGCAATAGTTATTGACGTGCGATTCTCTCTAAGCTTTGCAGTTGCAATTCTTATCTTCTCTTCAGATTCTGTATCAACGTATGATGTTGCCTCATCAAAAATAATAAGATCAGGCTTGTGGGCAAAGGCTCTGGCTATTGATATCAACTGCCGCTCACCACTTGAGAGAGAACTTCCCCCCTGAGATATTACAGTATCAACGCCATTGAACAGATGGTCAACCACTGACTTTAAGTGTGATAACTCAAGAATTTCATTAAGTTTGTTATCTGTCAGGATCATATCGGTCGGAGTTATATTTTCTCTGATTGTGCCTGAAAAGAGGTAAGGTTCTTGGGTAACAATAGCAACTCGTGAACGTATAGAGCGGGTTGAATATTGCTGAATAGGTCTGCTGTTTATAAAAATATCTCCTTCTTGGTGATTATAGAATCTCACAATAAGATTCATAAGCGAGGTTTTTCCTGAGCCTGTAGGACCAAGTATTGCAAGCGATTCGCCCTTGTTTACTTTAAATGAAATATCTTTTATAATGTCACTATCTGACTCTGATTCATACTTGAAAGAGACATCTCTAAATTCAATATTTTCAATAGTCTCAAGCGTCTCACTCCCCCCTTCTTTCTCCTCATCTGTATCTAAAACTTGAACAATTCTTTCACCTGATGCAAGGGCATTTTGAAGAATATTGTGCTTTTCTGACAAATCTCTGACTGGACGGAAAAACATTTTAGTGTATGAGATAAACGCCACAAGTGTCCCAAGAGTTAAACTCTCTGACATTACCCTTCCGCCGCCATAAAAAATAACTCCAGCTAATGCTATGGAACTTAAAAGATCGACAATAGGCATAAAAATTCCAAATATCTTCATCTGTTCCATACCTGCAAGATAGTTCTCATGGTTCAGAATTTTAAAATCTGCTGCAACTCTCTTCTGTTGGGTAAAAATTTTGATCACCTTTATCCCCCCAATACATTCGGAAAATGTAGAGTTGATCTCTGCAATATTGGAGCGTAGCCGTCTGTATATTTTGCGTGATTTTTCAGAAAAGAGCCAAGTAGAGAGCACAACAAATGGAATAATAAATAACATTATCAGAGATAGTTTAAAATCCATCCATACTAATACCAGCAGAATGGAGATAAGCAAAAAAGCATCTTTAATTACAAAAGTGATAATAGAGGTGAACATCTCCTGCATGTTCTGCACATCGTTAGTTACTCTTGTAGATAGCCTTCCAACTGTATTTTGGGAAAAATATGCGACAGGGAGCTTCTGAATACGGTCAAATATCTCAATACGCAGATCGTGCATCATACGTTGTCCAGCATACTCCATAACAATAGTTTGAAAGAAGTTCAAAAAAAATAGAATAACAGAGATTATAAAGAGTATCAGCCCTGATATTGCCGCATTAAATAAATAGTTAGCTTTATCTGTCTGGCTCACACCATCTGCCATGCCCGGAAGAATATATTGGTCAACAGCAGTCTTTGTAATAAAAGGAACTATAATCTCTCCTAAAGAGAGCAGCACCATCAAGCTGATTGATATAACAATAACTTTTTTGTTCTGTTTAAGCAGTGGAATAAATCGTTTTAAGAGTGTTACATCCCGCTGTTTTTTTAGTTCTTCTTCTTGTTCCTGATAACCTCCAAGACCGCTTTTCATATTTTACCCTCTTGTAATGTTGTATGTTGTAAATTTAGGGAGGTTGTCTATTTAGTATCTTTGACTAAGACTAAAAGGCTCAAAGATTATTAAACGGATTAGATATATCTAATGAATCAATCCGTTGTAATATATTTACTTTATTAACACTTGAGGTCTTTATAACAACTGCTCGGAGTTTATTAATTTCTTTACGTATATCATTGGATTCTTCTGGATAAGGAGTATATTGGTGATTATCGTTGAGATATCTGTTAAGAGAATTATAAATAGCGGTGAGTGCCTTTTCTACATATTTACCTTTTGGATAAAAAGCCAGATATTTACCTTCTCCAACATTAAGGTTTTCTAATATACAAAGAATAGACCCTTCACAGTCTGAACACGAAAAAGATCTTTGTCCTGCTTCCCAAGCAATGCGGTCACCTATAACTAAAGAGGAATACTGCTTATGTAATGCCCAGAATTGCTCATGCTTTACCAACCATGAGCCTGAAGGTTCATCGTGAAATATTTCATTCGCATGGCATTCAAAGAAAGATTTAACATATGGTAATTCTAATTTATATTGGGCATTGTCCTGAATTACATCCAAAGAACGACTAAGGGTCAATAAATACCCTAACTCAAACTCAGCCATATTTTCAGGGACTTTGGCTTGAGTAGCCGCACGTTTAAAAAAATTGATCAGATCTATATCCTCACCCAAATTAGTTTCAGCAACTTTCAAGCGTTCATTACCAATCTGTAGGTAAATCTCTTCACGCTTCGCAGGCTCAAAAGAACGAAGCAAACTACCAAAAACCCACCCTTCTATCGTATCTGATGCTGCAACTCGATACCAGTAATCTTCGTTCTGACCAATGATTACTTTATTTGGAGATCGTTCTAATTCCTTAATAACCGTACCAATCGGTAGGCGTGCCAACTCGTCAGCATTTACTTGTGGATTCGCTCGTATTCGTACTCCAGATACGATTGTGATTTTGTTGCCGTCTGGAATCCCCTCTATGTGAACTATTTGATTAGATTCGGGTTTTACACGATTAGATGAATACATAAGAATGGCATCGGGACAGATACCGTTACAATGTTTGTTCTGACAATTGTTTGTTACATAATCGTATTGTGCGTTTGGAATAACCAACTTAACCTTTTGATATGTGGTTTGAAGTTTCTCGTATCCTTGAAATTGGTCAATATTTACCCCATCTACTTGAAACCTTAGAGGATTTGAGGCACTACACATAAAAAAATACTTATTGCCATCTTTTGCTTTAAATTCAAAATCCCAGAAATCTCCAGAACCCTCTTGTGTTGATTTTTGAGTTACTATTCCTTCAAGCTCAAAAGAATCTTTAGCAATAGGTTTATTTAGTTTCTGATCTAAAATCACTCTATATTCAACTGCTATTTTCTCATGAGCGTGGTCAATATATTGTAAACTTGAAAGGTCAGGGTATTGTTTATTAAGTGCAGACAAACGTTTATCTGCTTGATTATAATCGCCTTTATTTATAAGTTCTCCAACTGTATCAATTTCTTGTGCTATAAATTTAGATATATTTGTGGCATCTTTTTTTACACTGTCATTTTGTGTTTCCCTATCCTCACCATTAATACCTGTAGGAGTAAATACTAATCCTATATCGTATGATGTATACCCTTCTGGCAACGGAGGTAAAGGATTGGATTTTTTAACAGCTTTTAATGCAGACTCATCAAGTTCATTATTCCCTGATCGTGTTTCAAAATAAATATCTTTTATCTCACCATTTTTTAATATTTTAATTACAATTCGTACCTCAGCTTTACCGTCACTCACTACAAGGCTTGGATTATACGACCAATTTTGCCTAATTTTATAGTACAGTTCCAAATTATATTCCCCTATTAAGGTATTTATACTTTTTTTTGAGCTTTGAGATGCAATTTGTCTTTTTAGTATTGATAATGCATTCGATAGGTTAGCTCTCGCCTCATTATCTTCGTTGTTTATCTTTTCAGATGTCGATTCTAAAGATTCTGACGAGTATGGTGTATTTAAAGATGAAGAATCATATAGTTTCATACTCCAAGCTGGTTCAGTTACCCTCCAACCATCATCATATTCAGAAAAATATGCCACTCGGGTTTCAGTTTTAGTTTCTTCTTTTTCTAAAGGAAAATATTTAGCTATTTCTGTTGATACTACTTTTGTTGAATATTCAACAGCTACATTATTTTCTGACTCTTTTCTAATTCCAGTGACTTCAGAAAAAATTTCGTAAGCTTTAGTTATATATAAAAACATCGAAAGTCCAAATTCAGGTTTACAAATTAATGGTTTTAATTTTTCAGTAGGGACAAATTCTTCATTTTTTAAAAGAAAATACCCATCATCTCTCAACTTTAATATCTCTTTTTTATGCGTGAGAGCTTGTAAGTTGGGAACAATATCCTGTACTATACACCTTCTATAATTCTGAAGATGTTTTTTTGCTTCACTTCTTGATAATTGTTCTCCCTGTGCTGCAACTGATAAATATAATAAAAAAACAAAGCTATGTGATGTTATAATATAAATATGTTTCATTGTTTCCTTTCTATATTTTGTATGAATTTTATGAACTATTTTTTACAAAAATAAAAATAATAGAATAAACAAATCAGGAGACAAAAAGTATTTTATACTACTCGGTTTTGTAGATATCAGGAGATTGTTGTTGATGTGCATTAAGTTGTGATTGGGCTAAAATATTGGCTCTGATTGAATAGTTAATTGCACGAAGATTATTTTCAATTTTAGCACCTAACAGATACAGTGCAAGTATCATAAACAGACCAAATGCCCCCGCAGCAGCAACTAAACAGTTTATAGCAAAGGCTTTTGCTTTAGCAACTCTAAGTTCTTCTGACGCTCGCTCGGAGGCTACTCTATTATATTCACGCTGCTCAAACTCTATTTTTGCTTTCTGTACCCTTATCTTTTCTTCCTGCATTATCTCCCACGCATTCATATGAAAGTTCAGTATGGGATAAAACACTCGTTTAATTTTCCCCTCTTTTTTCATCTCAATTATTGAAATGTCTGATAAAGCCGTACAGGTGAAATCTACCATAGCTTTTACCCATTCTTCTCCGTTCAAAACGCCATTAGCTGTTCTTGCAATATAATCTCTTAACTCTTCTACTTTTTGTAGTTCAGGCTCCTGAGTTTCTTGAATTGGTGTTTCTGACTTTTCTGCAAAATTTATAGAACAATTATAAAGCTTAGCAGCATCTTCTAAAAACAATAGAGAAGTCTTTTGTCTTGCAGATGATTGATCGAACTCATTTTGTCTATTTCTATTTTTTTCCTGCTCAATCAAGAATTGTTTTAAATCATCAATCTTAATTTCTTTTTCTATATATTTATTATTTGGTGCCTTTTGAGCAGGAATTGGTTCTTTAGAAGACTGAAAATATTGATTAATACCAATTGCAATAAGAACAAGGATTGACATTAAAGCCAAGCCCATAATGAATAAAACTGTAATCTTGAAAATACTTAGAAAAAATTCCTCTACACTTTTTGTTAAATTTGCCATGTGTAATATCCTCCTGAATAGAATAATTTTTTACAAATCCATAACCGAACGAACCTTTATAGGTTTCGGGTCTTTAGGTGTCTCATTTGCCTGCTTACTTGGACTGGTTGTTTGAGGCGAGGTTTGAGTTGGTTCACTTGGACTGATGACAGGCTTAGTTGACGGGGAAGCCCCTTCATCAGCTGCTGGAAGGGGAATACTTGTGGAATGAGATTCCTCTTTACCAGCAGCAGGTAGAACTGGATTGGAGTTAACTGGCTTAGATGTTTTCATAGCCTTTTTATTTGGATTCATCTTGTTTCCTATATTTTGAGTCAACTTACGAAGAGTATCAATAGTCTGGTTATCAGGCTGACCCGTGCTGGATAAGTTATTATCTTGCTGGAATTTTTTAAGTGCTTCAATGGTTTTTCTGCCTTTTTTACCATCCACTGAACCAGGATTATAACCTAATTGTATTAAACGTTTCTGAATATTCATAACAGACTTTTTACCTATTTTCCAGTCCGTCATACCTGATTGATCTATATTTGCTTCAATGGAAGAAGTTTCTGTGTTTTCAGATATTGGATCAGAAGACGCTCCATTGGAGTGAAGTCCATAAAACGCAAGTGATAGTAAATTTTCTGCAACTTCACCTGGTGATGCTTTACCACTACCTAAAATACCACCTTTTTTCCATTCACTGCTTCCGCCCCACTCAACTGTTCCTGTGTTGGACTTAATAAGAACTGCTTCAAGAGACGCACCAATCCCCCTCGAAATAACTCCCAAATCTATTTTTTCTGCTTTCAGGCGTGATAATATAAGATAGTCACTCCTCAAGGCATGCCCAAGTTCAGCGGAATATCGAGTATCAATTACCCCTGTATTTTCGTAGGTTGAAACAAGCTGTTCAAGTATGGTCAATTTTCCCATTTGGCTGAGCTGATCTGCCACAACAGAAGCATCAATAATAATAGAATAAGGTAATTTACTTCGTATAGTCTGACCTACACGGCTATTGAGTTCAGTTCTCAACGCCATAACTGAGTCAGGTGCTATAGATGCTTGTGCTTTTACTGGTAGAATAGCTATACTTCTATTCCCCAAAAACATACCATCCCTGCTTTGGACAATTGGTTGCCGATCAGCTACAATCATACAACCATTTAGCATCACCATGGTTAATAAAGTAATAAATAGACTATGGGTAATATAAAGCCTTACTTTCATAATTATCTCCTTTTTATTAGGTAAACCATATAAATAGAAACATCTTAATAGTTGATGTTACGCGGTCCATATGGAAAATCAAGGGTCTTTAGATTTTGATAACCACTTAAAGCTCTTGTTTATCAAGGGTAGTGAATAAAATGACTTAATAGTAAAAATATTACTATAGTGCACTAATCAAACTCAACACATTTTAAATGCCTGTCCAAAAGAAACAATATATTTACAATCAACTATTTCTATGCTGGTTTAGTTCTTTCAAATCATCTTCACTCTCCTGCATCTGCCATGCCCTTGCGTAGTATCCGTTTTGTTCAATCAGCTCTGTATGCGTTCCTTGTTCAATGATCTCACCTTTATCAAGCACAATAATCTTATCTGCTTTTTTAAATATTGAGAACCTGTGAGATACAACTATAATGGTTCTTCTGCCTGCAAAAGATTCAATAGTTTTTATGATCTTTGATGCGGTCTCCATATCAACCTGACTTACAGGATCATCAAGTATCAAAATAGGCGATGACTTTAAAAATGCTCGAGCAAGTGCGATACGCTGTTTCTGACCTCCAGAGAGCATTACCCCTTTTTCTCCAATTACAGTCTCAATACCTTTAGGCAGAGATGCAATGGTAGTTGTCAGTTGTGCCATCTCAATTGCTTGTGCAATCTTATCTTCATTTGCCTCAGGATTTCCAAATAGAAGATTGCTTTTTATAGTTCCTGAAAACAGAAAAGGCTCCTGCGGCATGAATGATATTGCTCTTCTGAGCATCTGAACGGGAATTGAGGAGATATCCATATTATCAATTATTATTCCGCCTTCTTCTTTTATGCTCATGCCATTGTCCATGTTCTTGATATTTTTTTTGATAAGCTGATCTGTTGAGTTATCTTCTATTCTCTCTGTTACAGAGATGATATTTGTTTTAGATTTCTCTGCATCGTATATGCTTGGAATAAGAGTAACCAATGTGCTCTTACCGCTTCCAGGGGGACCTGCAATTCCAAGCATCTCTCCCTCTTTTAATCTAAAACTTACATTATTAAGAATTTTTGGGCAGATATCTTGAGTATTCCTAACGTTTATATTTTGATCACTCTTTATATTCATATCATTGTTTTTTATACTTATCGAGTTGTTTACTGGATATGAAAATGAGACATGAGCAAATTGAATAGAACCCTTAATTTCCTTATCGATGTCATCTGGACTATCGCCGATGCCTGCACTATCAAAAATAGAACCTGAAATCCCAATACCTATTTCACCCTTAATATCGAGTATGGCATTAATACGGTCAATTGATGCCGCCCCTCGCTGAATCATGTTTGTAACCCATCCAATAGCCATTACAGGCCATGTGAGCAGTCCTAAATAGCTTATAAACGCCACAAAATCACCAGGTGAAATTTGGCTTAAGATAACCTTTCTTCCGCCGACTCCAAGGATAATAGCAAGACTTATCTGGGTTAGAAAAATTACTAATGGAAATATAATCCCTCTAAGTTTTACTAAATCCATATTTTTTTTAACAAATATCTCTGATTCTCTTTTTATTGATGCTAACTCAAGCTCTTCACGGTTAAACGCCTTGATAATTCGTATCCCTGCAAAACGCTCTCGTGTTGATTCCATAAGATCGGAAAATCCAGCCTGAACATCAAGATAAGACTCAAATAGCTTTTTGCTGAATATTTTTGTGAATACGGCAATAAACGGCATGGGAAGAAGTGCTAATATTGTCAACTCTAAATTGATATAAACCATAAAAATAATGGCTGCACAGCCAAGTACAATAGTATCTGTCAATCCTACAAGCCCCATACTTAAAGCCATACGAATATTTGTAATATCATTTGTTGCATGTGCCATTATATCTCCAGCAGTATTTTTATCAAAAAAAGAGGCTGGTAAGGTTTGGATATGGTTAAAAAGATGCTCCCTTATACCCTCTTCTGCCCGCCTTGCAGCTCCCATTATCATGTATCTCCAGAAGAAACGAAAAATACTTATTAACATTGCTGATGCTATAATATAAAAAGTATATTTAAATAGTTCTAATTTTGAGACTGACATTAAAGAGATACCATCAATTACCCATTTTATAATTCTTGGAATAAATAGTTGTAAAATATCGACAATAAGAAGGGATACAAAACCCCCAATAATCTGCAATCTGCATTCAACAATATATGGTTTTAACAACTGATAATGTTTTTTCAATTAGGCAACCTCAAAAATAGTGTTATTTTGGAAAAATTTAATCTATGTATTGACTATATCATTAAAAAACTTGAAATATTTACTAAAAAAAAGGATAAGTTCCAGAATCTGTTTTTAATTAAAAAAACAGAAGGTTTCTTAGACTATCAATGTTTATTATTTGTCAAACAAAAACAAAAAAAGACAAAAGAAAAGGATAATGAGATATGAATTTTAAATCAAGTGAACTTTTTGATAGAACAGCCATGTTTATAAAAAGAGCATTAGAGTTCATTAAAAACCTTATAAAAAGCATATTTTTGTTCTCAAAGCAGAAAATTTTAATTCCAATTAAAAATGGATTTATTTCATTAATCTGTTTTATAAGAAACAAGCTCTCTTTTAATAAGCCTGCCATGCCTGAGCATGAAGAGATTGCTGCTGCTGAACCTGTAACTGAAGCATCATGGAAAATTAAAGCTCTTGAAGATTTCCAGTTATGGCTCTCTGAGATACCTTCAGAAAAGCCTCCAGTAATGACGGCAACACCTGATACCTGTGATCTTTATACCATGCTCTGTGAATTTACAGCACTTCGTCAGGAGATTAAACTTTACAACAAGGATCAGAATAGGACAGTAACAGCACTTAACAGTGTTAAAGGCGTTACAGATGAGTATGGTGAAATTTACACTCTGTTCAAGGAGAAAACTAATCAGATTGCACAGCTTGAGCAGAATATCCGCATGAACAGCGAAAGAAAATCTGCATTCTGTTTTTTTGATGTAAGAGATGCCTTAATAGACGGTTATAGAAAAAGCGTAGCGATGTCCCAAAGGAAAGGGTTCTTCCGCCGTCCACCTAAAGATATCCATATAATATGTGAGGGATATGAAATGGCAATCAGCCGTTTTGATAAAGCACTATCTATGATGGATATTGAACCAATCCAAACTGATAATGTGCCTTTTAATTCTGAAACAATGAAAGTTGTTGAGACAAAATTTGTTCATGGAATTGAAAATGGAATGGTAGTCCAAACTGTATCTGGCGGATTTGTTAGAGGCAGGGAGGTATTACGATTTGCAAAAGTTGTTGTTGCTGAACCTCCGACCCCTTCATCATAATCAATAAATTTATTTGAGTAGTAGAGACGCACATCCGTGCGTCTCTACGGTAAACTATTTTAATACGACAAACTATTAAAGGTTTTTTATGACTACACCACTTTGCCCCGTATGTAATGCACAGTTAGAAGATTCAAGGATTTGTCCAAGCTGCAAAACTGAACTTGGGAAGCTTATTGATATAAAAGATGATGCCGTCTATCACTATAATCGGGCGGTTGCAGCATTTGAGCAGAACCGTTTTCACGATATGTTTTTTCATGCTCGCCGATCATTTACACTCTTATCTTCAACTGAATCTGCAAGGCTTCTTGCGTGTGCATCTGTTCTTGTTGATAAATTTAATTTAGGATATGTTTTGTGGAAAAAAGTAAAAAGTTTATAAACATACTGTTTAGCTCAATTTTGGCTTTAATTTAGTTTTTTTCACCCCTCCTCAACTCTCCCCTTGTGATACTACAATTACAATAAAACTTTACTATGAATAAAAGAGCGGTTATGCAAAAAATTGCTGTTGTTGGAATGTCTGGTATATTTCCGGGTGCAATCAATCTTGAACAATTTAAACGCAATATCATGGAAAAAAAAGAGTCAATTGTTGATATTCCTGATGATCGCTGGATTGTAAACCCTAAAAATGTAATTTCATCAGATTATAGACCAGATTCAGCCTGCTCTAAAAGGGCAGGTCTTGTCGCAGGATTTGAGTTTGACCCTGAAGGATTCTTGGTGGACAAAGATTTGCTGCTTGAGCTTGACCCTCTTCACAAGATGGTTCTTAATTCAGGAAGAGAAGCCTTAAGCCAATGTTTTGCTAATCAGGAGATAAGAAAAAGAGCTGGCGTTGTGCTGGCTGCAATTGCTCTTCCAACTGCAAAATCATCAGAGCTTGCCTGGCAGATCGTCATGGAAGGTAAAAGAGGCTATACCCGCAATGGTGCAATCTCTCATTCTGATACGAATTTTATTTCTGATAAGAATTTTATCGGCATTCCTCCTGATATCACCAACATTGATGCTCTTGCTGCTAAAATGCTCTCTTTTCCTGCTGCCCTTCTTGCTCAGGCAATGGGTCTTGGCGGCGGAAGTTTTACGCTTGATGCTGCATGTGCATCTTCTCTTTATGCAATAAAAATCGCATCTGAACAGCTTATATCTGGCAGGGTTGATATGATGGTTGCAGGCGGAGTTTCTTGTGCAGACTCTCTTTATACTCAAATCGGCTTTACACAGCTTAGGGCATTATCTCCGTCTGGCAGATGTTCGCCGTTTGATAAAAATGCAGATGGTCTTGTTGTTGGCGAAGGTGCAGGCGTTGTGGTGTTGAAGCGTCTTGAAGATGCAGTTTCATGCGGAGATCATATTTTCGGCGTGATTTGCGGTGCAGGCTGGTCAAACGACATTGAAGGCAATCTTGTTGCACCAGCTTCAGAAGGTCAGATTCGTGCAATGCAATCTGCTTACTCAAGTGCTGGCTGGCTTCCTTGTGATGTTCAATATATTGAGTGCCACGGTTCTGCGACACCAGTTGGCGACAACATAGAGCTTAAATCAATGGTATCTGTCTGGCAGAATGCTGGTCTATTGTCTCAAGATTCAGGAGTTTCCCAGTACCATGCAGAGGATAAAAATCTTGCAGCGTATAAAAATCTTGGTTCAAAAAAATTTAAACAAGGTTGTGCTATTGGTTCTGTAAAATCCATGACAGGTCATCTTTTAACTGCTGCTGGTATTGCTGGATTTATCAAGACCTTAATTGCAATCAATGAAAAATTCCTGCCTCCCTCTCTCAATTTTTCCGAACCAACTCCAGACAGTCCGCTTTATACAACTGGATTTTATGTTCAAACTGAACCAGACGAATGGAAGCCGATGCCTCTGACGCAAGATAAAGATAAAAATAAATCTTTAGCAAGACGGGCAGGGGTTAGTGCGTTTGGTTTTGGTGGAATCAATGCTCATATTCTTGTTGAGGAGTTTTGCAAAGATAATTTTTCAATCTATTTTTCTGAATCAAAAGAGTCAGGAGATGCTGAGAAATCAAGCCCAAATGAATTAAAGCAACCTGTTTCAACAGATTCAAATATTTTATCCGAACAGTTTCAAGATGAAGAAATTGAAACGTCTCAATCAAATTCATCTTTATCTATCGCAATTGTTGGAATGGAAGTTATCACTCCTGCTGCAATGAATCTGGACGGCTTTAAGCAGACAATCTTTGCAGATAATAATGAGCTGTCAGATTTATCATCTAACGATAATTCAAATGGTCTCTGGATGAAAGCGTTGACCACATATCCAGGAGAGTTTCATATTCCGCCAAACCAGATAGATGATCTGCTGCCACAACACCTGATTATGCTTAAAGCTGCAATGGGTGCAATAAAAGATGCTGGAATATCTCCAAGACCTGAAAAGGGAGAGCTTCGCACAGATTTTGGTGCAGCCATTGGAATTGAGTTTGATTATGGTGCAACCAATTTTCACATAAGATGGAGAATCATAGAGAAAGAGTCTAAAAATAAAGGCAGCAGCTATGACAAGTCAGACAGCAGAAATGATAAGTTAGAGAGTAAAATCTACAATTCAAAGAATATAAACGAAAATTTAGACAATAACTATCCGCCTCTCACATCAGAGAGAACGCTTGGGGCACTTGGAGGCATTGTTGCAAGCAGAGTTGCAAGAGAGTTTAAACTTGGCGGACCGTGTTTTACTGTCTCTGCTGGTGCATTATCTGGAATAAAGGCTCTTGAGATTGGCGTTGAATCTTTACGCAGAGGCGAGACAAAAATCTTTCTTTGCGGTTCTGTTGATATGGCTGGAGACGTCAGGCAGGACACTTTAAATAGGATATTGAGATATTACGCATCATCTTATGAAACATCTGCACCGTTTGACAGCAGAACAAAAGGAGTTTTTCCATCTGAAGGGACGGCTGCAATAGTTCTAAAAACTCTTGAGCAGGCACAGAAAGATGGTGATAAAATTTACGCTGTTATTAAAGGTATAGGCACAGCTTCAGGCGGGTTGGAGAAGAGATTTGATTCTAATGATGATGAGACTCTGAAAGTTCAATCTGCAATAGAAACTTACTCTAACTCTCTTTCAAACGCTCTTGATTGTGCAGGTGTTTCAATCGCTGATATTGGACTTTATCAGGCACACGGCAGCGGTGATCCTTTGGAAGATAATATTGAATCATCAGTATTTAATAAAATTATAAATAGAGATTTTGACTTTTCTAATGATAACAACTCATTAAAAACAGAGAGTAAAAATCCAGCACCCCTCTCATGTGCAATCGGCTCAAGCTCTTCAATTATTGGAGATACCCACGCTGTTTCTGGTTTAATCTCAATTATTCAATCTGCCCTCGCAATCTATCATCAAATTATTCCTCCGATAGCAAAATTTGAGTCTCCTGCACTGAAATCTCCAGCAATTCAATCTAATACACTTGAATTTCCAGCCGTTCAATCTACAGTAGTTCAATCTCAAGCAGCAAATTTCAGCACCGTTGATTTGAGTAAGACTCCGTTTTATTTTCCAAAATTTCCAGCGTTCTGGATTAAGGAGAGTTTACAAGATAGACGGACAGCGGTTGCAGCTTCAATCTCTTCTACTGAAGGAACTGCTTCTCATGTTGTGCTTGAAGAGCTTAAGATTTCATCTGATTACTCTTCAAACAAAAAGTCTGACTATTTAGCAAATTCAAAGTCTGATTGTTTAGCAAATTCAAAATATGATTATTTGTCAAAGTCAAAATACGATTATTTTATAAAATCAGAATCTAAATATTTGACAGAGTTTCAATCTCAAATCGCCGATAAAATCAAACAACTCAAACAAGCTGGTAAAATTGCCTTTTTATATCCCGGTTCAGGCAACCATTTTGTTGGAATGGGTCGTAAAATCGGCGTTATGTTTGCAGATATTTTACGTGATATGGACGCATCTGGTGCATCTTTAAGTAAACGAATGCTGCCATCTATCTACTATCCAAAGCTGATATCGTGGAAATATGGCTGGCAAGATCGAGCCTCAAAAGATATCAGCAGCCATTCGCACAACATGATCTTTGGTCAGGTCTCTTTTGGTGTTCTGATGACCCGTGTTGCTGAAAAGTTTGGGTTAAAACCTGATGCCTGCATTGGTCACAGCTTAGGCGAAACTGCTGGATTGTTCTCTTTACGTGTCTGGAACGATCCTGAAGATATGTTAAGAAGAATGGAAGCATCTGATCTTTTTACCACAAAACTTGCTGGAGAGTGCATTGCAGCAAGAAAATCGTGGCAGCTTCAAGATGATGAAAAAGCAGATTGGCGAGTAGCTGCTGTCAATAGAAGCAGAGATTTTGTAGAAAGTATTATTAAATCTTATCAATCTATTACATCAAATCAGATTTATAAATCAGGACAGCCAAATAAATTTAGTCAAGTAGATAAGTTAGGACAAGGTAAAACCTATGAATCAGGAAAATATGACAAACTATATCTTCTGATTGTCAATGCTCCTGATGAGTGCGTAATCGGCGGAAGTTCCGAACAGGTTGAGGAGTTTATCAAAGAGACTGGCTGCGGAGCAATGTATCTTGACGGCGTGGTAACAGTTCACTGCTCAGTTGCTAAAGCGTATGAAGATGAATATAGAGATTTGCACAGATTTGAGTGCAATCCGCCTGAAGATATTGATTTTTACAGCTGTTTTTCAGGCAGAAAATATACGCCAGAAACAGAGGCAACTGCTGACTCTATCGTAAATCAGGCACTTTATGGATTTGACTACACAGAGCTTATAAATGACGCATGGAATGACGGAGTAAGAGTTTTTATAGAGATTGGACCCGGCTCATCTTGCACCCGTGCAGTAGGAAAAATTCTTGGAGATAAAGAGCATCTTGCTGTTTCATTATCTTCAAGCTCAAAAGAGGAAGATGAGGAGATAAGCCTTATCAGAGCATTTAATACTCTTGCTGATTATGCGGAAGCTCTAAAGAGCAGAGAGTCCAAATCTTATTTGGCTGAATCTGCTGAATCTATAGAAGATACATCTCTTGTAAATTTATCCAATTTACAGGAAGAACCAAATGAGATCGTATCTGATATACCTCATATTCCTGAAATTCCTAATATTTTTAATTATGCTGCTCAATGTGCACAAATTACAGCAGATGCCCACACAAAATTTTTAGAATTTTCTGAAAATACAATGTTAGAGTTAGAAAAGCAGTTTGCCTGTTTAACCAACATTGCATCAAATATTGTAAATATTCCACCAGAAAATTTGTCATACATTGAGGTAAATCCACCAAATGTAAATCAAATAGAGAATGAGGCTGTTATAGCAGCAAAATCATCTATATCATCACAATCAGCAAAACCTCCACAATCAACAAAACATCTTCTTGACAGAGATATGTGCATGGAGTTTGCTGTTGGTTCTGCCGGCAAAGTGCTTGGAGAGGCTTTTGATATTATTGATACCTATCATGTCAGAGTCCGCCTTCCAGACGAGCCGCTTATGCTTGTTGATAGAATCATGGATATTCAAGGTGAGATGCTCTCTTTAAAGTCAGGTAAGATCATAACTCAGCATGACGTAAAAGAGGGTGCTTGGTATTTGGACGGCGGAAAAGCTCCAGTCTCAATATCAATCGAAGCTGGACAGGCTGATCTCTTTTTGTGTTCTTGGTTGGGAATTGATCATGTTGTTAAAGGCAGACGGCGTTATCGCCTTCTTGATGCTAAGGTAACCTTTCATAGAACTCTGCCAGAACCAGGGGAGACAATAGAGTATCATATTGAGATTGATAGATTCCTAAAGCAGGGTGAGATATATCTCTTCTTTTTTCACTATAAGGGATTTATCAAATCTAAAAAGAGCGATTTGGCTAATAATTTTAGTAATCTTAGCAATGCTGACAACACCCCTGAGCTTCTTATTTCTATGTGTGATGGCTGTGCTGGTTTTTTTACTCTTGATGAGGTTAAAAATTCAGGCGGAATTATCCTGAAAAAAGAAGATACTGAAATTATTACAAAAGAGAATAGAGATAAAATAAAGTATTATATCGAACAGACAGAAGAGACATTGTTTTCCCCAGTAGTAGCACTTCATAAAGAGAGCTATTCAGACTCTCAAGTGGAGAGTTTAAGAAGAGGAGAGCTTGGTGCATGTTTTGGTAGACAATTTGATGGTATTTTGCTTGGAAAGAATTTACGTCTTCCGGGCAGTAGAATATATCAGGGCGGAAAAATAAACGATAACAGCAGAATGCACCTGATTGATAGGGTTCTTGAGTTTAACCCGGCTGGCGGAAGATTTGGAAAGGGCTTTATCAGTGCAGAGGCTGACATCTATCCTGATGACTGGTTTTTGATCTGCCATTTTGTTGATGATATGGTCATGCCCGGAACTTTGATGTATGAGTGCTGTGCTCATGCCGTACGTATTTTTACCCAGAGAATAGGGTGGATATCAACGCGGGACGAGCCTTTTTATGATGTAATCCAAGGTATTGAAAGCGATTTAAAGTGCAGAGGTCCTGTAACTACACAGACTAAAAAGGCACGATATGAGATTGAAATTAAAGAGATTGGATATAAATATGTTGAATCTAACTCTATTAAACAGAACATTACTCGAACTAAAAATCGGGCAGGTCAAGATAATTATGAACCATACGTTATTGCAAATGCACACATGTTTTCTGATGATCACAGGATTGTGCTTTACAAAAATATGGGAATGAGAATTGTCGGGTTGTCCCGCAAAGAAATAGAACTATTTTGGAGTGAAAGTGCCAAACCTTACAAATTAAAAGGAATATAGCGTCATGAATAATTATAAGTTTTACAGTGTTGATAAAAAGCCTCCAGTTGCATGGGTGTATTTGAATCGTCCCGATAAAAAAAATGCCATGAATCCGCCTGCATGGAAAGAGTCCATACCCATATTTGATGATCTTGATAAAGACCCTGATATAAGAGTAGTTATTATTGCTGGCAAAGGACCCTGCTTCTCTGCTGGCATTGATCTTATGGAGATGGTCAAAGAGTTGCCTGAGCTTATGGAGCAGAGCCAGAAAGGAGGCATTAAATGGAAACTTCTCTCTAAAATTTATAATCTTCAAGATAGTATGTCGTGCATTGAGCGGTGTCGAAAACCTGTAATTGCTGCTATTCATGGATATTGTATTGGAGCTGGTCTTGATATGGCAACTGCCTGTGATATACGTATTTGCTCAAAAGATGCACTCTTCTCTTTACGTGAAGCGGCAGTCGGCTTTGTTGCAGATGTAGGTGTTTTGCAGAGAATCCCTCTTATTGTTGGACAAGGACATGCCCGTGAGCTTGCATATACTGCTCGTAATATTACAGCAGGGCGTGCAAAGGAGATTTTATTGGTCAATGACGTTTATGATACCCCTGATATCCTTATGGAGCGGGCAGCGGCATTGGCAATGGAAATTGCAACCATGTCTCCTTTAGCAGTTCAGGCATCAAAAGATGTACTCAACTATGGAGTTGGAAAATCTATTGATGATGGTCTTAAATATGTAGCGTCAATCAGCAGCAATATCATTCCATCTAATGATCTGATGGAGGCTGTTACTGCGTTTGTTGAAAAAAGAAAACCTGTTTTTTCCGGGAAATAAACTATATGACTGATAATAGTGATAATTATATTAATGACAATAGTAATCAAAATTATAACAAAAACAAAAGTATAATCAAGGAAGATGATTTGAAAACAACAAAAGAAGAGCTGAAAATCTATCTTCAACCCACATATTTCATGGATTATGATATCCCAGAAGTGGCTCAGTTTGCCCGAATAAGATGCAGCAGCAGAGACAGCGATAAGCAGAAGGCAATAGCACTATACTACGCTGTCAGGGACGAAATACGTTATGACCCCTATGATTTCAAGAACGATAGGGTAAATTTCAAAGCAAGTTCTACACTCAAAAAAATGTCAGGATATTGTGTTGCAAAAGCTGTTCTTCTTGCTGCTGTTGCCCGTTTTGAGGGGATTCCTGCACGGCTTGGTTTTGCTGATGTTAAAAATCATATATCAACAAGCCGTTTAAGAACTTTAATGCAAACTGATGTTTTTATGTATCACGGTTATGTTGAGCTTTTTTTCAACAACAAGTGGGTTAAGGCTACACCCGCATTTAATCTTACTTTGTGCACCCATTTTAATATAAAACCATTAGAGTTTGACGGTGTTAATGATTCGCTGTTTCATCAGTTTGACACTAAAGGAAATCGACACATGGAGTATCTTGCAGATCGTGGACATTTTGCTGATCTTCCATTTGATCAAATTCTTGGAGAGTGCATTAAGGTTTATCCCGAATTTTTTGGCGATGGCAGTGAAGATTCAGATGTATCGTTGTCTGGTAAGGGGCTGTCTGGATACGATTTTCATAAAGAAGCTCTTGAGGAGAATAAGCTGGGGTAACCATTATAGATTGATTACCCATATAACGGATATGCAATTATTGACACAACGAGAAGTAAAAGTCAGTTAAAAGACTTTCATATAAACCAGAGTTTGAACTGACGATAGAGAATATTACAAAAAACAGGTAAGGAGATAGCTTTTTACCTGTTATAATTTTTTGAGAAGTTGATTGGCAGCAGTCAAAAGCGGATCCCACACAGGACCAAATGGCGGGGCATAAGCAAGATCTGTCTGGGCAAAATCTGCTACTGTCATCTTTGCATGAAGTGCTACAGCCGCTGCATTAATGCGGTGTGCTACACCATCTTTTCCAACCATCTGAACTCCGATAAGCCTTCCAGTCTTTTTATCTCCTGATATTGCAACATGAATTGTCTGAGAACCAGGGTGGGCATGTGCCTTTGATCTTGTCTGAATTACCACCTCAACTGCATCAAAACCAGAGTTAAGAGCCTCTTTTACTGTAAGTCCTGTACGTGCAACTTGAAGTTCAAACACCTTAAATACAGCAGTTCCAGCAACCCCTGGCAGAAACGTCTCAATACCGCACACATTATCTGCAACTGCCCATCCTGCCCTATTAGCCCTTAAAGCTAATGGAATCCAGCACTTTGTGCCAGTTACAATATGAAAGGCATCAGCACAGTCTCCTGCTGCGTAGATATTATCATCTGAGGTTTGAAGAGCCTTATCAACTGATATCTCACCTGATATACCTGTTTCAAGCCCCGCCTCTACAGCAAGTTGACTGCACGGCTTAACACCAGAAGCCACAATAACAATATCAGCATCTAAGGTTAAATCTTCACTTGAGCTTAAGTTTTTGCATATAACAGCAAGGGGGCTGCCTCCATTGCTTTGAGCTTTTTTATTCTCATTCTTATCAGCTTGCACAACTCTTTGAATATCATAACCGCTATATATTTTGATACTATTTGTATTAAGTTCTTGTTTTACAACATCTGCAAGCTCTGATACCATCCAAGGTAAAAAACGGCTGCTCGGTTTAACCATAGCTACTTCAATTGAGCGTGCCCTTAATGCTTCGCACATCTCAAGACCTATGTATCCCATGCCTATTATTACAGCTTTTTTTACAGGCTTTGAATATAAATTAGAGTTAATAAAAGATTTGATTACTCTTCCATGCTCAAGGCTCTTAAGAGGCATGACACCTTCAAGATTGACACCTTCAATATTTGGAATTAATGGTGTTGCTCCTGTTGCAATAAGTAGCTTGTCAAATGGATATGAAAATTTTTGATAACCCTCGGTTTGATTGCTATTGGTGCAATTTGTATTATCTAAATCAGAAAAAGAAGTAGAACAGGGGATAATGACACCAGAGACTGTTTTAGCAACAGGATCGATCTTATCAACTCTATGTCCTGTAAGAAGATTTATCCCGTTTTTTTGTCTGAAAACATCTGCTTTTCTTACAATCAGATCGTCCATATCCCGTAAAGGGTCAGCGATGTTATAGGGCATACCACATGCACTGTATGAGACATCTTGAGTTTTTTCTAAGACAGTTACCTCCATCTGAGGATTATTTCTTTTTGCCCTGCTTGCAGCACTCATTCCTGCTGCATCTCCTCCAATGATTACAAATTTCATAGAGCCCCCATTGATATTTTTATGAAACTTTAGGAAATATAGGTATCCTTTGTTTTTTTGTTTAGGAGTTTGAATCTAAAAATAATTGCAGCCAAGTTACTTATTGATAACAACTCATTATCGACTAAAAAAGGCAGACTGCTACATCAAGTCTGCCTCTTTGATTTTTGTCGTATAAAAAGCTGTCTGATTATCTTCTACGCTTGCTTCTTATATGCTCTTTAATCCAGTGCAAGTCTCTTAAAAGGTCTTCTGATTTATCAACAAGCTCAGCATTGTCAACAGGTTTTTCCATATAATCATCTGCTCCTGCATCCATGATCTCATTCATATTCTCTTTAGAAGCATGACCAGTAAGAATAAGAATCTTGATGTGTGATGTTGAGTCATTGTTTTTCAGGAACTTACAAGCCTCAAAACCATCCATCTGAGGCATCATAAGATCAAGTATAATCAGATCAGGATTAAACTGTTTTGCCTTTACTCCAGCCTCAAAACCATCTTTTGCTGTTTCTACTTCAAAAGACTCTTCAAGAAAAAGTTTTTCAAGCCCTTTTACAACTAATTCATTGTCATCAACAATCAGAACTCGTGCTGGTGCATCAATCTGTCTTATCATCATCTTCATGCCCTGGGCTTTAAGAGATTTTTCAAGATCAGATTTAATTATTCTGTGATGACCACCTGGAGTTACAAAAGAGTTTATCTTTCCAGCTTTAACCCATCGCCACATACTCATACGGGTTACGCCACAATATTTTGCTGCCTGGGGAATTGTCAGAATATCAGGATTTTTACTCATTTTCACTATTCCTTTATGTTTTACATTGTTTTTTTTGATTAGTATTTAAAACATCATTCATTATTATAAGTAATTTATATTCTTTGACCCATATTTGTTTTGCACATACCCCCTTTATTTTTAATAATTGTATACAATACAAGACAAATATCTACAATTTTATAAGATATTATTTTTACATCTTCTTTTTCAAGTATAAAACAAATACATTCATAACTTTACTTAGTAAAAAATAGCAAAAGATAAATGTAAAGGCAATAGCAAATATAACATTTTTTTTATTTCGTTGATTTTTTTTCAATCTCTAATTTTTCTATTAAAGTTAGGGAGAATCATCTATAGAGCTTCACTGTAAGGCATGAGGGTTATGCAAAAATACGCATAGACTTGAATGTGTTGATAAGTCCATTCGTTGAGCTGTCATGCAGGGTAATAAATTCATCATTTTCCAGCTTTGGAAGTATCTTATTGGCAAGCTCTTTTCCCAATTCCACACCCCATTGATCAAAACTAAATATATTCCAGATGACCCCCTGAACAAAAATTTTATGCTCATACATGGCAATAAGGCTTCCAAGGGTTCTTGGTGTCAGCTTTTTAAATAGTATTGAATTTGTGGGTTTGTTGCCTATGAAGACCTTATGAGGTGCAATTTTTGCGATCTCCTCGTCGCTTTTTCCCTTAGCTTTCATCTCCTTAGTAACCGTATCAAGGGTTCTGCCATTTAGAAGAGCCTCAGTCTGTGCAAAAAAGTTTGATAAGAGAATATTATGATGTTCGCCTACAAGGTTATGGCTGATTGCTGGGACAAGAAAATCAGCAGGAATCATCTGGCTGCCTTGATGGATAAGCTGATAAAATGCGTGTTGTCCATTTGTGCCAGATTCCCCCCAGATTACAGGACCTGTAGAGTACCCATTAATATTTGCCCCATTCCTGTCAACTGTTTTTCCGTTGCTCTCCATGTTACCCTGCTGAAAATATGCAGGAAATCTGTGCATATACTGATCATAGGGAAGGATAACCTCTGTCTTTGCTCCAAAAAAATTGATATACCAGATGCCAATCAACCCAAGAATTACTGGAATATTTTGATCAAGTGGGGTTGTTTTGAAATGGTTATCCATGTCGTGAGCACCAGAAAGAAGCTCTCTGAAATTATCAAAACCAATAGCACACGCAATTGAAAGACCAATGGCAGACCAAAGAGAGTATCGTCCTCCTACCCACTCCCAGAACTCAAACATATTTTCACGGGCAATCCCAAATTTCTCCACAGCATTTACATTGGTGGATATTGCTGCAAAATGGTATTTTATACTCTTCTCATCTCCTGAATGTGAAAGAAACCATCTTCTTGCAGTATGTGCATTGGTCATAGTTTCAAGAGTGGTAAAGGTTTTAGACGCAATCAAAAAAAGTGTTGTCTCTGGATTTACCTTTTGCAGTGTCTCCATGATATGCGTTCCATCTATATTAGATACAAAATAGAATGAAATATTCTCTTTGTCAGATATTTTAGAGTTAGCGTATGGTTTAAGGCACTCTGTAACCATGACAGGTCCCAAATCTGACCCGCCAATTCCAATATTGACAATGCTTTCGATTGGTTTTCCTGTATAACCTATCCACTCTCCAGTCCTCACTTTATCTGAAAACTGCTCCATCTGTGAAAGTACTCTGTTTACATTTGGCATTACATCTTGCCCATCAACAACAATTGGAGTGTTAGATATATTTCTTAAGGCAATGTGCAGAACTGATCTATTTTCTGTCCCATTTATCTTCTCTCCTGAGTACATTTTACTGATAGCATCTTTTAGATAAGTCTCTGCTGCCAACTGGCGTAATAGCTCAAGTGTCTGATGCGTGATAATGTTTTTGGAAAAATCGACCAGAATATCGTTCCATTTTATTGAAAAGTGGTTAAATCGATCTGGATCGTGCTCAAATAATTTCCTCATGTGAACATCTTTCATTGTCTGATAGTGGTCTGAAAGTTTTTTCCAGCTTAATGTAGTTGCAGGGTTGATGTTTTTTAGCATTGTAATTTTCTCCTCTATTTGGTTAATTTAAACAGTTAATAAGGTGAAAAAGGCTCCGTTGGGGTTAAAATTTATAAAACCGACTGGTCAAAAAAAATAAATTGGCATCAATTGGGAGATAGTTTATTATCTGTTAAAGAACAATAACAAAATATGGGACAATAATAAAAGCTGGTCAAATTTTAACCCCATTGAGAGGCTATTTAAAATATTAAAACACTATTTATCTGGAAAACTATAGATGAGCAATATTACAATTTCTAACAAACAGACAATTTACTATGAGCTAATTGATGGAGATAAATCTAAACCATATTTGATATTTCTTCATGAAGGTTTAGGTTGTGTTGCAATGTATAAAAATTTTCATAATCATCTTTGTGCTAAAACAAACTGTCCTGGTCTCGCATATGATCGTGCAGGATATGGTAAATCTTCACCATTGATACGTAACAGAACGGTTAATTATCTGCATGAATATGCTCTTAATGAACTTCCAGAACTTATCGATGCGATTATTCCTGATAAACCGTTTATCCTGATTGGACACTCTGATGGCGGCAGTATAAGCCTTATATACGGTTCAGAACGACCTGATTATCTGAAAGGGGTTGTCACAGCAGCAGCACATGTTTTTGTAGATCAGATGACTATTGATGGCATAATCAAAGCAAATGCTGCTTTTGCAGCAGGCAAGCTGTCAGGGCTTTTCAAGTTGCATGGAGAGAAGACAGATTCGATATTTAAGGCATGGTCATCTACATGGTTAAGTGATTGGTTTAAACACTGGAATATAGAGTATCTTCTGCCATCAGTTAATGTGCCTTTGCTTGTAATTCAGGGAAAAGACGATCAGTATGGAGCTATTGCCCAAGTAAACTCAATTGTCTCTAAATCATCAGGTAAAGCTGAACAGCTTCTGATAGATGGCTGCGGGCACTCTCCACATCAAGACGCACCTGAACTTGTGATAGATGCGATTTCAGAGTTTATTGACAGATTGGAAAAAGCAGAGGAATAGGAAAAAAATAATTTTGAACATTATTGGAAATATAAACATTTTACAGCCCAAAATCATTAGTTGTCGAATTTATACTCAGGGGTATACATAAATGTATTGCGATAAATATAACGAGGAACTTTTCAGCTTCATAAAAAATTCACCCACTCAATATCATGCTGTGGCAAATATGGCACGCTCTCTCTCCAATGGTGGATTTGTTGAGCTTCGAGAGCACGATAGCTGGTTTATCAAGCCACATTCAAAGTATTTTGCCACCAGAAACGGCTCTTCGATTATTGCATTTTTAACCGGAGACAACTGCCCATGGGAGAGTGGTATTAAACTTGTCGGTGCACATACGGACAGTCCATGTCTTAAGGTAAAACCAACGCCTGAGATTCAGAGCCATGAAATGGTGCGTCTCGGAGTTGAGGTTTATGGTGGTGCTCTTCTTAACAGTTGGTTTGACAGGGGATTGAATCTTGCTGGACGGGTCACAGTGCTTGTGACTGATGAGGATAATGATAAAGATAATATTGTTAACATCTCTGGTGTTGGTGAGTATGGGAAAGAGTTTATCCGCACCTTGCTTGTCAATTATGATACTGCAGTGGCAACTATTCCTTCACTTGCTATCCATCTTGACCGTGAGGCAAACACAAAAAGAGTGCTAAATCCCCAGATTGATATGCCTCCTCTTTTTACAATATACAGCCACAGTCATTTGGAAGATTTAGAGAATGGCTCAATTCAGCAAGAATCTAATGATTTTATCAGAGAACCAGATTCATTTAGTAATTCAAGCACCTCTAAATCATTCAGGTTAATGCTGTTAGAACAGGTTATCAAAGAAAATTCAAACATTAATATCAAAGAGCTGCTTGACTTTGACATGAGTTTTTCTGATGCACAGCCCCCTTTTTTTACAGGAGTTAATCAAGATATAATCTCTGCTCCGCGTTTAGATAATCTTCTCTCCTGCCATGTCGCTCTTAAAAGTATTTTACGTGTTTATTCTGATAATGCTTCTGTTGATTTTACTTCGACTCAAGGAGGTTTTGCCCCACCTTGTATGGTTGTCTGCACTGACCATGAAGAGGTAGGAAGTGATACTGCTGCTGGTGCTAAAGGCTCTTTTTTTAACTCAGTCCTCTCAAGGCTTATTCCAGACACTGAACAGCGAGTCCGCTCAGCAGCCAGATCATTTATGATATCATTAGATAATGCACATGCTGTTCATCCTGCCCATTCTGAACTTTATGACTCAAGCCATACGCCTGTTTTGAATCAAGGACCTGTTTTAAAAACGAATAGCTCCCAGAGATATGCGTCTGATTGTGAATCTGCGGCTCTTTTTAGATATATCTGCAAGCGTGCTGACATACCGATGCAGACATTTGTGATGCGAAGTGATATGCCGTGCGGAAGTACAATTGGACCTATCATATCTTCATCTACGGGCATTAAAACTGTTGATGCAGGTGCTCCGACCCTTGCGATGCACTCAATTCGTGAAATTACAGGTTCAGCAGATCCATTTATGCTATTTCAGGTAATAAACCACTTCTTTTCAATGGAATCTTTGCCACTTTTATCTCTGATATAACGCCATGCCAATATAAATCAATAGAAATATAAAACTACTTTGAGATTAAACTATCCCGATATTACGTAACTGCTTTTATCCTTGACATAAAACAATAGTATGGTTATATCGCCTAAGTTAAATGGATTATGGTTATTTATTTTGAATAGGTAAAGTATTACATTTATTATATGGAATGAATTGATGGATATTACCCAGCAGCTTGAACACAACAGAGAAGAAATTTTAAAGAAGTGGTTTGAATTTACCATCAAATCTTACCCTGAAGATACTGCCCGATTTTTTAGAAAAGCTAAAAATAAATTTGATAATCCAGTAGGGAGTGCAACACTCCAAAGCCTTGAGAATACATTAAAACTAATTATAAGTATGACCTCTGAACTTGATTTTCAAGACTATGCAGTAAATAAAATTGATGCTAATCAAAATGTGATTGAAAACGCACTTGACCCGATAATCCGCATTAGAGCTGTTCAGAACTTTACTGCCTCTCAGGCTGTGGCATTTGTATTTGAATTAAAAACCATTGTTAAATCTATAGTTAAAGAGCTGCATGATACCAATGACCCGCTTGATCGTGAGGAGTTTGGATATATCGCCTTTGATCACACGGTTGATCTTGTTGCCCTTGCTGCATTTAACAGGTTTATGAAGTGTAGGGAAAATATATTCCTTTTAAAGGCAACTGAAGCCAAAAGACGTATTCACAGTGCCTTTGAGAGGGCAGGTTTAGTAACTGAGCTTACGGAGGAAGAACTCCTTGGCTCAAACAAATCTTAAATCAGGTTGTCATATTATTTTTATGATAACCTAAAAATTGTGAGGTGGTTGGAATATGAATCAAAAGTACATGTTACCCCTGGCAGGAGTGTTCCTGCTCTTTCTGTTGGCGTATGCAGGGGTTGAGGGAGCCGGACTTGAGTGGTTCTTTGGGATTGTCATTCCTTATCTTGCGGTTATTGCCTTTATTTGGGGCTTTGTAACTCGTGTAATAGGGTGGGCAAACTCAGCAGTTCCATTCAGAATTCCCACAACCTGCGGACAGCAGAAATCGCTTCCGTGGATTAAACAGAATCGCATTGATAATCCTGATACAGCATTAGGCGTTTTTATCCGTATGCTTTTTGAGATTTTTCTTTTCAGGTCTCTTTTCAGGAACACCAAAGCAGCATTCAACACAGATGAGAACAACAAACTTACCTATTCATGGGAAATTTTTCTATGGTTAGGTGCACTTGCATTCCATTATGGCTTCTTAGTGGTTATTTTACGCCACTTGAGATTTTTTTTGGAGCCAGTGCCTGCCTTTCTGACATTTCTTGAATATGTTGATGGTATTGTTCAGATTGGTCTTCCCGGTGTTTTTATCTCTGGTATTGTTCTTCTTGGAGCAGCACTATTTTTGCTTGCTCGAAGAATCTTTGATGCAAAGGTGAGCTATATCTCTCTTGCTGCTGACTATTTTCCTCTGTTTTTAATTATTGGAATTGCTGCTACTGGTATTGCCATGAGATACTTCACAAAAGTTGACATCACAGGTGTAAAGGAATTTACAATGGGTTTGGTTACATTTAATCCTGTTATTCCACCTGGAGTCGGCGGGCTTTTTTATGCTCATGTTTTTATGGTAAGTGTGCTGTTTGCCTATTTCCCAATGAGTAAACTTATGCACGCTGGCGGCATATTTCTTAGCCCGACAAGAAATATGGCAAATAATACCCGTGCAAAAAGACACATTAACCCCTGGAACTATGCTGTAGATATTCATACTTATGAGCAGTATGAGGATCACTTCAGAGAGAAAATGATAGAAGCTGGACTTCCAGTGGATAAGGAGGCGTAATAGATGTCTGAAGAACTTAAACCTGACGAGCTGTTGGACAGGATAGATCACACACCTGCTTCTGGCAACTGGATGGATGCTCCAGTGCATATAAGACCAGGTATGTACTGCTATGCAGCAAAAGCTGAGAGTGTTCAAACTTTAGGACTGCCTAATGCAAGAACATGGAATCCTATTGAAGATGACTGGAAACTGCCTGAAAACTGGCAGGAGATAATTCATAACGGAATCAAGGAGCGTCTTGAAAGGTTTAGAACTTTCAAGGTTTTCATGGATATATGCGTTCGCTGCGGTGCTTGTGCTGATAAGTGTCACTTTTTTCTTGGAACAGGTGATCCCAAAAATATGCCAGTTCTAAGAGCCGAGCTTTTAAGATCAGTTTATAGAAATGATTTTACTAAAGCTGCAAAGATTCTCAAGATGATACCCGGTGGAGAAAAACTATCTGGTGGCAGACCCATGACGCTGGATGTGCTTAAAGAGTGGTGGTATTATTTCTTTCAGTGCACAGAGTGCCGCCGCTGCTCAGTATTCTGCCCTTATGGTATTGATACTGCTGAGATCACAATTATGGGAAGAGAGCTTCTCAACCTTTTGGGACTCAACATTGACTGGATTGCAACACCTGTCTCTAACTGCTACCAGACTGGTAACCATCTTGGAATCCAGCCTCATGCGTTCAAAGAGATGCTTGAGTTTTTTACTGACGATATCGAAGAGATTACAGGCGTTAATGTAGAACCTCAGTTTAACAAAAAAGGGGCTGACATTCTTTTTATAACTCCTTCTGGAGATGTGTTTGCAGATCCTGGAACATACACCTGTCAAGGCTATCTGATTCTTTTCAAATATTTGAAAGATAAATATGGACTTGATGTTACATGGAGTACTTATGCATCTGAAGGTGGAAACTTTGGTTTTTTCACCTCGCATGAGACCATGAAACGGCTTAACGCTAAAATGTATGCAGAGGCACGCCGTCTTGGCGTTAAGTGGATACTTGGCGGAGAGTGCGGCCACATGTGGAGGGTAATCCATCAGTACATGGATACAATGAACGGTCCTGCAGATTTCCTTGAAGAGCCTGTAAACCCGATTACTGGAACCAAATTTGAGAATGCAAAGTCAACAAAGATGGTTCATATTACTGAGTTTACTGCTGACCTTATCAGACACGGCAAACTTGAGCTTGACAAGAGTAGAAATGCAAATCGTATTATGACCTACCACGACTCATGTAATACATCAAGAGGTATGGGGCTTTTAGATGAGCCGCGATATGTGATTCAAAATGTATGTGATAACTTCTTTGAGATGCCGCCAAACACAATTAGAGAACAGACATTCTGCTGCGGCAGCGGTTCAGGTCTTAATGCTGGTGAGAATATTGAGCTGAGAATGGCAGGAGGTTTACCCCGTGCCAATGCAGTTAAATACGTTCACGAGAAATTTGGCGTCAATACACTTGGAACAATCTGTGCGATTGACAGAGCTGCCCTTTCAACATTGATGGAGTATTGGGTTCCCGGTGTAACAGTTAGTGGTATCCATGAGCTGGTTGGTAATGCTCTGATTCTTCCAGGTGAGAAAGAGAGAGAGACTGACCTTCGCTGTGATCCACTGCCCGGTATGGAGGAGGAAGAAGATGAGTAAAAATGCAATCATTGCAGGGCTTGTTGTTTTTGTTGCAGCAGCACTCTTTCCCTTCTGGTTCAACATTGGCGGCACCAATGCAGCACCAGAGGCAGAGCTATCAGCAAAAGCAAAAGCTGCAAAAAAATGTGTTCTTGATAAATATGACATGAGAGCAAACCACATGACTATTCTCAATGACTGGAGAACTTCAGTGGTGAGAAATTCTGACAGAATGTATAAAAGCACCAATGGAAAAACATTTGGCATGAGCCTCTCTACAGGTGAAGACTCATGTCTTGGTTGTCACACTGATAAAGCCAAGTTCTGCGATAAATGTCATAACTACGCCTCAGTTAATCCTTATTGCTGGGAGTGCCATACTGATCCAAAGGAGGTAACCAATGAAAAATAAAAGAGAGAATTTTCTGAATAAAAGCAGCAGAAGAGGCTTTCTCAAGGCAGCGGGAATCTCTGCGGCCGCCATTGGTATTGGTGCAGCTCCAGCTATAAAAGCGGTCTCTATTGCATCTGGTGGTGGTGATGCTGTAAGTAACATGCCTGTTACAACTCCCAAAGCCGAGGTTCTGAAAGCCAAACGGTGGGGTATGGTAATTGATACAAGCAAAATTACAGATGAAGTTGTGGAAGGTGTTGTGGCAGCATGTCGCAATGCCCACAATATTCCTGATTTTGATCATAAGCCTGATGAGAAGAAGTATCCCAATACACGTCCTGTCAACAAGACTCAGGAGATCAAGTGGATATGGGAAGAGCATTACAAATATGCTTTTCCTGAAATGGAAGATGAGTTTCTTGCTGATAAATTCAAATCTCTGCCATTTCTTGTAACCTGCAACCACTGTAAAAATGCACCTTGTGTTCAGGCATGTCCTACAAAGGCGACATTTAAACGTGAAGATGGTATTGTTATAATGGATTTCCACCGTTGTATCGGATGCCGTTTCTGCATGGCAGCTTGCCCTTATGGTTCAAGAAGTTTTAACTTCAGAGATGCAAGACCTTTTATTGAGAAGATTAATCCTGAGTTCCCTGTCCGCTCTAAAGGCGTTGTTGAAAAATGCAATCTTTGTGCAGAGCGTCTTGAAAGAGGTTTACAGCCTGCATGTGTTGAAGCATCAGAAGGTGGGATTGTTGTCGGAGATTTGGAGGATCCAGAATCTGAAGTAAGGGCACTTTTGAAAGAAAACTATGCAATCCGACGTAAACAGGAGCTTGGAACTGAGCCTTCTGTTTACTATATCATGTAGGAGGGGCGTTAGATATGCTTGAAATAGCTATTAAAGGAAGCAAAAAATACTGGATATGGTTAGCTGTTCTGCTAACAGTCATGGCAGTTGCTTTTGCAGTCTATATCGACCAGTTTATGAATGGTCTTATGATTACCGGCATGAGCCGTGATGTATCTTGGGGATTCTACATTGCAAATTTCACCTTTCTTGTTGGTGTTGCTGCCGGAGGTGTTATGGTTGTTATCCCCTACTACCTGCATGATTACGAGCGTTTTCACAGAATCACCATTTTAGGTGAATTTCTTGCAGTAGCCTCGCTGATTATGTGCCTTATGTTCATTGTAGCAGACTTAGGACAGCCTGTAAGAATGCTCAATGTGCTGTTGTATCCAACACCAAACTCAATGCTGTTTTGGGATATGTGTGTGCTTAACGGTTATCTGTTCCTTAATATTGTTATCGGCTGGAAAGTTTTGGAAGCAGAGAGAAATCAGGTGAAACCACCAGCATGGACAAAACCGCTGATTTATCTTTCAATTCCATTTGCAATTGGTATCCATACAGTTACAGCATATCTCTACTGCGGACTTCCTGGAAGAGGATTCTGGCTTACTGCAATTTTGGCTCCAAGATTTCTTGCATCTGCGTTTGCAGCAGGTCCTTCTTTCTTGATTCTTTTATGCTACCTTGTGCGTAAATTCACAAAATTTGATCCGGGCTGGGAAGCAATTCAGACCCTTTCAAAGATTGTATGCTACGCTTTGATTGCAAATGTGTTCTTCTTCTTCTGCGAAGTTTTTGTTGTATTTTACAGCAAAATTCCAGGACACATGACCCACATTCAATATCTTTTCTTTGGTCTTCATGGACACAATGCACTTGTTCCATGGATGTGGACATCAATGATTTTGATGTTCATAGGGATTGGTCTTTTAGTTGTTCCAGCCTTTCGAAACAACCAGACACTTCTTCCATTTACCTGCATCATGATCTTTATTGGAACATGGATTGATAAGAGTCTTGGAATGATCTCAGGTGGATTTGTACCTAACCCGCTGCATCATGTTACAGAGTATGCTCCCACAGTTCCAGAGGTGGTTATAAGCCTTGGCGTTCTTGCAACTGGACTTCTTATCTTAACTGTTCTTTTTAAACTTGCAGCAACAGTTAAAGAAGAGGTAAGAGGATAAGCATATTTTTTGAGTTAAATTTGTAAAATTTTAAGGTATTATATAACGAATATCCTCTAACTTACAAAATTTAATCAAAATCAAACGATCCAAACCCACTGCTCCCCTCTTTTTAGAGATGAACAGTGGGTTTTTTATTACAGAATTTTTATTAAATAAAGAGATTAACGGTAAGATTTTTTACATGATAAAGGAGTAATAATAAAAAAATGTGCCTTGCAGTTCCATCAAAAGTTATTGAAATTAAAAACAGTGTTGCAGTTGTTGACGTTGATGGCGTGAGAAGAGATGCAAGTCTCATGCTGCTTGATGATGTTAAACTTGGAGATTATGTGATTGTTCATGCTGGCTTTGCAATAAGTAAAATTGACGAAGATGCAGCCCATCAGACTATTCAAGATATGAGGGATATGCTAAAGTTTGCGGATAATAACATTATGACTCTTGACAATGTAAATCCAACTGTAACTGATCCTAACCCTGATGCTAACTATTAATGTTTACTGCAAATGAATAGCCCAATTGTTGCAAAAGAGTTCAACATTAGCGGTGTTGTTCAGGGGGTTGGATTTCGCCCTTTTATTTTCCAATTAGCTCACCATTACGGTTTTAAAGGGGAGGTGTTCAATACAGCTAAAGGGGTTACTATTATTATTGAAACCAACTTAGGTAATAATTCAGATATTTTAGGTAATAGCTTAGAGAATGATTTAGATAATTTGGATAATATAGAGAAATTTAAGGTTGATATAATAGATAAAAAACCGCCTCTTGCAATTATTTCTGAAATTAACTGCCGCTCAATTGATCCATCACACTATAAAGATTTTGAGATCTCCAAAAGTAGTGAATACCCATCACTTTCTAAAAACAGTAAAAAAAGTCTGGATAATCAAACAAATGATAATACAATGGATAATAGAGCAACATTGACATTGATATCCCCTGATGTCTCTGTATGCTCTGACTGCATTCGGGAAATCCAAGACCCAAATGACCGAAGATGTGGCTATCCGTTTATCAACTGCACAAACTGTGGTCCAAGATACACAATAATTAAAGATGTCCCTTATGATCGGGCTAAAACTTCAATGGATAGTTTTGAAATGTGCAGTCAATGTCAGAAAGAGTATGACGATCCATTTGACAGGCGATTTCATGCCCAGCCCAATGCCTGCCCTGTTTGCGGTCCGCATCTGTCTCTTGTAGATAGTTCAGGTCAAGAAATTGCTAACGACAACAATAAAAAAATAGATGATTATTTGGACAGTGAGAGCAAAAACAATGAGACTGCATTAAATTTAGCCTCAAAGTTGCTCAAACAGGGAAAAATTCTTGCGATAAAAGGGCTTGGTGGGTTTCATTTAGCAGTTGATGCTATGAATTCCGATGCTGTGGCAGAGCTGAGAAGGCGGAAAAATAGACCTCACAAACCATTTGCATTAATGGCTCGTTCAGTTGAGGCAGTAGAGCATTTAGTTGATATAACTTTAGTGGAGAGAGAGCTTCTTGAGTCGTATCACCGCCCTATAGTTCTTCTTACAAAAAAGAAGCGTAATTTAACTGATAAGAAGAGTTTTCTAAGTGATCTAAGTAATAACATCTTGAATAAAAATGGCACGCTTGTAGGTAAAAATAGTGAATATGTAGTCAAGTCTGAAATTGCACCTAACAACCCATTTTTAGGCGTAATGCTTCCATATACTCCGTTGCACTATCTTTTACTTGAAAAGGGACCATCAATTCTTGTTATGACCAGCGGAAATAGAAGCGGAGAGCCTCTATCTATTGATAATCAAGATGCTCTTGATGCCTTTTCTCACATTGCAGACTATTGTCTTCTACATAACAGAGATATCTATTTTCGTGCTGATGATTCAATTATGCAGGTGCAAAATAAAGTGCCGCGTTTTTTCAGGCGTTCAAGAGGATATGCACCAATTCCTATAATTTTACCTGAATTAATCAATTTAGCTGATAAAAAAATTTCAGTGCTTGGCTGCGGTGCTGGTCTCAAAAATACTGTCTGCTTAACTTCTGGCAATATGGCTTTTTTAAGCCAGCATATCGGAGACCTTGAAAATGAGAAGGTCTTTGATTTTTACAAACAGAGCATCAAACATTTAAAAAAAATATTTAATATAGAAACAGTTGTTATTGCCCACGATCTGCACCCTGACTATTTGAGCAGCGTATTTGCAAACTCTCTTAAAGAGCAGAAAAAGCAGATTGATAAACAGCAAATTGAGACTAATCCAAATGCTGATAAAAAATTTAAAGATAATCCTCCAATAATCTTTGTTCCAGTTCAGCATCATCATGCTCATGCTGTCTCGTGCATGGCTGAAAATTCAATTACTGGAGATGTGGTTGCAATCGCACTTGACGGCACTGGACTTGGAGTTGACGGCAATATCTGGGGCGGGGAAGTTTTGGTGTGCAACGAGTTAGATTTTGAGCGAAAGGCACATCTTAGATATATTGAAATGCCCGGGGGCGATGCTGCTGCAAGAGAGCCTTGGAGAATGGCTCTATCTTATCTTTATGCTGCTTTTGGTGAAGATATTTTTAATCTTGAAATTCCATTATTTAAAGATATTTGTGGAAGTTCAGATAATAAGTTAGCTGCCGCTGATGTTAATGGCTCAATAAAGCAAATTATAAACAACGACACTAATGTTATAGAGAATAAATATAAAGGAAGCAAAATTGATTTTATTGTCCAGATGATTAAGAAAAAGATCAACTGCCCCCTAACATCAAGCTGTGGAAGGCTTTTTGATGCTGTGTCCTCGTTATGTTCAATCAGACATAACATCACATTTGAGAGTCAGGCAGCTATTGAGCTTCAGGCAAAGTGCAGAGAGATAAACAGCAGCGAACGATATGATTTTGATATTAAAAAAGATGAAGAGCAAAATTTTTTTATAATTGATCTTATTCCGCTTATAAAAGAGGTTGTGAATGATATTCAAAACTTTATTCCGATTGAGTCTATCAGCTCCAAATTTCATCAGACAGTTATTGAGAGCTTTGCCTGTGCAGCAGAAAAAGTGAGCAGTGAGACTGGATTGAAGCGGGTAGTTTTAAGCGGCGGAGTGTTTAACAACGTTTTGATTTTAACAGGTATGACTCATGCACTTGAAAAAAAGGGTTTTACAGTATATAGCCATAAGAGAGTGCCATCAAATGATGGAGGAATATCTTTGGGGCAGGTGGTTATTGCAAAGATGAAGGTTATTGCTGAAAAACATAATCATAATATAGCACAGTGACACGCAAAACTTTAGATATAATAATATTATCTGATAGTGTTAAAAAAACAGAGTGATATTCAGAGGTGGGTAAGGAAATTATCTAATGGCATTAAAATACGTTAGCGAATATAGAGACAGCCAGCTTGCAAAGGTTTTGATTGAGAGCATTAAAGAGAAAATAGAGGCTTTACACAGCTCAGGCTCAATCAAAGCAAAAAAAAGATTAAGGTTAATGGAGGTGTGCGGCACCCACACAATGTCGATATTTCGGCATGGTATTAGAAGCGTTCTGCCTCATACTATTGAGCTTCTGTCTGGTCCAGGCTGTCCCGTGTGCGTTACTGCCCAGAAGGATATTGATGCTTTTATTGAGCTTTCCAAGCAGGATAATGTTATTTTAACAACATTCGGCGATTTGATGAAGGTGCCCGGAACTTTTTCATCTCTTCAAAAAGAGAAGGCAGACGGAAGAGATATAAGAGTTGTCTATTCTGTATTTGATGCTGTGGAGATTGCAGCGGCTAATCAAGGAGTTACTTGTAACTGTAATCAAGCTAATTCTGCTAATAAAACTAATCAAGCTAAAGAGGTTGTTTTTTGCGGAGTAGGTTTTGAGACCACAACACCGACAGTTGCAGCTTCAATTTTAATGGCATCAGAGCGTGGCATTGACAATTTTTCCATACACTCTGCCCACAAGCTGACACCTCCTGCTCTTGCTGCTTTGATGGAGACTCCTGCGACTCAAATTGACGGTTTTATTCTACCCGGTCATGTCTCTGTAATTACAGGCGTTGATGGATATAAAGACGTGTTTGATAAATATAAAGTTCCATCTGTTATTGCAGGGTTTGAGCCTCTTGATATTTTAAAAGCAATTTTAATGCTTGTAACGCAGCAGATTTCGGGACTGCCTGCTCTTGAAAATGGGTATGAGCGTGCAGTATCCCAGTTTGGAAATGTAAAGGCAGTGCAGATTATGAATCAAGTTTTTGAGCCTGCTGATTCAGTATGGAGAGGAATTGGTCATATTCCAGAAAGCGGCATGCGATTAAGAGATAGTTATAAAAGTTTTGACGCTCTAAAAAAATTCAATCTTGAACTTAAAGATACTCCTGAGCCAGTTGGTTGTGCCTGTGGTCAAATTTTGATGGGGCTGAAAACACCTGAACAGTGTATGATGTATGGGAAAAAGTGCACTCCTGCCCACCCGGTTGGTCCGTGTATGGTCTCAAGTGAAGGCTCTTGTGCTGCCTATTATAGATACAAAGGATTGTAAAAAATTATGGATAAAAATAGAATACTTTTAGATCACGGCAGCGGCGGAAAAATCGCCCATTCTCTTTTAAAAGAGATGATACTACCTCTGTTTAATAATGATATGCTATCAAGACTTGATGATGGAGCAATCATAAATATTGGAACTGGAACCCGCATAGCATTCTCCACTGACTCTTATGTTGTTGATCCAATATTTTTTCCGGGCGGCAATATTGGTGAGCTTGCCATAAACGGAACAGTCAATGATATTGCAATGTGCGGGGGGGACCCTAAATATATAAGTGCTGCGTTGATTTTAGAAGAAGGGTTTTCTACAGATGATCTGAAAATAATTTTAAACAGCATGGCAGAGGCTGCAAAAAAGGCTGGTGTGTTTGTTGTAACTGGAGATACCAAAGTCGTTCCTAAAGGAAAAGCTGATAAAATTTTTATCAACACATCAGGGTTAGGCGTAATACCAAAAGGGGTTAATCTTTCTGGAAGCAATGCAAAAGCTGGAGATAAGGTAATTATCAGCGGAACAATTGCAGATCACGGCATTACAATATTGAGCAGCAGAGAAAATCTTAAATTTGACTCTGACATTAAAAGCGATACTGCTCCGCTCAATCAGATGGTAAAAAGGATTTTAAATCAAAGCCTGATTGATAAAAGAGTTATTGAGCAAAGCCCGACTGATAAATGCCCGACTGATTCAAGTAACTCAGCATCTAATTTTAATTATAGAGTTCATGTGCTTCGCGACCCTACCCGCGGCGGGGTTGGCACAACTTTAAATGAGATTGCATCTCAATCTAATGTTCGTATAAATATCTGGGAAGATGCTCTTCCAATAAAAGATTCTGTCAGGGGAATGTGTGAGCTTTTAGGATTTGATCCTCTCTATCTTGCCAATGAAGGAAAACTTTTAGCTGTTGTATCACCTGAATCTACAAACAGAGTGCTTGAGGCTATCAGACAGGATGAATATGGAAAAGATGCTGCAATAATAGGCGAGGTGGTTGGAATTGAAAACTCTGATAAACCATTGGAACGATCTGGAGTCTTTCTTAAAACGTCTATCGGAGGCTTTAGAATTGTCGATATGCTAACAGGAGAGCAACTGCCAAGGATATGCTGAATTAATCTTAAACTGCTTGACTTGTATTCTGAATAGAGCTATACGCCTCACCTTTGTTTAGTTGGAATCAACATTATTGTTATTATGTTGAATAATATATACAAATGAACTAATTATTTATATTGGAATAAATAAAAAAATGAGTGCGGAAAGAAAACGGCTGATATCCTCGATTTTCTGGAATCTCACCTTGATTATGACAGGTTCTCTAATTTTCAGTATTGGTGTAAATGCCATTGTAATACCACACGGTTTTATAACAGGGGGAATTTCAGGTGTATGTCTTTTAATTTATTATCTTACAGGCATACTATCACCAGGTCTTTGGTATTTTATTATAAATATACCTCTGTTTGTATTAGGGTGGGTTTTTGTAAGCAGACGATTCTTTTTTTACAGCCTCTGTGGAATGATAGCTGTTTCTATATTCATGGAAATTCTCTCTTTTCAGATTGAGATAAAAGACCCCTTTCTTGCTATTCTTGCAGGGGGAGCTATTCTTGGAGTCGGCGGAGGCATTACCCTTCATTCTCTTGGCTCTCTTGGTGGCTTGGATATTATCGGCATTATATTGAACCAGAAGTTTAGCATACGTCTTGGGACATTTTTCTTTATATTTAACATGATTCTTTTTATCGGCAGTTTTGGCAGCCTTGAAACTGACCTTGTGCTATACTCAATTGCCTTAAGTTTTGTAACCTCTCAAGTTCTTGATTATGTTTTAACAATGTTCAATCAGAGGAAAATGATTTTGATTATTTCAAACAGCAGCGAAGAAATAGCCAAAGTTATTACAGAAGAGTTACATAGAGGGGCTACTTTTCTGAATGGTATAGGAGCATATAGCGGTGAAGAGAGAAAAATGCTTTTGACAGTTGTACATAATTACCAGCTTAAACGTCTTGAAGAGGCTGTAATAACAATTGATCCAGAAGCATTTATGATTACTGAAAACACATTTAATGTTATGGGTAGAGGTTTTTCTAAACCAAAAGTTTACTGATATATAGTTTTCCAGATAACATACCTATACAAACCTTTTCATAATTTCATCCATAACCACATCAACATTTTCAGGTGTAACATTAAAATCAGAACGGTGTCTCTCTGCTATAGCTCGTCTGCCAGGATCATTCATGTCGCTTAACCGTGAAAATAGACCCGTCCGTCTGCCCACTTGATAGAGCACCTGCTCGTGTGGATTCATATTAAGAAAAGCTCTTATAACTCCTGTCATTTTTGCCTTGTCCCGCGGAAATTTTCCATCTATCTCCTCAAATAAATTGAGAATATGGTCGCTTTTTATGGTTGTGGTGATACCGTCAAGATTATCAAGAAAGAGTAAAATTTCTTCTGCTGTTTCCCTGTCTCCTAATTTATTGAATTTACCTGAAATCCAGTCGTTGAACAGATCACCAGCACGGGTCATGGCAAGTGTTCTTAACCTTACAAAATCGGCATTTATCTGATTTAAGGCATCAGCACTTTCCAAAGCGTGTTCTCTTGATAAATCTTTCCCTCCAAGACCTGGCATATAGTATTCTGAAAGCTCAATGCCAGCACGTTTCACCTTCTGTCCCGCACGGATGTGCGTTGCCTTATCAACACCTTTTCTCATAAGCTCAAGCACTTTATCTGATGCTGACTCCATTCCAATATGAATCCTGTTCAATCCTGCCTTTGCAATCCTTTCAAGGTCGTGGTCTTTTATTCGTGCAATTGTGTGTGAGCGTGCATAAGATGTAATCCTTTCAACTTCTGGAAAATTCTGCCTGATATAGAGAAGAATCTCAACAAGCTCATCAGGCTTTATGATAAGGGAGTTAGAGTCTTGAAGAAATATGGATTTCATGCCGTTTCTAACCCAGTTGAGAGCTGAATAAAATGCGGTCTGCTCTTTGTCATCAAAGCTGTTGGTTGATATATTGATAGATGTGGCAGACCTTTGTTCTGCCTCTATCATTGCACCTTTTATCTCATCTACATATTTAGCAAGCATATCAATATCTTTTAACACATCGCTTACTGGACGAAGAGAGAACTTTTTCCCCCTGTAAATTCCGCAGAATCGGCAGTGGTTCCATGGGCAATTTCTTGTAACACGTATTAAAAGGCTCGATGCTTCACTTGGAGGTCTTATGGGACCAAGTTCAAAGCCTGTGTATAGTTCATCTTTCTTGTCTCTCTTTTTATCAACTGAACTTGTCTGGTCTATTTGATTTTCTGTAACCATCTGATCGATCTCCTTGATTTAAAGCAAGTTTAAATATTCAGGCTATTATGTTTATCTATTTTGACTCTATCTGGTTTAGGTCGTTTCAATAAATGTCTTTTTACGGTAAAAAGGCGGAATTGTAAACATATCTGTCAGACGTCGATTAATTGTTGCACAATACAATCGTGGTTCAAGCGTTGACTTTCAATAATGGTGATTGTATCTCCATTATAATGTTTGAGTTTAAATTTTACTACGCACGATTATTCATATATTATACACTCTGATAAATTGAGTTTTTTTATTTGTGCCTGTTAGGGCACGAGCGTTATGTTATTGACGGAGTTAAAAATTGAGAGAAAAAGTTAATGTCCATTAATAGTTTACCAAAATGTTGGGATATTGTTGTTGTAGGTGGAGGAATAACAGGGGCAGGTATTTTTAGAGAAGCTGTACGCATGGGGCTTCAAACTCTTTTATTAGAACAGAAAGATTTTGCATGGGGCACATCCAGCCGATCATCCAAAATGGTACACGGAGGTTTAAGATATCTAAAACAAGGTCAGATTCTCTTAACTCGAACATCTGTAATTGAGAGGCAGAGGCTGCTAAGAGAAGCCCCTGGACTTGTTGAGCCTTTAGAGTTTCTTACCCCTGTTTTTAAGGAGCAATCGCCGGGCTTTTTTATGATGGGAGCGGGTCTTGCCATTTACAGTTTATTGGCTGGTTCTATTCAACATCGCTACTACTCTAAAAACGATTTTTTAAAAAGGGTTCCGTTTCTCCGATCTAAATCTCTTAAAGGGGGTTATAGCTTTTGGGATGCTGGTGTAGATGATGCAAGGCTTGTGTTACGTCTTATCAATGAAGGACAGGATCAGAAAAGACTTAATCATAAGATAAATTTAAATATCAGAGCAGGTAATTCAAACATCTCAGTAGTTAATTCAAACAATTCAGAAGATAACGGTAAAGCACTAAACTACACAAAAGTCAAAAGAGTTTTAAGAGACGAGCAAGGCTTTGTAAAAGGCGTTTTGATTGAAGATACCTTTTCAGGAGAAGAGAGAATAATTGAAACTTCTGTAGTTATAAACGCATCTGGAGCATGGGCATCTAATTTACATCCATCTTCTGACCCTAAATTGCATTTACGTCCGCTAAGGGGAAGCCATCTTATTTTTCCACATTTTCGTCTGCCAATTGGTCAAGTGATAAGTTTTATCCATCCAGAAGATCGCCGTCCTGTATTTATATTTCCATGGGAAGGGGCAACATTTCTTGGCACAACAGATGTTGACCATAAAAATTTAACTATCGATCAAGAGCCTGTTATCTCAAAAGATGAGGTGTTGTATCTGATGGAGGGCTTTAAATGGGCGTTTCCTGATGTTAACTTGTCAATCAACGATAGTATAGCAAGTATTGCAGGTATTCGACCCGTATTGAGTTCTGGCAAGCTAAAACCATCTGAAGAGTCAAGAGAACATGTAGTATGGAAAGATAAAGGGCTTGTTACTGTTACTGGAGGAAAGCTCACCACATTCCGAAAATTAGCAGTAGATACTTTAAATGCAGCACAAACCTTTATGAGAGTAAAAAAATCGCCAATGGTCGATGTTCCGATTTTTGACTTATATTCAGGTGAATGTTCAAATGTAAATTCCAAGTTAGGTTATGGTTCAAATTACAATTTGGGTTATGACACACATTCAGGTGATAGTTATAATAATAGCGGCATACCAAGCTGTCCACGTTGCGATTTGTCAACAAAATGGTGGAGGCGTTTATATGGTCGATACGGCAGTCGTGCACTTGAGATAATCCAAAATTCAAAGAGAGAAGATTTAACACAAATTCCTCAAACTAACTATCTCTGGGCAGAGCTTCCATACGCAGCAGCTAATGAGCAGGTTCACACTCTTGACGATCTTCTAATGAGACGTGTTAGAATAGGCTTGATTTTGCCTCGCGGCGGAGAAGAGCATTTTAGCCGTATAAAAAAATTATGCCAGCATGTTCTTGGGTGGGAAGATCACCATTTTAATCAAGAGATTGTAAGGTACCGTGAGTTGTGGCAAAGGGCTTATAGTGTGCCAAAATAATTTGTTTATTGCTTAGGAATTTGAATCTAAAATTATGAGAACTGCATTGTCACGGTAAAATAAAAATGACATCATACACATATTCGCAAAAAACAGAATCTTCGCTATCTGATACACCATCAACAGTTATATCTATTGACTGCGGCACTCAAAGCATAAGGGTTATGCTCTTCTCCTCAAAAGGAGTGCTTATAGACAAAGAGCAGGTAAGCTACGAACCATACATAAGCCCCAAACCAGGGTGGGCAGAGCAAGACCCTGAAGTATTTTGGAATGGATTATGTAAGGCATCATCAGCTTTAAAAGAGCGTCAGCCTGATTTGTATCACTCTGTCCAAGGAGTTGGTGTTACTGCCCAAAGAGACAGCATGATAAATATAGATATATCTGGAAAAACTTTAAGACCAGTTATCACATGGTTAGATCAGCGAAAAGCAAAGCCATTATATCAACCTAACCCTTTTATGAAAATCGCCCTTTCCATGTTTGGTATGAGCGAGGCTGTAAAGAAAATTCAAAGTGAAGCAAAATGTAACTGGATACGCCAAAATCAGCCTGATATCTGGAAAGAGACTCACAAATATCTGCAAGTTTCAGGATTTTTAAACTATCGGCTCACAGGTAAATTTATTGATTCTGTTGCTTCACAGATTGGTCATATCCCTTTTGACTATAGATTAATGCGTTGGGCAAAACAGAACTCTTTGAATATGATGGTATGTCCTGTAGAGCATTCTAAATTACCAGAGCTTGTGCTTCCGGGAGAAGAGATTGGCAGCATTTCAAAAGAGGCAGCAATTGCAACTGGTATAAATGCAGGCACTCCTGTTATTGCCTGCGGTTCTGATAAAGGGTGTGAAACAATCGGTGTGGGTGTTCTTAACCCTTCAATGGCAAGTCTGAGTTTTGGAACCACTGCAACAGTACAGACTACCACAAAAAGATATTGTGAACCTCTTAAATTTATGCCTGCTTATCCAGCACCTATTACTGGACATTACAACCTTGAAGTTGAAATTTTCAGGGGATTTTGGATGATTACATGGTTTAAAAACGAGTTTGCCCAAAAAGAGATTGAGGCAGCAGCAGCACGAGGCGTTGCCCCTGAAATTGTGATGAACGAAATGCTTAATAAAACTTCTCCCGGCTCTATGGGGCTTATTGTGCAGCCATACTGGGGACCGGGGCTAAAAACTCCATCAGCCAAAGGGGCAATAGTTGGTTTTGGTGATGTGCACAAAAAAGCTCATGTTTATCGTGCTGTTATTGAAGGGCTTTGTTATGGACTTCTTGATGGACTTAACAAAATAGAAAAGGCTTGCGGCACAACAGTTAAGATGTTGGCAGTATCTGGTGGGGGGTCTCAAAGTGATGCAATATGCCAGATTGCGGCTGATATTTTCAACCGTCCTGTATTAAGAGGCAACAGCTTTGAGACATCAGGTCTTGGGGCTGCTATTGTAGCTGCAAAGGGTGTTGGTATTCACAACTCTTTTGAAAGTGCGATCAAAGCAATGGTAGATTACAAACAGAGATATAACCCCAATCCTGCTAATGCCCGACTCTATCAGCATCTTTTCAGCAGAGTCTATACAAAGCTATACCCGTCACTTGAAAAGATTTATGAAGAGATAAGAGATATTACAGGTTATCCAGAAAAAACATAAGCATCTACACCGTAAATTTTTGATTGAAATTCCTTAAAAAGAACATAACCATCTACGCCGTAATTATTGTTAATTGAAATTCCTGAATAACAATATAAAAGAATTTGGAGAGTTATCATGTTTGAAAATATTAGAAATAGAGAATTTTACCCTCAATGGAATGAAAAACCTCCAGCTAATGGCACATATCGCTCTATTTTCAAGTGGGGAGCATCTGATAAGTTTAAGCATCCAAACCGCCGACTCTTCCGGATGATCAAACAGAGTTTTTCCATGACAGATGCAGACTTTCAAAAACGACTGAAAGAGGGAAATGAACCTGTAAAATGCGATATCCCAATTAAACTGTCTTCAGATCAAATTTCTACATTCAAGAACATTGCAGGTGAGGTTAATGTAAGCACTGATGATTATCAGAGGGTTAAATACTCAAATGGAAAAACAATGGAAGAGGCTATGCTTCTTCGCAATCAGTTAGTTGGCAATGTGGCTGATGTTGTTGTGCACCCAAGAAGCATAGAAGAGATTGGAGCTATTGTAATCTACTGCAATGAACAGAAAATTCCTATTTACGTTTATGGAGGCGGAAGTTCTGTAAATTTCGGGGTTCAGTGTACAAAAGGGGGTGTCTCTCTTGTGATGCAGACACATATAAACAATGTTGTTGAACTTAACGAGACAAATCAGACTATAACAGTTGAAGCTGGTATTATGGGACCTGATTATGAAAAAGTCCTTAATGAAGCACCTCTTCGTTTTAATTCGCAATATAGCTACACATGTGGACATTTCCCTCAATCGTTTGAGTATTCATCAGTAGGAGGCTGGGTCTCAACATGGGGTTCGGGTCAGCAATCTTCATATTATGGAGATGCCTGCGATCTGGTTGTAAGTCAAGAATATGTAACTCCAAAAGGAAGACTTAGAACCCTTGACTATCCTGCAACTGCAACGGGTCCAAAATTAAATGATATAATGAAAGGAGCAGAAGGTGCTTTTGGAGTTCTGGTTAGGGTAACTATGAAGATTTTTAGACACATGCCTCAGAACCGCCGCCGTTTTGCATTTATTTTTCCTGACTGGATATCTGCTGTTAATGCAGCCCGTGAAATCTCTCAAGGTCAGTTTGGTATGCCGTCTGTCTTTAGGATTTCTGACGCTGAAGAGAGTGATGTGGCGTTAAAACTTTACGGTGTTGAGGGATCAATTCTTGATCATGCTATAAAACTTAGAGGGTTTAAACCCAATAAACGGTGTTTATGTATTGGACATACAGAGGGAGAATCTAATTTTTCCGCAAATGTAAATAAAAAGGTAGATGCTATCTGCAAGCAAAACAGAGGCATGTTTTTGACAGCTATTCCTGTTAAAAACTGGGAACATGGAAGATTTAATGATCCATATTTGAGAGAAGACTTAAATGATTACGGTATTATGATCGACACATTAGAGTCTGGTGTTACATGGGATAATATACATAATCTTCATCAAGGTGTAAGGGCTTTTATTAAAAAACGTTCTAAAACAATCTGCATGACACATGCATCTCACTTTTATCCGCAGGGCACAAATCTATATTTCATATTTATAGCAAAGATGTCAGATATTAATGAATATAGAGCTTTTCAGAGAGGGGTTATTGATAATATTGTGAAGTTTGGTGGCTCATTGAGCCACCATCATGGGGTAGGTAAAATGATAGCCCCTTGGATGGAGAGGCATCTTGGAACTCAGCAGATGGATGTGCTGAGGGCATTAAAACAGCACTTTGATCCAAATGGCATTATGAATCCTGGGGGAACAATGGGGCTTGAGCCTTAGCTAAAAAAAGATGAGGCTATTTTACGGAAATCTTGAGCCTCTGGTGTCATCTTTAAAAACTCCTCTGCCATACCTTTTTTAGCATTGGTAATCTGATCAAGCAGATTCATCTGCTCGTCATCTTTTTGCTCCATCTTTTCAAGCTGTTCAATATGATGGGCAAGCAACTGATCCACAGGCTCTGCTGATTTTTTTGCAACAGACTGGTTCTCTTCTCTTAATTTATCTAACTCCTTGAGCATCATCTCCATCAATCTGCTTGAGGAGTCTTTGAGAATGTCTGCAAGTCCGATATCATCTTCTTGATTCAAACCGCTTTCTAAGACACCCTTATTATCCTCATTAGCTTGATCTAACAGCGACGTTTGATTTGCTGCTGCAGCCTCTTGAGCATTTGAGTCAGTGTAATATGTCTGTTGTGATGCCTCTGATAAAAAACTGTAGGAGCTTGAGTATGTCAAATCTGCCTCAAAACCAGATATACTGTCATAACCTTCCTGCATCTCAAGTGCTTTTGACATGGCATCGTCCATATCTCCAGTTGCCATCTTGTTGATTATCTCATCAAGAGATTTGACTAAACCCTCAATGTCATCCATCTCCTGCTCACTTAAACTTCCTTTAACTGAAAATGTAAATTGAGAGCCAGATGCAAGAGTCATCTCCCTTGAGCTTATGCTGGCTGATGCGTTTCCAGTGCCATTGGAGATTCTCCCGCTTTTATCGTATGAAAGAGCTGAAAACTCAGTAAAAGAGCCTGCACTCAAAGTAACAGTATCGCCCTCTTTAGTGGTAAGAGAAAGTTCAAGATTTTTATTTTGAGATGCCTGTAAAGCCTCTCTTCGTTCAGAAAGGCTTCCAGACTGTCCAAGATCGCCTCTGTTCTGAAATCTTCCAATTGATCCGTTTAGCTGTGATATGTTGCTCATAATATGCCCCCTTTTCTTACACTGTGTATCTAATATATATCATAAATCTCCGTTAAATCGACCTTAATGTCTATCTAATCGGCAGGAGTATTCAAAAACATGAGATGTATGAAATTTTTTTGAAAAACATGAGCTTTATGAGCTTTTTTTGCGTAACCTTAAATTTAGCATCTCCACTGAAACAGAAAATGCCATTGAAAAGTAGATATATCCTTTTGGCACATGAATATCAAAACCTTCCAGCATAAGTGTAAGACCAACCATAATCAGAAATGAGAGTGCTAAAATCTTGATTGTAGGGTGCCGCTCCACAAACTCACCAATCGCCTTTGCTGCAAACATCATCACTGCAACAGAAACGACTACAGCAATAGCCATGATTGATATATGCTGTGCAAGCCCTACAGCAGTAATTACAGAGTCAAGTGAAAAGACAATATCCAAAATCGCAACCTGAAAAAGGACTGCCCCAAGGTTTACAGCGGCGGAGGTCTCCTTCTGCTCACCTATTCCTTCAAGGTTGTTATGGATTTCATGTGTGGCTTTGGCGAGCAGAAACAGACCCCCGCCAATCATAATAACATCTCTGCCAGAAATTGCCTGACCCAAAAGGGAGAACCACGGCTCTGTCAACCCCACAACCCACACAATTGAAAAAAGAAGAATCAGGCGGGTTGCCATTGCAAGACCAAGCCCCACAGTTCTGCCGAAATTTCTCTGATGTTCAGGCAGGCGTCCTACAAGAATCGAAATAAATATGATATTATCAATACCCAGAACAATCTCAAGTGCGGTTAGTGTTGCAAGTGCTATCCATCCTTCTGGGCTTGTAATCCATTCAAACATTACTATATCCTCATTCTTTTATTACTTTTCATAAAAAGCTGTTGTAAATCTTTAAATGTTATTTTTTCCACAATGCAATTTCCGATTCCATTAAGAAAAACAAAACTTATTTTATCTTTATCTTTTTTTTTGTCTTTAGTCATGGCACTGAAGATTTCATCCATAAAACAGCTTAAACCGTTCATACTGCTATCAGATTTATTCAGTAATTCGTTAAAAGGGTTTACTAAATCATTAAGATCAATCGGCAGATTCAACGATTTAAGCACCTTTCTAATCCTTTTACACTCGCTATCAGTAATAAGCCCCTTTTTTGCAGAAAAAGACGATGCAGCCACCATTCCAATGCTGACTGCCCTGCCATGTCCAATTGGTTTGAGCTTCTCAAGGGCGTGTGCAAGAGTGTGTCCAAAATTGAGTTTTTTACGCTCTCCAGATTCTTTTTCATCCTTTTGCACAACTGATGCTTTAAGTTTTACCGAATCTTCAACCAACCTTGCAATGACTTGGCTATCAAGAGCAAGTGCTTTTTCGGTATTTACTTCAATATAGTCAAGCATTGGGGCATCAGCAATCAGAGCATGTTTTACAATCTCTGCAAATCCATTGGAAATCTCGTCAGAAGGCAGAGTTTTCAAAAGTGCAGTGTCACAAATTACAAACTTTGGCTGACAAAAAACTCCAACCATATTTTTATATGAATCAAAGTTAACTCCGTTTTTCCCACCCACACTTGCATCAACCTGAGATAGAAGAGTTGTAGAAACAAATCCGAACTCAACCCCTCTCATGTAGATAGATGCTGCAAAGCCTGTGATATCACATACAATTCCGCCGCCGATACCAAGAATAAATGTGGAGCGATCTGCACCAATGACAATCAGCTCCCTAAATATGATCTCCACTGTGGCAAGGGTTTTTATCTCCTCGCCTGTGGAGATGGTTATAACATCAATTGGCAGCATAGACGAACCGGTTGGAAAGTCCTGCTCATAATATTTTTTTACATTTATATCAGTAATAATTACACATTTTCGTCCTTCTGGTAGATATTTACCGACATTTCTCAGGGACTCTCCGACATAAATGGTTGATACTCCTTGACTGCCCTGAACTTGAATGGTTTTCAAAATACTCTTTTCTCCGGTAATAAAGTAGATGATATAGGACAAACGATTAGAAAATCTCGCCTCCAGTAATAGCGTGGATTTTATTCACCATTTTCATAAGTTTTTCAAACTGTTCAGGATATAGAGATTGAGCACCGTCACTCATAGCCTCTTCAGGTCTATGATGCACCTCAATCATAAGTCCATCTGACCCAACTGCTACTGACGCACAAGCCAATGGAATCACCTGATCTCTTACTCCTGCTGCATGACTTGGGTCTATAATTATAGGCAGATGGCTCTCTTTTTTAACTGCTGGAACGACAGAAAGATCAAGTGTGTTTCTGCTGTGCCGCACAAAGGTTCTTACCCCTCGTTCGCACAGAATAACCTGATTGTTTCCCTCTTCCATTATATACTCTGCTGCCATCAGCCACTCCTGAAGCATTGCAGACATGCCGCGTTTGAGAATAACGGGTCTGGTTGATCTTCCTGCACGTTTAAGCAAGCTGAAATTCTGCATATTTCTTGTCCCAATTTGCACAACATCTGCATACTCCTCAACAAGATCAAAATTCTCAATATCCATGACTTCAGTTGCAACTGGCAAACCAATCTCGTCTCTCACCTTTGCAAGAATCTCAAGCCCTTTTTTGCCAAGACCTTGAAAGTCGTAAGGTGAAGTTCTGGGCTTAAAAGCACCGCCCCGAAACATGACAGCACCCGCTTTCTTTACAACTTTTGCAATGGCGAGAGCCTGCTCTTCGCTCTCAATTGCACAGGGACCTGAAATCACAGGCATTGAACCGTCACCAAACTTGACATTGCCTACTGTTACAACTGTATTTTCGTTCTGAAACTCACGGCTTACCAATTTATAGGGTTTTGTCACCGCAATTACCTCTTTGACACCCTCAAGACCCATAAAATGACCCGCATCTACAGAGCCTTTGTTATATAAAATTCCTATGGAGACACGATCGCCGCCAGGAATTGGTCGGGCAGTATATCCACGTTTTTCAGCAGTATCTACAACACGCTGCACACTCTGGTCAGTTGCACCTTTTTTCATTACGATAAGCATTATTAGCTCCCTAACTTATTAAATTTATCAAACTGTTTTAACAGATTTATAGCGTCAATCCTTTTACTCAATTTACCATGTTTTCTCAAATGAATATCAAAGATTTTTTCTCTAATCTCATTGTTTATTTTATTTTGATCTAAATAGACTTCCTGCATAACTAAATTTTTATCCAATAAAATCAAGGGGCTAACCCAAGTTTGCAGGAGGTCAAATATAACAACTCTTCTAAATAGTTCCAATAACCAGCCCTGATTCCATAGGTCCCTTGTATGGTGTACGAAAAATATTGTTACAACCCGCATTTTTAAGCATATTCATAATCTCCTGTTCTGAATATGCCTGCCCCCCGCCTGTGGCTAAAAGCATATTCAGGGAAAAAAGTGCTGGAAAAAGAGGGGCATCTTTTTTGTTGTTAAGTATAAAATCATGAACAATTATCATACCACCCGGTTCAAGTGCTGCGGCTGCTTTTTTAATAGTCTGCTCGCACTCAGAAGGAGAATCTCCATGAAGAATGTGGGAAATCCAGACAGCATCATACTTACCCTTAATCTGGTCTGTAAGAAAATTTCCATCTTTAAAGGTTATCCTATTTTGCTGACCAAACCGCTCAATGGTCTTTTCTGCAAACGGTCGAGTGGTTGGAAGATCAAACACAACTGCTGTAAGCTCTGGGTTGTGCAGGCAAAAGTGAATAGCGTAAGTTCCAGGTCCCCCTCCAAGATCAAGCAGACTCTTCCTGCCCGAGAGATCAACTGTCGGCACGAGTCCGGGGGCTGTCTGCATTGCAATGTTGAACATGCCCATTAAAAAGCTCTCTCTCTTCTCCTCTTCTTCAAAAGAGGCTCTTGTGCGGATAGGTTTCCCTGTCATAACTGATTCGTCAAGCCTTGACCACGACTCCACAAGATGGTGGTGGTGCATTATCATAAAACCGATATACTGGGGAGAGTGCTTTGACAGAAAAGTTAATGACACCTGTGTATTGGAATATCTCCATTTCTCTTGTTGATCCTCTTTTGCAGCTTTATTTTGACGTTCTCCTTTTATATTATCATCTTCCTGCTCTTTTTCTTCCTCTTTTTTAAGAAGTTCCATTGCACAAAGAGCATCAAGAAGCATAGAGAGACTGCGGAGAGGTGCACCTATCTTTTTTGCAATCTCACCTGCTGTAAAGTTGCCCTCTCCAATGGTTGTAAAAATGTCAAGTTTGACTCCTCCATGCAGGGTGCATGTCTGCCAGTAAGAGCCTGAAAGAGCAAGAAGTTTACCCGGGTGCCATGCTGATGATTCCATGTTGTCTCTCCTTTTTTCAACAATTATTTTTTGAAAAATAAATTTTTATGTTGGAACGGCTGCCTTTTTTCCATTACAATATTTGAAAATTCAAGCAGTGGCAACATCTTAAATCATTTTTCCACCATGAGAAAATTGAAACTATGATAATGTTGGGCGTTGCGTTAAATGACATCCATTCATTATAGCCTGTTTAAATATTCAGGCTTTTAAAGGATATCCTATTATGAAAATACTTGTTATTGATGATGAGAAACCAACGCTCTCAATGTTCAAACTTTTTCTGACAGCTTACGGTTATCAAGTATTTATTGCAGAAGATGGCAAAACAGGACTTGATCTGTTTGCCAAAGAGCAGCCGCAGATTGTCTTTACTGATCTTAAAATGCCCAGAATGGACGGTATTGAGGTGCTTAGAAAAATACGCTCCTTTAATGATCCCACAACACAGGTTATAATCATTACAGGACACGGAGATATGGAAAAGGCTCTTGAGGCTCTTGACCTTGATGCCTCTGATTTTATCAACAAGCCTGTTGAGAAGCGGGCATTGGAATCTGCCTTGAAACGGGCTGAACTAAGAATCAGAAACCGTGAACCAAAAACATCAGAGATGATTATAAACAAAACTTCGGATTCTTCGATATCTATGAAAATTTCTGGTAAACTTACATCAGCATCTTATGCAGCAAAACAGTTGGACTTAAATGGTGTGAAGCTTCTTCAAATCTGCTTTTCTCCAGACTTTTCTATCGCTAAAGAGGGAATGGACTGGCTTATTGATTTCATGGAACAGGCTCGTAAGCAGGGAATACAAATAACCATGAACGGTCTGTCATACAATTATATCCGTTTTTTTCAGATGGCAGGGCTTCATGAAATTGCTGTTATTGTTGAGGCAAAATATGATGAGTAACGGCAGCACCTTTGCCCTTCCAGAGTTCCATGATGTGATTTTACGCCACCGTCTTTACAGCCTGCTTGACAGCAACAGAGACAAACGCCTTGTTTTGGTTCAAGGGCAGGCAGCACAGGGAAAATCGACATTAATTGCATCTTATTTAGGTAACATCTCTCTAAAATCAACAGAGCAAACAGGAGAAACATTACCTTATAAAATAGAATTTAATACTCCTCAAGTAACGTCTGTATGGCTGCACTTAAGCCAGAGGGAATCTGACCATACCAACCTTTTTGATCTGATGATAAATGCCTTTTCACAGAGACAAAAAATTAAAACTATGCCCTCAACACTTGGAACTGGCGAAGATATTGACCGTCAAGTTGATATTGTAATCTCAATTTTAGCTTCAATTCTTGAACCAGTAGTTTTAGTGTTTGATAATCTTGAATCTCTTGATAACAACGCACCATCTTATCTGATAATTAAAAGCATCATCAACCATATATGTTCAACTGTATTAAATATCAGGCTCTTTTTGATATCAAGGGAATTTCCACCTATTAACATTTCAAAACTTAAAATAGAACATAGCTGTCTGATAATTAAAAACGAAGAGCTTGCATTTACGTATGAAGAGACAGAGCAGTTTTTAAAAAGACATTACAATAACGAGATATCTTTTGATTTGGTGAAAAAAATTCACGCTATAACCGAAGGATGGCCAGGAGGTGTTGCCCTGATATCAGAATCTTTATCAAAATCAGATAATACCTTTAATACAACATCTTCTCACATTAATATTGTCCATTCAGCTAATACTGGTAAGCCAGCTAAAACTAACCATTCTGATGCCAATCTGATATCATCAATACCTACCCACCTTACAGCAGAAACTTTAGAATACTTTTCCAGCCAAATTTATGCGTTTCTGCCTGAAAACATACAAAATTTTTTGATAAGAGCATCTATGTTTGATGATATTGACGAAGATATGGCAGCCCATCTGTGTGATACAGATAATGGGCATGAAATCTTAAGCTATCTTGAAAAACGCAACCTGTTCATTCAGCGTCAAACATCTATCTCTACGCGGCTTCCTGGAAACTCACTGCACCAGGATATATCTGCTGCCCCCGTCTATTACAGGTTTAACGCTCTGTTTAAGCAGTTTCTTTTCAAAGCACTTATCAGGGAGATATCTTATGATGAACTTAAAAACTTAAACCTCAGAGCGGCTCATTTTTTTGAAAAACGGGGACAGATTGAACTTGCAGTGCACTACTACATTGAAGGTCAAGACTATAAAATGGCAGGAGATATGATTAAAAAGTGTGCCACTGATCTTCTTGTAAAGGGCTTTTTTCCCAATATTGGTGCATGGATAGAGTCTCTTCCTGAAAGAGTTGTCAAAAATGACCCATGGCTCATCTACTATCTAACAGTAACAAGGAGAATAAGGGGGGGAAGAAGAAATGTGGAGGACTTTCTCACCGCCCTGAACCTGTTTGAGGCAAATAATGACATAAGAGGCTGTATGTTATCAACTGCACATCTGATTGAAGCTGCTGTTTTTGTGAGAAAATCTCCCGCAAAAATTGCCGAGTGGATAAAAAAAGGTGAGATGCTGCTTTTGCAGATAAGAGATAAACCCTATTTTAATTGGGCAAGAGCACTTTTATGGCAGCAGATAGCGTTTGGTTACATTGCAGGAGAGGTGGATATTAACAAAGGACTCTCTTCATCCAAAAACGCCCGAATACTTGCAAAAAGAATCAGAAATCTTGAAATAGAACTTAATGCCTCTATTGTTATGGCGTTTGGCTATGTACGTGCTGGCAACTTTTCAGGTGCACAGCTTCTTTTGCGGGAAATCCAGCCTTTAACCCATGAAGATATTCATCCTGAATACCGTGCTCTTAATTATATTATCAGAATTGATTTTGCACTTAAACAGGGGGCTTTTGACGAAGCAGAGAGATATTTAGAAGAGTCTGAAAAAGATGTGGAGAGATTTGGGCTAATTTTTCTATATCCTGAATTTATTGAGCTTAAAGCCATGCACCGTATATATACAGGCAGATTTAGGGAGGCATTAGACCTTGCAGATCACCTTTCCGATTTTTCTATTCTTTCGGGTAACAACTTTTATCTTGCACTTGCCCACCATATTAAAGCTGTAGTTTATTACCATTCAGGATGTCTTAAAAGAGATTTAGAATGTTTAAAAAAATATGCAGGAGACCTTAAAAACAAGATTGAATATTTTAAAGATGCTCAAAATGAATCTGAAAAATCATTATCGCTTTTTAATGAAAAAAATGGAGAAGATGCTCGATTCTTTGCTGCAAAGAGACTTAGTGCTCTAATCCTTATACAGCAAGAAATGTATCAAGATGCAGAAAATGCACTTAGCAAATCAGATAATTTTTTTGATAAGTTATCATCTGGAATCTCATGGTGCGAAACAAGAGCTGTTTTAGGGCTGCTCTGCTGGAAACAGGAGCAGATAGAATCTGCAAGAGATTACATTCTTACAGCTTTAAACAGAGCATTTGAAGAGGGCTATGAACGATTTGCATTGATATCTCCATCAGATTTTTCTGAAATTGTGCTTCTTGGAATCTCTTTTGACGATTCAAATACTCTTTTTAATGCTCTATCTCCTTTAATTGCAAATCAATCTCAACTTTCAGATATGTCAAAAAACTCCAATTCATCTTTAGAAGAGAGCCGATTTACAGAGAAGAATCCTGCAATGCAGATTTTAGCTCTGCTCAAACACCCTGCTATTGCTGGCGATATCAATGCTATGAACAGATTAAAACATCTTTACAGGCTCACACTGCCAAGAGTGGTAATAACAACTTTAGGGCAGTTTTCAGTCTGCATTAAAAATCAAATGGTTGCTGACAATATATGGGAAGGAAACAAACCAAAACTTCTTTTAAAATCAATAATTTGTCATAATACAAGAGATGTATCCAAAGATATGATTATTGACGACATCTGGCCTGACGCATCAATGAAAGCTGGAGAGAAGAATTTCAAAATCAACCTGCATCGTCTCAGAAAAGTTTTAGAACCAGATGTCAACAAGCAGGTTGGCTACTCTTATATCAAAATGGACGCTGGACGGATATCGCTTGATTCTGAATTGGTCTCTGTAGATATTGATGCCTTTACAAGCCTTGTGCAGCAGGGCTATGAAAAACTTGCAAGAGAGGAGATGGCTCTTGCAATATTGTTTTTTGAGCAGGCGGTAACTTTTTACAAAGGGGATTTTCTTGCAGAAGAGTCATATCAAGCGTGGATTGATCTTAAACGAGATTCTTTGAGAAGACAATATATTGAGATACTTATGACTATGGCAAGAATTTATGAGGAGCAGGAGCAGCCATTTCAGGCGGTTGAATATCTCAAAAAAGCAATACAGGCTGATCCTCTGCATGAAGAGGCTTATCAAAATCTTATGATCGTTTATGCTGATGCTGGTATGATTAAGGCGGCGTCTGCTCTTTATGAACGGTGGCGGCAGACTGCAATAAGCGAGCTTGGAGTTGAACCTGATCCAGAAACACGTAATATATACAATAAAATTCAGGCACTCCATTTTAAGCAGAATCAGGTGATTCTGTTCAAAAAACGGTAAGAAAGAGATGTGCACGTCCGTGTGTCTCTACGGTTTGGATTGAAATTAAAAAGATTACACTTCAATAATATCTTGAAATGATATACGTGTATCTAACAACTCTCTATATAAATCCTTATTACTCGAACATTGAGTATTATCACCACACCATACTGGCGATAAAGTTAAGCCCTTTTTTGAACTATATTCTTTGCACTCCTTAATAAAAAGTGAATTAACGGAAAATAGATTGCACTCCCTGCACTCCTTCATAAAAAGCGAATTAACGGAAAATAGAATTGTATTGAGATGGTCAATGTCAATAAGGTGTTCTCTTTTAAAATACTCTTTTTTCAAGCCTCCATCCTGAAAATTCTTGGGGCAGTAATCAACTCTGTTTTCCGTGTCCGTTTTGATAACAATCGGATATCCGTGTGTTCGGCAAATTAAAGGACGGGCTGGATAGATTCTGCAAAGCCCGTTACTATCAAGAAAAACACATAAGTTTTCTTTTCTCTCTTGTGCAATACAGGAATTTTTTTTGTCCTCTCTTTCCTGTTGCTCGCTGTAATCGTGTTTTTGCCTGCAATTATGGTGATCTGTGATACTAATCTCTATTTTATTCTCTTTTATATAACTATGCATTGAGCACGCTTCCACAGGAAATATTGTAAAATTTTTACAGCATTCGCTGCAACCCGGTTGGCACTGCATCTGTGAGGCAAGAACCGTATCAAGATTTTTGAGCCATGAGTCAACCTTGTCAATCAAAAGGCGGTAGTTTTGAAGTAATTGATCCATTCGATTATTCATGAAATTTTGTCCCGCAGTAAAAAATAATTGCCTGCTTAATAATATCAAAAAATATTTTATATTGATTCATATTTTGATAAAAAGATTTAAGCAATCGTTTTTTTAATCATACCAGTGTTTTTAATAACAATGAAGAACCGCACAACTCTTGAAAAGTGAGAAATCTATAAAATTATGACACATAAAATTTTTAGCAAAATTGTAAGCAGAAAGATGGTTGTATCTCTTATTATGGGATTTTCGTGCGGTGTTCCTCTGCTGCTTACAATTTCTGTGCTTCAGGCATGGATGAAACAGGAAGGAGTTGATCTCGCAACAATCGGAATGTTCTCTCTTGTCGGGCTTCCATATACTCTTAAATTTCTTTGGGCACCCATTTTTGACCGCTTTACACTTCCATTTTTAGGCAGACGAAAGGGCTGGCTTCTGGTTTCACAGATGTTGCTTATTTTATCAATTGCTCTGCTTGGATTGACAAGCCCTTCAAAAGCACCGTGGCTGGTTGCATTTACTGCATTTTTAGTAACTTTTTTTAGTGCATCGCAAGATATTATTGTTGATGCCTATAGAAGAGAAGATTTAAATGATGAAGAGCTTGGGCTTGGCTCTTCCATGTATATTTATGGATATCGTGCTGGTATGCTGCTTGCGTCAGGCGGAGGGCTTATCCTTGCTGACCATATTCCATTTTCAATGGTCTATCTGATTATGGCAGCTTCTCTTCTGCCAGCAGTAGCCGCTGTTGTCTTCACTCCTGAGCCTGCTGTAGTTGATGGACAGCCAGCTACAATCTATGAGGCTGTAGTAGAGCCTTTAAAAGAGTATTTTGCAAGAGACGGAGCTGTACTAATTCTTCTGTTTATTCTCTTTTACAAAATCGGCGACACGATGGCATCTGCAATGACAACACCATTCTATCTTGATATTGGATTTACAAAAACCGAAATCGGCACTGTGGTAAAGGTATTCGGGTTTTGGGCAACTTTAGGAGGAACATTTGCAGGCGGGGTTCTTATGCTCAAACTTGGCATCAACCGAAGTCTCTGGATGTTTGGTATCCTTCAGGCATTATCAACCGCCTGTTTTGCATGGCTTGCAATGGTTGGACACAGTATCCCTCTGCTTTCAGGAGTTATTGCGTTTGAAAATATCTCCAGCGGTATGGGAACAGCAGCATACATCGCATTTATGGCATCTATGACAAACCGCAGATTTACAGCAACTCAGTACGCACTTCTCTCAAGCCTTATGGGTATTCCGCGGGTAATTGCATCAGCTCCTACTGGGTTTATAGTAGAGCATATACGATGGACAGGATTTTTTATCTTCTGCACCTTGATTGCGATTCCTGGTATAATATTCCCATTTTATATCAGCAGTAAAAAATAAATATATCAAGATATTATGCTTAACTAAGAACTATATGAAGGCATTTTTACCGAAAAAGATGCCTCATTAAACTTCAAAATAAGCCAAAGGCATTAAAAACAATATGAGCAGATTACGAAATGGTGATTTAATAAAAATTCTTCAATGGAAAAAAATGGATATTGAGGAGAAAATCGGAGTAAATGGCGGAAAATATACTGATGTCAATCTTACACTTACCTTCTTTCTTGGAGTTTTCTTCTTTCTTATCTTTTACGCCCCTCAATTTTACTACAAAGAGATTTCTAATTTTATTCCCTTTATTTTAGATATAAGCTCTATCTTGAATATAGGTAAGATGAGCGAACTCTTTTTGCAAAGAGGCATCACTCCGTTCTTTATTGTTTTTTTCTCATGCTGGTCTATTTCGATTATGTTTATAAAGTGGAGAAAGATTATTTTTCAGCAAAAAGCTCTCTTTTTAATGGTTGTACCTCAAACTGCTGATTTTGAATTGACAAGAGATACTGCAAAAGACATTCTATCTCGAATGTATGGTCTTGTAGATGATCCAAAACATTTTGTACTGCTCAACCGTATAGAACGTGCTCTTGCAAACCTTAAGAATATCGGATTGATAGCTGATGTGTCAGAGGTTCTTCGTGCTCAAGCTCAAAATGACGAAGATCAGATGGAGTCGAGTTATGCTTTAATCAGAGGATTCGTTTGGGCAATTCCAGTGCTTGGCTTTATAGGAACAGTTCTTGGACTTTCTCAGGCAATTGGAAGTTTTGGAACTGTTCTTATAAAAAATGAGGGAATTGAATATCTTAAAACATCTTTGCAGGAGATTACATCAGGGCTTGCAGTAGCGTTTGACACCACTTTGATAGCTTTAGTTGCTGCTCTTTGCATTCAACTGCTTATGATTGCTCTTAAAAAGAGAGAGGAGAGTTTTTTAGATGAGTGCAATAACTACTGCCATGCAAATATAATAAGCAGGCTGCGTCTTTCATCTCCCTAATTTTAAGCTGACTGAAGATGAATTTGAGTTTCTCCTTTATACTGCAAGGAACTGTAATTATTTATCTTCTGATATCTCCTGCATTGCTTTTACAATCTGACCTAAATCTGGGCGGGTATTGATATCGCTGACATTTATAAACCGTATCACACCTTTTTTATCAATCAAGAAGATCGCCCGTTCTGCAACTCCGTCCCCTCTTAAAATCCCGTAGCTGTCTGCAACCCTGCCATGAGGCCAGAAATCTGAAAGAACTTCAAACCACAAAGCTCCCATCTGTTGTGTCCATGCAAAGAGAGTTGGAAGATTATCTATGCTGATTCCAATAATAACAGTGTCGTGAGATTCAAAGAGCTGCTTTGCAATATTATATCCAGGCCACTGATCAGAACATACTGGTGTCCATGCTGCTGGAATAAAGGTGAGCATAACATTTTTTTTATCTCTGAACTGACTCAATGTAACAGTCTGACCTGAGATGGCTTTAAGGGTAAAATCAGGGGCGATATCGCCGACTTTTACCTTTAAATTGCTGTCTGTTGGTTTTAACTCTCCTATATTATAGATTTTATCTCCATAAACATCAGAGAGGGAATAAACTTCTGATGTTATTGCCATAATGTTGAAAATAACAATTAAGATAGTAAAAACAGATACTTTAACAGCATTTTTAATATAGCAGCACATAGTATTTTAACCTCCTGCAACCGATATTTTGTATGACTATTAAGAGTTTATAAGAAAAAGTAGAGACGCACGGACCCGCGTCTCTACAGTTTCGATTAAATATAAAAAGGCTACACTCACTTAATATCAGCCTGCTTTACAATCTGCTCAAGAAAGGCTTTAGGCTCTCTATCTCCGCCAGATTCTGACATGAACAGCTTTAAAGAGCCGTCTTTGATTTTTTTAAAGCCTATAAAGTATGGTGTTCTCACCTCACCTAAAAGTTTATGAATTTTAAAGTCTTGATCAGGTAAAAGTGGAAATTCAACTGAGTATGTTTTACGAAAAAATTCTACCTCAAATTCAGAGTTGCCTACACCAATTCCTATAAATTTGATCTTGTCCTTGTAAGATTCGCTCTTTTGAATAAGATTGAAAAAATTATTCATATTTGGTGCATCTCTTTGGCAATGCGGACAATACATACTGAAAATCTGGACAAGAATAACATCTGCATTAATGTCAGCGAGCTTAAAATTTTTGTCGCCCGCGTCTAAATATTGCTGATAAGAGATGTTGTTAAGAGAGTTAAATATAACGTTTGATAGAGATTCTCCCTTAGTTGCAGACTCTTTTTCACTCGTTTGGTTTTGTTGAGCCTGAACATCTTTTATTCCAAACAATGGTGTAAAAGTTAATGTAAAGATTAAAGCTAAAATTACGCTAACATAATAATGGTAACGCACTTTAAACCTCCTTTGGTCATTTAATTTCAAAACTTTTAATTTTATAACAACTCCGGTATGTTTGGGGGACTCTTTAACTATTGTCAAATCTTGTTTTGAACCAAACCTTGATATCCCTGCTCTGACGCCTGCATATCTAAATGAATTGAGCAAAGCTGTTCTAAAGGAGGATAAAAAGCTCTTACAAGCTCCCTTAAATCAACTATTTTAATATATTTTTTGCAATTATCGCAAAGAGCAACACGATACTCTTTCTCCTCTTCGTTGAAAAAGTATTGCTGTTTATCTTTCTCTCTGTTTTGGCAGAGCGAACAACCCATTCGTGAAGTTTTCCATCTATGGAGACATAAAGAGCAGACAAGATATTTTTCGCCATCTTGATTTAAAATTCCCATCTGCGGAATATTGCCGCAGACTGGGCATGTTCCCTTTTTCCATGGAACTTGTTCTTGTGAAGGTTTAGCTTCACTGTCCGATTTAAGATAGTAAGATAATTGAGATGAACATGCTTGAATAGAAGGAGCGATCGCTTCAAATGCAAAGAAAATCAGTGCATCTTCATTTACATTAATAGTCTGTGCAATTTTATTCAATGCTTTTGGGTCATTTTTGAGCAGTGCATTAAATAGAGTCTCTGCGTTAAAGCTATTGTTTGATAAACCAGCACTAATATTTTGTGATGCATCGAGCAGGTGTGGTAATTTTTGACCTGCTATGCTGCAAATTTTTATCAGAAGTTTTTTTGCATGGTTTACGTCAATTACAAATTGATCAGGATTAATCAGAGAAATACCTTTATCTATCTTCAATTTAATCTGCTCCTGTCCAATTATAATAGGATCAAGGTCAAGTTCAGATTTACTCTCTTCTTGGATAACGAACATCTCTTCATAAAAATCTATCAAATATTTATATGCTGGTCTCGTCTGTTTGAGCATATCTGCACTTTTTCTTATCTGCTCTGGCGTAATAGGACTATTTATAGTCATAAAGTCTCCGTGTTAATTGTGTGATCTTCTTAATTGTGCGATCAATGGGGTAGTTGAATATAAAAAAATAAGGGCACTATACAATGTGCCCTTATTTTTTGAAACTTAAACTTTAATTCTGCTCTGCTTTAAATAGGGTAAACTTAAAGAGGATAAACATTATTTAAACTCCTATTTGAACAGTTTTAAAAGATAATCTATACCCTCATCAATGAAGCAAAAGGTCCCATCATCTTACGTAATGCAACTTTACGGCTAATTCCTTTTTCCGCACGGTTGTTTGACGCAACTGCATACTCATAGTAGAGCTTTGGATCATGTGCAGCAAGATAGATTACATTTACATCATCAGGGTTGAGAAGAGAGGCATTGGGAAATTTTGCCTTAACTTCTGCAAGCCTTTTATTTGCCATATCCAGCATCTCCTGACGATCTCCGAATTGCATTGTGCCAGTTGGACAGGCAGTTACACATGCTGGTTTTAAGCCGTTATGCACACGGTCATTACACATATCACACTTTGCAAGAGTTCCATCATCTCTTTTTCTTGGTATGTTGTAAGGACAAGATTCAATAATGGCATCAGCATCAAGGTCAGATGTCTTTGCAGTATAGAGAATTGCACCAGTATCAGAGTCTTTGTAAATTGCTTTGGGATTTTCAGCAATCTGCAAACATGGAGCTTCGATGCAGTGGCGGCACTGCTCAGGAAAAAAGAGCCAGTTCAGCTTATTGTCAATAACCTCTTCTTTCATCCTGACCAATTTGTAGGTAACAAAGGAGAGATCAGGCGGATTCTGGAATGTTCCTAAGTTTTTAGTGCTTTCAGCAGGCAGATCATGCCACTGTTTACAAGCTATCTGACATCCTCTGCATCCTGTGCAGATGGTTGTATCAATAAAAAACGACTTTTCCATACTGATCACCTCCTTTTATAGTTTGGTCACATTGACCATGAATGCCTTGGTTTCAGGAATACGGGTATTGGGATCACCAGCCGATGGAGTCAATAGATTTGCACTCTCTTCAGCACCGCTGTCAGGCCATCTCCATCCAAAATGCCATGGAACACCAACTTGATGAACAATGCCGTTGCCAATTTTAAATGGCTTAAAGCGTTTAGTAACCATCGCTGTGCATTTAACCTCTCCTCTCGCACTGCTAACCTTTACACGCTCTCCGTTTTTGATGCCTCTTAATGCTGCAAGCTCTTCGCTCATTTCAACAAACATCTGTGGCTGCAACTCCATCAACCATGACTGGGGACGTGTCATAAGACCAGTCTGCCAATGTTCGCAAACACGGTAGGTTGTGCCGACAAATGGGAACCTTGGATCGCATGTTGCGTGTGAATCTTGATCTGTGGAATAGACAACTGCTGTCGGGTTGACCATCTGTGGGCTTAGATAATTTTTCTCAACAGGACACTCTAAAGGCTCATAGTGTTCAGGGAATGGACCGTCAGCAAGTCCTGGACCATATATCTGTCCATATCCATCTTTTTGCATGATAAACGGATTTTTTCCATCTTCACGTTTTGTTCCGTCAGGATTCTGAAGAGGGAAGGCTGGACCATCTGGAATATCTCCTTCCCATTTGGTGGTTGTCCATTTGCCATCTTTTTGTTCGCCTGCAAATTTGACAACCCATTTATCCTTGTTCCACGGCTCGCCTTTGGGATTCATTGATGCACGGTTGTATAAAATACGGCGGTTAAGGGGCCATGCCCATGCAAATTTGGGATATAATCCGATATTGTTAGGTGCATCTTGAGTGTCTCTTCTGGCTGCCATATTGCCATCTTCGGTATAGCTGTTGCAATAAACCCAGCATCCTGAAGACGTTGAGCCATCGGCTTGAAGCATGGTGAAGTTAGGAACAAGAGTACCTTTTTTGTACTGCTTATCCTTAATAGTTACATCATTCAGAAAATATCCGTTGATCTCTTTTGCTGCTTTATGTGGATCATACGCTCCGTTAGTCTCATAATCCCACTTAAGATTCAAAATAGGTTCTGGGAATACTCCACCTTTACTATTTTGATTACTTTTTTTGCCTTTTTTGTTATTTTTGCCTTTGTTAGCTACAGGAGCATCCTTGTGGTAAAGCTCTTTTATTTTATTGAAAAGCTCCATAATGATATCACCGTCAGGACGGCTGTCTCCCATAGGTTTGGGTCCCTGATAACGCCACTGCATCCAGCGCCCAGAGTTTATAATACTGCCCTCTTTTTCCACAGAAACTGCTGCTGGCAGCATGAAAACCTCTGTTTTTACCTTCTTAGGATCAACTCCAGGACCTCTCCAAAAAGAGCCAGTCTCATTGTCAAATAGATTAACATTGACTAACCACTCAAGTTTTTCAAGAGCTTGTCTTGTCTTGCCTGAGTTAGAGCCTGAACATGCAGGATTCTGCCCCCATGAAAAGAACCCTTTGATCTTCTCTTTGTACATTGCATCAAAAATGTCAAACCATGAATAACTTCCCGTGTCATCTGCCTTTGGAAGCCATGAATATCCAAAATCGTTCTCTTTGGTTGCCTTATCTCCAAAAAAGGATTTAAGCATACTTACAGCGTATTTTGGATAGTTCTGCCACCAGTTGACAGATTGAGGATCACTGCTTTTCGGTGTCCATTTGGTGTTATAGGCTGTAAGGGTATCTTGTGATGCTTTAGGACCTTTAAGATAGCCGGGCCACAGATGCCACAATAGGGCATGGTCAGTTGAACCTTGAACATTTGACTCCCCGCGAAGAGCATTTACACCGCCGCCTGCAACACCCATATTTCCAAGAAGAAGCTGAATCATGCACATTGTGCGGATCATCTGAGTACCGACTGTATGCTGTGTCCAGCCCATTGCATACATGATAGTACCAGCTTTTCCTGTCTCACCAGTAGCAGAGTATGTTTTATACACAGTTAAAAGGTCTTCTTGCGATGTACCTGTTATTGTAGAGACAACATCTGGTGTATAACGCTCATAATGTTTTTTCATAAGCTGGAATACACATCTTGGATCTTGAAGGGTTTTGTCCATCTTTGGAATACCCTTTTCATCAACTTCAAAAGCCCACTTAGCTTTGTCATAACTTCCTGTTGATGGACCCTGCCCCTCTTTTCCCTTGGTGTAGCCTGAAAAGAGACCATTCTCAAATGTAAAATCTTTGCCTACTATAAAAGATGCGTTTGTGTATTCAACAGTATAATCTTTATTATAGAGGTTGTTATCCAAAATATACTTGATCATACCGCCAAGAAAGGCGATATCAGTTCCAGAACGTAAGGCTGTATAGATATCTGCTTTAGATGAAGTTTTTGTAAAACGGGGATCAACACTTATCAGTTTTGCACCATTTCGCATTGCTTCTGTTACATACTTGAAAGAAATTGGGTGGTTTTCAGCAGCATTACTGCCCATAATAAGAATACAGTCACTATTTTTAAGATCGATCCAGTGGTTGGTCATTGCACCGCGTCCAAACGACTCTGCCAGAGCCGCTACAGTTGCACTGTGTCAGATACGAGCCTGATGTTCGATATAGACAAGCCCCAAGGCACGCAGCATTGCCTGATATGTCCAGCACTCCTCGTTATCCATTGCAGCAGAACCAACAGATGCAATGGCAGTTGTACGGTTTACAACTTGACCTTTTGAGTTTTTAGTCTCAAAGGTGGCATCTCTTGTTGCTTTAATTTTCTGGGCAATATGTTCTAAAGCCCAGTCCCATGATACAGCCTGCCATTCGTCTGAAAACGGAGCTCTATACATTGGACGTGTCAGCCTGTTTTCATTCTCAACCAACTGCTTCATTGAGCCGCCTTTTGGGCACAAAGCACCGCGGTTGATTACATGATCAGGATCACCTTCAATGTTGATAACCCTGCCGTCTCCCCGCTGGCTTGTGTGGACAATCGCACCGCACCCTACAGCACAGTAGCAGCAAATTGTGGTGGTCTCTTTGGCATATTTAGTCTTGAGCATCTGGGCATGTGCTTTGACCGGCATCAGGTCAAAGCCAAGAGTGCTTACTGCAAGACCCGCAGCAGTAGCACTGGTAACCTGTATAAACTCTCTCCTGTTTAAATCCATTGACTCTCTCCTTTTTCAATGAGTATTAACATTGTGGATTGATTACTTCTGGTTGATTACGCTTATTGCTATTTTGTGTTCATAATTCATAATGTGTTCATAATTTTCTATTCATCTTAAAACCTTTTGACGTTATTATCTCATATCACAGCAGCAGTTACAGAAAGGTTACAGCACAAACATCAGTTCTGATTTTGATGAACTTTTACTTGATTCCTGCTTTACTGACTCTTATGATGACATTACTGTATGTTGTAGTATAAAATTGAAAAAAGATTACACTTTAATGATTAAAAAGGAGTTATTTATAAATGGGCTTAGCCGCTGATATTGTAGTTATTATGGTTGCTGCTCTGATTGGTGCATTGATTGCACAAAGATTAAAGCAGCCTCTAATTTTAGGATATATATTTGCAGGAGTCATTGTAGGTCCATACACTGGAGGAGTTACGGTTGGAGATATTCACGACATCGAACTCTTGGCTGAAATTGGAGTGGCTCTTCTTCTATTTGCATTAGGATTGGAGTTTTCTTTAAGCGAACTCAAACCTGTACGAAAGATTGCCTTGTTTGGCACCCCTATTCAGGTTATTTTGACCATTGGTATTGGCTTTTTAATTGGTAAATATTTTTTAGGCTGGTCAACGATAAGCTCTATCTGGCTTGGGGCGTTGATATCTCTATCAAGCACAATGGTAACGCTTAAGACCCTTATGAACAGAGGGCTTGTCGGAACACTCTCAAGCAAAGTTATGATTGGTATGCTTATTGTGCAGGATATGGCAGTCATACCAATGATGATTATACTTCCACAGTTAAGTGACATTAATGCAGGTCTGCCATTGTTGGGCATTGCTGTAATCAAGTCTGTAATTTTTATTTTTTTAATGCTCTATGTTGGGAAAAAATTACTTCCATGGATTTTAGGAAATGTTGCAAAATGGAACTCCAGAGAGCTGTTTATTCTCTCTATAACAGCTATAGGTTTGGGTATAGGCTATGCAACATATCTGTTTGGTCTATCATTTGCTTTTGGTGCTTTTGTTGCTGGAATAGTGTTGAGCGAATCTGATTATGGACATCAGGCTTTAAGTGATATCATACCTTTAAGGGATATCTTTGGACTTTTATTTTTCACATCAGTTGGAATGCTTCTTGACCCCATGTTTCTTCTTGCAAATTGGGGTAAAATTATATCTCTTGTTCTTATAATCGGAATTTTGAAAGGCTCAATATTTTTCGTTCTGTCAATGGTTTTTGGATATATCAATATTATTCCAATTGCAGTAGGTTTAGGTCTTTTTCAGATTGGCGAATTTGCATTTGTGCTTGCACGGACAGGAGTTGCAACAAAAGCGATTGACCAAGATATCTACTCTCTTGTGTTAGCAATATCAGTCGTTAGCATGGTCATCACCCCTTTTGCATCTTCTTTAGCAACTCCGCTGTATAAACTAAGAAAACGGTTCTTTCATTATGAGCCTTTGCAAACAGCAAACATACCCAATTCAGGGTTGAGTCAACATGTTGTAATTGCAGGAGGCGGAAGGGTTGGACAGCATATTGCCGAAGTTTTGACAAAACTTACTATACCTTTTATTATTATAGAGCTTAATTACCAGCGTATGGTTGAGTGCAAAAATGCAAATTTTCCTGTTGTTTATGGTGATATGACACATCAAACGGTTCTTGAGGTCTCAAGATTACAGGCTGCTAAACTTCTTCTGATTACAACACCTTCTCTTATTACATCTCAGTCAATTGTAAAACAGGCACACTCTCTTAATCCTGAACTACGTATAATTGTTCGGGCAGATGGCGTTGAGCAGACAAGGGCACTATACGAAAACGGAGTTTATATGGTTGTCCTGCCAGAGATGGAGGCAGGGCTTGAAATTGCAAGGCAGGCTCTAATTAATTTGGAGATGCCTGTAACAGTAATTCAGGAATATACTGATGCTGTAAGACAGCAGCTTTATGAGCCAATTTACCACTTTGATGAGGAGGAGGAAGAGGTATTTTACCACTTTGGTGATGATGAGAAGGAAGAAGATGTATCACAAAAAAAACATCAGCCTCACCAACCATCAACAATCAGTCAAGATCAGCAGCTTCTTGCCAAACTCAACAATATAAAAAATATGCTTGAAATCTCATGGGTTACCCTTACATCTGAAAGCTCTCTTATAAATAGAACTATCAAAGATGCGGCAGTTAGAACAAAAACAGGTGCGTCAATAGTAGGAATTATCCATGAAAAACAGTTTTACTCCAACCCCAAGGTGGATTATTCCTTTCAAGAAGGAGATTTAATTGCCGTAGTTGGTAATAAACATGAGCGGAATGAATTTAAAAAACTTGCTGAAACGTCATAAGAATCAGGCAATTATAAGCATGAAACAATCATAAGAATTTAATCACATAAAAATATCAATCGGAAAGAGCACGCTATGAAAAAAATATTTTCCTTATCTCTTATAATTTCAATCTGTTTATCAATTGGCATCGCAGCTTTTGTCCATGCTGATGATTCAATAGTTCTTTCACAAGGTCAGACTCTTTATGTCCCTGCATACTCTCATATTTACGCAGGTGACAGGGAGTTGCCCATGCTGTTGACCGTTACCTTGAGCATCAGAAATGTCGATATAAACCACTCAATCACAGTAAACTATGCTGATTACTACGGAACAAAAGGGGAACTTCTCAAAAAATATGCAGAAAAGTCCGTTATCCTTAAACCTCTTGAATCAATACGATATGTTATCCCACAAAAAGATAAATCAGGTGGTTCAGGTGCAAATTTTATGGTTGAATGGAAATCTGACAAACCTGTCAATTCTCCGATTATTGAATCTGTTATGATTGGCACAGAGGGGCAGCAGGGAATTTCTTTTACATCACGGGGACAGGTTATAACAACTTTAAATTAATCTTATTATTCAGAAATTTCAATTAAACAATAATTACATCAAAGCTGCTTATGTTCGTAAGAACAGAAGAAAAAAAATAATATCATTTTAACAGGAAACTGATGACATCTACCGAAGCACTTAAACAACTTGAAGCAACTCTATGGCAAACAGCAGACACCTTGCGAGCCAACTCTGACCTTAAATCCTCCGAATATTCAACACCGATTCTTGGTCTGATTTTTCTGAAATTTGCCGACAATAAATACAGTTTGGCAGAACCATCTATTTTAGAAGAGTATCATAAACTGAAAGATACACGCCGTGAAAAGCCAATTGAAGCAATTGCGGTTGAGAAATGCGGGTTCTATCTGCCTCCTGAAGCTCGTTATGATCATCTTTTACACCTTCCTGAAAATCACGATATTGCACAAGCTATAAAAAACGCAATGCAGCTTATTGAACAATACAAACCTGAACTTAAAGATACGCTACCTCAAGATGAATATTTCCGTCTGAATCGGAAACAGGAAGGCAATGATGCTAATATTGATAATACAACAATTATCCGCCTGATTAAAAATTTCGCTGATATTCCCAAGAACGCCACAGGTGATATGTTTGGGCAGATTTACGAATATTTTCTTGGTAAGTTTGCAATGGCAGAAGGGCAGGGTGGAGGTGAATTTTTTACTCCACGTTCAGTAGTTCGTCTTATGGTGCAAATTATTGAGCCACACGATGGAACAGTTTTTGACCCTGCATGTGGTTCAGGCGGTATGTTTGTTCAATCTGCACAGTTCATTCAGGAACGCTCTGTAAATGGCTCTAACAAAAAAAACAGCTTTAACAACAAAAAAGATAGCTCTAATAACAATCCAAAAGATGATTATAATCTATATGTTTACGGTGCAGAAAAAACGCTTGGGACTGTTAAACTTGCAAAAATGAATATTGCTGTTAATGGATTGAGAGGAGAAATTAAGCAGGCAAACTCATATTATGAAGATATTCATCAAAGTTTTGGTAAATTTGACTATGTTTTAGCAAATCCACCATTCAATGTTGATGATGTAAACCTTGAATCTGTTGAGGCAGACAAAAGATTCAATACCTACGGTATCCCGCGAAACAAAACCAAAGCCAAAGCACAATCAAAAGGAGAGACAAAAGATAAAGCAATAGTAACTGTCCCAAATGCAAATTATCTATGGATTAACTTTTTTGCAACCTCGCTTAAAGAGAAAGGGCGTGCTGGATTGGTCATGGCAAATTCAGCTTCAGATGCAAGACACAGTGAAGCTGATATTCGTCAAAAGCTGATTGAAAACAATCTGATTTACGCCATGATAACCCTTCCATCAAATATGTTCTACACAGTTACCCTTCCAGCAACTCTCTGGTTTTTTGACAAAGCCAAACAAAATAACAAAATCCTCTTTATTGATGCACGCAATATCTTTACCCAGATTGACAGGGCACACCGTGAGTTTTCAGAGGAGCAGATACAGAATATCGCTGTTATCAGCCGTCTTAATAGAGGAAACCGTCAAGCATTTGTTGAGCTTGTTCACAGCTATTTTGAAGATGGATTTAAGCGATTGACTGAACATCGTCCTAAACTTGAAGAGGTTGCCAATAAGGTCATCGCATTCTTAAAGGAAAACAACGGAAAAGATACCCCTGATTTTTCGCCTGTGCTGAAAGATGCTGACAATTTATTGAAAAAATATGCTGATTACAGTGCATTGATTAATTTGACTGATATTGATAATGCCAACATATCACAGCACAAAATGGAAGAAACAATCGCCCCTTTCTTTTCGCTATTGCATGAAGTGCTAAAAGAGGTGGATAAAAAAGTTCGTCATATTGAGAAAGAGCAGAGCAGGAATAAAGACCTGAAAACTCTCAAATTGGAATTAGATAAACTGCATAATGAGGCAAAAGCAACTGAATATTTCTTTGAACACATCGCTTGGCTTCATGAGCGTTTTCCTGATGCAAAATATGAAGATGTAACAGGGCTTTGCAAGTTGGCAGCTCCTGACGAGGTAAAAGAGCAGGATTATTCGCTTAATTCTGGTCGTTATGTTGGTGTTGTGATTGAAGAAGATGGAAAAAGTTATGAAGAGTTTATCAGTGAAATGCTCTCACTTAATGAAGAGTTTGAAAATCTCAATTCAGAAGCACATGAATTAGAGATGATAATTGGAAAAAATATCAGGCTGATTGCAGGGGAGTAGTTTAGTTAATTCAGCAATGGTATAAACAAAATAATAATCAATTATGGGGTAACTATATGGAATGTATTGCTAATATTCAGGAAGGAATTGAAAGTCAATTTATTTTACTCTCAAATGAAGAGAAATTATCTGTAATAAGTCATGGTGCAGCAGTCAGACTCTCTGACTTTAATAAAAGGCTTTTTTTGGCTCAAAGTAAAATCCGGTTTTTTGAGGAAAAATACCGAAAACAACTGTCTGAATTGGAAGAATCTGGATTACCTGATGATGCAGATTATGAAATGCACGAGGATTATATAATGTGGCATCACTGGACAAAGGAAGCTGCAAAATCACAAAAACAGATAGACTCGCTACAGGCAATAGTAGTTTACGGGGTGTACAGATAAATGATAGCAACTATCCGCCTGCTCGAAATTGAAGAAAAATTCAGTAAATTTGTGCAACGTATTGTGCCGTTAGAGTTTGATGAAGAGACTTTAAGATTAATTATTGTGCTAAAAGACGGAACTAACTTAAGAGTTACTGAACAATGGGAAGGTGAAGAGCTTATACGCTACAGTTATTACTGGCTTACTTTTGAAAACAAATTAAAAATAGGCTGGGATAATGCCCCTCACCATAAACAACTGCAAGGATTTCCCCATCATAAGCACGTAGAAAAACAAAAGAATATTAACCCCTCATCAGAGAGAAATTTAGAAGAAGTAATGGAATTTATTATAGGGTTAAAACAATGAAAGGTGAACTGACAGCAGTTATTGAAAAAGCACCAGAAGGCGGTTATTGGGCGATATGTCCTGAAATCCCCTCTGCCAATGGTCAAGGTGAAACAATCGAAGAGACAAAAAAGAGTTTGCAAGAGGCAATAGAATTGATTCTTGATGATCGTTTGAAAGATATTCTGCGAGGAATAGTGAAGGATACAAAATGAGCGATAAACATGAAGAGTGGCTTAAACAAGCTGATTACGATATGGATACAGCCGATGTCATGCAAAACAGCGGGCGTTATTTTTATGCTGTCTTTATGGCTCACTTGTCCATTGAAAAGGCGTTGAAAGGTTTTTATCACAAGAGTTTTAAAGAAGTTCCACCCAAAACACATAACCTGCTTTATCTGTTGGAAAAAATTGGGAAAAAGCCAGAGCAGGAATTAGAAAAATTTATTATAAAGCTGAATACCGCAAGCGTTGCTACTCGTTATCCTGATGATATGGCAAAATTACAAGCAGTATATACTGAAGAAGTAACAAAAAACATACTTAATAAAAGCAAGGATGTGTTGAAATGGATAAAGACGCAGTTTTAAAAACTATCAGACAATTCAAGAAAGCGTTAGAGTCAATTAACATAATAGTTGAGCAACTTATCTTGTTTGGCTCTCATGCTGCTAATACTGCTCGTGAATATAGTGATATTGATTTAATAGTCATTTCACCAAGTTTTTCCAATATGGGCTACTGGGAACGCATTGATATTTTGACAGAAGCAATTTATCAAGTCTTTGCTCCTATTGAAGCCACAGCATTTACCCCTGAAGAGTGGAAAAACGAAAAATCATTGATTGTGGATTATGCCAAGAACGGCGTTTTAGTAACTTGATAAGTATAGCCCCGAAATAAATTTCAGGGCTAACATAATAAAAGTTGGCTGAAGCCAACTATAGCAGTCCAATTTATTGGACTTTGTTAAATTTAGCCGTGCGATTTATCGCTCGGCTGCTTAAATGCTTGAATCCCATCGACTGGAAATACCTAATGAATTCTTGGAAGCAACGAAAATTAAAAGAACTATGTGAAATCAAAGGCGGCAAAAGACTACCTATAGGTGAGAATTTTTCCTCTCATGGTTATCCATATATTAGAGCAAGAGATATTAAAAATGGAAAAGTAAAAATTGAAGCCCCTGTTTTTGTTTCAGAGGCTGTAAGAGAAAAAATTAAACGATATACAACGAATAAAAACGATATTCTGATTACGATCGTTGGAGCAAATATCGGAGATGTTGGTATTGTACCTGAAGAGCTTGATAATGCAAGTCTCTCCGAGAATGCCGTTAGATTGACAAATTATAAAGGGATTTTCCACAGATATTTGATAAACGTTTTGCTTAGCCCTTATAGTAAACAAATAATGCAGCAAGCCTCAGCAGGAGCGGCTCAAGGTAAACTCGGAATTTATAAAATCAATGAAATACCAGTTTCTGTTCCCCCACTCCCAATTCAACGTAAAATTGCCTCAGTCCTCACCGCTTACGATGACCTAATCGAAAACAACAACCGCCGAATAGCGATTTTAGAAAAAATGGCGGAAGAGATTTATCGTGAGTGGTTCGTGCGTTTGAGGTTTCCAGAACATGAAAAAACCAAAATTGTAAAAGGTGTGCCTGATGGGTGGGAGGTTAAGAGAATTGGAGACGTTGCTAATGCAACTATGGGACAAAGCCCGCCATCAGAATTTTATAATCAGAATGGCGATGGTTTACCATTTAATCAAGGTGTAGGCACTTATGGAAAACGCTATCCAAGGAAAGATGTTTACTGTAACACCAAAGGGAGAATTGCCAATAAAGGAGATATTCTTATTAGTGTGCGTGCTCCAGTAGGTCGCTTGAATATCGCTGATTGCAAAATGATTATTGGTCGTGGTTTATCAGCACTGAACCACAAAGAAGGCAAAAACTCATATTTATATTACTTGTTAAAAAATACATTTTCTTCTGAAGATGTTATTGGTAATGGTAC